>CANRKB010000001.1 GCA_947631115.1 uncultured Clostridia bacterium
CCCCTGTTGACAGTGTACTCATTGTCTGCCTTTGGTGAATAACCATACAACGCTGATTAGGCTTTATATACAGTCTGCGACCGGTGTTTTATAACACCGGTCTTTTTTAGAGGTAAGAAATAAGAGGTAAGAGGTAAGAAGTCGTCAAAGGTTGTTTTGTAGGTAAAGTTGTTTGAAGTTCGGAGAAAGAAGCAGGAGGCTAGAAGCTGTTTTGAGCGGCAAAGCACTTTTTCGTTCAAACCGCCTAACAAGCGGGGTTCGGGGGCGGCAGCCCCCGAGGCGGGTCGCAGGGTGCGCCAGCACCCCGAACTCTCCCCCTTCCCCTTCGGGGAAGGGGGTAGGGGGATAGGGCAAGAGTGTGTTATTGAGAAAAACGATGTTTGAAAAGAACCACAAATAGTTTTTTATACAATCTGACCGGTGTTTTATAACGTCGGTCTTTTTTTATTGACATGAGAGCTTTTTTGTGATACAATAACATTGAGGTGAAGAACAATGTATTGCGAAAATTGCGGCAAGGAGCTGGAGGAAAACGCTTCGTTCTGCGCATATTGCGGAGCGCCTGTATTGCCGTCTAAAGATAATCTCAACGTTTTGTTTATGGTTCTAAGCATTTTGTTTCCGATATTCGGCTTTGTATACGGGCTTATAAACTATCTTTCAAACAACGGAAAGCCATATAAGCCATACATTCTTGCGGCATGTATTTCACATGTGGTTGTGAATATAGCTATTACTATATACTCAATTATAATGATGAATGTATTTTTAGACGCTGTTGTAAATGAAGACAACCCTTTTGTTAATTTCATGTTTGACGCTTTTATTAAAATAATGAAATATCTGTTAGATCTTTTAGAAAAATGGTTGGAATCTGTCAGCGGCTATCATTAACGGAGGAATGAAAAATGTATTGCAGATATTGCGGAGAATTGATGGAAAACGGAGTTTGCAAGGCTTGCAAACAGGAAAGGGAAAAGCACCAGTATTCAAAGGTAAGCCTCGTGCTGTGTCTGGCGTCGATACTCATTCCGCTTTTCGGTCTTACGGTCGGTATCTTTAATATCGCAAACCGCAGGATAGTTCAGGGGATCATATATTTAGTCTGCGCGGCGATGGTTTTTGTGTTTATTCTTCTCTATCAGTATGTACCGGGCTTAAGCACCGGTATCAGCGAGTTTTTGTTTAATTCAATTCATAAAAATTAAAGGGGCTGTTTGGCTTATCCCGCTGATACGATACTGTATACTGCACCCTGTATACCGAAAAACGGACTGCCGAAAAGCAGTCCGTTTTTTTAGCAACCCAAAGTTGTATTATTCGGTTTCAAATGCGTCTTTACCAAGTCCGCAAACGGGGCAAACCCAGTCGTCGGGAATATCCTCCCACTTTGTTCCGGGAGCGATACCGCCGTCGGGATCGCCTACAGCGGGATCATAAACATACCCGCAAGGGCAAACGTGTTTTTCCATAATATTTTCCTCCGATAAAATTACTTGAAATAGCGGTTGAGCAGTCCCTCAAATGCTTTTCCGTGGCGAGCCTCGTCTTTAGCCATCTCGTGAACGGTGTCGTGGATAGCGTCGAGGTTAGCAGCCTTAGCCTTTTTCGCGAGGTCAAGTTTTCCCTCTGTAGCGCCGTGTTCAGCGGCAACGCGCTTTGTGAGGTTTTCCTTTGTGGAAGCGGAAACTACCTCTCCGAGCATCTCCGCGAACTTAGCCGCGTGTTCAGCCTCTTCATAAGCAGCCTTTTCATAGTACATACCGACCTCGGCATAACCCTCTCTGAAAGCGGCTCTTGCCATAGCGAGATACATTCCGACTTCGGTGCATTCGCCCGTGAAGTTAGCGCGAAGACCCTCAACTATTTCCTCGGGAACGCCTTCGATGATACCTACTTCATGTTCGCAGGCAAATACGAGCTTGTTGTCCTCTTCCATAACCTTAAACTTGCTTCCGGGAACGCCGCACTGAGGGCATTTCTCGGGCGCGGACTCGCCTATATAAACGTATCCGCAAACAGGGCATACATATTTCATAACAAAAAACCTCCTGATTTATATTTTTTGGATAAACTTATATTACCATAAAAAAAATAATTTGTCAATACCAAAAGGACAAAAATTACTCAATGTTGTGTCATTAAAATTTTTTTTACAATAAGTTGTGTAGATGTCATAAAAAACGGTTGATTTTCTCCGCGGTTTGTGGTATAATCATTAAAAGGTGTATGCTTGTTTAATTTTACAAGTAAACTGTAAAATTATTCCTATTGTGAGAAAGAAATAAATCACATTTTTAATATTCGGGATTATAATGTTTTGGGCAGATATATGTTAGTTATCAGTAAATATCTGCAAATTATTTAAAGAGGGAGCGAAAGAGATGAAATTTGATGCGTCAAAATTTTCTGTCGATAATAAATTCAGGCTCATCTGCATTTGCTGCGCCGTGACGCATCTGACCTTTCTGATAGAGTTTGCTTCGCTTAGTTATTTTTTGCTGGCGGGATTTAATGTTTTGAGCGTGACGCTGTACATATGCTGCGCGGCTGCCTGCGACAAAGGCACTGTATCCGAGCACGCAGACAATTGGATAAACGCTATTTATTCCGAAATAGTCGTACATGCTTTTCTCTGCACGCTGTTTCTGGGAGTAGACGTCGGATTTTACGTTTACTATCTGCTGACAATTCCCATCGCGGCATATTGCCTGTTCTTTTACGGGAGCAGGGAAAAATTCAGAAAGCAGATCGTTCTGTTTACGTCCGCGTCGGTCATTCTGCTGATAATAAGTGTTGTTTTCGACAATATTTTCGGTCCGTTCTATGAGCTGATGAATATTCACACCCTGAATGTTACGGGGACGATCATAATGAAAACCGTAAATATTTTCTTTGCGATGGTCTGCTTGTGCGCATTTACGCTGATGTTCTGCGCGGAGATCTCCGGGCTGATAAGAGAACTCGGCAAAAAGAACGAAGAGCTTGAATACATAGCCGAGCATGACTCGCTCACGGGACTTTATAACCGTCATGCCTTATGGAGCTATTTTGACGATCTCATGCAGAAAGAAGAGAGCTTCTGCGTGATAATGGGGGACATTGACGATTTCAAAAAGATAAACGACACCTACGGTCACGACTGCGGAGACGTGGTGCTGAAAAATGTCGCAAAGGTATTTCTCGATG
Source organism: uncultured Clostridia bacterium (assembly GCA_947631115.1). Taxonomy (GTDB): domain Bacteria; phylum Bacillota; class Clostridia; order Oscillospirales; family Ruminococcaceae; genus CAG-115. The sequence continues at coordinate 3,190 of CANRKB010000001.1, forward strand.
AAGTCAGAGAGGGAGACATAGCGGTGCGCTGGGGCGGCGAGGAAATTCTGATGATACTTATAGGCACAAGAAACGACTGTCTCGCCCGCACCGAAAAAATAAGATCTCACATAAACAAGCTAGGTCTTGTTTATGACGAAGAAAACATCAATGTAAGTATGACATTCGGACTTGTAAATTATACAGAGCTTCAAATAAATTCGGGCGCTCAGTCTTCCACATATATGGATATGCTTATCTCGGTTGCAGACAAGCGTCTTTACGAGGGGAAAAACAGCGGAAAGAACAAGGTCGTTGTCTGAAGCTTGTACAAAAAAATTATCTAAAAATTGTGTAAAATGCTAATTGACATATACAAGATATTGTGTTATACTCTAATCACACCCCAAAAATATTGATAGGAGATTGATAAAAATGATTGATATTAACGTTATGGGCGGAAGCCTTTCAGAAGCTGAGGTTCAGTATTACATCAACGAAGCCAGGGAGAAATATCCCGAAAAAACGCTCAGAGCCATTGAGCTTGAGCTTGACGGCGGCTACGTAAACGCAAAGTACAGCTTTGCGGATGTTCCTTTCCAGCGTATCCGCAGAATAACGGGTTATCTCGTTGGAACTCTCGACCGTTTCAACAACGCGAAGCGCGCCGAGGAAAAGGCTCGCGTAAAGCACGAGGTTATGTAATTATCGAGAAGAAAGAGGCAAGAACTTCGGTTCTTGCCCATTTTTTTGTAAAAGCCTTTTTGTGGTTCTTGTCAAATGTTATTTCTTTCAATAAAGCTCATTCGCACTGTCCTGCTAGAGGTTAGATGTAAGATGTAAGAGGTAAGATTTTCGGGGAGATTTTGAAAATAATAGTTTTTTGATAATTAAAAATAAGAGGCTAGAAACTAGAATTTGATTTAAGCGGAAAACAACTTTTTCACTTCAAATTCTAGCTTCTAGCTTCTTTCTCTGAACTTCAAATAACTTTATCTCCAAAACTACCTTTGACTTCTTACCTCTTACCTCTAACCTCTTACCTCTAGAAGGGAAAACTCTTGTTTTCCCCGCACCCCAGGTTCAATGCCGCAGGCATTTAACCTGATGCGCTTGCTGACGCGATGGGGGCGCTGCCCCCATGCCCCCGCCAGAGGGGAAAAATTTTTTGAAAAAAATTTTCCCCTCTGGACTCCCTTTTCAAAAAACTTTTACGCCGCCGCCTGAAATGCGGTTTTGATGTTAAACGTTGTTCGCCGCTCGGAACAGCTTTGCTCCGTACTTCTTATCCCTTATTCCTTATCCTTTATCCCCTCGGCTTTGTCTCACCATATCCTCCACGACAATATCGTAGATCTCGCCGAGCGTTCTGCAATATTCGAGAATCTTCCACGGCTCGTTTGTGTGAAAGTGAATTTTCGCCGTATCCTCGTCTGCTATAACAAGCAGGCTGTCGCCCACAAAATGCTCACGGATATAGCTGTCAAGCTCGTCCTCGTCAATGTTCTCTCCGTCGATCAGAAGCTGAGTGTCATATCTGTATAAAATCTCGTCCGCCATAATATCCTCCGTTATTTTCAGACTGTAAATAAAGCCCCATCTACTTCGTCAGCGTCACAGCGTTTTGCGCGTAGCGCATAATGCGAACAGCCACAAAGGCTAGTTGCAGTAACGCTTCAGCGTTGTACGCGAAGCGTTCAATGCGGTATCTGGGGCTTTCTCTACAGTCTGAATTTGTCTTTTTAAAGTTGTTATTATTTCCACTTCATTGAAATATCAAACGCCGAAACGCTATGCGTAAGCGCGCCAAGGCTGATTATATCAACCCCCGTCTCGGCGACCTCGCGAATGTTTTCAAGCGTAACGTTTCCCGATGCCTCGGTCTTTGCCCGCCCGTTTATAAGCTCTACAGCTTCTTTCATCTGTTCGGCGCTCATATTGTCGAGCATTATCACGTTTACATTGCACTCCAGCGCTTCTTTTACTTCTTCAATATTCCTTGTTTCAACTTCGATCTGCAGCATATGTCCCGCCTTTTTGCGGAGCGCTTCTACCGCGGGAATTATGCCGCCGTATGCGTCAATATGATTGTCCTTTAGCATTGCCGCGTCCGTCAGATTATAGCGGTGATTTCTGCCGCCGCCTACCGTCACCGAGTATTTCTGAAGCGCCCTTAGCCCCGGAAGCGTCTTTCGCGTATCCGTAATCGACGCTTTTGTGCCTTTTACAGCCTCAACGCACTTGTTCGTATAGGTCGCAATCCCGCTCATATGCTGTAGAATGTTGAGCGCTGTTCTTTCGGCTTTGAGCATAAGGCGCGTGTGACCGCAGAAGTCCGCGATGACCTCGCCTTTTTTTATCTTGTCCCCGTCTTTTTTATACACTGTCATTTTCATATCGGGGTCTAAAATCGTAAACACTCTCAGCGCAATTTCAATTCCCGCAAGCACTCCGTCAGCCTTTGCCATAAAGTACGCGCTTGAAATTGAATTTTCGTCAATAAGAAGATCTGCGGTGCTGTCGATGTAGTTTATATCTTCATTGAGCGCTGTTTTAATAAGGTCGTCAACATAAAACGGCAGGAGTATCATTCTTCGTTTCTCCTTTCCCAAATTTCACTGAGGATTATAAAAGCAACCACCGCTAAAGACCTTGTTTCGGTATGATCCGCGTTTATTTCATATCCGCCGTTTTCGAGGTCGTCTTTTATCTCTTTTATCCTTTTAAGACCTTTTTCGACCTCGTCATAATCGGGATAGACAAAATATGCTTTCTGCATTATAGAGCGTATCTCGTCCTGAATTTCCGCTTTGTTTGCGAGAGGCTTTCCTTTAGGTTCGCTCATGGGATATTCCGCTTCGGGCTGTTTTTGTGAAATATCTTTTGAGTTTATATCCTCGGCGATAAGTCTTGAAAAAACAAGCGCCTCAAGCAGAGAGTTTGACGCAAGCCTGTTTTTCCCGTGAACGCCCGTGTGCGAACATTCTCCCGCGGAATACAGTCCCTCGACATTTGTCGCGCCTTTTCCGTCTACATTTATCCCGCCCATAAGATAGTGCTGGCAGGGATATATCGGTATAGGCTCTTTTGTCATGTCGTAGCCTTTTTCAAGGACGTTTTCATATATCATCGGAAAGCGGTTTTTGATGAAATCCGCGTCTTTATACGAAATGTCGAGCCAGAATTCGTCGGAGCCTGTTTTCTTCTGTTCTTCCATAATGCATTTTGAAACAACGTCTCTCGGCGCAAGCTCTTTTCTTTCGGGTTCATACGCGGGCATAAAGCGCTCTTTGTTGCAGTTTAAGAGATACGCTCCCTCTCCGCGCACCGCCTCGGACACAAGAAAGCACTCGTTGTTTTTCTTGTCGGCAAAAGCGGTCGGGTGAAACTGAACATAGCTTAAATTCTTTATCTTTGCGCCGAGGTCGTGAGCCAGAGCTATTCCGTCGCCCGTGGCTATTTCGGAGTTTGTCGTATATTTATACACTCTGCCTATTCCGCCTGTCGCCATAATTACAAAATTCGAGCAGTAATATTCGTGAGAGTCGTTTTCGGTGAACACGTCCGCAAAGAACAACCCGTTGTCCTTTTCAAGTCTGCACAACACCGAGTGATTTATAACGGTAACATTCTTCAGCTTTTCAACCTGCGCAATAAGACACGTTTCGATTTCCTTTCCCGTCGTGTCTTTGTGATGTGCAATTCTCCTGCGCGAATGTCCGCCCTCAAGCGTCAGCGCCAGCGATCCGTCGTCGTTTCTGTCGAAATCCACTCCGTATTTTTCCACGAGCCTTTCAACATCGCGCGGACCTTGCTCGACAAGTATCTTTACATTGTCGAGGTTGTTTTTATACTGTCCCGCAATAAGCGTGTCTTTTATGTGCAGCTCGAAATCATCGTTCTTGCTGTCCATAACCGCCGCAACGCCGCCCTGCGCAAGCGCCGAGTTGCAAAGCGAAAGCTCTTTTTTCGACAGCATAAGCACTTTAAGCTCGGGATCGAGGTTAAGCGCCGCATAGATGCCCGAAATTCCCGTGCCGACAATAAGCACGTCAAATCTCTTGAATTTCATAGTTTGTCCTTTCTAAAGCCCGCCTTATGAGCTTTAAGGTAATACGAAAACTTGACAAGGCGTTTAAAATCTGATATAATCTGTTTTAAGGGCTTCTTCTGAAGCCGTTATTTTCAGAACAAAGGAGAACAAAATGCCCGAAAAAGCAATTCTTGTTTCCGTAGATACGGGTGAATACGACTGCGATATATCATTAGACGAACTTTCCGAACTTGCTAAAACAGCAGGCGCGGAAGAAACGGCGCGCGTTATACAAAAGCGCGAAGCATATGAATCGGCAACCGTCGTCGGAGAGGGAAAACTAAGCGAGATCTCCGAGCTTTGCAGGCTGTATTCCGCCGAACTTCTTATATTCGACTGCGAGCTTACCGCTTCGCAGATAAGAAACATAGAGGACGCGGCGGAAGTCCGAGTTATCGACCGCACAATGCTTATCCTCGATATTTTCGCAGGACGCGCGGTTTCCGCAGAGGGAAAACTTCAGGTCGAGCTTGCCCAGCTCAAATACCGTCTGCCGAGGCTTATGGGATTAGGCGCGAGCCTTTCGCGTTTAGGCGGAGGCATTGGCACGCGCGGTCCGGGAGAAACCCAGCTCGAAACCGACCGCCGTCATATCCGCAGGCGCATAGACAAGCTTTCCGAAGAACTTCGCGAGCTTGAAAAGCGGCGCGGTCTTGCGCGTTCGCGCAGAAAGAAAGACAATGTCCAAGTAGGCGCCGTTGTCGGTTATACAAACGCGGGAAAATCCACGCTGTTAAATCTCCTCACGGGAGCGGGAGTTCTTGCGGAAGACAAGCTCTTTGCGACCCTCGACCCGACCGCCCGTTCGGTAGAACTTCCCGATGGGCGAAATCTTGTGCTTATAGATACCGTAGGGCTTATCCGCAGACTTCCTCACAACCTTGTGGAAGCGTTTAAGTCCACGCTTGAAGAAGCCGCAAGCGCCGATATTATCATTCACGTCTGCGACGCTTCCGACCCCGAAGCCGCCGAAAAAGCCGAAGTAACTCTTAAAACCCTTGCAGAACTCGGCGCGGCGGAAATACCCGTCGTAACCGTCTTAAATAAATGCGATAAAATAAGCGAGGAGCTTCCGACCGATGAAAGCACGGTAAAAATATCCGCGCTTAAAAACGAGGGGATCCCCGAACTTATGCTGGCAATTTCCCGAAATCTTCCTCAGACCTCGCGCAGAATGAAGCTGCTCTTGCCTTATGAAAAGGCGGGCTTGTCCGCGCAGATACGTCAGAACGGAAAAGTCTTTTCCGAGGAATATACCGAAAACGGCGTGCTTATTGACGCGCTTGTAGAAAACGCGCTGATAAAGCAAATGAGCAATTATATTGCCGAATGATATACTTTTGTGTCAAGAGTTTCTCTTGGCACAATTATTTTTACCCTAAATCTACCTCGCACGTTCCTATTCCGCGCACTGTCATAAAATGACACGCTCCGTTTCCGAATATCCTGTCGATGTTCATTCTGAACTGCTTTATATCATCGAACGGCACTATAGCCTGAATAGTACCCTCAAATCCTCCTCCGTGAACTCTGCAAGTCCCGCGCCTATGAAGCGTTATTTCCGCAGCCTGCAATGCGATAGAAAGCGGCTGGCGGGAAATGTCGTCGGGGGAGTAGACGTCCTGGAGATATTTAAACGACGAATCTCCGCTTTCGCGGACGGACGATAAGAAGTCCTCAAACTTGTTGTTTATAAGCGCATGAGCGACTTTTTCCACTCTGTCGTTTTCGCGGAAAAAGTGTATCGCTCTAAGTACGGCTCTGTCGCCGAACAGCCTGCGAAGCTCCGTGATGTTGAGCATTATGTCGCTAAGCGACAGCGCTCTCAGATTTTCGCAGTCGAAATAAGCCGCTATCCCGTGCATATCGTCGCTTATCTGCTTGTACAATGCCGCAAGGTCGAGCCTCGGCGCTTCCTTTATTTCGATAATGCACAATGAATGTTCAAACTGCGTAAAATCGCAGGGAATATTTTCGACGATAGGCGCGTCAATGTCCTTGAAATCAATTGAAGTAAAACCGCCCGACGCGCATGAAACCGCCCTCGTCAGCCCGCATGGTCTTTGGAAATAGTTTTCTTCGGCATATTTAGACGCAAGCGCAAGCGTCACGGGTCTGATCTCCCCCTCGTTAAACAGGTTTGAGAGGATAATTCCCGTCAGCACTCCGAACGCCGCCGCGCTGCCGAGTCCCGAGCCTCTGAAAAGCGTCGAGGTCGTATAAGCGCGAAAGCCGCCGATGTTGTATCTTTTCTTGGTGAAATATTTCAGAACCCCGCGTATAAGTCCCGACGAGCAGTTCTTGTCGGCGGGCTTTACTTCGAGGTCGCCGAGAGCAATTTTGTCCTCGGGCAGCCCCTCTGACTTTATCGTTATAAACCCGTCGTCAGTCGCTTCTACCGCGGCGATTATATCAAGGTCAACTCCCGCCGCGAAAACCTTTCCGCAGTTCTGCTCGGTGTGGTTTCCGCATATTTCGGTCGTTCCGGGAGTAGAGAAAAACCTTAGCTCACCGTGTTCGCCGAAATATTCCGAAAATCCCTTTTTAAGCTCGTCATAGCGCTTTATCTGCTTTTCGGGACATTCATAGATATTTTCAAGCTTCTTTACTATAGGGCGCATAATAGTTATGTCTCCTTTAAGTTTGCATTTTTTATTTTTATGACAATTCGCTATTTAGTTTGTGCGTCAAACGGGCGTGTTCAGTAGAACATATGTTTTTCTTTTTCCCTATGAGCTGAAACGCTAAGCACAAGCCCTATACAGACATACACCATAATTATAGCCGTACCGCCTCTGCTTATAAACGGAAGCGGAATTCCGATAACGGGTACAACGCAAAGCACAACTCCGATATTTATCACGCAGTGGAAGAATATCATTGCGAAAACGCCTATGCACATAAGCTTTCCGAGGTTAGTCTGCGCGCCCGAAGCGTTTGACAGCAGCTTCAGGCATAAGAGTGCGAGCATTATCACAAGCGCCATACAACCGATAAATCCGAGCGTCATTCCGATATATGCGAAAATGAAGTCGTTTGAAAGCTCCGAGGTATAGTGATAGCTTTCTTGGTTAAAGCCAAGACCCGAAAGCTGCCCCGAGCCTAAAACTATAGTGCCGTTGTATTGCTGATAGAACTTGTCGAGCTTTTCTGCTTCCTGCATATCTTTGTTGAACAGGATAAGAAAACGCGTTTTGTGATGATCTTCCATAAGGAAATTCCACGCAAATAGACCCACCAGCGGTATGCTTGCTATTCCCGCAACAAGATACTTCCAGGAAATGCCCGACATAAACAGCATACAAATAAAAATGAACAAAAACACAAGCGCCGAGCCTGCGTCTTTTTGCAGCATAATAAGCGCTACGGGCGCTAACCCGTGTATGCAGACAAGCAGCAGATGCTTTGGAGAATTTATGTTTTCTCCGACCTTTGAGATATGCGTCGCAAGGGTTATTATAAACACAAACTTCAATATCTCCGACGGCTGGATCGTGATAAATCCGAAATCAAGCCACGCAACGTCGTCGTCGCGCTGTATTCCGAGCGGCGTGAACAGCAATAACTGCAATATTACCGCAACAGGCGCCATAACGAACCACATCTTCGACAAGAACCTATAGTCTATAAGGCTTACAACAAAACAAACCGTGATTCCGATAACAGACGCCGCGACCTGCGTTGTGAAAAAGCTTTCCTTGATAAACGGTTTAACGCCGCCGTCGCTTATATACCCCGTCTGCGTCATAGAGTACATTATATACAGGTCAAACAGCGTGAGCGCAAGACATATCAAAGGAAGAATTTTATCAACGTGTTTGAAATAATCGCGTAAATAACTTAAAACAGTTTTCATCTTGCTCCAAAAAAATAAACTAAAAATTCCTACACATTATTTATTATATACTTTTTTAATTATATTTTCAATAGCAATATTAAATAAAATTCCTAACAATTACACTTAAATTTACGCTAAATGTATAAAACAGAGGCTAGACGTGTTATGCGCTTCGCGCATAACGCTGCCAGAAGCTAGAGGCTAGAAACTGTTACGAGCGGCGAAGCGCTTTTCCATTCAAACAACCTAACGGGCGGCGACACGAAAGTTTTTTGAAAGGGGAGCGCAGCTAGAAGCTAGAAGCTAGAAGCTAGAGGCTAGAAACTGTTTTGAGCGGCGAACAACGTAAAAATCAAAGCCACACAACGGGCGGCGACACGAAAGTTTTTTGAAAGGGGAGTCCAGAGGGGAAAAATTTTTTTCAAAAAATTTTTCCCCTCTGGCAGGGGTACGGGGGCAGCGCCCCCGTCGCGTCAGCAAGCGCTAAAGGGTGCGGGGAAAACAAGAGTTTTCCCCGCATTGCCTTTTCAAATGCAAGCATTTGAAAAGGCAATCCTAGGAGAGGTTTTGAGCGGGAAGCCACCTTTGAAATGCATTTACCTTGGAGCGGGAATGATATTCTCCCATTTGAGCGGGAATGATATTCTCTCATTATTGAGTGGTTTTAAACAAAAGGCGCATTTCCAAAAGGAGTGCGCCTTTTTGTTACGTTGCTTTGACTGAAACGCGCACAACCATTTTGAGCTTCTCTCATTTTCCACTGTAGATAAACCAAACCGCGGAGGGAACCTGCCGGTTCCCCCGCTCCCCCTCCAGCGGTTTTCCGTTTCAAATGCAAGCATTTGAAACGGAAAATTGGGGAAAACTCTTGTTTTCCCCAAACCCTTTAGCGCTGGCTTGCGCCGTTTCGCGGCTTCGCCGCGACCAGAGGGGAAAAATTTTTTGAAAAAAATTTTTCCCCTCTGGACTCCTCTTTCAAAAAACTTTTGCGCCGCCGCCCTTTGTGTGGTTTTGGTTTTAACGTTGTTCGCCGCTCTGAACAGTTTCCAGCCTCCGGCCGGAATGTCTATACACACAAAAGCGCCCCGTCTAAACAGACAGGACGCTTTAATTGTTTTGCTGCTAAGAACTTATTACTGCTTATCCTCAACATACTTTACAATATCGCCGACGGTCTTGATATTCTCAACCTCGTCCTCGGGAATCTCTACCGAGAACTCGTCTTCAATAGCCATTACAAGGTCAACTACGTCGAGCGAATCAGCTCCGAGGTCGTCTGTTATTACAGAAGCCTCAGTAATGCTGTCCTTATCGGCAACATCAAGCTGGTCTGCAATAATGTCTCTTATTTTCTCAAAAATTTCCATTGTTATATCCTCCAAAATATTTTTACCAAAAACTTCTTGGCTTTGTCAAGTTATATTATAAATCATCTTTACAAAATAATCAAGAGCAATTTAACAAAAATTGCTGGTAAATATTACTGAAATTATTCGGTAAACATACCAATTTTTCTAAATTTTTTGTAACGGTTTTCCGTGAGCTTGTCTGCCGGCACGGTTTTAAGCCTTGCTACAGCGTCCACGAGATACTCGTAAATGCTGTCTGCGGTCTGTTCGGGATTTGACTGCGCGCCGCCGTCGGGCTCTTTTATTATCTTGTCGCACACTCCGAAGCGCGAAAGGTCTTCAGCTGTTATCTTCAGTATCTCGCAAGCTTCTTTTTCTTTAGAGCCGTCTTTCCAAAGTATAGACGCCGCGCCGCGCGGAGAGATAACCGAATAAAGCGCGTTTGAGAGCATCGCCAGCTCGTCGCATACCGCAAGCGCAAGAGCGCCGCCGCTTCCGCCTTCTCCCAAAACTACCGAGATAACGGGCGTTTTAAGCGTCATAAATTCGGCAAGGTTTTTCGCGATCGCTTCGCCCTGACCGCGTTTTTCAGCCTCTATCCCGCAGTATGCACCCGGCGTATCCACAAGGCAGATAACGGGACGGTGGAATTTTTCCGCCTGCCTTGCCAGTCTCAATGCCTTTCTATAGCCTTCGGGGTGGGGCATTGAAAAATTCGTGCGGCGGTTTTCGTCGAGAGTTTTGCCCTTGACCTGCGCCAATACCGTAACAGGCACGTCGCTTAAAAACCCTATGCCGCCGATTATAGCCGCGTCGTCGCCGAAAAGCCTGTCGCCGTGAAACTCCATAAACCTCGTGAAAATTGCGGGGATATAGTCGTTTACGGTGGGGCGGTTTTTATTGTGAACTATTTCCATTCGCTCCCAGGCGGATAAATTATTCATAATTTTCTCCTTTTAAAGCCTTTTATTCTTCGTTCTTGACGGGCTTGTTCCCTCTCTCTTTGGGAAATCCGTGAAGCTTTAATATGTTTGAGAGCCTTCTCCTCATCATTCCGCGCTCGACTATCATATCCACAAACCCGCAGTCCTGCTGAAACTCAGCCGACTGAAAATCGTCGGGCAGGCGCTGGCGAATGGTGTCCTCAATAACTCTTCTTCCCGCAAAGCCTATAAGAACTTTCGGCTCGGCAATAGTTATATCTCCGAGGCTCGCAAACGACGCCGTAACTCCTCCCGTCGTCGGGTCGGTCATAACCGCTATATAAAGTCCCCCCGCGTCGCTGTGGAGCTTTACCGCGCCGCTCGTCTTTGCCATCTGCATGAGCGATACTATGCCCTCCTGCATTCTTGCTCCGCCCGAAGCGGTAAACATAATCACGGGCAGTTTCTTTTGAGTCGCATATTCAAAAGCGCGCGTTATTTTTTCTCCGACAACGCTTCCCATGCTCGCCATCATAAAATGGCTGTCCATTATGCCTATAACGCATCGATACCCGCGGATAGTACATTCTCCCGTAACGATAGCCTCGTTGGTATGACAATCCGACGCGCACTTCTGCACTTTTTCCTCATATCTCGGAAATCCTATGGGATTCAGAGAATGAAGATTTTCGTCAAAGGGGATGAAGCTCCCCTCGTCCGCCGTCATTTCAAGGCGTTCCTGCCATGTAAGCCGCGCGTGGTAGTTGCACTTGGGGCAGACTTTTCTGTTGTTTACAAACTCGTCGTTGTAAAAAACATTAGAACAGCGCGGACATTTAAACAGCAGATCCTGCGGTATCTCAACGTCCCTGACTTCATTTTTGTCGGGGGAGTTGTGGCTGTCGTCCGTAAAACGCGCCTTTACTACCTTGAACAGTTCTTCGATGTCCACTATGCTCACTCCTTCATAATGTCAACGCGGTTCAGAAATCCGTTGTCGAAATCCCCGCGCACGAAATTTTCATTCTTCAAAAGCGCAAGCTGGAAATCAATGTTCGTTTCAATTCCGTCTATGACAAATTCCGCCAGCGCAACGCGGGCTTTCATTATCGCCTCGTCGCGGTCAGTGCCTTTTACAATAAGCTTTGCTATCATACTGTCGTAATACGGCGGTATCTCATATCCCGCGTATACGGCGCTGTCTATTCTCACATTAAAGCCGCCCGGAGCGTGAATCGACTTTACAAGTCCGGGGCAGGGTCTGAAGTTTCTTCTCGGGTTTTCGGCGTTTATGCGGCACTCTATCGCGTGACCGCTGAGCTTAACGTCGTCCTGCGTAAACCAAAGTTTTTCGCCCGAGGCAATGCGTATCTGCGCTTTTACAAGGTCAATGCCCGTTACAAACTCTGTCACGGGGTGTTCGACCTGAATACGCGTATTCATTTCCATAAAGTAGAAATTCTTGTCCTTGTCAACAAGAAACTCTATCGTCCCCGCGTTTCTGTAGCCGCTGACCTTTGCCGCGCTGACCGCCGCTTCGCCCATTCTCCTGCGGAGGTCGTCCGTCATAATGGGGCTGGGGCTTTCTTCGAGAACTTTCTGGTTTCTCCTTTGAAGAGAACAGTCACGCTCTCCGAGATGTACGACGTTTCCGTAGTTGTCGCAAAGAAGCTGAACTTCAATATGCCTCGGGTTTACGACAAACTTTTCGATATAAAGCCCGCCGTTTCCGAAGCAGGCTTCCGCTTCGGCGCTTGCGGATAGGAAATTGCTTTCGAGAGCGTTTTTGTTTTCAACAAGACGTATCCCTCTGCCGCCGCCGCCCGCCGTAGCCTTTACCATAACGGGATAGCCTATCCTGTCGCATACCTCGTATGCTTCTTCGAGAGTTTTTACAATACCGTCCGAGCCGGGTATTACGGGAACTCCCGCTTCTATCATGGTTTTACGCGCGTTCGCCTTGTCGCCCATTTCGTCCATGACCTGCGGAGTAGGACCTATAAAGGTTATCCCGCATTTCTCGCAAAGCCGCGCAAAATCTGCGTTCTCCGACAAAAATCCGAACCCGGGGTGAATAGCGTTAGCTCCCGTCGCTTCACATGCGGCGATTATAGATTTTGTGTTCAAATAACTGTCCTTAGACGGCGCGGGACCTATGCAGACAGCCTCGTCCGCTATCTGCGCGTGGAGCGCGAATTTGTCCGCAGTGGAATAAACCGCAACGGTTTTTATCCCAAGCTCGCGGCAGGCTCTCATTATTCTTATCGCGATCTCGCCGCGGTTTGCAATAAGTATCTTGTTAAACATTTACTTCTCGCTCCAATTGTATTTACTCGGTCTTAGGGTCTGAAACGGCAAAGGAAATTTCCGCCGTAACCACCTTTTTCCCGTTTACCTTTGCGATAGCTTTTCCAAAGCCTATCGGACCTTTCTTTTCGGTCATTTCCACAGACAGCTCAAGAGTGTCTCCCGGCAATACCTGTCCGCGAAAACGCGCCTTGTCTATCCCTGCAAAGAACGCAATTTTCCCCTTGTTTTCGGGCAGCGACAGCGCGCAGACCGCTCCCGCCTGAGCGAGCATTTCTATCATCAATACTCCGGGAGTTACGGGCTGGCCGGGGAAATGCCCCTTAAACCAGTATTCGTCGGGCTTCAGATATTTCTTTGCCGTGACCTTTACGCCCGGTTCAAGCTCCGTTACTTCGTCAATGAGCAAAAACGGGTCGCGGTGGGGGATGATTTCCTTTATCTGTTCCAAATCAAGCGTCATATTTTCACCTTATTCTATCTTCATTATCTTCTGGTCAAATTCTACAGTATCGCCGTCGTTTACATATATCTCGGCAACTCTTCCCGAAAATTCGCTCTGAACCTCGTTCATAAGCTTCATGCTTTCAATTATGCACACAACGTCGCCCTCTTTTATCGTGTCGCCTACTCTTACAAACGGCGGCTTTTCGGGAGCGGGGGAGGTGTAGAAAGTTCCGATTATCTTCGACTTTATAAACTTTCCGCTTTCGCACTGTGAAACCGCTGTATTCTGCGCGGCGGGCTGCTGCGCCTGGGGAGCGGTATATCCCGTCATAACGGGAGCCGCCTGCGCCGTTTCTTTATAAGGGCGCTTTCCCTCTATAACTATATCCAGTTCTTCCGTGCTTATTTTGATCTTGGAAAGGTCGTTTTCCTTTACTATCTTTGCCAGAGCCTCTATACATTCTACGGTGTCTTCTATAACGGTCGGCTCTTTTTCTTTGTCTTTCAAATTCATCGTCGTTCTCCTTTTTAATTTATTCGGCAGGAACAAGGCAGATACAGCCGTTATGTCCGCCAAAACCGAGAGAATTACTCAGCGCCGCGGTTATCTTCAGTTCGCGCGCACCCTCTGTCACATAGTCGAGATCGCATTCGGGATCGGGAACTTTATATCCGAGCGTCTTGTGTATCTTCCCGTATCTAACGGAAAGCGCCGTAACTATCGCTTCAACGCCGCCTGCCGCGCCGAGAAGATGACCTGTCATCGACTTTGTGGAATTTATCGCGATATTTCCCGCGTGTTCTCCGAAAGCGAGCTTTATTGCCTTTGTTTCCGTAAGGTCGTTCATGTGCGTAGAAGTGCCGTGGGCGTTTATATAATTCACCTGTTCAAACGGAATTCCCGCTTCTTCCACCGCAAGCTCCATAGCCTTTGCGCCGCCCAAGCCGTCGGGGTCGGGGCTTGTTTCATGATATGCGTCGCAGGTCGAGCCGTATCCGCATATCTCCGCGTAAATATCCGCGCCTCTTGCTTTTGCGTGTTCGTATTCTTCGAGAACAAGTATCCCGCAGCCGTCGCCGAGGACAAATCCGCTTCTTTCCGCATCAAAGGGTATCGACGCTCTGTCAACGTCCGTTGAACGTGTGATAGCTTTCATGTTGTTGAACGACGCATAGCAGAAGCCGATGTCCGAATGTTCCGTGCCGCCCGTTATAGCCGCGTCAAGATAGCCGTGCTTTATCGCTCTAAACGCTTCTCCTATAGACTGCGTACCCGAAGCGCACGCCGTCGTAACGCAGAAGTTCGAGCCTTTAAAGCCGTGTCTTATTGCGACCGTCGCCGCCGCCATATTCCCTATCATCTTTGTAATTGTAAAGACCGAAACTCTTCCGCTGCCTTTAGAGCGATAGGCGTTCATTTCGTCCTCTGTCGTGCAGATGCCGCCGATGCCGCTTCCTATTATACAGCCGACGCGAAAGGGGTCTATGTCTTTAAGATCTGTCTTTGCGTCTTTAAGCGCCATTTCCGCGCAGTAAACGGCATATTGCGTTATAACGTCGCTTCTGCGCAGCTCTTTCTTGTCGAAAACTGCGGACGGGTCAAAGTTCTTTACTCTTGCGACAACGTTCTTTTCCTCGGGGTTTTCCTCGGGAAACCACGGCTCAAGCGTAAATCCGTGCTTTCCCATAAGCAGGTTGTCCCACAACTCCTGCGGCGAATTTCCGCAGGGCGTAACACACCCGAGTCCCGTTATCACTACTCTTCTTTCACTACTCATAAAACCTCCGTGACCGTTTCTGTAAAACGATGATAAACTTCTATCACATACTAAGTCCGCCGCTGATCTCTATTATCTGCCCCGTAACATACGAAGAATCCTCTCCGCACAAAAACGCGACAACGTTCGCTATTTCTTCGGGCTGTCCATAGCGCTTCATGGCGATCTGTCCGAGAATGGCGTTTTTCTGCTCGTCCGTCAGCTTATCTGTCATGGGCGTCTGAATAAATCCGGGCGCAACCGCGTTTACGCGTATTCCGCGTGAACCCAGCTCCTTTGCCGCGGTCTTTGTCATCGCTATAACCGCGCCTTTTGAAGCGGAATAGTTCATCTGCCCGGGGTTTCCGTAAAGTCCCGCAACGGAAGCCAGGTTTACTATACTTCCGCTTTTTTGCCTAAGCATTATCGCTCCAACGAGCTTTGTCATATTGAACACGGATTTCTGATTTATACGAATAACCGCGTCATAGTTTTCCTCGCTCATTCTGAGAAGAAGTCCGTCGCGGGTAATTCCCGCATTGTTTACGAGAACGTCGAGCGTTCCGAATTCCTCTTTTGCTTTCTTTACCATTTCCTCGCACTGCGCATAGTCTGAAACGTCCGCCGCGTAAACCGCCGCCTTTATCCCCAGCGCGCGGCATTCTTCCGCGGTCTGCTGTCCCGCTTCTTCGGAAAGCTCGTTTATTACGATATTAAATCCGTCTTTGGCTAAGCGCTTTGCAATAGCCGCTCCGATACCTCTTCCCGAACCAGTGATGATAGCTGTTTTACTCATATAACGTCCTTTCGTCAACTAAAGTCTATGTTTTCTGTTAAGTTTCCATGATTATTGAGCCGTATGTAAGCCCCGCTCCGAATCCAACCAGACAGAGCTTCATGCCGCGTTTCAGCCTTCCGCTCTTGAAAAGCTCGTCAATTCCCACGGGAATGCACGCGCTCGAAACATTTCCCATGTACTCTATATTTGTATATACTTTTTCTTCAGGAATACCTAAAAGCCCCGTTGCCTTTGCGATTATCCTCAGATTAGCCTGGTGAGGTATCACAAGATCAAGCTCCGAGGGCGCTATTCCTATCTGCTCCGAAACGTGATTTACCGCGTCAGCCATCGCGTTTACGGCGAATTTATAGACCGCCCTGCCGTCCTGATAGAGATAATTCTTC
Organism: uncultured Clostridia bacterium; assembly: GCA_947631115.1. Classification (GTDB taxonomy): domain Bacteria; phylum Bacillota; class Clostridia; order Oscillospirales; family Ruminococcaceae; genus CAG-115. Next base: position 19,068 of record CANRKB010000001.1, read on the forward strand.
TTTGCAAAGGTGTCGAAGCGGTTTTCGTAAAACTCGTCTTCGTCCTTAAACCACGGGCAGTTGCTCTGATAGTTCACCTTGCAGTAGAGAGCGTCGAACTCGTCGCCCTCCGCTCCGAGAAAAGAGCTGAACTGTCCGTCGCTTTTCGCAACGACAACCGCTCCCGCCGCGTCGCCGAAAAGAATACAGTTTGCGCGGTCGGTATAGTCCTGTTGAGACGACAGCTTCTCGCTCGATACAATAAGTATCGTTTTATATTTGTCCGTTTCAAGAAATTTGTGCGCAATGTCCATTGCGGTTATAAAGCCCGTGCAGGCGCTGTTCACGTCAAAGCAGGAAGCATTCACCGCGCCTATGCGCTTTTGAATAAGGCAGGACATAGCGGGGTAGAAGAAGTCGGGAGTACAGGTCGAAACTATGATGAGGTCAATTTTGTCCGCCGTTATGCCCGCAGACTTCAGAGCTTCCTTTGCCGCTTCCGTACCCATATAGTAGTTGGGCTTGTCCACCGCGAGCTGGCGCTTTTTAATTCCCGTGCGGGGATATATCCATTCGTCCGAGGTATCGAGGATCTGAGAAAATCTGTCGTTATCAGCGACAAAATCGGGGACATAACTGCCTGTTCCCAAAAACTGCAATCCGCTCATAAAAAACTCCTTGATTTTATTTTCAAAATAATGTATAATATCATTATGGTTTGTATGGCGTTGTTTTAAAATGCCTATACGAAAAAACTCAATATAAATTTATTATAACTCATTTTGGTAGATTTGTCAAGTATATGTTGTAAATTAGAGACGTCAGAAAAGGAATTTTCATCTTTTTGCAGATGATATTCTCATTCTTCGCCTTTTATGTTTAATAATATTACTCTGTCGAAAGCAGAATTTCGGCAGGGAAGAATTTTGGAGGTTTATCTATGAAAACGGCATTTTTATTCTCGGGACAGGGTTCGCAGTATCCTCAGATGGGCGCGGAACTCGCGCAGAAATATCAAAGCTCGGCGCGGATATTGGAGTGCGGCTCGGACATTATGGGCTTCGACCTTATGAAAAAGCTGACGGAGTCATCTGCCGAGGAGCTTTCTCAGACCCGCCTTTCACAGCCTGCTATTTTTACGGTGTCGCTTTTAGCGCTTAATGCGGCTAGGGAGAACGGCATTGAAAACTGCGCTGTTGCGGGACATTCTCTCGGAGAATATGCGGCGATGTATGCGGCGGAGGTACTGCCTATGGAAGACGCTTTTAAGGCGATAAAACTAAGAAGCGAGGCAATGGCAAAGGCAGCCGAAAATTCTAAGGGAGCAATGGCGGCGATAATAGGCTCAACAGATGAGGAGATAAATAAAGTCCTTTCGGAAATAAGCGGTTTTGCCGCTCCCGCAAACTATAATTCCCCCGTACAGACCGTTATCGCGGGAGAAGAGGCTGCCGTAGAAGAGGCGATGGCGAAGTTTTCCGAACTTGGAAGACGCTCCGTAAAGCTCGCGGTATCTGCGGCTTTCCATACAAAACTTATGAAGCCAGCCGCAGACGAGTTTAAAGAAAAAATTTCGGGATTTACATTCTCCGAGCCGACTTGCGCTTTCTATTCAAACCTTTACGGCGCGAAGCTCGAAAAGCTTCCCGATATGCCCGATTATCTTTCAAAGCACATCTGCTCTCCCGTCAGATTTGTCGAGGAGCTTAACGCAATGCAGAGCGACGGCATAGAAGCCTTTGTGGAGCTGGGACCGAACAAGGTCCTCACGGGACTTGTAAGAAAGACGCTAAAGGGCGTTATAAACGTAAATATTGAAAACAATGAAACCATGGAAAAGGCGCTCGGCGCACTGAAAGGATAAATAACAGGATTATGAAAAAGTATTGTTTAATAGGTCACCCTCTCGGACATTCGTTCTCTCCGCAGATTCACAAAAGGCTGTTTGAGCTTTCGGGAATTGAAGCGGAATACACCTTAAACGACATCGCTCCCGAGGAGCTTTCCGAAAAGTTTGACGCTCTCGGAGAATACGAGGGATTTAATATCACCATTCCTCATAAGATAGCGATAATCGATTATTGCAAAGAGCTTTCCGACGGCGCGAAACGCTATCGCTCGGTAAACTGTATCAGAAACAGCGACAAGTCGGGCTATAACACCGACGCCATAGGCTTTACAAAGTCAATTGAAGCCATGGGCGCAAGTCTTGATTCAAAAGTCACCGTCATAGGGTGCGGCGGCGTAGGAAGAATGATCTGCATAGAAGCGGCAAGACAGGGCGCAGAGCTTACAATTGCGGCGCTTGAAAAGGATATGCCGCTTGCGGAGAAGGTAGTGGAAGAAATAAAAGCGCAGAACTCCTCGGCTTGCGTTAAAATCACCGAAATAAACGGAAATATACTCGACAGCTCCGACGGCGGCGACCTGCTTATAAACGCAACGCCCGCGGGAATGTTCCCGAAAGTCGACAATATGCCTTGCACCGAAGAAGTCGTAAAGAAGTTTAAAAACGTCTTTGACGTTATCTACAATCCCAAGGAAACAAAGCTTCTCAAAACCGCCCGCGCACACGGAATAAACGCAATGGGCGGAATGGCGATGCTCGTTTTGCAGGCGGTCGCCGCGCATGAAATATGGTACGGCGCGAAGTTTGAAAAGAGCGATATAGACAAGCTCGTGTCCGATATGGAGAACGCGGTATGAAAAGTATTTATTTGTGCGGGTTTATGGGCTGCGGAAAGAGCCATATAGGAAGAATGTTGTCCGCTAAGCTTAAAATGAAACTTATTGATTTGGATAAGTATATAGTGGAAGCGGAGAAAATGACCATTCCCGAAATATTTGAAAAGTTAGGCGAGCCGCATTTCAGAAGCCTTGAGGCAAAATATATAAAAGAGCTTTCGGGCGGGAATGTCGTGGCTACGGGCGGCGGCGCGCTTTTAAACGACGAAACGGCGCGTTTTGCGAGAGAGAGCGGGATATCCGTTTATATAAACACCTCGTTTGAGACTTGTTATGCGCGGATAAAGGGAGATAAAAACCGCCCGCTTGTTGTGAAAAACACCCCCGAACAGCTTGAAGAGCTGTATAACAAGCGCGCTCCGATATACCGCCGCAACAGTACATATATGGTAAACGGAAACACCCGTGACACGACGATAGTAGATGAGATAGAAAAACTATCGCGTATATCCGAACAGAACATTTGAATTAAGGATTTGAAATGGTAATTAAAAACGTAAAGATAATAACAATGGCGGGCAGTGACATTGAAAACGGCTTTGTGCGTTATAACGAGGTCATAACCGAAATAGGAAGCATGAGCGGCTATGTAAAGACCTCCGAAGAAGAAATTGACGGCGCGGGAAAAACGCTCTACCCCGGACTTATAGACGCGCATTGTCATCTTGGAATGTGGGACGACGCGCTGTGCTTTGAGGGCGACGACGGAAACGAGGACACCGACCCCTCCACGCCCCACCTCCGCGCAATAGACAGCATAAACGCCGCGGACAGGTGCTTTGAGGACGCCGTTTCTGCGGGCGTCACTTCGGTGTGTACGGGCGTAGGCAGCGCAAATCCTATCGGCGGCAGCCTTGCGGTCATAAAAACTTTCGGCTCTAAACGCGTGGATAAGCTTATTGTAAAAAGCCCCGCGGCGATAAAATTCGCGCTCGGCGAAAATCCCAAGAACACTTATAACGACCGCGACGAAACGCCCGTCACCCGAATGGCGACCGCAGCTATAATCCGCGAGCAGCTTTCAAAAGCGCTTCGTTATAAAGAAGACCTCGACGAATACCGCCGCACAAAGGGGACGGACGACGAAGTTTCAAAGCCCGATTTCGACGCGAAATGCGAGGCGCTTATGCCGCTGTTTGACGGGCAAAAACCGCTTCAGGCGCATTTTCACTGTCATAGAGCCGACGACATTTTCACGGCTGTACGTATTGCAAAAGAGTTTAAGCTCGATTATGTGCTTATACACTGCACGGACGGCGGGATAATTGCCGAGGAGCTTGCGGAGGATATGCCGAAAGTGGTTTTGGGACCGGTTTTCGGCGACAGGGGAAAGCCCGAGCTTAAAAACCATAGTATAAACACCCCCGCCGTAATGGATAAATTCGGGATAGAGTTTGCCATATGCACCGACCACCCCGAAACGCCCATACAATATCTTCCGCTTACGGCGGCGCTTGCGGTAAGAGGCGGGCTTGACAGAAAGACCGCGCTTAAAGCTGTGACAATAAACGCGGCGAAAATCTTAGGAATTGAAGACAGAGTAGGCTCTATAGAAGTCGGAAAGGACGCGGATTTTTCGCTGTTTTCGGGAGAGCCGCTCGGTATTTATGAAACGCCCGTTTTTGTGTGCGTAAACGGAAAGACAGCAGTGAATAAGCTGTAAAGTTATAAAAAGGAGAAAATTATGCGGGAAATTGACGCTAAACTTATAACAGAAACAATCGCGGAGCTTTGCGTAAAAGCAAATCTACAGCTTCCTTGCGGTATGCGCGAGTGCATAGAAAGCGCCGCCGAAAAAGAGGAGAGCGAGCTTTGTAAAAGCGTTCTCGGCGATATAGTCGACAACATAGACTGCGCCAAAGAGCTTTCCGTGCCTATTTGCCAGGACACGGGAATGGCAGTCGTTTTCGCCGAGGTCGGGCAGGACGTGCATATCATAAACGGCGATTTTGAAGAAGCAATAAACGCGGGCGTTGCAAAGGGCTATGTCGAGGGAAAATTAAGACTTTCCATAGTAAAAGACCCCCTGATAAGAGAAAACACAAACAACAACACCCCCGCGCTTATACATACAAGGATAGTAAAGGGCGACAAGATAAAGCTGACCGTCGCTCCAAAGGGCTTTGGAAGCGAGAATATGAGCAGGCTTAAGATGTTCACTCCGTCCGCTTCAAAAGAGGACATAATAAACTTTGTGGTCGAAACGGTTTCCGTTGCGGGGAGCAATCCCTGTCCGCCCGTTGTCGTGGGAGTGGGAATAGGGAGCGATTTCGAGGGCTGCGCGCTTCTTGCGAAAAAAGCGCTCTGCAGGGATCTTTCACAGAGAAACCCCGACCCGCTTTACGAGCAAATGGAACAGAAAATGCTCGAAGAAATAAACAAGCTCGGAATAGGCGCTCAGGGCTTTGGCGGCAGAATGACCGCGCTTTATGTAAACATAGAGAAAGCGCCTACTCATATCGCGGGACTTCCCGTCGCGGTAAATATGGGCTGTCATGTCACAAGGCACGCGGCAACAGAAATATAATTTTTATTCTGCAACTTTTCCGGCTCTTGCTTGGTATTATTTATGACAGAAGAAAATTCGGAGAAAATTTATGGAATTATCTCTAAAAACCGCGGAAAGCTTTGACGATGCCATGAGGAAGTATATCCCCATGGTTTACGCTATTGCGCTCGAAAGGCTTAAAAACGCGGCTGACGCCGAGGATATAACGCAGGAGGTTTTCATAAGATATTTTAAAGCCGATAAAACATTTGAAAGCGAAGAACATAGAAGATTTTTCCTGATAAGAGTAGCGGTAAACTGTTCAAATTCATTCGCGAAAAGCTCCTGGCATAGGCATAGGACGTTATGCGACCCCGACGATATTTTAGGTTTATCGGAGAACCATGAAACAGACAATGAAAGGAAACGCGCGGTCTTAGAGGCTGTTATGAAGCTTCCCGATAAGTATCGGACAGCCGTTCACCTTTTTTATTTTGAAGACCTGTCTATAGCAGAGATAGCCGAGGTAACGGGCGAAAAGGAAAGCACCGTAAAATCTCATCTGTCAAGAGCGAGAGAAAAGCTGAAAAAGCTGTTGAAAGATGAAGAATTTGAGTGAGGAGGGAGAAAATGAGCTTTAGAAACGATTATAAGTCGGCGTTTCGCTCTGCTTCTCCCGACATTAAAGGAATAATTGCACGAGTGCATGAGCGGCTTAATGAAAACGCGCACTTGGAGATAAGAACCGAGCAAAAGAAGAAAAGACCGCTTTGGCAAATTATAGCGCCCGTTGCGGGAGCGGCGGCATGTATTGCGTTGTGCATAATCTTCATTCCCCGATTTTTCGGTTTGCCTTTAAACAATGCGGGCGGAATGAACAATGCGGAAAACATGGACGGAGCGGGCAACTCTCCCGAATTTCACGATAGTATGTCTGATTCCGATTCAACTTCAGACAGCGAATTGAGCCTTGTTTACGGAGAGAACGGAGATATAACCGAGGTCGTATATTGCGGCAAGAGATATTTCAGAACGGGAACAATAAGAGCCGATGAAGCCTCGGGAAATATCAATCTTGTGATACACGTTGACGGAGCGGACTTTGCAAATACTTATTTTGTGAAATATCGGGAAAATGAAGATATAATTTATGTCGCGGAGGAAAATTCCGAATGGACATATGTTTTTGAATAAAAACTAAAAAAAACCGCCGTACTTCCATTGTGAAAGTACGGCGGCGTTGTTTTAAATCAGATCATGCTTTCCTGCCAGCAGTCGGGAGCTTTAAGCCCGAACATCTTTACGACCGTAGGCGCGACATTTGAAAGACCGTAGTTTCCGTCTTTTATCGTGTACTTAACGTCCTTGTCGTAGATTATAAACGGCACGGGATTGAGCGAGTGCGCGGTGCGAACCTGAATTTCGCCTTTTTTGTTCTTTTCGAGCATTTCGTCCGCGTTTCCGTGGTCGGCGGTAATTATCATGGTCACGCCGTATTCGTCGCAGACTTTCATCAGCCTTGCAAGTCCTATATCAACCGCCTCAACGCCTATTATCGTAGCAGGCATTGAACCCGTGTGACCTACCATATCGCCGTTAGGGAAGTTGCAGCGCAAAAAGTCGTATTTCTTCGACTTTATCGCTTCAATCAAATCGTCGACAATATCCGCAGATTTCATCCAAGGGCGCTGGTCGAACGAAACGTTGTCGGAGGGAATTTCCTTGAACGTTTCGAGTTCCTCGGAGAATTTTCCGCTTCTGTTGCCGTTCCAGAAGTAAGTAACATGACCGTACTTCTGAGTTTCGGAAACGGCGTATTGATTGAGCTTAGCTTCTACGAGAACTTCCGACAGCGTGTCGTGAATTTCGGGAGGATTTACAAGATACCTTGCGGGGAGCTTCAGATCTCCGTCATACTGCAGCATACCCGCATAGCAGACGTCGGGTTTTCCTCCGCGCTCAAAATAGGTGAAATCGTCCATATCGAACGCCATTGAAAGCTCGATTGCGCGGTCGCCGCGGAAGTTGTAGAGAATGACGCTGTCGCCGTCGACAATCTTTCCGACAGGCTCGCCGTCCTTTGCGATAACAAACGGCGGCAGATCCTGGTCAATTGCGCCCGTTTCGTTTCTGAGCGTTTCGACAGCTTCTTTAGCGCTCGCAAACTGCCGTCCCTCGCCCTTAACGTGAGTATTCCAGCCGCGCTCAACCATTGCCCAGTCTGCCTGGTATCTGTCCATGGTTATCTTCATTCTGCCGCCGCCCGACGCAATTTTTCCGTCGAAATCCGCGTCGTTCAGTTCAGCCAGAACATTTTCAAGCTGTTCGATATATATGGGCGCGGAAGTTGCGGGAACGTCGCGTCCGTCCAGCAGGCAGTGAACTCTCGCTTTCTTTACGCCCTCTGCTTTCGCTTTTTTCAGCATATTGAACAGGTGGGAGATGTTCGAGTGAACGTTTCCGTCCGACAGCAAGCCTATAAAGTGCATTGTCGAGTTTTTGGAAACGCAGTTGTTAACCAGCTCTTTCCAGGCGGATGAATTGTACATCTTCCCGCTTTCAATGCTTTCGTTCACGAGCTTTGCGCCCTGCGAGTAAATTTGCCCGCAGCCTAAAGCGTTATGTCCTACTTCCGAGTTTCCCATATCGTCGTCTGTCGGCAGTCCAACCGCCGAGCCGTGCGCTTTAAGTCTTGTGTTCGGGCAGTTTTTGAGCAGCCAGTCCAGAGTAGGAGTGTTCGCTTCAGTCACAGCGTCGCCAAGTCCCGTTTTCGAGAAGCCCACGCCGTCCATTACAACCAGTAAAACAGGTTTTGCCATATTATAAATTATCCTTTCCGTTAATCATTCTTTCACGCAAAACGCACAGCACATCAGCGCTATCGCGGTCACAAACAGCGGCAGCAAGGCGCAATCTATAAACGTTACAGATGCACGGGTTAAATTATACGCATACATCCCCAACTCGCCACGTTCGGCAGTCAGCTTTGTCAAAAGCTGCACGGGCGGAATATAGTTTACCCACCGCTCGGCAATGAACGCAATTCCCGAAAAAACCGCCGCACCGATAAACAGTCCTTTTCCCGTGCGTTTCAGCATTAAAATCACGAATGCTGCAAATACAATCCCGCAGACCGCCGTGACAGCAATTATGGGCGAGTTGTACACGGGTTCAAGCTGTTTCAATGTTTCGGGAGGACAAAACAGCGAACCTAACAGCGGCTTGTGCAGAAGATACGCCGCAATAAACAGCGCGTGATATGCAACGCCGAAAATCAGCGACAGCACCAGCAGTATTGTGCGTTTTTTCATACAAATCCTCCGATTTGGAATTTCGCCAGCGAAAATCAGTTGTTTTCCGCAGCCTTGATAATCGCCGTGAAATCGGGAGCTTTAAGGCTTGCGCCGCCGATAAGACCGCCGTCTACATTCGGCTTCCTGACAAGTTCTTCTGCATTCTTTGCGTTCATTGAACCGCCGTACTGGATTGTCATGCTGTCGGCGGTAGCCTTGTCGTATTTCTTTTCAAGCTGCGCTCTGATAAACGCGCAAACCTCTTCAGCCTGCTCTGCGGTAGCGGTCTTTCCCGTGCCTATCGCCCAGACAGGCTCGTAAGCTATCGTGCATTTCTTCGCGTCCTCAGCCGAAATGCCGAACAGATCGAGCTTTATCTGACGCGCGATAACTTCTTCGGTGATGTCGCACTCGCGCTCCCAGAGAAGCTCGCCAACGCAAACTATCGGCTTCAGCCCCGCCGCAAGCGCCGCTTTTGTGCGCTTGTTTACGGTTTCGTCTGTTTCGCCGAAATACTGTCTGCGCTCGCTGTGACCCAAAACGACATATTCAACGCCCATTTCAGCCAGCATATCCGCAGAAATTTCACCCGTAAACGCGCCGCTTTTTTCAAAGTGGCAGTTCTCCGCGCCGACCTTTATGTTAGTACCCGCCGTCGCCGCAAGCGCCGTTTCAAGGTTTGTAAACGGAACGCAAGCCACTATCTCAACACCCTTTACATCGGCAACAAGCGGCTTTAATTCTTCGAGCAGAGCCTTTGCCTCGGGTCTTGTCTTGTTCATTTTCCAGTTGCCCGCGATTATAGCTTTTCTAACGTTTTTGTTCATAAAGATTCTCCTTTAAAATACCAGACTGTATATAAAGCCCCATCTGCGGCGTCAGCGGCACTGCGGCAGGCACAAAGCCTAGCCGCAGCACCGCTTCCTAGCATCTGTGGCTTTCTCTACAGTCTGAAATTAGACTTTTTATACAGACTGATGTTTCCCCGTATAGCAGGGAAAACACTTTATCAACAGAAAGAATTATTTATCCTGGATAGCGTCGATTCCCGGCAGTCCCTTGCCCTCGAGATATTCGAGAGAAGCGCCGCCGCCCGTGGAGATGTGGCTCATCTTGTCTGCATAGCCGAGGTTAATAGCAGCCGTCGCGGAGTCGCCGCCGCCGATAATTGTCGTAGCGTCAGCCTGCGCGAGAGCCTCGCAGACAGCGATAGTTCCCTTTTTGAGCGTGGGATTTTCAAATACGCCCATAGGACCGTTCCAAACGACGGTTTTCGCGTTCTTAGCTTCCGTTGCGAAAAGCTCCATTGTCTTAGGACCGATGTCAAGTCCCATCATATCTGCGGGTATCTTGTCTGCGTCAACTACCTGAACTTCAATATCAGCGTCAATGGGATCGGGGAACGCTTTTGCAATTGTCGCGTCAACGGGAAGAAGCAGCTTCTTTCCGTTTGCCTTTGCCTTTTCTATCATCTCTTTGCAGTAGTCGATCTTTTCGTTGTCAACAAGAGAAGTTCCTACCTCGTAGCCCTGCGCCTTAAGAAACGTGTAAGCCATTCCGCCGCCGATAATGAGCGTGTCGCACTTTTCAAGGAGGTTAGAGATAACATTGAGCTTATCCGCAACCTTAGCGCCGCCGAGAATAGCGACAAACGGACGAACGGGGCTTTCAACAGCGTTTCCGAGGAACTCGATCTCCTTGTTCATAAGATAGCCGACCGCTGTTTCTTTTACGAACTTTGTAACGCCGACAGTAGAAGCGTGCGCTCTGTGAGAAGAACCGAACGCGTCCATAACAAAGATCTCGTTGTCAACGAGATCGGCAAGCTCTTTGGAGAGGTTCTCGCCGTTCTTTGTTTCGTCGCTGCCTCTGAAACGTGTGTTTTCGAGAACAACGATCTCTCCGTCGTTCATCTCGGCAACAGCCTTCTTTGCGTTTTCTCCTACTACCGTATCATCGGGAGCGAACGTAACCTTGCACTTTACAAGCTCTGCGAGTCTGTCAGCCGCGGGCTTCAATGAGAATTTAGCCTCGGGACCGTTCTTGGGCTTTCCGAGGTGAGAGCATAAAACGACCTTCGCGCCGTTTTCAACAAGCTTGTTGATAGTCGGCAGAGCGGCGGTTATACGGTTGTCGTTAGTGATAACGCCGTCTTTCATCGGCACGTTAAAGTCAACGCGCACCAGAACTTTTTTGCCTTTTACGTTAAGATCCTCTACATTTTTTTTGTTCAGCTTCGCCATGATGTGAAATATCCTTTCTTTACGTTAGAATTTGACAGTGCCCTGTCATTTACACTATATATTGTACAATATTTCGGCGAATTTTTCAAGTATTTTTTGGAAATTCTTACATAATTATTTTTGAAAATTTCACGAGCGTTTTTAAAGCGTAAAAATATTAAAAAGTTAAATTCCAGACTGCCGAGAAAGCCTCAGATGCTAGGAAGCGTCACTGCAACTAGCCTTTGTGGCTGTTGCAGTGACGCTGACGACGCAGATGAGGGTTTATCGACAGTCTGAAGTGGGCAAGCAAAATGCCCGCCCGCTATGTTTTTTAATGGATATATTCCACAATTTCACAGTTCGGAAGCTGTTCTTTCAGCCAGTTTAAATCTTCCTCGCTTATGTTATTGCCTTTATAGGTCAGTAATTGTAAATTTTTAAGGTTTGCAAGAGGTTTGATGTCGCTTATCTGATTGAATTCTATTCCGAGGGTTTTAAGATTTGTAAGATTTGCGATAGGCGTTATATCGGTTATCTGATTGCTTGATATAAACAAAGTTTCCAGATTTGTGAGATTTGAAAGAGGGGTCAGGTCGCTTATCTTATTGTCGTGTAAAGCGAGATAATTCAGCTTTGTAAGACCCTTTAGCGGAGTAATATCGCTTATTTCATTATAGCCTAAATACAAGGACCTCAACTCGGTGAGATTTGAAAACATAGATATATCGGTGATTTTATTTGTATAAAATTGCACCTCTTGGAGATTTACCAGCCTGTCTAATTCATTAAGATCTTCGCTTGTAAGTTCGGCAAAATCTATGCTGAGTTTTGTTGTTCTTTTTATATCATACGATTTGTCTTTAATTATCGCATTGTAAGGGGATTCAATGGGTCTGCCCGCTGAACTGCTTGATGTTGACAAAGATGAAGATGATGAATTAGAACTGCTTGATGTGCTTGATGTAACCGAAGATGTTGAATTAGAACTGCTTGAAGTTATTGACGATGAACTTGACGTTATTGACGATGTGGAACTAGAACTGCTTGACGAAATGTTCTGCTCGGAATTTTCGTTGCTGTTCTCGCACCCCGCCAACAACAGCGCCGCCGCCAAAAATGCCGATAAAATTTTCGCTTTTTTCATATTGACCTCCTTGTATTGATAATAATGTAGTTAAGATAACAAGCTGTACAAGGCAAAGTTGAATAAAGTCCGAGCGTTGTCGTATTGACCTGCAGGATAACACCTCGCCTTAAATTAATTATATCATCTGCGCAGATGATTGTCAATAATCAGAGCGAAAAAAAGTTGCAATTCGGAAACTTTTTTGCAATTAAACACATCTTGTGCATTTATTGAAAAAATCTGCGCAGCAAAAGAGGGAAGCCCTGCTTCCCTCAATGCATTATTTACTTTTCTTGATCCTTTCTATAAAATCCCCCGAGTGAAGCGGCTGCCCGTTTACCGCACCTTGTATCAAGTCGACGTTGAAATATCGCGTGAGTTCGAGCGTCTTTTCGTTGTCTACTCCGCTTACGCAGACCGTCATTCCGCTCTGGTGCGCTTTTTCAATGAGCGCCCTTAAATATCCCGATGAAATTTCGTCGCCGTGAAGCCGCTTTGAGCTTATCTTCGCAATGTTTACATACGGCATTTTAAACAGCGTTTCCGTCAGAAAACTTCTGCCCTTGTCCTCGCTTATTATGTTTACGCCGAGCTTTGAAAACCGCCGCAAAGTAACGCTGCTTTTCGCGAGCGTTCCCGAATTGTCGGACACGGATATGCTTATGGCGCTTGCGGGGAGGGAATATTTTTCGAGCGTTTTGTTCAGCATAACTATATAATAGTCCGAATCCAGCGCGAACCTCGGATATTCAAAGCCTACTCTGAAATCGGGATAGCCCAGCTTTCTTACTTCCGCGCAGAACCAGCAGAGCTTGTTTATCGCATAGTCGTAAAGTTCTTCGAGCTTTCCCTCTCGTTCAACTATCGGAAGCACCTTGTCGCGCGGCGCGATAAAGCCCTCTTTCTTCCAGAAAAGCCTGCTCTCACAGCAAATAAGCTCTCCCGTCGCCGCGTCGTTTATTGGCGAATACAGATAGTAAAATCCCTCGAAGCCGTTTTTCGCGTCGTCGCTTATCATCTTTCTTATGCGGATATTCTCGTCGAGCTTGTTTTCAAGGTCGGGCGACAGGCTGACCGCTCCGCGCTGATTTTCACATTCCGATAGTTTCAGCGTTTCCGAAGCCGCATTTTCACATTCTTCCGCAGTGTAGACATCGTCGGGGAAGAAGTTTACTCTCGCATACATTTCTATATTATGATAGGTGTCGTCATAATACCAGTTGCGCGAGAATTTTCCCAAAACGGTCTTTGCAAAACCGAGCGTCGCTTCTTTGCTTGCGTCTTCAATAATGACGAAAAGCACGTCGCTTGAAAACAGATAAACGCTCGTTTTGTTTCCCGAAGGTATCGCCGCAATATATTCCGCAATGCTCCCGACGATCCCGTCCGCATACTGATAGCCGTAAGAAGCCGTCATAGCCTTATAGTTCGCTATTTCAAACGAAATGACCGCGCCGCTTTTGCCGTCCTGGACTGTCTGCGCGAAATCCGTTTCAAAAGCCGTTCTGTTCGGGATACCCGTCGCCGCGTCACGGAACGCAAGCCTTTGCAGATGTTCCTGCGAGAGAGCGAGCCTGTTTTCCGTGAATGAACGGTAAATAAGGGTCGTCAGTATCTGCGTAACGCTCCTTAAAACTTTTCTGTCGCGGTTCGTCCAAGCTCTCCCCGAAGTATGGGAAATGAACATGAAAACGCCCTTTGCGGTGCCGTTGTCGTAAATTCTTGAAAGCGCGCAGCTTCTGTTTTTTTCGCTCTTTTTTCCGCGTATCTCGTCTTCGTCGACGTAAACTATAGTGTTGGATTCAAGTTCTTCGTTTATCTTGACGTTGGTTATAAAGTCGCTCGAAGCGGGGCTTATCGCGCCGTTTTCGTCCCAGTGGTAGACTTTGGGAGGGTCTTCTCTGTCAATGCAGAAAATAAGCCTGTCTAGCGCAAAATAGTCCTTTACCAGCGGGATAATTTTCCCGAACGCGTCAATGCTCGTTTTGCATTTGAGGATATTTGTGTAGATGTTGTTTATCAGCATCTGATCCTCGAAATTTTCGCCGAGCAGCTTGTTTGCCTTTCGGCTGTTTTCGACTTCTTCTCCCACGACAACATAAGAGTTAGCGATATTGCTCACCGTCTGCACCATAATGTCGAGAAGCTGAGAGTTCGCGTTTATAATGTCGAGATTTTCTCCCGCGATTATCCAGTCCGCAACAGTCTTGTGTTTAATGCGTATGCTCTTTTTGCGCTGGTAGCTCATCTTGTTGAGGTTTTTGTTTCTCGGCTGACCGCTTGCAACGGCGATGATCCCCCCGCTCGGAGAAACTATAGCCGAATAAAGCCCCTCTGTATTTGTAAAAGGCTGCTGTATAAGTTCAAGATAATTCTCTCCGAGTATCTCGCGCAGCGACGGTATTTCGTCCTCTATCTCCGAATAAGCTCCGACTTTTTTCTTAAAGTCGCTTACAACGTCCTCAAAGTCATCCGCCGCCTCCTGCATAGTTCCCAGAAACTCCGTAGAATTTTCCTCCGTATGCTCGGGAGCCGCGGAGATATAATACCATTTATAAGCGTCTTTAAGTTTTAATCTCGAATAAATTTTTAGCCTTTGGTTCCTGCCGTCTATAACGTCGTTTACAGCCTCGCAGAACGGCATATAATCGTCTGCGTAAATAATGTTATTTAAAAGCTCGGACTTTTCTTCCCCGAAAAATTCAACGGGAAACCCCGGCTTGTATTTCATTGAGAAAGCAAGGTTTCCGCTGTATGACAAAGCTCTTTCCAATTTTGACATTATGATGTCACCTCTTAACTGTTCAATTTGTTTTAATGTGCAAATATACTAAAATCTGTCAACAAAGGTAAAAACTTTTATGGAAAATATAAACTGCCACGTTTATTATAACAAAATATATTCAACATTTCAAGTACCTTTTAATATATTTCATAAGATTTTCAAATAGAATTAGCGTTGGGTATTTTACAAAAGTTGTTCGTGTATATGAGGAGTACAGTATTCAGTGTACAGTATCGGAGTCCGCTTCGCGGACGTTATTTAGATTGTTATAGTTAAATTACACAAATTTGCCTGAAATTATTTTAATTATTTGTATAATTATTTTTCAAAAACACTTGACAAACTTTTATAATTGTGTTAAATTATATTTAGCACTCAAAGAGATAGAGTGCTAAAACAAACAAGGAGTGGTTTGCGTGGAGCAGCGCGGAATGAAAATTTTAGCCGCGATAATCGACGAATATATCCGCACGGGCGAGCCTGTCGGCTCAAAGACTCTTGCGGAAATGTCGGATATAGGCGTAAGCTCCGCCACTATTCGCAACACTATGGCGGCGCTCGAGCAGGAGGGCTATCTCGACCACCCGCACACGTCCGCGGGAAGAGTTCCGACCTTTAAGGGCTTCAGGTATTATATCGACCACCTTTTGTGTCCCGAACCGCTCTCCGTTGAAAAAATATCGCAGATAGACGAGCTTCTCGAAAGCGGAGGACTGACTGACGAAGCGATAATTGAAAACGCCGGAACGGCTCTCGCCGAAATTACAAAGTGCGCGGCAATTTCCACAAATCACGCGGCAAAGTTTTCGGTAATTTCAAAGGTCGAAGTCATTCCGACGGGCAGAAGAATGTACGTTCTTCTTATGATAACGTCGAACGGCGCGATAAAAAACAAGGTCTGCCGTATGGAGTTTGACCTCACAAACGAGCAGATGCAGAGTATAACAAGCTTTTTAAACGAGCATCTTTGCGGAATGAACGTTGAAAATATGTCCGAGGAATATGTAAACGGAGTCGTCGCGGCAATGGGAAGTTATATGCTTTCCCTTTCGCCCCTCATAAACGCCGTATACGAGCTATCCGAAGAGATGATGAAGGACAGCGTTGACGTGAGAGGAGAAGCAAATCTTCTCGCCTGCAGAGAGTTTGAAGCGGACGACGTTATGAAATTCCTCGAAAAAAAAGGAGAGCTTACGGAGTTTTTAGACGACGCGTTTTCGGGAATAAACGTAAAGTTCGGCGAGGAAAGCGGAACGTTCGCGATCTCAAACTCAACGTTGGTAAGCACCAGCTATTATAAGGACGGAAAGCCCGCGGGAACGCTCGGCATAATAGGTCCTATGAGGCTCGACTACAGAAAGATAATTCCCTATGTGGAATATCTGAGCAAAAAGGTATCAACAATGCTCTCCGAAAACGAGAGCCTTGAAATAGAAAACAAGGGAGATGACGATGATGAATGAAGAAGAAAAGTCCGAAGTGAACGAAACCGAGGTGAATGAAGCCGAGGTGAATGAGGAAAGTGAAGCAAACGAGTCCGAAGCTGCCGAGTCCGAACAGCAAACCGAGGACGGCGCTGCCGAGGAAAACGAGGACAATAAAATTGCCGAAGAGCTTAAAGCCGTAAAGGATCAGCTTTTGAGGACAATGGCGGAGTACGACAACTTCCGAAAGCGTTCGCAGCGCGAAAAGGACGCATTGAGAGCGGACATCATAACGAACGTCACTTCAAAGTTCCTGCCCGTTATGGACAATCTCGAAAGGGCTTTGGCTGCCGAATGTTCCGACGAGAACTACAAAAGCGGCGTAAAGATGATCTTCGACAGTTTCTGCGAAACGCTCAAAAGTCTTGGCGTTGAGGAGATAAAGAGCGACGGCGAAACGTTCTCCCCGAATTATCATCAGGCGGTACAGAAAGTTCCCGGAGGAGAGAGCGGAAAGATCGTTCAGACCTTTGCAAAGGGTTATAAGATAGGCGACAAGGTCATAAGGTTTGCAATAGTGGCGGTCGCCGAATAGCAAGAAGAAAAAACTAAAAAACTTTTATTATTGAAAAGGAGATATAATTATGAGCAAGATAATAGGTATTGACTTAGGCACGACAAACAGCTGCGTATCCGTAATAGAGGGCGGCGAACCTGTCGTTATCACAAACTCCGAGGGTTCGAGAACAACTCCCTCCGTCGTTGCGTTTACAAAGGACGGCGAAAGACTTGTAGGTCAGCTTGCAAAAAACCAGGCTGTACAGAATCCCGAAAAGACCGTTATTTCAATTAAGCGTCACATGGGAAGCGACTACAAGGTAGACATCGACGGCAAAAAGTACACTCCTCAGGAAATTTCCGCAATGATTCTTCAAAAGCTGAAAGCCGACGCAGAGGCTTATCTCGGCGAAAAAGTTACGGACGCGGTAATAACCGTTCCCGCATACTTTACGGACAGCCAGCGCCAGGCTACCAAAGACGCGGGTCAGATCGCGGGACTTAACGTTCAGCGTATCATAAACGAGCCTACGGCTGCGGCTCTCGCATATGGCGTAGATAAGGAAGAAGACCAGAACATTGTGGTTTACGACCTCGGCGGCGGAACGTTCGACGTATCTGTAATAAACATCGGCGACGGCGTTCAGGAAGTTCTAGCTACCGCAGGAAACAACCACCTCGGCGGCGACGATTTCGACCAGAGGATAATGGACTATCTCAAGAGCGAATTCAAGAAGTCCGACGGAATCGACCTTTCAAACGATAAGTTCGCTATGCAAAGACTTAAAGACGAGGCTGAAAAGGCTAAAATAGCGCTTTCAAACTCCACTTCCGTAAACATTTCCATTCCGTATATAACCGCCGACGCGACAGGTCCCAAGCACTTAAACGTTACGCTTTCGAGAGCAAAGTTCAACGAGCTTACCGCAGACCTTGTCGATATGACAATGGGTCCGCTGAAGCAGGCTATTGCAGACAGCGGTCTTGAAAAGAGCGAGATACACAAGATACTTCTTGTCGGCGGCTCTACAAGAATTCCCGCCGTTCAGGATATGGTAAAGAACTTCCTCGGAAAAGAGCCGTTTAAGGGAATTAATCCCGACGAGTGCGTAGCTATCGGAGCTTCCATTCAGGGCGGCGTTCTCAATAAGGAAGTACAGGGCATAGTTCTTCTCGACGTTACTCCGCTTTCGCTCGGTATTGAAACGGCGGGCGGCGTATGCACGAGAATGATTGCAAGAAACACCACCATTCCCACAAAGGAGAGCAAGGTATTTACAACTTATGCCGACAACCAGCCCTCTGTCGATATAAACGTTTTGCAGGGCGAGCGCGAGTTTGCAAAGGACAACAAGTCCATAGGAAACTTCCGTCTTGACGGAATAGCTCCCGCTCCTCGCGGTATCCCGCAGATAGAAGTTACTTTCGACATTGACGCAAACGGCATTGTAAACGTATCTGCAAAAGACCTCGGCACAGGAAAAGAACAGCACATCTCCATAACCGCTTCTACGAATATGAGCAAGGAAGATATAGATAAGGCTGTCAAAGAAGCCGAAGCGTATGCCGCAGAGGACAAGAAGCGCAAAGAGGACGTTGACGCAAGAAACGAAGCCGATTCGCTTTGCTATCAGGCAAAGAAGTCGATGGGCGAGTTCGGCGATAAGGTTTCCGCAGACGACAAGGCAAAGGTAGAGCCGAAGATAACCGCACTCGAAGAAGCCCTCAAGGGTACCGACATCGAGGCGATAAAGAAAGCCAAAGACGAGCTTCAAAACGCGTTTTACGAGGTAGCTCAAAAGGTATATCAGGCTAGCGCTCCCGAGGGTGCGCAGGGCGCTCAGGGCGCAGGCGGCAGCGGCAATAACGGAGGAGATAACGACGACGGCGCTGTTGACGTTGAGTACACCGAAAAGTAAAAAGGTTTAGTTTATGACAACGCCGGGCGGTTTTCCGCCGCCCGGCGATTTTGCGGTATTTGCGAAAATTATACGGAGGACGGAATGAACAACGAACAGGCTAACGCCGCGTGCAAGGCTTTGTCCGAATGGCTCAAAAAGACGAAAGATTTCGGCAAATATCCCGCTAAAATCGAAGCAACGCACGACTTTGTTATGGACGGTCTGACGTATTACGTCATAAGATACAAAAAAACCGCTCTCGGAAAGTGGTTTATCGGCGTTGCGGGAGGTTATGAGGGCAATTCTCTTGAAAACTGCGGGCATGTTTTCACGGGTATGAGGGACCTGTACGACGAAAAGACCGCGCTGGATTTTGGGCAGAGAATGGCGGCGTTTATCCGCGATTTCAATGCGCGCGAGCAAATGAAAGCGGCTATAAATACGCTGTTTAAGAAAAATCAGGCGTATGTCCAAAGCATGACGCTTGACGCCGACAAGATCGACAGGCAGTTTGTAAAGAGCGTGACGCGGAATTTCCTTGAAGTGGGAAAGGTAGATATAACGTCTAATCATGTTGTCGTAGCCGATCCGCTTTGCTATATCGCAATGGGAAGGTTTATGCCGACTCTGGAGCAGGAAATTCCGAACGGCGCATATCCCGCCGAAGTCAGCATTTGCCGAAGCCGTATCACGGGAATAAGAATTTGCACCGCGCGGCTGAAGATAAAGGAAACAAAAGCCGTACGATATGAGCTTGCAAAGCCCGTTCCCGAAACCGCGGCGAATGTATCGAAAGACGGCGCGGTCTGGACGGGTTATCCCGTAGACGCGGGCATGACGTGCTTTATTGACGCAAAAGGCGCGTCAGCAATGGGCGAGTGGATAGATAAATGGCACAAAGCAAATCCCGGCAAAAATCACTATGACGATTATTTCGCGGCAATTCTCGCCGAAAGCTATAAAAAGCTCCCCGCGTTTCAGCGCGAGGGCGGCGACTTTACCGAGTGGACAAATCCCGACACAAACGAAAAAACGGTTATGATTTCGTCGGGTTTCGGCGACGGATATTATCAGTGTTTCTGGGGATACGACGAAAACGGAGAGATATGCGAGCTTGTAACTCCGCTTGTCGACCCCGACTTGTTTGATAAAAGTGAAATCGGTGCAGAGTAAAAGAGGGAATGACTATGGCAGACAAAAGAGATTATTACGAGGTTCTGGGACTGCAAAAGGGCGCTAGTGACGCCGAGATAAAAAAGGCGTACAGAAAGCTTGCAAAGCAGTATCATCCCGACTTAAACCCCGACAACCCCGAGGCGGAGGAAAAGTTTAAGGAGATAAACGAGGCAAATCAGGTGCTTTCGGATCCCGAAAAGCGCGCAAAATACGATCAATTCGGCTTTGCGGGCATCGACCCGAGCTATGGCGGCGGAGCGAATTTCACGGGCGGTTTTGACGGCGTCGACCTCGGCGACATCTTCGCGGACATTTTCGGAGGAGGCTTCGGCGGGTTCGGCGGCGGTTTTTCTTCTAGCCGTTCTGCGAGCGGAAGCTCCGCAAAGAGAGGCTCGGATATTGCCGTAAATCTTGATATTAGCTTTATGGAAGCATGTAAGGGCGTTTCCAAAAACATAAACGTAAGCTGTCTTGAAGAATGTCCCGAGTGTAAAGGCACGGGCGCTTCTGCGGGAAGCACCGTAAAGACCTGCCCCGATTGTAACGGCAGGGGAGTTGTTACCGTACAGCAGCGCAGTATGTTCGGAATGATGCAGACGCAAAAGCCCTGCACCAAGTGCGGAGGAAAGGGAAAGATAATCGAAAAGCCCTGTTCTAAATGCGCGGGTTCGGGAAGAACCATGCAGACAAAGACCGTAAACGTAAACGTCCCTGCGGGCGTTGATAACGGCATAACGCTTTCCGTTCGCGGAAAAGGCGCGGCAGGCGTGAACGGCGGTCAGCACGGAGACTTGAAAGTAAGAATATCCGTAAAGAGCGATCCCGTATTCAAGCGCGACGAGGACGACATTCTGATAGATTTCCCGATAACATATATGCAGGCGGTCTGCGGCGCGGAAATAGACGTTCCGACAATTGACGGAATGGTAAGCTATAAAGTTCCCGCGGGAACGCAGCCCGGACAGGTGTTCAGACTTCGCGGAAAAGGCGTTCAACGCCTGCAGAGAAACCCCGGCGACAGGGGCGACCAGCTTGTAAAAATGGTGGTTGAAGTTCCGAAAAACTTGAACAAAAAGCAGAAAGAAGCGCTTATTGCCTTTGACGAAACGCTTGACGATAAAAATTACGAAAAGCGCAAAGGGTTTTTTGACAAGCTCAAAGATATGTTCAAGTAGAGGTAAGAGGTTAGAGGTAAGAGGTAAGAGGTAAGAGTATTAACTCCTACCTCTTATTTTTATTATATGTTATATTTAGCAAATAACGTCTTAATTACAACTCTAGCCTCTAACTTCTGGAAGCGTTGTTTGGTTTTGTTCATTTATCACTTGTTTTAATACCCTTGATTTCCCGCCTAATTGTAAATGCATTTCAGAGGTTGTTTCTCGCTCAACACATCTCTATAAGATTTCCGTTTTTAAAAACACGGTTTTTAAAAACGGAAATGCGGGGAAAACTCTTGTTTTCCCCGCACCCTTTAGCGCTTGCTAACGCGTTATTGAGGGAAAACTTTTTTGTAAAAAAGTTTTCCCTCAAGCTCCCTTTCAAAAAACTTCCGTGCGCCCGCACGTCAAATCGTTTGAACCGAAATGCGCTTCGCCGCTCGAAACTTATTCTAGCCTCTAGCCTCTAGCATCTAGCATCTAGTTGCATTTCATCTTCATTACAAGGCTCTTAAAATGCTTTCCTCTTTCCTCAAAGTTTTTGTAAAAGCCATAGCTTGCCGCGGCGGGGGAAAGCACAACGCGCTTTTTCGCAAGCCTTGCGGAAGTTTCTACCGCCTGCTCCATATTATCCGCAAACACAACGTTTACGTTTTCGTTTGTAATAAGCTTCGCCAGCCTTTTCCCCGTGTCGGGCAGGAGAATGACGTTTGCGACTTCGCCGCCGTTTAAAAAATCTCCCAATTTGTCATAAGATATTCCTCTGTCCATTCCTCCGAGAATAAGACAGTCAACGCCGTCAAAAGCCTTTACCGCCGCTATCGCCGCTTCGGGTACGGTGCTTATGCTGTCGTTTATATATTCAACGCCGTTTATTACCGTTACTTTTTCTAATCTATGTTCAAGCGCGTTGAAATCATTCAGCGACAAAAGGCACTTGTCCTTGTCCGCTCCCGCTTTTACCGCCGCAGCAAGCGCAACGGCAATGTTATACAAATTATGCTTTCCGCAAAGAGAAGTTTTTATGTTTTCAAGTTTTTCTCCGAACATAAAAACATCCATGCCGTCCGTCCAAATGTCCGCGCTTTCATCGAGCGCCGCTGTATATACATTCGCTTTCGTTTCAACGGGCAGCAGAGCCTTGTTTATTATCAAAACGCCGTCTTTGTCCTGAAACCGCGCTATGTTGCGCTTTGCGTTTGCATAAGCGTTAAAATCGACGTAGTGGTCGAGGTGTTCGGGGAAGATATTCAGCAACACCGAAATATCGGGCGAATGGCGTACAAATTCAAGCTGATGACAGCTCATCTCCAGAACCGCAATTGTGTTGCCGTTCATTTCTTCGAGCCTTTGGAGCGGGGGAATACCGATGTTTCCCACGAGCATTGAGTTTATGCCGCTTGCTTTCAGAAAGTGATAAATAAGAGAAGAGGTCGTCGATTTTCCCTTTGTTCCCGTTATGCCGATTATTTTGCAGGGGTGAAGCATTAAAAGAAGTTCGGTCTGAGTAAGTATCTTCGCTTTCGCCTTTTCGTCGAGCCTGTTTTTTACGATAACTCCCGGCGACTGTAAAATAAGGTCGTATTCAGCGCATTTTTCGAGATAGTTTTCTCCCGAAATCGTCGTTATGCCGGGAACAGAAAGCTCGTTCATATCCGCAACAGCTATTTCCCTGCAGACATTCAGCTCTTTTAATATTTCGAGCCAGCTTTTCCCCTCGCGGCCATAGCCGAGAATAACGGCTCTTTTTTTGCTGAATATAGGTTTTAGTTCATCATATTTCATCTTGCGAGCATCTCCACATATCCGATAAATTTTTCGGGAACGAAATTGTTCCTGTCAAAAAACTTTGTAAGGTCAACCGGTTTATAGTCGGGGAATTTTTCATTAAACCGCTTTAAAAGCGCGGGAGTGTTTTCCCTGCGCTTTTCAAGTGCCATTGAGAGCGAAAGCCTTACTTCATTTTTCGTTCCGACGCACTCAAACGGCTTGTCTTCCTTTTCGAGCATAAGCCCGTCGAGCATATCCGAAAGCTCCTCTTTTTCGAGCATATTGCAGCCGAAGATTTTTATAAGCGCGTCGTCGTCGAGGAACGCCGCAAGCAGGATGTATACATAAAGGCATTTGGCGCAGTTACAACACCATATGTCCGTTTTCCCGCCGAGGTTGCAGCTTTGGAAAACGGGGAAGTATTGCGGATAATTTACAAACGCGCGCGCAATCTGCCATTCCGAGAGCGGGCGCAAAAGGCTGAAATATTCGGGGCAGTTCCCGAAAGTCTTCGCGCAGTATTCGCGAAAATCGCTTTCAAACTCGGTGGATTTGCTGTACTGGTGGTTTACGTTTTTGCCTTCAACGTATGTTTCGTTCGCGCTGCTCTCGTTTGAAAGTACGATGTATCTTTTATTCGTCATTATCCCGAAAAGCAGAGCCGAAAAAGCCACTACCGCCGAAAACGGCGTATGACCGTTAAGATAGCCTTTTTTATTCAGTTCGAGCAGGGTCTTGTCTATTGTTCTGCGGGGACAAATTGCCTTTTCGGGAGAAATGCCCGCAGCTTCGACGCAGCCTGCCGTCGCTTTTCGCGAGTTTATGACATAGGGCGTTATGTCCTCTCCCGCCTGCTTCAGAATTTCAAGAGTAAGCGCGCTGTCCTTTCCTCCGCCCACGGGAACAAGCGCGCCGTTTAAAACGCTGTTTGTTTCGGGGAGCGGTTCGCTTTCGGGAGCGATAATTGTCATAAAGCTGTCAAATTCTGCGTCAATGCCGTTTCGGTAAAAAAATTCTCCCAAGCCGTTAAAATAGAGCTTTTTCCACCAGGCTTTCTGCCATTCGGAAAGCCCTTTGCATTTTATTTCTACAGTCGGACAGCAACCGCACTTCCAGTATGAAACAAGCTCCGCCATTCCCAGCGAGAACGCCGCTTCTTCAAGCCGGAGCCGTGAAAAATTCCCTTGCAAACAGTTTTTGTCAAATTCCCACTTCGGATAAAAATGATATTCGTCCATCTGAAAGTGGAAAACAAGGCTGTTTTCGCTAAGCTCATAGCTGTGATAGATAAACAGCGGATGTTTGGTTCTGAGTTCATCAAATCTGCTCATACAATACCTCAAATTTATTACACAAGTTTAATTTATACAATAACGGGCTTTGCGGTAAAATCATATCCGCAAGGTCTGGGCGTTTCAAACGCAAGAGCGTAAATATCTCCGAGCCTTGCTTCATTATAAGCCTGCTTATGCGCTAAGTAAGAAGTTGTTGACAGCGCCTTAAGCGAAGTATCCACGGGCAGCCTGCATTTCGCCGCCGAGAGAATTTCCTTTCCGCGCCCGTTCATTCCGAGAACGCGGATATAAGCGGGCGGCGAAAATTCTTTCGTTATGCCGAGAAACGCACATAGCGCAGCTCGGCGTACTCTTGCTAAAGTTATGCTCTTGTTTTTTGCGAGGAAGTACAGCTCGTCGAGGCTCCCCGCTTTTTTTGAGGCTTTATACAGCCTTTCTTCCAAACCGTTCGCGCAGTCAGCCCCGCCGCAAAATTCTTCCTCGGAAAGCGACCTGAGCTTTGACAGTATCGCGCGTTCGAGCCGTGAAATATCAGCCGTCGGCTCGTTAATAACGGGCGCTAATGCGGAATAGTCCTCGCCGTTTCTAATCATCTGCCGTATAAGGGACGCACTCGCAAATTGACCGTTTTCAAAGCCCTGTTCTCCGTGCGGAACCGTACGCTTTACCGTAAACGGTTTTATGCGGCATTTCAGCTTTTCAAGCGCGTTTAGATATTCTATGCCGAGGGTGTTGTTAGGGCTTTTTAAAATCTCGCTCAAGTCCTCGCCGCAGTATTCTTTTACGGCAAACTGTAAAGCCGCGGGATAGCTCTTTCCTAGCTTTATCTGCTCGTAAAATTTCTCGGAGCGTATGCATTGTCTTACAGCCGCAGCCGCTTTTTCAAGAGCCGAAATATTCCCGCATTCGCTCCCGAAAGCAAGCATATCCGCAACGTTAAGCTCGGACAATATCCCTGCCGCGCCCCTTGCAAATCCTTCCGCCGACATGAGCGAAAACCTCGCGGGAAGTTCAATTACAAGATCCGCGCCGTTTTCAAGAGCCGTCCTTGCGCGGGCGAATTTGTCGAATATCGCAACGTCTCCGCGCTGGACAAAATTTCCGCTCATAATGCATAGAACGTGCGTTGCTCCCGCTTTTCGCGCCGTTTCAATAAGATGTTTATGCCCGTTATGGAACGGGTCGAATTCCGCAATAACAGCCGCCGTAAACATAAAAATCCTCTTCTTTTGAAATTACTTATTATATTTTACAACATTTCTTAAATAAAATCAATAAAATTTTACAAAAGCCCTTGATTTTTTTTAATAAATGTTTTAAAATGAGAGTGGCTATTTTTATTATATGAAAGGAAATTTGAAACAATGAAGATCTTAGTTATCAATGCCGGCAGCTCCTCGCTTAAATATCAGCTTCTCGATATGGACAACGAGAGCGTTATAGCAAAGGGAAACTGCGACAGAATAGGTATCGGCGGTCACATCAAGCACACTACGTTTGACGGAAAAGTAGTAGATACGGACTGCGATTTTCCGACTCACACCGAGGCTTTTGAAAAGCTCGTAGAGGTGCTTACAACGGGCGACGCGGCGGTCGTAAAGTCTATGGACGAAATTTCTGCTGTAGGACATAGAGTTGTCCACGGCGGAGAGCAGTTCGGAAAGACGATACTTGCAGACGACGCTGTCATTGACGCAATAGACGCTCTTTCGGAGCTTGCGCCCGTTCATAACCACCCGAACGCTCTTGCTCTCAGAGCCTGCAAAAAGGTACTCGCTCCCGGTACTCCCCAGGTTGCCGTTTTCGATACGGCGTTTCATGCGACAATGCCCGAAAAGGCGTTTATGTACGGACTTCCTTATGAGTGCTACGAGAAGTATCATGTAAGAAAATACGGCTTCCACGGAACGTCGCACCGCTTTGTTTCAAAGGCACTTGCGGACGCTATGGGAAAGGACATAAAAGACCTGAAGATAGTTTCCTGCCACCTCGGAAACGGCTCGTCGATTACCGCTGTAGAGGGCGGAAAGTCAATTGATACGACAATGGGCTTTACTCCTCTCGACGGCGTTATTATGGGAACGCGCTGCGGAAGCGTAGACGCTTCGGCTGTTACGTTCATTCAGAACAAGATGGGTCTTTCGCCCAATGAAACGAGCGATTATATGAACAAAAAGTCGGGCTTCCTCGGCGTTTCGGGAGTTTCGAGCGACGCGCGCGACCTCGGCGCTGCGGCTGCCGACGGAAACAAGAGAGCAAAGCTTGCGCTCGAAATGCTCCGCTATGAGATAAAGAAGTATATCGGTTCTTACGCGGCGATCATGAACGGACTTGACGCCGTTCTGTTCACGGGCGGTATCGGCGAGAACTCCGACGATCTGCGCGAGGACGTATGCTCGAATATGGAATACCTCGGCATAAAGCTTGATAAGGAAGCGAACAAGGGTCTCCACGGAAAACTCGCAAAGATCTCCGCTCACGACAGCAAGGTAGAAGTCTGGGTTGTTCCCACAAACGAGGAGCTTCTTATCGCGCGCGATACAAAGGCGCTCGTCGAGGGCAAGGAAGTCTGAAAGCAGACAAGTAAAAATATTGTTTTCATTAAAAAACTCTTGACAAATTCTTTTCAATATGCTATAATTTAATTGTGAGATAGGAAACGCCAAAATTTCCACAGGTTCACAGAAATATCCCCCTGAGGGTGGTACTCAGGGGGACTTTTTATGTAGGCTCACCGATTACTGTTCTCCGTCGAGCCAATTGCAGATTGCTTCTACGAACAGACCTGCTGCGACGGATACTAAAAACGCCAAAATTATATCCACAGTTTCACCTCCCCTCGCATAAAGCTCGGGTGGTAACCGGCAAATGTATTATATCACAGTTGAGGTTATTTGTCAATTTATGTCATAAAAACACTTGACAAATTCTTTTCAATATGCTACAATTCAATTGTGAGATATAGAAAATGCTAAGAGTTTTATACCATCACAAAAATATCCCCCTGAGAGTGGTACTCGGGGGGATTTTTATTGGCACATATCCGAACAATATGAAAGTACAAAACGGTCTTGTGACGCTTTCAAACCCTGACAATAAATCACATAGACAAAAGGCAAGCCTTGGCTTGCCTCAGCTTGTATAAAAACCTATTTGTGTTTTTTTATACGTTGTTTTTTGAACAACCCTCGTTCGCCCCATCCCCCTGCCCCCTTCCCCGGAGGGGAAGGGGGAGAGAGCGGGGCGCTGCGCGCCCTGCGACCCGCCTCGGGGGCTTCGCCCCCGAACCCCCGTTGGCAGTGTACGCATTGTCTGCCTTTGGCGAATAACCATACGACGCTAATTATCCTTTATATACAGACTGAGGCGAGCCTCGGCTTGCCTTTTTGGTTTTCTGATTTCGCTCATTAGTCAAAATGACGAAAAAGTCGTCGGAAAAAATTGAAAATATCTATAAATATTACATTGCAGGACGGAAAAAATAATGTTATAATATAAGTTGGCAGTTTGTACCTGACTTTTTGTAAATATTTTCGGAGGAACTAAACTAATGTTCGGAATAAACAAAGATATTGGAATTGATTTGGGAACGGCAAACACCCTCGTTTATATGAGAGGAAAAGGTATCATTATACGCGAGCCGTCGGTAGTTGCAGTCGATAAAAAAGCAAACCAGGTCCGCTATGTCGGGTCTGAAGCAAAGGAAGTTATAGGAAGAACGCCCGGCTCTATCGTTGCCGTAAGACCGCTTAAAGACGGCGTTATCGCAGACTTCGACATGACGTCTATTATGCTCTCGCAGTTTATCAAAAAGGCTCTCAAAGGCAGAGGCAGAGCGAGAGTTATAATCTGCATACCCTCGGGCGTAACTGAAGTTGAACGCAGAGCCGTTAAAGAAGCCGCGCAGCAGGCGGGCGCAAAGCGCGTTTCAATAATAGAAGAACCTATGGCGGCGGCTATCGGCGCGGGACTTCCCGTTGCAGAGCCTATGGGAAGCATGATAGTCGATATCGGCGGCGGCACGAGCGAGGTCGCTATAATCTCTCTCGGCGGCATTGTTACAGCGCGTTCTGTCAGGGTCGCAGGCGACGAGTTCGATTCCGCTATCATAAACTATATAAAAAAGAAATATAATCTTCTTATCGGCGAAAGAACAGCCGAGAACATAAAGACGGGAATAGGCTCGGCGTTTAAGACCGACGAGAACGAACCCGTTATGGATATTCGCGGAAGAAACCTCTTAAACGGGCTTCCCGAAAACATAACCATAAAGAGCGAGGAAATAAGAGAAGCGCTTTCCGAGCCGCTTTCACACATAATCGAAGCGATAAAGACCACTCTCGAAAAATGCCCTCCCGAGCTTGCGGCGGATATAATCGAAAGCGGTATAATGCTTGCGGGCGGCGGCGCGCTCTTAAAGGGTCTTGACAGGCTTATCCATGAGGAAACGGGAATGCCCGTAAAGATCGCCGAAAGACCCCTTGACTGTGTTGCGGACGGCGCGGGAAAGGTCCTCGAAAATATAGATAAGCTCGAAGACGTTCTGTCTGAGGATGAAACCATTTACTGATCTTACTTTAATTAAAATATGAAAGAATTTTTTCACAGCGTAAAATTTAAGGTACTCATTTGTCTTGCGGCACTGCTTTTGGGACTTATGGCATACGCGGCTGTAACGCTCGGAACGGAAACTCCTCCCGAACAGATCGTCGGAACGCTGCTTTATCCTTTTACTACTGCGGCAAACGCGGTTTCGGACGGAGTTTCGGGATTTATCGACAAGCTCGTAAACGCCGATGTATACAAGGCGGAAAACGAGTCCTTAAAGTCTCAGCTTACGGAGCTTTATAAAAAGACCAAGGATTATAATACTCTTGAAGAAGAAAATGCGCAACTAAGAGAGATACTGGGGCTGAAAGAAAAAAATCCCGACTTTATCTTTTCTGAGAGCTGCAGCATTATCGCCAGAAACGCAAACGACATATACGGCGGTTTTACCATAGATTGCGGCAAAACGAGCGGCATTTCTCTGAACGACCCCGTGGTCACGTCTGCGGGACTTGCGGGAAGAGTAACGTCGATTGCCGATAATTATGCGAAGGTCACGACAATTATCAGCCCCGAAGTTAATGTGGGAGTTTATTCCGCGCGTTCAAAAGTGACGGGAGTAATTGAAAACACCGTTGAAAGCGCGCAGGACAGAATGTGCCTTATGAGCGGCATCTTAAAGGACGCTGATATAGCCGTAGGCGACGTTATCTTTACTTCGGGAAAGAGCGGACTGTTCCCTGACGACCTTTTGGTCGGTACGGTCGTAGAAATATATGACGACCCGAACGGACTTTCAAAGCATGCGCTTGTAGAGCCCGCGGTAGAT
Source organism: uncultured Clostridia bacterium (assembly GCA_947631115.1). Classification (GTDB taxonomy): domain Bacteria; phylum Bacillota; class Clostridia; order Oscillospirales; family Ruminococcaceae; genus CAG-115. The sequence continues at coordinate 48,370 of CANRKB010000001.1, forward strand.
GTGTTCAATATGACCACGATGTTTGTCATTACGGATTTTGACGGAAAGGGTGTACCTTTCGAGATTGAAGAATAGTGTTAAAAAACCTCTCGGAATGAGGGCGCGTACACGCCGTGCAATGTTAAAAGTTGTTATGAGGTGGGCGTTCTATGTCGTTCTGATGATCTTGTTTTATCTGTTTTTGTGTAATCCGCTGATAAGGGGGTTTTGCCCTCTTTTGCTTATTCCGCTGGCTACCGCGGTGGCAATGCACGAGGGCGATCTTTCGTCGGGAATTTTCGGAATGTTTTGCGGATTTCTGATGGATATGGCGAGCGGAAGCTCGATAGTGGGTTTTTACGCGTTGTGGCTTTTGTTTGCCTGTCCGTGTATTTCGCTGCTTTCGAGATTTCTCATAAAGGTGAATTTTATTTCTCACTTTGTAATAAACGCGGTGGTTTCGGCGGCAGTTGCCATTCTGGATATGCTGTTTCTTCACTGGGTCTGGGAGGGAACTCAAAGCATATTCTCTTTTGTGAGAGTGGTGTTGCCGTCTTATTTCGGCGCAATTTTGTTTTCGGTGCCGATATATTTTCTTATTTCGCTTGTTGTTTCAAGGCTTAGACCCAGCGAGCGCAGAAAGCTCGAAAACTCGGCGCAGAATGCCGAGGACGCGGAGAACAGCGAAGGCGAGTGAGTGTGTTTTTTAGGTAAATTATCATGTCAAAAATTTCTTATATCATTCGTATGCTTATCTTAGCCGCACTGGTCGTTATTCTGTCCTTTATGTGCGGCTTAAAGCTTATACAAACGCAGATAGTTGACGGGGACAAGTATCTTGAACTTACGCAGACTACCTATACCGCGCAGCAGGACGTTGAAGCGACGCGAGGAATGATAGTCGACAGCTCCGGAAAAGTCCTCAATTCAAACAAGATAGTTTTTTCCGTTGATCTTCAAAAAACATTCATAGAGGACGGGACCGAAAACGACATTATTTACAGAGCTGTCAAAGTCCTGAAAAAACACGGCGAAAAATGGAACGACAATCTCCCGATAAGCACCACAAAGCCCTATAACTTTCTGACGGGAAAAGACAGCGCGGTCAATAAGCTGAAGAAAACTCTCGGCGTTGCGGATTATTCATCCGCCGAGGATTGTATGTACTGGCTGTACAAGACCTACGGTATAGATGAAAAATATGACGAAGAGATGCGCAGGCTTATCGCAGGCGTCCGATATGAAATGACGTCGAAAGATTTTTCAACGAAGAATAAGTTTGTCCTGGCGTCCGATATAAAGGACGAGACTGTTCAGGAGCTTAAAGAACTCTCGTCGCTGCTAGCGGGCATTGATATAAGCGAAAGCTGGGAGCGCGTTTATCTGAACGGTGATATTTCCGCGCATTACAGAGGAACCGTAGGCGCTATCTCCGCCGAACAGTATAAAGAACTCAAAGACAGCGGATATACCATAAACGACGTTATAGGCTTAAGCGGCGTTGAGTCTGCGTTTGAAAGCACTTTGAGAGGAACGCGCGGCACAAGGACCATAACCTACGGCTCCGACGGAAAACTTATATCCGATGATATAACAAAAGAACCCGAATCGGGAAAATCGGTAATGCTGACTATTAATTCGGACTATCAGAAGCTTGTTCAGGAAGCTTTGGAATACCATATAAAATATTTACAGTCGCCCTACGCCGTGAGCGATTACGGCGAGACCTATCTGCGAGAACCCTGTCAGGCGGGAGCGGTAGTGGTGCTTGACGTTAAAACGGGCGGAGTTCTCGCTATGGCGAGTTATCCGAATTTTGATTTGAACGCCTATGCGGAAGACCCCGAAGAGATCATGAATATGGAACACTCGCCCGTATTCAACCGCGCGCTGAAGGGAACTTACCGTCCCGGTTCCACTTTCAAAACGATAACGTCCATAGCGGGACTTTACGAGGGAAAGATAGGAACTAATTCGACTATAAACTGCGGGCATAATTATATGTATTACGCTCCGGGATTTATACCGACCTGCCTCGGCTGGCACGGAAATATCGATGTAAGGACCGCGCTTATGTATTCCTGCAATATCTTCTTTTATGAAACTGCGCGAAGACTCGGAATAGACGCACTCGCTATGTGGGGAAACAAGTTCGGCATAGGTACGGACCTCGGTTTTGAACTGTCCATGGAATCGGGGCAGATGAGTTCGCTGGAACTGTATGAAGAAAAGGGACTCGACTGGCATGCGGGCGATATTGTTCAGGCGGGAATAGGACAGTGCGAAACCGCCGTTACTCCGCTTCATCTGGCGGTACAGGCAATGACCCTTGCAAATAAGGGCGTAAGATATACCCCGCATATTTTAAAATCCGTTTACAACTATGATTTTTCCGAGAAGCTCTACGATTATGAAGCCGAAATAGGAGAAGATTTCTCAAATTATCCGAATATGCTCGAATATATGGACGCCGTAAAAGAGGGAATGAACCGCGTTGCGAGAAACGACGGCTTGCTGAGGATACCCGAAGTCGGATATATGAACGCGTATGACTATATAGGAGTAGGCGTTGAAAATGTGGCGATAAAAACAGGTTCGCCCCAGGTAAGCTCAAATGTATTCAACGGAACTATAGTCGGATTTTATCCCGCCGACAACCCCGAAATAGCTTTCGGAATATTGCTCGAAGAGGGCGAAGTGGCAAAATATATGGTCGCAAATTTAATCAAGGCATATGTTTCGGGAAGTATTTCTACTCATTATGATGAAAACGGCGTTCCGATCGCTCCTATATGATTGACAGTTTTTCAAAAAAATGTTTATGCAAAATAGCTAAAAAATATTTGAATAAAGTAACAAAATTCACGAAATTTCGCATATAATGAAAAAAGCTCTTTTCATATCGAAATTTTTGTGGTAAAATTAAAGTAGTGTATGGGAAATTAAATTTGTTCGGACGTGTCGGAAGAACGCAGACTTTGCCGTTTGCGGGCGCTTTTGACAGTCTGAACAGCAGCTTTTAAAGCTGCTCGTGTTGGTTATTTTTTTGATGTTCGTTTGACATCGGAGAGGGGAAGAATATGTCTCAGATTATAGCTGTAACTGCGGGAAAAGGCGGAACAGGAAAGTCTACAACATCGGCGAATGTTGCGACGGGTCTTGCAAATCTCGGAAAAAAGACGTTGCTTGTGGAGCTTGATTTTGGTCTGCGTTGTCTTGATATTATGCTCGGCATAAAGGATAAGGTCAAACATGACATCGGAGAATACCTTGAGGGAAAAATAGATATACTTACTGCGACAACAAAGGTCGAAAGAGTTCCGAACCTTAGTCTTGTGTGCGCGACGAGAAACCCGTTTATCGACATAAACGCGCAGAAGATAATGAACGTTTGCGAGCAGATGCGCGAGCATTTTGACTATATCATAATCGACACGGCGGGCGTGGGAAGCTCCGTTTTCAGCGTTATAAAAGCTGCGGATCTTATACTGATGGTAACTACACCCGATACGGTGTGCGTGCGCGACGGCGCGATACTTTCGGACTTCTTGTATGTCAAGAACTGCATAAATCAGCGCCTTATTATAAATAAGGTCAGCCCGAAGTTTAAGGACGAGGACATACTTTACGACCTCGACGAGGTTATGGACAGCGTAGGAATTCCGCTTATAGGCGTTGTTCCCGAAGATGTAAACATAAAGATATGCGGCGCAAAGGGCGAGGCTCTGCCGCCGTCATGCGGAGGATATAAGGCATATACCGCTATTGCAAGACGTATAAACGGAGAGGACGTTCCGCTTACGATAAATATCGATTGATCGGTTTATGTCCTGAAATAACAGGAGGTGTTGGTTATGACTGTTGCTTTGATAGCTCACGATGCCAAGAAAGAACTTATGGTGCAGTTTTGCATAGCATATTGCGGTATTCTGAGCAGATACAACCTATGCGCAACGGGGACGACGGGAAAGCTTGTCTCCGAGGCTACGGGTCTGCAGATACAGCGCTTTTTGAGCGGTTCTCAGGGCGGCGACCAACAGCTTGCGTCAAGTATCAGCTGCAACGAGATAGACCTGCTTATCTTTTTCCGCGACCCGCTTACTATGAAATCCCACGAGCCGAACGATATAAATATTCTCAGACTCTGCGATGTTCACAGTATTCCCGTTGCTACAAACATAGCGACCGCCGAAGCGCTTATTCATGCGCTCGAACGCGGCGACCTTGACTGGCGCGAATATATGAGATAAGTTAAAACGCGGATATTTAAAAGTGCGTCTTATTACGGGCGCACTTTAGTTATTTTTTGGAGTATTATGGAAAAGACAGATTTCAGTTTAAGAAAAGTTTACGGGCAGGCAATGGCTATTGCCGTGCCTATGATGATACAAAACGGCATAACAAACGCCGTAGGGCTTGTGGACAACGTGATGGTCGGAAGCCTCGGAACGGAAGCCATAACGGCGGTTTCTATCGTCGGACAGCTTATATTTGTGTTCAATCTCGCGGTTTTCGGAGGACTTTCGGGACCCGGCATTTACGGCGCGCAATACTACGGGCAGAAGAACACGGAGGGTTTCAGGCAGACCGTAAGAATAAAGCACTGGATAGGCATAGCCGTTCTAATAACGGGAATGTTGGCGTTTGTTTTCGGCGGCGACTTTCTTATCGACCTTTATCTTAAAGGCGAGAGCAAGGACATCGACCCCGTTCTTACGGTAGAAATAGCGAAGCGCTATATGAACATCATGCTCTGGGGGCTTCCGCCGTTTGTGATAACTCAGATCTTTGCGGGAAGCCTGCGCGAAACGGGTTCTGCGGTAAAGCCGATGATAGCGGGAGTTGTTTCGGTGGTTGTGGATATTGTCGGAAACTGGCTTTTGATTTACGGAAACCTCGGTTTTCCGAAAATGGAAGAAAGAGGAGCGGCGCTTGCGACGGTCATAGCGCGTTTTGCGGAGCTTGCGGTAATAATTATCCTTATGTATTCCACAAAGGAAAAGCACGAGTTTTTGAAGGGCTTGTACCGAAAGCTTACTGTACCCCGCGATATTGCCGCGAAGATAATAAAAAAGGGCTTGCCTATTTTCTTTAACGAGCTTATGTGGGCGGCGGCTATTGCGTTTCTGACGCAGATATATTCGCATAGGGGAATTGAAATTGTCGCGGGGCTTAATATTTCAAACGCGCTTTGCAATCTTCTGAACGTTGTGTTCGTTTCGCTCGGAAACGCCGTCGGAATAATCATCGGGCAGACGCTCGGCGCGTCGCTGTATGAAAAGGCAAAAAAAGAAGCCTTTGCGCTTATGTGGTTTACGGGCGGAGTAAGCGCGATAATGACGATAATTCTCGTGCTTATTTCGGGAGTATTTCCCGGGGCGTATGATACGACGGCGGAAGTAAAAGATTACGCGACGCAGTTTATAATAGTGACGGCGCTGTTTTTCCCCGTTCAGGGTTTTCTGAACGCGCTTTATTTTACTTTAAGAAGCGGCGGAAAAACGCTCGTAACGTTTCTTTTCGACAGCGTGTATTCGTGGGTGATAGGAGTTCCTGCGGCGGCTTTGTTATGCACGTTTACGGACATTCCGATACTTGCGGTCTACGCTATAGTACAGGCGGCGGATCTTATAAAGGTCGCCATAGGCTGCGTGTTGATAAACAAGGGAGTATGGGTCAGCAACATAGTGGACAGTAAAACGGAGTAGTTATGCTTGTAACGTATGACGGAATAGTTATCTCGCGGCGGACTGTCGGCGAAAGCGGAGTTTTTATCGACATTCTCACCGACGAGCAGGGTATTATCGAGGCTGCCGCGCACGGCGCGAACAAGATAAACAGCGACCTTTTGTCGTCGTGTTCGCTGTTTTCCTATTCAACTTTCTGCCTGAGCAAGTCAAAGCTGAGATATACAGTAAACTCGGCAAAGCCTAAATTCAGCTTTCATAAGCTGGGTTTGGACATCGAAAAGCTCGCGCTTACTTCGTATTTCGCGCAGGCGGTAAGGTTCTGCACGCCCTCGGAGCAGCCTCAGGACAGCATAGTAAGGTTTTTTGCGATCGCGCTTTATGAAATAATGAACGGGCGTTCGCTTTTCTCGGTAAAAGCGGCGTTTGAGCTGAGATACAGCGCGGAACTCGGTTTTGCGCCGAATCTTGTCGCCTGCGATAACTGCGGCGAATACGAATGTGAAAACGGAATGTATTTTCTCCCGAAAAGCGCAAAGCTCATCTGCGCCGACTGCTTCAACAAAGATTACGAGGGAGAGCGCGAGCGGCTTTTTTCCGAAACGCTGTTCGCCATGAGAAACATAGTTTTTTCACCGCTTGAAAAGTGCTTTAAATTCAACATTCCCAAAAACGCCGAAATACAGCTTGGCGCTATATGCGAGAAATATTTCCTCGCAAGCGTGGAAAAGAGCTTTCCCGCGCTGAATTATTACAAGGGAATCATCTCGGAATATAAATAGACGGCATATAATTTCCTCTATGATCCGAAATTTTAATTTATTAACAAACCGAGAAAATTTGTGTATTTTGTAAAAATGTTAAGAAAAAACAGAAAAAAACTTGACAAATAGGAGAAATGATGTTACAATAAAATTGCAAAGACCCTTATTCTTTATTTATGAAAGGAATGTTTTGAAATGGGCAAGTTTGAAATCAAGAAAACCAAAAACGGCGGATTTATGTTCAATCTCAAAGCCGGAAACGGCGAGGTGATCGCCACAAGCGAAACCTACAACACGATCGAAGCATGCAAGAACGGCATAAAGAGCGTAGCTACAAACGCTCCCGTAGCTGCTGTTGAAGACCAGACTGTCGAGGGATACGCGACAGAGAAGAACCCGAAGTTCGAGATCTACCTTGATAAAAAGGGAGAATATCGTTTCCGCCTGAAAGCAAAGAACGGTCAGATCATTGCGACGGGCGAGGGCTATAAGGCTAAAGCAAGCTGCAAGAACGGCATCGAGAGCATAAAGAAAAATGCTGTTGACTCTAAGGTCGTTGAGGTCGAGGACAAGTAAGCGTTTATACATACAGTTTAATAAAATCAAGAGGTAAGAGTTTTGCGGAACGTCCGTTCCATAAGCTCTTACCTCTTTTGTCAGTATACAGTGTACGCGTTGAACGCTTCGCGTGCAACGCTATGTACAGTAGTCAGTAATAGTCGAAAAGAAGTCCTCTCATTTATCACTTTTTGAATAGCTTAGCGTTTTTTCTTTCCCGCTCAAAGGTAAATGCAATTCTAAGGTTGTTTCTCGCTCAACACCTCTCCTAAGATTGCCGTTTCAAAGCACGGCTTTGAAACGGCAATGCGGGGAAAACTCTTGTTTTCCCCGCACCCTTTAGCGCCTAGCTAGCGCCGTTTCGCGGCTTCGCCGCGACCAGAGGGGAAAAATTTTTTGAAAAAAATTTTTCCCCTCTGGACTCCCCTTTCAAAAAACTTTCGTGCGCCCGCCCGTCAAATCGTTTGAACCGAAATGCGTTTCGCCGCTCATAACAGTTTCTAGCCTCTAGCTTCTAGCTTCTAGCCTCTAGCTGCTGACCTCCACATCATACCTCTCCATCCAATACTCTATCTGCAAAAAGTATGCGTATATCTGCGGTACGGTCATAAGCTGCCCGTACCAATTCTTCTTAAACGACGCGCCGTTTGTTTCAAGCATTTCCCTGAGCGCTCTTTCATTTACAAGCTCCGTAAGCCTGCATTCTCCGCTGTCTAAAAGCGTTTTCAGCTTTTCCGAAAGAAGCTCCATGTAGTTGGGATTGTGAGTCTTGGGATACGGCGACTTCTTCCGCCATAAAACGTCTTCGGGCAATACCCCCGTCATCGCATAGCGCACCAGCCCCTTTTCCCGCTCGCGGTAATTTTTGAATTTCGTCGGGATATTATAAGCGTATTCAACAAGCCTGTAGTCGCAGAAAGGTACTCTCACTTCAAGCCCGTGCGCCATGCTCATTCTGTCTTTTCTGTCAAGAAGAGTCGCCATAAAATATTCAAGATTAAGAATGAACATCTCCCTCATTCTGCGGTCGTCCGCATTCTCCCCGTCAAGATATTCAACATCTTCAAGACACCGTTCATATGACTTTCTAACAAAAGCCTCCGCTTCTTTTGCGCTCATCGGTTCTTTCATAAGCTGCGCTCTTTCGGGAACGCTCGTTGCCCACGGAAATCCGTCATAGTGCAAAACTTCGGGTCTATGATACCAGGGATAGCCGCCGAATATCTCGTCCGCGCATTCTCCCGATACCGCGACGGAATGTGTTTTCTTTATCTCGCGGCAGAACAGATAAAGCGAGCTGTCAACGTCCGCCATTCCCGGAAGATCCCTCGCATAAGCCGCGTCTTTGAGCGCCTGTGCAAGCGCGGGAGTATCAAGCTCCACTCCCTTATGATCCGAGTTTATAAACTTTGCCATTTCGGCTACATACGGAGCGTCCTCGTCGGGCTGAAAAGAGCTTGCGTGAAAATTTACGCGGTTGTTTTTGTAGTCGATTGAATAGGTCACAAGCTTTTCTCCGCGGCTTTCATATTCTTTGGCGGCAATTGCCGAAATAACGGAGCTGTCGAGTCCTCCCGATAAAAACGTGCAAAGCGGAACATCGCTTATAAGCTGGCGTTTTACCGCGTCAAAAATAAGCTCGCGCGTATGCTCGGCAGTCTCTTCAAAGTTTTCACCGTGGGCTTTGGCGGTAACTTTCCAATAGCGTTTTATCTTCAGCCCGTCTCTTGAAAACACCGCATAATGCGCCGCAGGCAGATCGCTTATATCCCTGAAAACTCCGCTTCCAACAATTCTCGCAGGACCTATCAGCATTATCTCTGCCGCGCCCTCTTTGGTTATCACGGGCTTTATTTCCGGGTGCATTAAAAGCGACTTTATCTCGCTCGCAAAAACAATTCCTCCGCTTGTCTTCGCATAAAACAGCGGCTTTACGCCTATCCTGTCGCGCGCAAGAAACAGCGTTTGCGTCCGTTTGTTCCATACTGCGAACGCAAATATTCCGTTAAAAAGTTCGAGGCATTTTTCCCCGTATTCGGCAAATGCTTTAAGCACGACCTCCGTGTCCGAGTGACCCGCAAATTCATAGCCTTTTTTCAGAAGCTCCTTTCGTATATCCTCCGTGTTATACAGCTCTCCGTTGTATATAAGCGTATAGTCACCGAAGCTCATGGGCTGTTTCCCGTTTTCGGGGTCGATTACAATAAGCCTGCGGTGTGCGAAGCCTACATTGTCGTCAAAATAAAAGCCCTTGTCGTCGGGTCCTCTGGGAGCGAGCGCCTCGCTCATTTTTTCGAGAAGTTCTCTTTTCACCTTGTTTTTAAAATCAATTTCCCCTGCAATTCCACACATACTATCACCCTTTCATAAAGCTTTGAATTTACAGCCCGTGCCGGTTGTTTTATGTTAAATCCCCGACACGGCGCTGTAAAAGATTATTCGATTCGCCGAACTTTCGGTTTCACTTCTTTAATTTTCCCAAAGTCCATAAGAGCGCGTTTACTTCGTTTTCATTATTGAACGCCGACGGCGAAAAGCGTATCGTGCCGCCGTCGATCGTGCCGAGCTTTTTATGGCAGAGCGGCGCGCAGTGAAGTCCCGCGCGAAGACAAAATCCGTTATCCGACAGATACCCCGCGCCGTCCGAAGCGCTCATGTTCTTTATGTTGAACGAAACCACGGGAGCGTACTTTCCCCGATTCGTTTCGTTTATGTCATTGTACAGCGTTATGTTTCCGAGCTGTTTTGCGCCCGCGCAGAATTTTCTGCACAATGAAAGCTCGTGCGAGAGTATGACTTCGGGAGTTTTGGCTTTTACAAACTCAACTCCTTTTCCGAGAGCTATAACCCCCGCCGTGTTTATCGTTCCGCTCTCAAAACGGTCGGGCATGAAATCGGGCTGTAAAATGCTTTCGGAGGCGCTCCCCGTGCCGCCCTCAATAATTGTTTTAAGAGGAAATTTTCCGTCGGTTATCATAAGCCCCGTTCCCATGGGACCGTAAAGCCCCTTGTGTCCTGCCGCGCAGAGAATGTTTATACCGTTTTTCATTTTCAAAGGCAATACTCCCGCTCCCTGCGCCGCGTCCACAATAAAACAGATGTTGTGCTTTCGGCAAATTCCGGCAAGATCCGATAATGGATTTCTTTTCCCGGTAACGTTGCTTGCGGCGGTGCAGACAAGAGCGACGGTGTTTTTTCTTATCGCCCGCTCGGCGTTTCTGACTGTCTGCTCGTCGTCGCCTGTCGTTTCAAATACCGTGCAGCTCCCGCCGTATTCGCGAACTGCGGCATAGACGGGGCGGGATACGGCGTTATGTTCGATGTCGCTCATAACAAAATGACAGCCGCGCCGCGCCACGCCTTTTATGGCAAAATTCAGAGCTGTCGTACAGTTCAGTGTAAAAACAGTGTTTTCAACTTCTCCGCCGAAAAACTCCGCGCAAATCTCGCGCGAACGGTAGACTGCTTCGGCGGTCTTTACCGAGAAAGCATGACCTGAGCGACCCGGGTTTGCGCCGTAAAAGCCCAGTGCTTTCTGCCATGTTTCATATACCGACCGCGGCTTTGGATAAGTCGTCGCGGCGTTGTCAAGATATATCACAATTAACTCCGATCTTTTTGAGCAGAGCGCAAACCTCTGCTCTGTCCGCGCCCGAAATTTTCAGCGCAAACCCGCAGCCGTATTTTTTATTTGTCGAGCGTATTATCATGCTGCGGATATTTTGCTTCATCAGGAAGTTGTGAGCTTTCTGCGCGGTCGTGAATGATTTTATGTAAATACTGTAAGGCATAATTATTTTCTCCTTGTGTTGCATTGAAAGCGCAAATATGTATTTTTAGTTTGTATAGAAAGTCTCTTTTCAAAGTTCGTGGAGGCTAAAACATTTTAGAAGTAGGTGTTAAAAAACTGTTCCCTTATTTCTAACCTCCGGAAGGGCGGGTCGCAGGGCGCGCCTGCGCCCCGAAATTCCCCCTTCCCCATCTAGAGGTTAGAAGTTAGAGGTAAGAGGTTAGAGTTTTAGAGGAAAAGTGGTTTTATACCCGAAACAAATTCTAGCTTCCAGCTTCTTCCTCTATACTTCAAACAAATTTATCTTCCGAAAGTACCCCGAATTTCTTACCTCTTACATCTTGTCTCTAACCTCTAGAAGGGCGAGTAAACGTAATTTAAAGAAACAACGTTTGAAAAAAACCGGAAAGAGTTTTTATACAAGCTGTATTTTAAATTGCATAATTATAAACACATTAACGCTCGGAGCATTATATGCATTCAGAATGAACGTTGTCACGCGACAGATCGACAGTTTAAATTCGTGACAATATCGAAAATTTCGCTCGGCAAAGCCACTTATGAGAAAAAAGAGCCGGCTTGTATAAAAACTATTTGTGGTTCTTTTTAAAACATTATTTGTCTAAATAACACTTACTCGCCCTATCCCCCTGCCCCCTTCCCCGAAGGGGAAGGGGGAAAGTTGCGGGGACTTCGTCCCCGCAGCCCCTGCTTACGGAGTTTAAACATAAGATATAATTTGAGAATAAAAATATTTGATGTTTGGAGAAAAAGGTTTTATATACACTATGCCCCTTGTGAGGAAAAGCGCGTAAAAGCTCGAAAAATCCCGTGGATTTAACCGCCCGTTTTCGCATAACTTTTTATCAGACGGCTCATAATAGAATTATCCAAAATTTTCAAGCGAGGTGTTTTTATGGGAAATTCTGATATGCCCGCATTTTCCGCCGAGGCGTCGGGCGCGCTTTCAAACGCCGTAGCGATCGCAGGGCAAATGGGTCATAAATATGTGGGCAGCGAACATTTGCTCTGCGCTTTGGCAAAAGATCCCGAAAGCGCGGCAGGCGTCGCTTTGGCGCGCGAGGGCGTTCAGTTCAGAAAACTCGTTATGGCGCTTAAAGAAAGAGCGGGTTTATCTCATGCGTCGGAACTTTGCGAAAAGGATTTTTCGCCGCGATTAAGAAAACTGCTCTCGGCGGCAAGAAGCGCCGCTTCTTCAAGGGGCGACAATTTTGTCGGAACGGAGCATATCCTTATAGCAATGCTTTCCGACCGCGATTGCGCGGCTTATTCAATGTTATCCGAACAGGGAGTGAAATTCTGCTCGGAGATAGGCGCGAAAAGAAACGAGCCGTCCTGCTTTGACCAGCAGGACAACAAAACGAAAAAGTCCGAACGCAGGGGAGATCTTCCCGCGCTTTGCAGATACGGAGCGGAACTTACCGCTTTGGCAAGAGAGGGAAAGCTAGATCCCGTTGTAGAGCGCGACGCGGAGATCGAGCGCGTTGTGCAGATATTGTTAAGACGAAGCAAGAACAACCCTTGCCTTATAGGCGAGGCGGGAGTAGGTAAAACAGCGGTAGTCGAGGGCTTTGCGCAGAAGATAACATCGGGGAGCGTTCCCGACGAACTTTTAGACAAGCGGGTTTTTTCGGTAGACCTGGCGGCTTGTCTGTCGGGAGCGAAATACCGCGGAGATTTTGAGGAGCGTCTTAAGAGTATCCTTGATGAAGCGGCTTCTAACCCAAACGTCATTCTTTTTATTGACGAAATTCATATGATAGTCGGCACGGGCGCGGCGGAGGGAGCGATAGATGCGGCAAGCATTTTAAAGCCCCAGCTTGCGCGCGGAAAGATAACGCTTATCGGCGCGACAACGACCGACGAATACCGCCGCATAATAGAAAAAGACAGCGCTTTAGAGCGTCGTTTTCAGCCCGTATGCGTAGAACAGCCCAACTTGCGGCAGACCGTAAGGATATTGAATGGTCTGCGCCCGAGACTTGAAGACCACCACCGCGCGATAATAACCGACCGCGCCATAGAAGCGGCAGTAAAACTGTCCGAGCGTTATATAAACGACAGAAAGCTTCCCGACAAAGCCATTGACCTGCTCGACGAGGCGGCGGCTAATGCCAGAACTCGCAGGATAATCGAAAAACCGACTCTCTTCCGCGCGGTAAAAGAGCAGATAAGGCGCGAAAGAGTAGTGGTAGACGAAAGCGACGTTGCGCGCGCCGCAGCGGCTATAACGGGAATACCCGCGGAAAGGCTCACCGAGGACGAAAGCGAAAAGCTCATAAATCTTGAATTTATGCTCTCGCAGAGAGTTATCGGTCAGGAAAAAGCCGTTTCTCTTGCCGCAAAGGCTATACGCCGCGGCAGAGCGGGACTTTGCGACCCGAACCGCCCTATAGGCTCGTTTTTCTTTCTCGGACAGACGGGAGTAGGAAAGACCGAGCTATGCAAAGCGCTTGCAGAAGCGGTCTTCGGCGACAGAAAAAGGCTTTTGAGATATGATATGTCCGAGTTTGCCGAACGTCATTCGGTGTCGAAACTTATAGGTTCTCCTCCCGGATACGCGGGCTGCGAACAGGAGGGCAGACTGGTAAAGGAAGTGAGGTCAAATCCCTATTCGGTCGTATTGTTTGACGAGGCGGAAAAAGCTCACCCCGATGTTCTCAATATCCTTTTGCAGATACTCGAGGACGGAAGACTAACATCCGCCGACGGCAGGAGCGCGGATTTTACGAACACTATCGTCATACTCACGGGTAATGTCGGAGCGGAGGAGCTTGAACGAAAGTCCGTCGGTTTCGGAAAAAACACTTCCGACAACTCCGATGTGATAAAGGCGCTGAAAAAGCAGTTCCGACCGGAACTGCTCAACAGGATAGACAACATCATCGTGTTTGAAAAACTGACAAACGAAAATATGGAAAAAATATGTCGGAAACTTCTTGACGGAGTAGCGCAAAGAGCCATGCACAGCGGCATAGAGCTTTCGTTTGACGAAAGCGCCGTAAAGGCGCTCTGCCGAAGATCGCTAGACGAGAATATGGGCGCAAGACCGCTCCGCCGCGAGATAACGGCAAAAATAGAAGATATGCTCGGCGGCAAAATAATTTCGGGAGAGATACCCCAAAAGTCAAAAGCCGAAATCTTCGCAGAGGGCGAAAATTTCGGCGTCAGGATACTTGCCAATAACCGTTAAAGTTCAGCTAAGAGCCTCCGAAAGCATATTTTCGGCGAAAACGGCATAGCCGCGCGTCGGGTCGTTTACGAGAACATGCGTCACCGCTCCCGCAAATTTTCCGTCCTGAATTATAGGCGAGCCGCTCATTCCTCGGACAATGCCGCCCGTCTGTTCAATAAGTTCGGGGTCCGTTATTTTTATGACCATGCTCTTTGAGCCGTCGAGATCCAGCAGATTTATCCGCTCTATCTCTATCGAATAGGCTTTTGGAGCGTTTGAGTCAATTGTCGTCAATATCTGCGCGGGTCCCGCTTTTACTTCCTGCCTGAACGCCGCGGGATATATGTCGCCTGAGATTTCTCCGCTGTATTCTCCGAAAACGCCCGATTCGGTGTTTTTGGTCAGTTTTCCCGTTTCACTTCCCGAAAAAATGAGTCCGCAAAGTTCCCCCGCGCTGCCGCTTTTTCCTTTTACAATGCCGAATATCTCGGCTTTTGTTATCTCTCCGCTTCCGAGCGGAATGGTCTCGCCTGTCGTAACGTCGCTTACGGAATGTCCCAGACCGCCGAAAGTCTTTGTTTCGGGGTCAATAAATGTCAGCGTTCCTACTCCCGCGGCGCTGTCGCGGACGAAAACTCCTATTTTAAGACAGCCGTCCTCTTGCTTTGGAGCAAACTCAAAGCACATTTCTCTGTCGTCTCGCTCAAGAACTACCGAAGTGCTGTCCGAGCAAAGCTGCACCGCTCTGGAAATATCGCTGTTTGTGCTAACGCTTTCTCCGTTTACGGAAATTATAACGTCGCCCTCTTTTAACCCTGCGTCTTTTGCGGGAAACTCAGCCTTTACGACCATAACGCCGTCGGACTTTATTTTAATTCCGAACGGCGTTCCGCAAAGTATAACGTTTTGCCGTTCTTTTACAACGGTTTTTGCGGTTTTTATGGGAATGTTCCCGAAATAATAAGCATACCCGTCGGACGTTCTGCAAAGCGTTGTTCCGCCGAAGCCGCACTCCGACAGCTTGCAGTCGGGAGAAAAGTTTATAACACCCGGGAGCGCCGCGCGGAATATACCGAAAAATACCGCAATGCATAATGCTATTGCAGCGGTCGCTCCCGAAAATAATTTTACTTTAATGTTCTTCATTTCTTACTTACACTTTCAAAACCGATTTTCATTATTTATATTTATGCCGAAAAACGGCACGCGGCAAGAAAACTTGCCGACGAATATTATATTTCGCAAAATCCGCGTTCAATATAAAAGGAAATTACAAACGGAGAAAACAAGTTATGCCGATTTTACAGGAAACCCGTTTTTTTGCCGCGGCATAATGCAAAGATGTAAAATCAACTCAAAAAAGGTAGATTCAGGCTATTTGGAAATGTTTTCCATATTTTTCAAAATGCTCATACAGCCCGAAAATGTACTTGACAATTTTGGCAAAATGAGGTATAATAATATGGTATATATTTTCGGACAGTAGAAAATGTTAGATCTCGCTCCGCCGCATAATATGCAGACGGGTCTTATCGGCGGCATGAATCTGGAATTTTGGGCTTGAGCCCTTTTATATATGTTACGGCAATACTTTCGGACTTTATATTGAATAAGTATTTCCGTGCGCTTATTTATTTTTTGCCGAATATCCATAACTATAATTCCGCGATACGTTTTTTCATCTTGTAAATCTTTCCTGTTGTTTTTTGTTACAATTCGCGGCTACATACTTTGCGCTGTTTTTTTATGGGTCTTTGGCGTTTTCAATGTTTTAAAATACTTTGCAGAAAGGAATATTTATGGGATTATTGTCGGAAAA
This sequence comes from uncultured Clostridia bacterium, assembly GCA_947631115.1. Taxonomy (GTDB): domain Bacteria; phylum Bacillota; class Clostridia; order Oscillospirales; family Ruminococcaceae; genus CAG-115. The sequence continues at coordinate 64,163 of CANRKB010000001.1, forward strand.
TAAGCTCCTTATAGAATCGGAAAAAATTTCGGGAAAAGCAAATAAAAATGTGTTGGGGACAAAAAGACCCAATGCTTCTGTCGGGAAAAACACTCCTGTTCTTAAGAATAAGCCTGTACTCAGAAGCAGAGATAACTTAAGCTCAAAAGGCTCTGTCTTAAATCAAAGCCAGACCTATGTCCGCAGGACCGTGAGAGAAAAGCCGCGCTCCGCTCCCGTCAGATTTATAGCGCTCGGCGGGCTTAATGAAATAGGAAAGAACCTCTATGTCTACGAGTGTTCAAACGATATGTTCATAGTCGACTGCGGAATTGCTTTCCCCGATGAAGAAATGCTCGGAGTAGACCTTGTTGTACCCGATTTCACCTATATCGAAAAGAACAAGGAAAAATTAAGAGGAATTGTCATAACCCACGGACACGAGGATCATATCGGCGGGCTTCCTTATCTTCTTAAAAAGATAAACGTTCCCGTATACGGAACAAGACTGACTTTAGGGCTTGTCGAGGGAAAACTCAAAGAACACGGGCTGTTATCTTCCGTTTCGCTCAATGTCGTAGAACCCCGCCAGAATGTCAGAATGGGCTGTATGAGCGTTGAGTTTATCAGGGTCAATCACTCTATCCCCGATTCCTGCGCGGTGGCTATCCATACTCCCGCGGGCGTTATAGTTCACACGGGCGACTTTAAAGTCGACTATACGCCTATAGAGGGCGGGATAATAGACCTTGCGAGATTCGGAGAGCTTGGAAACAGAGGCGTGCTTGCGCTTATGAGCGAAAGCACGAATGTAGAGCGCCCGGGTTATACGAAAAGCGAGCGTTCTGTAGGAGAGAGCTTTCACGGGCTTTTCGACAGGGCGGAAGGCAGAAGAATAATCATCGCGACATTTTCGAGCAATATCCATAGGATACAGCAGATAATAAACGAAGCCGTCAGACACGGACGCAGGGTCGCAGTTTCGGGAAGAAGCATGACGAACGTTATAGCAAAGGCAGTGGAGCTTAATTATATAAGCGTTCCCGACAACACCCTCATTGATATAGACGAGGTAAATAATTACGATCCCGAAGAGCTTGTAATTGCCACAACGGGAAGTCAGGGCGAGCCGCTTTCCGCGCTTTCGAGAATGTCGAGCGGCGATCATAAGCAGGTCACCATAACCCCCAACGACTTTATAATCATATCCGCAAACCCCATACCGGGAAACGAAAAGCTGGTCACAAAGGTCGTAAACGAGCTTATGAAGCAGGGCGCGGAAGTTATCTACGAAAGCATGTACGAAGTTCATGTTTCGGGACACGCCTGCCAGGAAGAACTTAAAATGATGATCTCCCTTACAAAGCCGAAATTCTTTGTTCCTATCCACGGAGAATACAAGCACCTCAAAAAGCATACCGTCTTAGCCCACGGAATGGGTATCCCTGAAAACAACACGTTTATAGCGGGGCTGGGCGACGTTCTTGAAACGGACGGCGTGGATATGAAATTTGCGGGAGTCGTTCCGAGCGGAATGGTCATGGTAGACGGCTCGGGAGTAGGCGACGTCGGAAGCGTCGTTCTCCGCGACAGAAAACATCTCTCCGAGGACGGCGTTATAATCGTGGTCGCAACAATCGACCGCGAAAGCGGAAAGACCGTCGCGGGTCCCGATATTGTGTCGAGAGGATTTGTCTATGTCCGCGAGAGCGAAGAATTGTTAGATGAGGCAAGAGAGGTCGTAAAGAATATAATGGACGATCTTCTCGAAAGAAACGTCCGCGAGTGGGGAAATATAAAGTCTGCCATGCGCGACGGACTTTCGGATTATATCTATTCAAAGACGAAAAGAAGTCCGATGATACTTCCGATAATAATGGAGATCTGACAGGAAAGCCGAATTGAAAAGGCGGTGATGGTTTGAGAAATTTTTACAGAAGCAATGTCTTTCTCGCGATAGTTTGTACGCTTATTGTCGCGGTCATAGTGATAGACGTATATGTTTTCAGACATGAGCCTGTTATTTTCTGGATCTCGCTTCCGCTTCTGCTGGCGGTTTCGGGCGTGGCTCTGGGAAAACTGTTTCAGATAAGGCAGAGCGAGTTTCGGTATTTTGAACAGCTGTCCGATGAGATACAGGGCGCTCAGAGAAATTCGCTCGTAGATTTTCCTATGCCCATGGCGATAGTCGACAACAACAGGACCGTTATCTGGAGCAACGACAGCTTCGACGAGGAGTTCTTCACTCCGAGCGAGGAGCAGTATTCGATAGACGACGTTACGGAAATGCCGCTCGCGCTGTTCGGCTCGGAGGGCAGGGAGATACGCTTCGGGGACAAGTGGTTCAGGGTATACTCAAACTCTCATAACTTCAGCGTTGATGAAAAGATACTCAAAAAACAGCTTTTTGAACCCGAACAACCCGAACAGGACAACGAAACGATAACCATGCTCATTTTCCGCGATATAACCAACTTTAAAAAGCTGAAAATGACGTATGAAAAATCAAAGCCTATCGTTATGATAGTTATGGTAGATAACTATGAGGAGCTGCTTTCGGGCGCAAAGGAAAGTGAAAGAGCGTATGTCACCATACAGGTAGACAGGCTTATAGAAGAATACTTTGCGGAAAAAAAGGCGGTTTTGAAAAAAATAACGGGCGACAAATTTCTTATCGTTCTCGAAAGACAATACCTCGATGAAATGATAAGCGAAAAGATGTCGCTTATAAATAAGGCTCACGAAATTATCGTCCGCGACAGAGCCGCCGTTACGCTTTCGATAGGCGTGGGAGATACCGCGGAATCATTGGCTCAGGGCGAGAGGTTCGCCAGCGAGATGATAGAAAAGGCTCTCGAAAGAGGCGGCGACCAGGCGCTTATAAAGACCGCAAACGGCTTTAACGCGTTCGGAGCTGCGTCACCGGGAAGAGAGCGCACGGGAAAGGTAAAGATACGCCTTGCGGCGGAAAATATCAAAAGCCTTATAAGTACCGCCGATACCGTGTATATAATGGGACATAGCTATGCGGATTTCGACAGCGCGGGCTCGGCGATAGGACTTACCTGCGCGATAAGAAGACTGGGCATTCCCGCATATACCGTCGCACGTTTCAGAGATGAATCAAAGACAAACGCAAAAGCCCTTTTCGATAAGTTCAGCGATTATGACACTTCCGTCGCTATCGAACCCGAGGAAGCGAAAAAATGGATAACGGACAAATCGGTACTTATTGTCGTCGATACGCATATCCTTAAAAAGCTTGAGGACAAAGAGCTTTACGAAATGGCAAAGAAAAACCGCGTCGTCATAGTCGACCATCACCGACTGAGCGCGGGCGCAATAACCGAGTTCGGCGTAAGATGCCAGGAAAGCAACGCCTCGTCGGCAGCGGAGCTGGTGACGGAGCTTATACAGTATTTCAGTCCCGACGCGCTAATAAATGCGCGAGAGGCGGAGGCGCTGCTTGCGGGCATAATGCTCGACACAAAGGACTTTGTCATGCGTTCGGGAGTTTCGACGTTTGAAGCCGCGGCTTATCTTAAAAAGCAGGGCGCGGATACTATCTCCGTCAAAAAGCTGTTCGACACGACTATTGAAAACAAGATGAGAAAGGCAAAGATAATTTCTTCCGCAGAGATATACCGCGGAAAATGCGCTATCTCAAAGGTGAGCGAGAGTTTTTCGGGTCTGCGTATCGTATGCGCGCAGGCAGCGGACGAAATGCTGTATATAAACAGCGTTGACGCGGCGTTTACTGTCTATCCGATAGAAAACGGCTGGGGAGTGAGCGCGAGGTCTTTAGGAAAAATAAACGTTCAGGTCATCATGGAAAATCTGGGAACAAATCCCGACGACGGCGGCGGGCATCAGTCGATGGCGGGAGCGCAGCTGTACGGCTGTACGCTCGACGAAGCCTATGACAGCCTTACAAAAGCCATAGACGTATATTTCTCGAATGTACCCGAAGAACCTAAAAAATAAGACTGACTAAAGGAGAATAGGTTTATGAAAGTTATTTTGCTTGCAGACGTAAACGGAACTGGGAAAAAAGGCGAGATCAAAGAAGTAAAGGACGGCTACGCGATAAACGGACTTATCAGAAAGGGTCTTGCACAAGAAGCCACCCCGCAGAATCTTAACCTTTTAAAGGGTCAGCAGGACGCGGCTCAGCATAAGATCGACGTTGAAAAAGCCAATGCAAAGGCTATAGCCGAAAAGCTCGAGGGAAAGACCGTCTGCGTAAAAGCAAGAGCGGGACAGAACGGAAGACTTTTCGGAACGGTAACTTCAAAGGAAGTTTCTGCGGAAATAAAGAAATCTTTCGGCGTAGACGTAGATAAGAAAAAGATAAACATTCCCATGAAGATAGAGGGCTTCGGGGTTTATTCCGTTGAAGCGAAGCTTTATGCGGGAATATCGGCTAAGTTTTCCGTTGAGGTAGCGGAGGAGGCGAAATAATGTCTGCCGCTGATTTTGAGGGAATAAATCTCCCGTGTAATATCGGAGCGGAAAAGTCCGTTTTGGGGTGCGTATTTGCGGACAACAGCCGAAAAGGCGTTTTGAGCGAGGTAATAGGGAGTCTTCGCGCGGAGCATTTCTATGTAGAACTGCACGCAAGTATCTACGGCGTTATGTCAAGGTTGTATCTCGCGGGTTCACGACTTGACACGCTGGTTATACTCAACGAATGTATAAAAGAGGGAATATTTGAAAACGAAGAAGAAGCCGCTTCCCGCGCAAAAGAGTTTCTGGACGCGGCTCCGAGTTATTCCGCTATAACCGCATACGCAAAGATAGTAATAGAAAAATATATGCTCCGAAGCCTTATACTTGCCGCAAACGATATAATAAAATCGGCAAGCTCCGAAACGGACGGCGCGGATAAAGCGTTAGACCTTGCGGAGCATAAGATATACGACATAAGGGCGGGCGAAGAAGACAGAAGCCTTACGCATATAAGCGGAATAGTTTTCGAGAGGATAAAAGACCTGACGGAGCTTGCAAAAGAGTCCGCCAGAAACAACGGAAAGCCCGTGCTTAAAGGTTTTGAAACGGGATTTTCGGAGGTCGATAAAAAGCTCTTCGGATTAAACGCTTCGGACCTGCTCATCCTTGCGGCAAGACCGGGAATGGGAAAAACGTCGTTTGCCATGAATATAGCCGTAAATGTTTCCAAAAAATACCGCGACAGGACGGTCTGCGTATTCAGCCTCGAAATGTCAAAAGAACAGCTTGTTGCGAGAATGATCTCCTCCGAGGCGCTCCTTTCGTCCGAGTCAATGAAAACGGGAATTATCTCAAACGATAAATGGTCAAGCATAACCGAAGCCGCCGACGTTTTGTCTCAGCTTCCGATATACATTGACGACACTCCCGTTTGCAGCGTTACTTCGGTAAAATCAAAGCTCAGAAGAATAAAAGGTCTCGGGCTTGTAGTCATAGATTATCTTCAGCTTATGACTTCCGTAAATGATTACCACGGAAACAGAGTAGCCGAGATTTCTGAAATAACCAGAGATCTGAAAGTGCTTGCAAAAGAGCTGAACGTGCCCGTAATAGTCCTTTCCCAGCTTGCAAGAGGAGCCGAGAAGCGCGAGGATAAGCGTCCGCTTTTGTCAGACCTCAGAGATTCGGGTTCTATAGAGCAGGACGCGGATATAGTTATGTTTTTATATAGGGACAGCTATTACGACCCTACAAATCCGAACAGGGAACTATGCGAATGTAATATAGCCAAAAACCGCCACGGCGAAACAGGCGTCGCAAAAATAGGCTGGAAGGGCGAGTATACAAAGTTTGTAAATGTTGAATTCAAGCAGGCTTGAGAAAAAATGGATCTGATTGAAAGTGCAAAAACGGTTTTTTTCGGGAAAAATATTCTCGATGAAACAAAAACTGTAGTCTGCGCGCTTTCGGGCGGCGCAGACAGTACCGCGCTCCTTATCGTTTTAAAAGAGCTTTCGGGTGAAAAGGGCTTTAAGCTCGGAGCTTGTCATTTAAACCACGGACTCCGCGGTGAAGACAGCGACGGGGACGAGCGGTTCTGCGCCGAGCTTTGCGAAAAAATGGGCGTGGAGCTTTACAGGAAAAAGGTCTGCGTTAAAGACCTTATCGAAAAGCACGAAAGTTTGGAAGAAGCGGCAAGAAAGGTGCGATACGAGTTTTTTGAAGAAGCAAGAGAACATTTCGGAGAAAATTCCTATATCGCTACCGCTCATAACGCAAACGACAACGCCGAAACCGTCCTTTTCAATATGATAAGAGGCACGGGGCTTAAAGGTCTTTGCGGAATACCGCCCTTTAGGGATAGGATAATCCGCCCGCTTATATACGTGAGCAGGAGCGAAATAGAACAGTTTCTCAAAGAGCGCGGTCAGACGTATGTCACCGACAAGACAAATTTTTCCGAGGAGATTACAAGAAACAGGATAAGGCTGAAAATACTTCCCGAAATGATGAAGATAAATCCGTCGGTTTTGGGAACAATATCAAGAATGACAAAAAACCTCCGAAGCGACAGCGACCTTCTCGAAGAAATGTCTGAAGACGTTTTGAAAAACGCAAAACGCAATAACGGTTTTGAAGCGTCCGAGATAGATAAACAAAGTTATCCGATAAAGAGCAGAGCCGTAAGGAAGATATTGATAAACGGCGGCGTTGAGCCGTCGGCGCTTAGAATAAAAACGGCGCTTTCTTTGCTCTCAAAACGCAGCGCCAGATATAATCCCTGCAAAAACAAGTTCTTTACAATAAGAAAAGGCATTTGCTTTGTGGAAAATATTGAACAGAAATTCGGCGGTTTTAACGAAAAGCACGCTTGAGTGTTGAAAACTATTGTATACAGCAAGGAAATTTCAGCAAATATTCATAAAATAGGTTTGCAATTTTTATCTTCTTATGATATAATAATCGCAGGCGATTATTATATGCTTATGTCCACGCACATCCGCAAAATTTTTTCAAAATTTTGCTCCGTGCGGTAATGGACAATTATATCATAAATTCTTGCGAATTTATGATATAATAATTTGAAGTAGGAGGAAAACATATGTTTTTTCCGAACGAGGTTGAACGCGTACTCTACAGCGAGGAGCAGATAAAAGCCCGCGTAAAGGAAATGGGCAAGCTCCTTACAGAAGAATACGCCGATAAGAATCCTCTGTTTTTGTGCGTACTGCGCGGAGCGAGCGTTTTCTTCTGCGATCTGATAAGGAGCGTCGAGTGTCCGCTTGAGATAGATTTCATCAGAGCGAAAAGCTATGTAGGAACAAATTCGAGCGGCAATGTCGAAGTAGAGGGCGATCTTTCAAAAATTTCGGGACGTGACGTCGTTATAGTCGAGGACATCGCAGATACCGCGAGAACGCTTTCAAAGCTCAAAGAGCTTCTGCTCCGGAAAAATCCGAAATCGCTTAAAACGGCGGTCTTTCTCGACAAGCCCTCAAGGCGCGTTATAAAAGACTTTAAAGCCGACTATACGGGCTTTGAGATAGAGGATCTCTTTGTGGTGGGATACGGTCTTGACTGCGACGATAAATTCAGAAATCTTCCGTATATCGGAGTTATAAAAAGTTAGGTACATAAATTTCAGGCTGCGTATAAAGCCCGAGCTTTAGGGGCGGTCTGCGATCTTTCGGCTGCGGATGTTCGCGGCTTGTAAATATAAATTCACGCGTAATGCGGAAAGGCGGTTTAAATGAAGAAAAATAAGCTTACGGGCGTAATAATCTACTTCGTGATAATTTTACTTCTTATCTTCGGAGTAGTTTCCGTTTTGAATATGGTAAGCGGAAACTCGAGGAGAGACGCAGTGTCGTATTCGGATATTATTTCCGAGTTTGATAATTTGAACGTTTCAAAATATGAACTGGATCTCGGAAGCGGACTTCTCAGATATTATCTCAAGGGAACGGAAAACGATCCCCAGCAGATAAAAACTTACAGCGTTCCGAACGTAAATATATTCTTAAACGATATAAACAGCGGGTATAACAAAGACGGAAAAATGGCGAATTATCGCGTGAGGTATAACGAGGCGAACCCCGATAATCACCTTGTCGAAAATTATATCCCCATTTCCGATAATTCATTCTGGCTCAATCTCCTGCCGTATCTGTTTCTTGTTCTCGTAATGGTAGTATTCACCATTGTTATTTTCAGGCAGACAACGGGCGGCGGAAAGATGAACACTTTCTCCCGCGCGAACGTTCGTCAGATGACGGGAAAGAAAGTCACTTTCAATGACGTAGCTGGCGCTGACGAGGAAAAGCAGGAGCTGGTTGAGATCGTCGATTATCTGAAAAATCCCGGAAAATACCGCGAGATAGGCGCAAGAGTTCCTAAGGGCGTTCTGCTCGTAGGACCTCCCGGAACAGGTAAGACGCTGCTTGCAAAGGCAGTCGCAGGAGAAGCCGACGCGCCGTTCTTCTCTATTTCGGGTTCGGATTTCGTAGAGATGTATGTCGGCGTCGGAGCGTCGCGTGTGCGCGATCTGTTCGACCAGGCGAAAAAGCATACTCCCTCCATTATCTTCATAGACGAAATAGACGCGGTAGGACGCCAGCGCGGCGCGGGTCTCGGCGGCGGTCACGACGAGCGAGAACAGACGCTGAACCAGCTGCTCGTTGAAATGGACGGCTTTACCGAAAACGAAAACATCATAGTTATGGCGGCTACCAACAGGCGCGATATTCTCGACCCCGCGCTTATGCGTCCCGGACGTTTCGACAGACAGGTAGTGGTAAGCTACCCCGATATAAAAGGACGCGAGGAAATACTCAAAGTCCACACCAGAAACAAGAACATCGGTCCCGATGTCGACCTTAAAACCATCGCCGCAACAACGGCGGGCTTTACGGGAGCGGATCTTGAAAACCTCGTAAACGAGGCGGCGCTGCTTGCGGCAAGAAAGAACAAGCGCGCTATAACCAAGGAAGAAATAGAAGAAGCTACTATAAAGGTAGTCGCAGGTCCCGAAAAGAAGTCAAAGGTCGTATCCGACGATGAAAAGCGCCTCACCGCATATCACGAGGCAGGTCACGCAATTACGACTTATTTCTGCAAGACGCAGGATAAAGTACACCAGGTGTCAATTGTTCCGCGCGGTTCTGCGGGAGGATTTACAATGCATCTTCCCGAAAAGGACAGAAGCTTTATCTCAAAGACTTATATGGAAGAAGAGATAATTGTCCTGCTAGGAGGACGCGCGGCGGAAAAGCTCATACTTGACGATATTTCTACGGGCGCGTCAAACGACATCGAACGCGCAACGGGCGTTGCGCGCGACATGGTAATGCGCTACGGCTTCTCCGAAAAGCTTGGTCCTATTCTTTACGGAAACGCCAGCCACGAGGTATTCCTCGGCAGAGATTATTCTCAGGGCAAGAATTATTCCGAAAACGTCGCTTCCGAGATAGACGCGGAAATACGCGAGCTTATCGAAACAGGCTATGAAAAGGCAAAGGATATTCTTTCGGTACACGGAGATATGCTTGAAAAATGCGCGCAGTATCTGATGAAGCACGAAAAGATAAACGGTCCCGATTTCTATAAACTTATGGCGGGAGAAATAACCATAGACGGCGAAAAGGTCGAGCTTGAAAAGAATCCGACCGACGCTGACGGCGAAGAATAAAAAATTCGGAGCTAATGAGCAAAACTCATTAACTCCGAAATTGTTTAAAATAAGAAAGGCAGAGGGATATGATAGAATACATAGACAAAGCTCCGACGCTTGAAGAATATAAGGAAATGCGCCGGGCGGTAAACTTTATAGTATTGTCCGACAGGATAGCCAAAAACGCCTTAAACAACGCGTTTCATATAACCACCGTCCGCGATAACGGCAGAGCCGTAGGAATGATAAGAGTGCTTTCCGACGGCAGCTACGCAAATTTCATAACCGATGTAATGGTCATTCCCGAATACCAGCACAAAGGTATCGGAACGACGATGATGAAGCGGACAATGGATTTTATGTACGGCACGCTTGAAGAGGGCGAAACTATCATACTTTACCTTATGTCCGCGTCGGGCAAAGAGCCTTTTTATAAACAATTCGGCTTTCGCGAGCGCCCTAATAACGACTGGGGAGCAGGCATGAGCCAGTGGATCACTAAATAAATTTTGTGCATTATTTTCATGGTATGTGAAATAATCCTTGACAAAAGCTTATTGTTATGCTATAATATTTAAGATAGGGAAGTGTGGCATTGCCACGAGGCTTTGTTTTTTATACATTGCGGAAATTTCAGTTAAAGAGAGGTAAATTATGGAAAGATTTTGTCCTACTTGCGGTTCTCTTGTACAGGGAGACGGGGATTTTTGCCCTTCGTGCGGTGCAAAGCTCGGCGGAGCGGTAAACCTTGAAAAGCCGATAACATCGCAGCCTACTACGGGCGGAAGTATGCCTGACACGTCAAGCAGCAATCTGAATAACCAGAGCAACATGAACAATCAGAACAATCAGAGCGGCAATTATTCACAAATGCCGAATTATCCTCAGAATTTCAGTTCGGGCAATTATAGCGCACCCGCGGAAGAAATGTCTGTAGGTCAGTGGGTGCTTACGATTTTCCTTTCGGGACTCGGTATAATCGGAATTATACTTTTGTTTGTATGGGCGTTCGGCTCCGATAACAATACCGCGAGGAAAAATTATGCGCGCGCAATGCTTATCTGGGAAGCAATTGCGTTGGGATTGATAATATTGATCTACGGCGGTTTGTGCATTTGCGGAATGTCGCTGGGCAATATGTTCGGCGGTTCTTATAGCGACATATATGATAATCTGAATTATTATACATCCACATTGTTTATGGGAATGTGATTCTAGAGGCTAGAAATTAAGATGCTAGAGGCTAGAGTTGTAATTAAGACGTTATTTGCTAACTTTAACGTATAAAAGAAATAAGAGGCTGGGGTTTAAACTCTAGCCTCTAAAAGCTAAGAGCGTAAGCCTGCGATAGGTTTACGCTCTTTTTTATTAACACAATTCGATAACACCTGCTTTGCGGGTACCTGTTATCCCGCTTTCGCTTTTTTATTCCTGATCGCTTTTGTGATAAGCTTCATGGCTACAAACACGCCTATAAAGACTATGCCTGCAATGAGCGATCTTATTCCCATGGTGGTGAAATCTTGCGCAAGCGTCTTGCTGAGAATTCTTGAGAGAGTCTTGTTTACTATTGCGTAGTCAAGTCCCGTAAACATCGAAAGATTTGCCGTTACAAGATTTACGCAAAGCGCCGCTACGCCCGACACCGCAAACGCAATTCCCAAAGTCAGCGCCGCCGCGTCAATACGCTTTGTTATCACCGCAATAACTACCGCAAGCCCTACTGCAAGCACCACCGCCGCAATTATCGTTATTACCGACAGCAGCATTTGAGGAAGACTTCCCGCGCTTTCAAGCAAACTTGACGGATTATAGGAGCTGATAGTTTTCTTGTTCTCTTTTATGACAACTTCCATTTCCTTGTTTATTTCATCAATGAATAAAGGATCTTTTCCGTCGAGAACATAATTTACGGCTTCTTCCGAGAGACCTTTAAGATCGCTTTCGTTGAGAGGTTCGCTGTCGTCGCCCGTGAGCAGATAGCTTTCATATGCCTTTATAACATCGCTCAGATATGCTTTAACCGAGGATTTTTCATCGTTGAGGAGGCTGTCTACTCTTTCTTTGTCTATCTCAAACGTCTGCTCTTCAAACTTTTCGTTTGAATATTTATCGATAATTGCTTTTATCTCGTCGTCGCTGAATTTTGAGAAGTTATTTACCAGAGTATCAATATCAAGGTCGTTTATGCTGTTTACTCCGTCTATTTTCCTTACGAAAGCGTCAAGGTCGATCCCGGGAATATTCTTTATGTCGTTTACCGTGACATTGTTCGTTTCCAGAAGCCCTTTTGCTATCTGATGTTCATAATCTTCAAGCAATACGCTTATAAGTTCGCTTAAGGTCGCGTCTTCGTCAAGCTTGCCCTCTTCGGTCAGATCGAGTTTCATATCGCCTACTACTACGTTTCCTAATTCAATTTCAACTACCGCTTCGGATATTGCTTCTCTTGAAAGCGTTTTTCTTACGGAAGATACAGCTATCGCGGCAGTCGAAAATACGGTAATAAGTATACCGAACGCAATGCAAATCGCAACCGCGCCCGCAACGTTCATCTTTTTCCTTTTCTTCGGTTTTTCTATGACCTCGGCGGTCTGCGGCGCGGAATATTCGGCGTCAGGCTCGTTTACCTCCGTTTGTTTATCTATAACGGCGGTTGCGGAACGCTTCGCGGTATCGTCGAAGGATCCCGTGCTATTTGTTTCGGTCGCCCGTTCAGGCTCGTTGGTTATTTCCGCAGCAGGCTCGATATTTTGCGCTTTTTCAGGCTCGGTGCTTTCGGGAATAACAGCGGGTCCATCGTAAACAACAGGCTCTTCGTCGATCACTGCGGGATCTGCGGAGGTCTGTTCTTTTGCGTCGTTGGCTACAGCTGCAAGGGGCGTTCCGCAAAATTCGCAGAACTTTGCACCGTCAGGTACGTTATTTTTACAAGATGGGCAGATCATTTTATACACCTCACAAACGATTTATACTTGCTCTCAATTATACAATAATCAAAAGTTACTTTTAATTATACAATATTTTGTATACATTTGCAAGAGTTTTTTAAAAAAATTTTGTCAGCACTTGATTTTTTTGGAAGAAAGTGTTATAATAAAATGCGGACTTTAGGCGATGTTCGAAAGAATATAAACAAAGAGGTGCAAAAAAATGCCTGACAGAAAAGGTAATCTTATGAGCGTCAGAAAGGACGTAAAAGTTCTTGACGCTACTATCCGCGACGGCGGACTATGCAATAATTTCGAGTTTACGGACGAGTTTGTGACCGCGCTTTATAAGGCGAACATAAAATGCGGAATAGACTATATGGAATTTGGCTATAAAGCAAGCAAGAACATGTTTAAGAAGAGCGATTTCGGAAAGTGGAAATTCTGCGACGAAGAGGACATTCGCTCAATTGTCGGCGAAAACATCTCGGACATGAAAATATCCGTTATGGCGGACGTGGGTCGCTGCGATTTTAAGGAGGATTTTCTTCCGAAGTCGGAGAGCGTTATAGACATGGTGCGCGTGGCGTGTTACATACACCAGATACCCGCGGCGATAGAGATGATAGAACATCTTCACGGTCTGGGGTATGAAACTTGCTGCAATATTATGGCAATATCGCAGGCTAATCTCAATCAGATAAACGAAGCTCTCGATATGATTTCCAAGAGTTCGGTAGATGTAATATATCTTGTGGACAGCTATGGGTCGCTGTTTCCCGAGAATGCGGGAGATCTGGCGGCGAAATATCTCGAATTTGCCGAGGCAAACGGGAAGAAAGTCGGCTTTCACGGTCACAACAATCAGAATCTTGCGTTTGCGAACACGATAGAAACGATGTCGCTGGGAGTGTCGTATCTTGACGGAACGGCGCTTGCGATGGGGCGCGGCGCGGGAAACTGCGCGATGGAACTTCTGCTCGGATTCCTGAAAAACCCGAAGTACAGTATTTTCCCGCTGCTTGAGTTTATAGAGAAGTATATGATGCCGCTGAGAAATTCTGGCGTTACATGGGGTTATGACTTGCAATATATGATGACGGGACAGTTAAACCGTCATCCGCGCGAGGCTATGCAGTTCACGGCTGACAAGCGCGGCGATTACAGCGAGTTTTATAAACAGCTGCTGGAGAATTTTTAAAAAACAAGGGGGGGACCCCATCTAGAGGCTAGAAGCTAGAGGCTAGAAACTGTAATGAGCGGCGAACAACGTTAAAATCAAAACCACAAAACGAGCGGCGGCGCAAAAGTTTTTTGAAAAGGGAGTCCAGAGGGGAAAAATTTTTTTCAAAAAATTTTTCCCCTTTGGCGGGGGTACGGGGGCAGCGCCCCCGTCGCGTTAGCATAGCGCATCAGGTTAAATGCCTGCGGCATTGAACCTGGGGGTGCGGGGAAAACAAGAGTTTTCCCCGCATTGCCGTTTCAAAGCCATGCTTTGAAACGGCAATCCTAGGAGAGGTGTTGAGCGGGGAAGTACCTTAAGTGTGAAAAACCTTTGAGCGGGAAAGAAAAACGTTAAATTTATTTTAAAGTGATAAATGAGCGAAAAAGTTTTCAGCTATGCGCTTATAGATTAAATCAACTCAATTTGAGAAAAAGAGAGTTTGGAGGCGCCGTAATTTCATTGCTTTAGCAATGAAATTACGAACGGAGCGTAAGCGAAGTGAGCAGGCGGGTGGTTTGGTAACGGAGAGGGTTCGGGCGGGGAACTTGTTGCGGGTGTGCGCGTTTAAGTTTGAAAAGCGAAATAATGAGAAAAAAGCCTTCCCGCTTGTTTTTTACAACTTTGCCCGAAATTGTGTTGATTTTTTTTTAGAAATATGGTATAATTACTTAGAATGTATAAAAATCGGAGATGAAAAGATTGAAACCCGTAAATATTGGTTTTGGAAATGTCGTAAACGAGGATAGGATAGTCGCTGTAGTCAGCCCCGAGGCTGCGCCGATAAAACGTATAGTCCAGCTTGCAAAGGACAGCGGTTCGGCGATAGACGCTACCTGCGGGAGAAAAACGCGTTCGGTCATAATCTGCGACAGCGGTCATGTTGTTTTGTCCGCGCTTATGCCCGATACTATCGCGGGGAAGTCCGCCAAAAACGGCGATTAGTCAATAACGGAGGAATTATGGAAAATAAAGGCGTTTTGTTTGTCATATCGGCTCCTGCGGGCTGCGGAAAGGATACGATCTTAAACGAGTTCTTCCTGCATACAGACACCGCGGGCTATGCTGTTTCAGCCACTACAAGAAAGCCCCGCGAGGGTGAGATAAACGGCGTGCATTATCATTTTCTCACTGTCGAGGATTTCAAGGATAAGATACAGTGCGGCGAAGTTCTTGAATATACCGAGTATTGCGGGAATTATTACGGCACTCTTAAAAAGAGCGTTAATGACCTTATAAACAGCGGGAAAGACGCAGTGCTTAAAATCGAGGTAGAGGGCGCCATGAATATCAGAAAACAGTTTCCCGATTCCTGCCTTGTATTTATATTGCCGCCGTCGCTTGAAGTTCTCGAACAAAGGCTCCGCGGCAGAGGCACCGAGACCGAGGAGAAAATTATAGAGAGAACAACGCAGGCAAGAAACGAACTTAAATTTGCCGAGAATTATGATTATCTTATAGTGAACGACGACCTGAAAACCGCCGTAGACGATCTGTTGAGCGTGTTCCGCGCGGAAAAACTGAGGAGAACGCGCTGCGGGGAAGTTTTGAAAAATGTTATGGGAGAAAAGCATTGACCGCAAAGATAGCCGTTGAAAATACGCTGTTCGTTTTTGACAAGCTGTTTTCATATGCGATACCGCCCGAGCTGTCCGAAAAGGTTTCTGCGGGAATACGCGTCGTCGTGCCTTTCGGCAGAGGCAATACAAAGCGCGTGGGGCTTGTGTTTGAGGTCTGCAATGAAGATATTGAAAAGGCAAAGCCTATAAGCGCTGTAATTGACGACGAGCCTGTAATTTCAAGCGAGTTGTCGGAGCTTTGCAAGTGGCTCAGCGAAAACACCTTTTGCACTTATTTCGACGCTTTCAGAACAATGATCCCGCCGGGATTATCATATTCTCTGAAAAGCAGATTTTCCGTATCCGATGAAACTTTGCTTGCTTCGGAAGATGATAAAAAACTCGCCGAGCAGCTAAAAAATGCGGACAATATCGAGCTTCTCATTTCCGAGAGAAAGTCCGACATAGACCGCCTTTTAAAAAGCGGCGCCGTTGTCCGCGAGGAAATACCAAAGCGCAGGGTCGGCGACGAAAACATAGTTATGGTGAGGCTTTCCGAGAGCTATGACGAATCGGAAAAGCTCACGCCGAAACAGAAAAAGGCGGTCGAGTTCGTCCGCGAAAACGAGAGCGCGTCCGTTCACGAAGTGTGTTATGCCTGCGCGTCAACACCCGCGGTCGTAAACAGGCTCGTTGAAAAGAACATTCTCGAAAAATACGAGTATTCCGTTTTCCGTACCGACATCAGCGAAACAAGAAGCGAAGACCCCGACGATATAATTTTCTCGCCTAAGCAGCAGGAAGTTTTTGACGGGATATTGTCGCTTATGAACGACGAAAAACCGCGCTGCGCGCTTCTGAGGGGAGTTACGGGAAGCGGAAAGACCTCCGTTTACATACGCCTTATAAACGAGGCGGTAAAACAGGGAAAGACCGCGATAATGCTCGTCCCCGAAATATCTCTCACTCCGCAGACTGTCGGAAAATTCCGCAGGCTGTTCGGAAATTTAGTTGCAATTATGCATAGCTCGCTTTCCGTAGGCGAACGCGCCGACGAATACCGCAGGGTCAAAGAGGGAAAAGCGCGGATAGTTATCGGTACAAGGAGCGCGGTTTTCGCACCCGTAAAAGACTTGGGGATAATCGTTATTGACGAGGAGGGCGAGCAGAGTTATAAATCCGAAAACGCTCCGCGCTATCATGCCCGCGATATTGCAAAACAGCGTTGCTTCGCGCAGAACGCGCTTCTTTTGCTGGCGTCGGCGACGCCCTCTCTTGAAAGTTATTATAACGCAAAAAAAGGCAGATACAGCCTGTTTGAGATAGACGAGCGGTATAACAGCGCGGTGTTGCCGGGCGTAAGCATAATAGACATGAAAAACGAGCGTCAGGGCGGCAATATGTCGGACTTCAGCGAGCCGCTGATAAATGCGCTTGAGGATAATTTAAACAAAGGCGAGCAGTCCATAATACTGCTCAACAGGCGCGGCTACCGCACGAGCGTCAGATGCGCGCGCTGCGGAAAGCCCGTTGAGTGTCCTAACTGCGCCATTCCGCTTACATATCATAAAGCTAACGAGTCGATGATCTGCCACTATTGCGGGTTTATGAAAAGACCCGACAGGATATGCAAAAAATGCGGAGGGCAGTTTTTCGGCATGACGGGCGAGGGTACTCAGCTCGTCGAGGACGCGCTTTCGCAGGTATTCCCAACGGCAAGGATATTGAGAATGGACGCAGACACGACCTCGGGAAAAGCGGCGTTTGAAAAGAAATTCAGCGCTTTCGCCAGGCACGATTATGACATTATGGTGGGAACGCAGATGATAGCGAAGGGGCTTGATTTTCCCGATGTGACTTTAGTCGGCGTTCTTAAAACGGATAATCTGCTGTATAATGCCGATTATAAGGCATATGAGCGGACATTTTCGCTTATAACCCAGGTCGTCGGTCGCGCGGGACGCGCCGACAAAATGGGCAGGGCTATAATACAGACGTTTTCTCCCGAGCATTTTGTCATAAACCTGGCGGCAGCCCAGAATTATCCCGCGTTTTACGATGAGGAAATAAAGCTCCGAGAGGCAACGTTCTGCCCGCCTATGTGCGATATAGTGACGTTCGGCTTTTCCGCGACATCTCAGAGCGTTTGCGCAAATGCCGCGAGGAAATTTGCCGCTATGCTCAAAAATAAAGCGGAGGAGTTCGGAGATCGCGTACCTATAAGGATATTGGGTCCCGCGCCGAACGTTATTGAAAAAGTGAACGGGAGATACCGGTTTACGCTTCTGGCAAAGTGTGTGAACAGTCCGCTTCTTCGCAGGACCGTCAGAGAAACTCTTATGGCGGCGTACGAGGACAAGGAGCTTGAAAACGTAAAGTTTTTTGCGGATATAAACTGAAAGGACAGTAAGATGGCTTTAAGAGAAATAATAAAATTCGGCGAAGACGTGTTGAGGAAAAAATGCCGCGAGGTCACCGCTTTTGACGAAAAGCTGGCGCAGCTTCTCGACGATATGACGGAAACTTTGAAAGAGGCGGACGGCGTGGGTCTTGCCGCGCCGCAGGTCGGGATATTGCGCAGGGCGGTGGTTATAGACGTCCGCGATGAAAAGGGCGTTATAGAGCTAATAAATCCCGTGATAATAAAGACCGAGGGCGTTCAGGTCGGAAGAGAGGGCTGTCTTTCGGCTCCCGGAGAATGGTGCGAGGTAGAGCGCCCGCAGACCGTCACGGTAAAGGCATTCGACAGAACGGGAAAAGAGTTTGAGCTAAAAGGAAGCGACCTGCTTGCAAGGGCAATTTGCCACGAAGTCGACCATCTCGACGGGATATTGTTTATTGACAGAGTAAAACAGGACATAGCAAAAAGGTCGTGAAAAAATGATAAGAGAGATCCTGACATTTGACGATCCGCTTCTTCGCGAACATTCGCAAAAGGTTGAGAAATTCGACGAGGAGTTGTGGGAGCTTCTTGACGATATGTATGAAACGATGAAAAACGCGGAGGGCATTGGTCTTGCCGCGCCGCAGGTGGGCGTTTTAAAGCGCGTCGTCGTTATAGACACGGGCGGAAAAGCGGGGAAACTTGAGCTTATAAACCCTATTATAACAGCCATGTGGGGAAAACAGGAAGAAGCCGAAGGCTGTCTTTCATACCCGCATAAGCGCGGCATAGTTTTAAGACCCATGCACGTCCGCGCAAAAGCGTATGACCGTTTCGGAAAGCTCCATAGATACCATGTAAAAGAACTTTTGGCGCGGGCTTTCTGCCACGAAACAGACCACCTGAACGGCGTTCTTTACAAGGATAAAGTGACAGAGTGGGTAGAAGACGAGTAAAAAGCATTTGAAATGAGGTTTGGTATATATGAAAGTCGTTTTTATGGGAACTCCCGAGATAGCGGCAAAGAGCCTCTGTTATCTGAAAGAAGTGGGATTTGAGATAGCGGCGGTTTTTACTCAGCCCGACAAAGTTAAAAACCGCGGGCAAAAGCTCGAAGCCTCTCCCGTCAAAAAGCTCGCGGAGGAATACGGTATCCCCGTTTATCAGCCGACTTCGCTCAGAAAAGGCGAGGACGCGGAAAAGTCGCTTGAAATATTGCGCTCTATAGAGCCGGAAGTTATAGTGGTCGTGGCATACGGACAGATACTTCCCAAAAGTATTCTGGAGCTTCCGCTGTACGGGTGTATAAATCTTCATGCTTCTCTTTTGCCGAAATACCGCGGAGCCGCGCCTATACAGCGGTGTATACAAAACGGCGAAACAATGTCGGGAGTATGCACGATGAAAATGGACGAGGGACTTGATACCGGAGACGTTATCATGGTATATAAACAGCCCATAGGTCCCGATATGACGGGAAGCGAACTTGAGGAGATATTCGCCGTTAGAGGCGCCGAGCTTATAGCGCAGACGCTCGTAAAGCTTTCGACCTGCTCCGCATTTTACAGCAGCCAGGAGTATTGCAAAACGCCAAGTTATGCCGAGAAGATAACCAAAGAAGAGCTTCTTACGGATTTCTCAAAGCCCGCAAAACAGGTTCACGATTTTATCCGCGCTATGGCTGACGTTCCGTGCGCTTATACTTTTTTAAACGGAAAACGCATGAAGCTCTATCGCTCGGCGCTTACGAACGAGAAGTCGGAGCTTCCCGCGGGAACGGTCGCAGACGAAAAACGGCTTCTGATAGCCTGCGGCGACGGGCGCTGCATAGAGCTTAAAGAGATACAGCTCGAAGGCTCAAAGAGAATGAAAACGGAGGATTTTCTTCGCGGAAAGAAAGTAGAAAAGGGAACAAGGCTCGGAAAATAAACGAACCACCGATTTGTTTAGGAGAAGAAAATGGCAAACGCACGATATACGGCGGTAAAGCTGCTGCTGAAAATGGACAGCGGAAAAGCGTATTCAAATATCCTGCTCGACAAGGAACTTTCCGAACAGGGACTTTCCGAGCGCGACAAAGCATTTGCCGCGGCGCTGTTTTACGGCGTTACGGAGCGGAAAATGACGCTTGATTATATTATTGCGCAAAACAGCAGGATACACTTTGAAGAAATAGAAGCGGAAACTGCGACAATATTGCGCGTCGGGTTTTACCAGCTTTTGTATATGCCGTCCATACCCGAAAGCGCCGCTGTAAACGAAAGCGTAAAGCTTTGCAGACAGTTTAAGCTCTACAGCTCCGAGGGATATGTAAACGGCATGCTGCGCAGTTTTCTGAGAAAGAACAAGGCGGTTTCATATGACGGGCTTTCGGATGAAGAAAGGCTTTCGATAGAGTATTCCTGCCCCGTATGGCTGGCGAGAAAGTGGAAAAACGAATACGGCGAGGAAAACGCCGTAAAGGCATTAGAAGCCTCTCTCGGCGCTCCGCCGCTCTATGCAAGGGTAAATACCTACAAGACGACGGACGAGGATCTTGTAGACGCGCTCAAAAAAGAGGGCGTTTCGGCTGAGATAAACCCAAAGCTCAGCGGCTGTATAAAGCTGAATAAAATAGGAGATATAGAAAAGCTTAAAGCTTTTAAAAACGGTCTGTTTCATATACAGGACGTTTCGAGCCAGCTTTGCTGCCTTACATTAAGACCGATAGTAAATGAAACGGTCATAGATATGTGCGCCGCCCCCGGAGGAAAATCCTTTACAATGGCGGAGCTTATGGGAAACAACGGTCATATTTACAGCCTAGACCTCTACGACGCGAGAACGGATCTTATAGCCGAGGGCGCAAAGCGCTTAGGCTTAAGGATAATAGAAGCAAGACAGAACAACGCCGTAAGGTTTGATGAAACGCTTACAAAGGCTGACAGGGTATTGTGCGACGTTCCGTGTTCGGGGCTTGGCGTTATCCGCCGCAAGCCCGAGATAAAGTACAAATCCGAGAGCGAGTTTGACGACCTGCCTACGCTTCAGAGGGCGATTTTAGAGGTGTCCTCGCAGTATGTGAAAGTTGGCGGAACGCTCGTTTATTCGACCTGCACGCTTTCGCGCCGCGAGAATGACTTTGTCGCTCAGGCTTTTGCGCAGGATCACCCCGAGTTTTCTCCGATAGTACAGCCTATCCCGTATGAAAACGCAGTAAACAGCCCCATGAGAACGTTCTTCCCCGAAAAAGACGGCGGCGACGGCTTTTTTACCGCGGCTTTCAGGCGCATAAAATGAGGAGCTTATGGAAAAAACAGACATTCTCTCGCTTTCATCGGAAGAACTTGCAGAACAGATCTGCGCGATGGGCGAGAAAAAATTCAGAGCAAAACAGGTTTTTGATTGGCTGCATGTAAAAAAGGTCAGCGATTTTTCTCAAATGAGTAATATTTCTGCCCAATTCCGCGAGCAGCTTTCCGAAAAATTTTGTATATATCGCCCAAAAATTAAAAAAAGACTTGTAAGCCGTATAGATAATACTGTAAAATATCTGTATGGATTAAGCGACGGGTCGTCGGTAGAGAGCGTGCTTATGGAGTATAACCATGGAAACAGCCTTTGCGTTTCAACGCAGGTCGGCTGTAAAATGGGTTGCAGGTTCTGCGCGTCTACCATAGCGGGGTGGATAAGGAATTTAAAGCCCTCGGAAATACTCGGGCAGATCTACGAAAGCGAGCGCGACAGCGGAAAACCCGTTGACAGCATAGTGCTTATGGGGATAGGCGAGCCTCTGGACAATTTTGAAAACGTTGTAAAGTTTTTAAAGATACTTTCCGAGAGCGGCTACAGCCTCAGAAGAGTTTCGCTTTCGACCTGCGGAGTGGTGGATAAGATATACGAGCTTTCCGAGATGAAGCTCGGCGTTACGCTTTCGGTGTCGCTCCATGCGGCGACAGACGCAAAACGCAGCGAGATAATGCCGATAAACAAGCGCTACGACCTTAAAACATTGATGAAAGCCTGCGACGATTATTTCAATGCCACGGGGCGGAGAATTTCATTCGAGTATTCTCTTATAGAGGGCGTGAACGACGACGACAGCTCGGCGGACGAGCTTATAAGACTTCTCGGCGGGAAAAACTGCCATGTAAACCTTATACCGATAAACGAAGTTAAAGAGCGCGAATATAAAAAGAGCCGTTCTGTCGAAAGGTTTCAGAAGCGGCTTTGCGCGGCGGGACTGAACGCAACTGTCCGCAGAACTCTCGGGGCGGATATAAACGCGGCTTGCGGTCAGCTGAGGCGCGACGACCTGGAAGAAAAACATAACAATTAAAACAATTACATTACAGCAATTCGACAATTAACATTATTGCATAACTTTCTTCAGAAAAGGGGTGTATTATGGAAATATATTCTAAAACGGATATTGGACTTGAAAGAACAGAAAATCAAGACAGCGTCTGGGGAGAAATGCTTTCTCCCAATGTCTGCGCCGCCGTTTTGTGCGACGGAATGGGCGGCGAGAGCCGCGGCGGACTTGCGAGCAAGCTTGCCGTGGATGTGGTGTCGCAAAGAATAAAAGAATATTTTAACGAAGACCTCGGAAGCAACGCCATACGAAACCTGCTTATAACCGCCGTTGTCGCGGCAAACTCCATAGTGCGCGGGTATCCCAAAGAAAAAGAAGACGAGATAATGGGAACGACCTGCGTCGCGGCTATCGTTTATAAAAAGACCGCGCACATAATAAACGTAGGCGACAGCAGAGCATACCAGCTCTTTTGCGAGGGCGACGACGAGTGCATAAGACAGATCACAAAAGACCATTCTCATGTTCGCGAGCTTGTGGATAAGGGAATTATAACCGAAGAAGAAGCAAGGACCCACCCCAAAAGAAGCAAAATAACGCGAGCCGTTGGCGCGGAAGAAGAGATAATCCCCGATTATTTCGAGCTTGATCTGAACGACGGGGATATGCTGCTTTTGTGCAGCGACGGACTTTCGGCATACGGCGACGAGCTGGATATACTCGATATATGCTTTGACAATAAGCCGCGCGATTGCTGTAAAAAGCTTGTGGATTATGCGAATAATAAAGGCGGACACGATAATATTTCCGTGGCGCTTATCGCAGTCTGAAGTTTGATTTTTTACAGGCTGATTTATTACAGATTTGTTACAGTTTTATTACAGTTTGGTTACAGCTGAAAAAAAGGTTGACTTTTGGAGAAAAGTGTGGTATAATACGATATGTATTGGTATTGTTACTTATAAGCAGTTTTCGTTTAAGTGTGATCAAAAGGGGAAAAGATTATAATGGACAGTAATATCGGAAAAAAACTTGACGGAAGATATGAGCTTTTAGAGCTTATAGGAGTCGGCGGGATGGCGGAAATTTACCGCGCAAGAGACATCCGTGAGGACAGAACGGTCGCAGTAAAGATCCTTAAAACGGAGTTTGCGGGGAGCGATGAGTTCCTTCGCCGTTTCCGCAATGAGAGCAAGGCTATAGCGTTGCTTTCACATCCGAATATCGTAAAGATCTATGACGTCGGATTTACCGATAAGGTACAGTTTATCGTCATGGAGTATGTAGACGGTATAACTCTCACGGATTATATTGAACAGCAGGGCGTTCTTAAATGGAATCATGCGGTGCATTTTACTATTCAGGTTCTGAAAGCGCTCCGTCATGCACATGACAGGGGTATTGTCCATCGCGATATAAAAAGCTCGAATATCATGCTCTTAAGCGACGGAACAATAAAGGTCATGGATTTCGGCATTGCCCGATTCAACCGCGAGAACAACAATACCGTGTCCGATAAGACAATAGGTTCAGTACACTATATAAGCCCCGAACAGGCAAGGGGCGACCTCACCGACGAGAGAAGCGACATCTATTCCGTGGGCGTTGCGCTTTATGAAATGCTTACGGGAAAGAAACCGTTTGACGGAGATACGGCCGTAGCTATTGCGCTGAAGCATATGCAGACTGCGCCGAAGCGTCCTACGGAAATAAATGAAACTATCCCCGAGGGTCTGGAGCAGATAGTTTTAAAGGCTATGCAGAAAGATCCGTCCGCGCGTTATCAGACTGCGGGCGAGATGATAACCGACCTTGAAGAATTCAAAAAGAATCCCGGAATGGTTTTCGATTATAAGTTCGATACAAATGATAAATCGTTAAAGACTTTGGCGGGTATGTCGCCTGCGGCTGAGCCGGAAAAGACGCGCGCGCCGTTAAAAGTGGGCGAATATGACGAAGACTATGAAGATGAAGAAGTCGATGATTCGGAAACTGACGAAGACGAAGACGAATACGATGATTTCGACAACGAACGCCGTTCGCCGATAATTCCGATCTTGTTCGCGGTAGGCGCGGCTATAGTTGTGGCGGCGGTATTCCTTATTCTCTTCGTGCTTTCTCGGAATTTCAGCAAGAGCGGCTCGCAAAGCTCTTCGAGCAGCGGAACTCTGAACGGCGTTGTTATTGAAAACGGCGAATTCCCGATGCCTCAGCTTATCGGAATGAATTGGGAAGAAGCCAATAAACAATACGGAGACGGCGCTCTTATGACCCTCGTAAAACAGGACGAATACAGCAGCGAATACGAAGAGGGCGTTATATTTGAGCAGAGTACCGTAGAGGGCAGAATGGTAAAAGTCGGCTCTCAGGTCATAGTAAAAGTAAGCATGGGCAATAAGAAGATCCAGATCCAGGATTTCCGCGACAGAGATTTTGAATCGGTAAAGAGACAGCTTGAAAGAGATCATCTTGTTGTAAAAGTATCCAGCATGGAAAGCGATGAAATAGACGAGGGCAGAGTAATTTCTACCGACCCGCCTGCGGACCAGTTTGCCGAGCAGGGATCGACAGTCGTCGTTTATGTCAGCATGGGCGCGGCTGAAAAGATGAAGATAGTTCCGAAGCTTGAGGGAATGCCTCTCCAGGAGGCGTTAAACCGCTGCGATGAATATAATCTTGTTCCGAAGATAGAATACGAAGATAGTATCGAAGAAAAGGGCAAGGTATTAAAGCAGAGCGTAAAGCCCGATGAAAAGGTAATGCCGGGAACAGAGATAACCCTTACGGTCAGCAGCGGCGAACTTCCCGAAAAGGAGTATGACTGGAGCTTTACGCTTCCGCAGAATATTTCGGGAGACTTCCAGTTCAAGCTGTATATTGACGGAGAACTTTCAAACACAAAGACTGTAAATGTCGGTCTTGCTGCGTCAAAGACGCAAGTATATAAGATAAAAGGTCAGAACGGCACGCAGAAGACATATACGATAATTGTCAGAAATACAGCCAACGGAAAAGAAGGCACTTATATCGAGAGCAACATTACGTTTACGAGCGACGCATTCCAGGAGCAAAAAGTAAAGACGAACAGCAACGTATTTAAAGAACTTGCGGATAAGCCTGTTTCCAGCAGCAAGCCTCCGCAGAGTTCGTCCAAACCCTCTTCGAGCTCGTCGTCGACTAAACCTCCTCAGAGTTCATCGTCGACTCAGTCGAGTTCGTCCAAGCCTACTCCAAGCTCGTCTTCTTCAAGTTCGAGTTCATCGGCTAGCTCGCCGGCTTCGTCAAGTTCCGCTGAACCTGTTGAAAACGAACCGACCGAAAGAACATAAATATATCAGAGATATGAGTGAAAGTACATTTAACGGAATAATAACAAAGTCCGTCGGGGGCGTCTACTATGTGGACGCCCTCGGCGGTGATTTTTTCGGAGAAAACATAAAATGCGCCGCACGCGGTATTTTTCGTCAAAGAGGGATAAGTCCTGCGGCGGGGGATACGGTGATGGTTGGAGTTTCGGAAAACGCCGAGCCTGTCATTATAGAAATATCCGAGCGGAAAAATTATCTGTCAAGACCCCCGCTTTCAAATCTTGACAGGATCTTTTTTGTAAACAGCACGGTTGAGCCGAAAGTAAACAGGCTTATACTTGATAAGCTGATTGCGGTAGCCGACAGCAAAGACATTGAGCCAATAATAGTTTTTACAAAGATAGATCTTGAAAAAGCGGGAGAATTGCCTGAGATATACCGAAGCATAGGTATTTCGGTGTGTGCTGTTGACAATATAACGGGCGAGGGCGCAGACGAAGTAAGAGAGCTTATAGGCGAGGGAATCTCGGCGTTTATCGGAAATTCGGGAGTTGGGAAATCCAGCCTGCTTAATGTGCTGTTTCCCGAGCTTGAACTGAAGACGGGGGAGATAAGTCAAAAGCTCGGCAGAGGCAGGCACACGACCAGGCAGGTAGAGTTGTTCAAGATCGGAAACGGCTATATAGCGGACACGCCTGGATTTTCGACAGTAGACATCGGGTGTTATTGCGACATACCGAAAGACGAGCTTGACGGGGCGTTCAGGGAGTTTCGGGAGATAACGCCGAAATGCAGGTTTGCAAATTGCCGGCATATAAAGGAGAGCGGGTGCGCTGTGAAAGAAGCAGTTGAAAACGGACAGATCGCGCGAGAGAGATACGACAGCTACCTTAAAATTTTCGAGGAATATAGAGGAAAGAACTTTTAGAGGTAAGAAGTAAAAGTTAAGAGGTAAGAAGCTGTTTCGAGCGGCGAACAACGTTTGATTTTCAAACCGCAAAACGAGCGGGCGCACGAAAGTTTTTTGAAAAGGGATTCCAAAGGGGAAAAATTTTTTTCAAAAAATTTTTCCCCTTTGGCAGGGGCGCGGGGACGGAGTCCCCGCAAAAGCCATTTAGCGCTAAAGGGTGCGGGGAAAACAAGAGTTTTCCCCGCATTGCCGTTTCAAAGCCGTGCTTTGAAACGGCAATCCTACAAAGAGGTGATGAGCGTAAAACCGCCCCAGAAATGCATTTACATTTGAGCGAGAAAGAAGAGCGTTTGAGTTATCCAAAAGTGATAAAAAAGCGGACTGCTTTTCGGTTATGCGCCTATAAGCCCAAACCACTTAAACCAAGGAAAAGTGTGTAGGGCGGCGCCGTAATTTCATTGCTTTAGCAATGAAATTGCGAATGGAGCGTAAGCGAAATGAGCAGGCGTTAGCGAAGCTAACGCAACGGCGCCGCCCGGGCGGGTGTGTGCGTTTGGTAAAGGAGAAGGCTTAATGCGTGGGAGTGCGTTTCGGTTATGCGCCTTTAAGCCCAAACCACACAATAACAAGAGGACTGCTTTTCGGTTATTACTGAATACTGTACATTGTACACTGTCAACTGTCAACAGGCTATGCGCCTATAGATTAAAATAACTTAGTTCTTAAAAACAACTTCCTCTTGACAAAACGCTAAAACTGAGTTATAATAAGTTGTGGTTAGTTGTATCTAACTTATATTGAAAGGAGCAGTAATTATGAAAAAAATAACTATGAAGATCGACGGAATGATGTGCGGAATGTGCGAAAGCCATGTAAATGACGCTGTAAGAAACGCGTTTAAGGTGAAAAAAGTAAGTTCTTCGCATACAAAAGGGGAAACCGTGATACTTTCGGAAAACGAAATAAATGAAGAAGAGCTTCGCGCCGCTGTCGAAAAAACAGGGTATAAGGTCTTGTCAATAACAGTAAGCGAACAGGAAAAGAGGGGACTTTTCGGGAAAAAACAGTCGTATAAATTTCAGTTTTTGACATAAAAATGTTGTTGACAATAATATGTTATTATGTTAGAATTAAAAGAGATCAAGATCCGGAGAGGAATGACGCCAATGAAACGACGCTTTTTTATGTGCCTTTTGTCCGCTTTATTTGTGCTGACATTTTTTTGCAGCGTTACAAAGGGCGAAGTTTCGTATGCCGCAGAAACGTTTACTCTCAATTACCCTACCCAAGAGCAGATAAAACAGCGTTATAAACAGTTGAATATAGATTTCGACAAAAGCGCTTCTTATACCGAAAATTATTCGACGGCCGCGCCTTATTCCGCGGGAAACATTTCTCAAAGCGACAGGCAGAACGCTCTTAACGCCGTAAATTTCTGCCGATACATAGCGGGACTTCCCGACGACGTTGTTATGACAGACGAGTATAACGCGCTTGCTCAGGCGGCGTCCCTCGTTCTTCTTGCAAACGGAAGTCTGAGCCATTCCCCCCAACAGCCCGCGGGTATGCCCGAGAGCCTCTATAAAACAGGCGCCGAGGGCGCGGGAGGTTCAAATATTGCAAAGGGTTATACAAACCTTGCAAGATCCGTTATATTCGGTTATATCGAGGATTCCGACGAGGACAATATTTCGCTTTTGGGTCATAGACGTTGGATTTTAAGCCCCGCGCTAAAGTCCATAGGATTCGGCATGACGGGTTCATATTCCGCCGCGTATGTAAAAGACACAAAGCGCAGCGAAACTTTTGCGGGTGATTATGTCGCATGGCCGCCGAAAAATATGCCGATCGAACTCTATAAGTCGCATTCGGATAATTATGCGTTTTCCGTTGTGCTGGGAGAGGATTATGACGAGCCGGATATTTCAAACGTCACTGTAGATCTGTCCTCAAAGAGTCAGAATAAAAGCTGGCATCTGACGAAAAACAGCACGGGTATTTCGGAGTATCTTACCGTAAACAACTCAAATTACGGCGGGAAAAAGTGTATAATATTCAACGTCGGTATGTTTTCGCAAAACGACACCGTGACCGTAAAAATAAACGGTATCACTAAAAACGGCGTTTCGGCTCCTATAAGCTATACAGTTGATTTCTTCAGCATTTATCACGACCACAACTATACGTCAAAAATAACGAAAGAACCTACCTGCGACTCAGCAGGCGAGATAACGTACACCTGCGAATGCGGCGACAGCTACACAAAGAGCATAGATAAAAAAGAACATAGCTACACCGAGAAAAAGGTGAAAGAAGAAAGCTGTACGGACAGCGGTCTGATAACATATACTTGCAAAAATTGCGGCGACAGTTATTCAAAGCAGATTCCCGCCCTCGGACACAAGTTCGGCGCATATGAGATAATAAAGTACCCTACAGCTGACAGCGACGGCATAGCCGAAAGAATATGCTCCCGCTGCGGTTTAAAAGAGCAGCACCGCGCTGTCCTTAAAAATCCCTCGGGAACAACAAGTTCAATTGACAGCGAAGCAAGCGATATTGAACCTGCCGACAGCGAAGCAAGCGATGTCGAATCAAGCGACAGTGAAACAAGCAATATAGAAACAAGCGACAGCGAACCCACCGACAGCGAAACAAGCGAGCCTAAAGAAAACAGCTCGGATAATGCGGGCATTGAAGAAAACGAAACTGCCGCTGTTGAGGATTTTGACGACGCGCTGTTTATTGTAGAAGAACCCGATTTTCAAGAGGAAAGATCTCCGACGGAAAGCGGAGTTCCCTCTCTTGTGATAATAATTGCATGCATTTTCAGCACGGCAGTACTTTTCGTTATTTTCCTATTAGGCAAGAATAAACAATAATGGCTGAATAGTTTGCAATATAAAGTGAATAATAAGTTCAGCCTGATTTTTCCAAAAGTGCTTGTAATGCGCTCAAATAGCTTGACAAAACGGGACATTTGTGGTATAATCAATTTGGATAGTTATCCACACCAAACGGGGTCGTAAAGGCTTCGACGGGGATCCTGATGCATGATAAGCGAGCGGTGCGGGCGAAGCACCAAAATAGCGCAAACTTAAATTTAAACGCAGACGAAGATCTCGTTTTAGCAGCTGCCTAAGCGCGCTGCCGTCAACCTCTGCTTTACTGCGGGCAGAGCTTTGACGTCGGATAGCAGTGAACGTCTTCGGCGAGTTGTCTTGCAGCCGTTGACGTACCAAAGACTACCAAATCCGAAAGCCTGTCTGTCGGCGCTCGGATAAGGGAATTTTAAACGACTGACTGCGCTCGGAGAAAGTTGTGAGGACGGGTTTTCGGACAGGGGTTCAATTCCCCTCGGCTCCACCATCTAGAGGTTAGAGGTAAGACGTAAGAGGTAAGATTTCCGGGAAACTTTTAAGAGAAAAAGTTATTCGGCGATCTGAGGAAGAAGCAAGAGGTTAGAGTCCAAACTTTAACCTCTTACTTCTTACATCTTATCTCTAAAAGCGCAAAACGCTGTAGTTAGTAAAGGTGTCCGCTTTTTGGACATTATAGACTATAGATAAAGCCCATATGCGTTGTCAGCGATTTGCTTGCATAATGCGTGGATATTGCGCTAAGCTTTTACCTCCGTAAGCGGGGGTGCGGGGGTGCGCAGCGCCCCGCATTCTCCCCCTTCCCCTTCGGGGAAGGGGGCAGGTGGATGGGGCGAGTGAGTGTAATTTAGAAAAACAACGTTTGAAAAGAATCAAGATATGTTTTTATACAAGCTGGAGTTTATTTGTACTCGGAGATAATCATGAATGTTATGAAAAAGGGTCATATCAAGGGTATTGATCGTATGGTAAAACTGCTAAAGATTGTTATTATATGCGTTTTGTCATTCAGTATGACCGGCTGTTCTTTGTACACAAATATCTACAAAGATTATGCAGATAAGTTTATTGATAGATCTGAAAAACGTCATCCATTCTCGTGGGTGGGAATGCAAAAAGATAAAATGCTTGTAGGATTTACCGAGGAGCAGGAAAAAAAGATACTTGAAGCGTTTAATGTAGTGATACCTGAAAATGAAGAAGAAGCGTATGTTTATTCATTTTATTTTTCCAAGTATGAAGATTATTTGAATTACATACTGGAGATTGATGGCGTAAAGGATTATGACGCATTTTTTAAAGCCAATGCTGGTCGTGTAAAAGAAAATGGGCTCGACGGAAAGAGCGAGAACGAACTAATGAAATACTATCATCCAATGACAGAATATTATATTTCATATTTAGAAGTCTTTTACGCAGATCCATATGCTCAAACCGACGAGGACAAGGAAATGATTTCCGTTTTAAGTTCACTTTATAACGAACTGAAAGAAGCGAAAATGTGATCGGACAGCTTTTAGAGGTTAGAGGTAAGACATAAGAGGTTAGAGTTTAAACCCTAGCCTCTTTTTTCTTTTATACGGCATATTTGGCAAACAGCCTCTTCGCAAATACTTCCTATTGTACACTATTTTTCGTTCGTCAATTTTCACAAAAAATATGACGAATTATTTTTTTCGGCATAAATATTTTGCGGTTTTTGATTTGCCTACTTGATTTTTAATACAAGATATGGTATAATTACAATGTATTTTTATAGTGTGAGGAATACTTATGGACAATTTCATTCAGATAGATATTTACACATCAAGCGCGGCGCTTGACGGTATCACCGCGAGACTTTCGGACCTCGGCATAGACGGCTTTGCCGTAAGGGACAGCGCGGATTTTAAGGACTTTCTGGCTGATAAAAACGCAAATTGGGATTA
Organism: uncultured Clostridia bacterium; assembly: GCA_947631115.1. Lineage (GTDB taxonomy): Bacteria > Bacillota > Clostridia > Oscillospirales > Ruminococcaceae > CAG-115. The sequence goes on from CANRKB010000001.1 coordinate 95,174, forward strand.
TGTAGACGACAGCCTTATGGGGCTTGAAAATGCCGAGCCGTGCATAACCGTCTACGTTCACGACAACGCCCAGGGCAGAGAACAGTTTACCGGTGTAAAGCTCATGGTCGAAGAACTCAAAGCGGAGAACTCGGACGGCTTTTACGGAAATGTTCGCTTTGAATTTGCAAATGTAAAAGAAGAGGACTGGGCGAATAACTGGAAGAAATATTATAAGCCTTTTCGCGTAGGCAAAACGCTTGTCGTAAAGCCCTCGTGGGAAGACTATGCAGCAGCCGGCGGCGACAGGATCCTTGAAATAGATCCCGCGTCCACTTTCGGCACGGGACAGCACCACACCACCAAAATGGTAATGGAAGTTCTTGAAGACGCCGTAAATGGCGGGGAAAGAGTTTTAGACCTCGGCTGCGGAAGCGGGATACTTTCCATTGCGGCGCTGCTTTTCGGAGCAAAAGAGGTTTGTATGTGCGACATTTTCGAGAACGCCGTAAAAACCGCCTCGGAAAACGTTGAGAAAAATCATTTCGACAAATTGCGCTATAAAGCCTTTTGCGGCAACATAATCGAAAACGAAGCTCTTCGCGGAGAAATAGGCGGCGGATACGACGTTGTCTGCGCGAATATCGTGGCGGACGTTATCATAGGAATGAGCGGGCTTTTCGGCGAATTTATGAAAAACGACGCGCGGCTTATTGTTTCGGGAATAATTGACGAGAGATTTGACGAAGTCGAAAATGCGCTTTGTGAAAACGGATTTGAAGTGATCGTCAAAAAGAACGAGGACGGCTGGAACTGCGCTGAACTTAAAAGGCGATAATCGCATATACTGCCTTTAAGGAGGCGGTATTATGGAGTTTCTGGGAGCGTTTGCGGTCATATTTCTGCTTATTTTTGCCGCGGCAATGCTGGCGTATCTTTTGTGGAACGCGCTTAAAAGCGGCTGTACGGAGACGTTCGACATTTATGTAAAGTTCGGTGAAGATTTAGAGAGCTTTATTATTCATGCGCGCCGCGACGCTTATATAGGAGAGATAAAGATCATTGCCGACAAGAGCAGTGAAATTGAACCGGCAAAGCAGTTGTCCGAAAAGTATGACAATGTAAAGGTCGTAGGAAAATAAACGGTGAAGAACGGATAAATGGATACGGAAAAGAATTTGATATGCGTTACGGGAAACGTAGAAGACGTTGTTTTCTATAATGCGGACAACGGTTATATCGTTCTGGATATTGACGCAGACGGTGAGTTTATAGAAGCGTTCGGTGTAATGGGCGACGTCCGCGAGGGCGAACAGCTCACCATGTACGGCGAATACGTCACAAGCCCCAAATACGGCAAGCAGTTCAGCGTCGATATTTTTGAACGGCATATGCCGACAGACCTCAAAATGATGAAAAAATATCTTTCATCGGGCATTTTAGCGGGAGTAGGCAATGTCCTGGCTCGGAAGATAGTAGACGCATTCGGCGAAAGAACGGCGGATATTCTCGAAAACGATCCCATATCGCTTTCCGCGCTTAAAGGCGTTACCCCCGAAAAAGCGCTGCTTATAGGAAAAGAATACCAAAACATTTCGGGCGTAAGAAAAGCTCTTACATACTTTTCAAAATATTCCGTGCCGTATGTTTATATTTCCGCGGCATGGAAAAAATACGGGAGCGAACTTATACGCGCCGTCGAGGGAAACCCCTATCTGCTTTGCGGGTGGGGGATAGAGCTTCCGTTTGAGGACGCGGACAGAATAGCCGAAGATCTGAAATTCCCGAAAAACAGCGAGGAGCGCGTTTCGGCGGCTATTCTCCACGAGCTTCAAAAAGCCGTAAACGACGGGCATACCTGTTTAAAAGAAACGCTGCTCAAGACTGAAGTAACAACGTGGCTTATGACGGACGAACATCTGTTTTCTTCGGCGACGGAATATCTTCTTTCAAACGAGGAGATTGCCGTATATGAAACCGGCGGCGACAGGTATATTTTCCTTTCGGAGTATTTCAGAGCGGAGAGCTTTATTTCTCAAAAACTTTGCGAGATGATAAAGCGCTCAAAAGATGAGAACACGGACTATTCCGAGGAAATAAGCGGCGTGGAATGGGAAAACGGAATAGAGTACGACGAGGTACAAAAAGCCGCGATAAACGGCTGTATGAACTCGCATATTTTCATAATAACGGGCGGTCCCGGAACGGGAAAGACAACAACCTTAAACGCCGTTATTGAGCTTTGCAAAAAACGTAATCTTAAAATAAAACTTGCCGCTCCGACGGGAAGAGCCGCAAAGAGGATAGCGGAGCTTACAGGCGCTCCCGCTCAGACGGTGCATAGGCTTTTGGAAGCCGATCTTTCGACAGGCGAAAGCGTTTTCAGGAGAAACGAGGACAACCCCGTTTCCTGCGACGTGCTGATAATAGACGAAATGTCGATGGTAGACGAGCTTTTGTTCGCTTCGCTTTTGAGGGCGTTAAAAAGCTCTACGAGGCTTATTCTTGTCGGCGACAGCGACCAGCTCCCGTCAGTCAGCGCGGGGAATATCCTAAGGGATATGGCGGGGTGCGGGAGAGTGCCGAAAGTCGAGCTTACAAAGATATTCAGACAGGCGGCGGAGAGCCTTATTGTGACAAACGCCCACGCGATAATAAAAGGCGAGATGCCCGAGCTTTATGATAGGAAAAAGGATTTCTTCTTCATGCTCTCCGAAAGTGAAGATAACACAACAAACCTTGTAAGCGCGCTTTGCTCCCAAAGGCTTCCGAAAAGCTACGGCTACGACCCGATAGCGGATATACAGGTCTTGTGCCTTTCTAGAATGGGAACGGTAGGCACAATGCGGCTCAATGTCGCGCTTCAGAATGTATTGAATCCCCATTCTCCCGATAAGCGCGAGATAAAGTATATGAAAACGCTTTTCCGCGAGGGCGACAAGATAATGCAGAACAAAAACGATTATGAAGTAGAGTGGCGGCGTGGAAATGAAAAGTCGCGCGGAGTCTATAACGGCGATATAGGCACGATAATAGAAGCCGACAGAATAAATATGCGCCTTCTTATAGACTTCGACGGCAGGCGGGCGGTATACGACGGGGACATGCTTAAAAACATAGAACACGCTTTCGCCATGACCGTACATAAAAGTCAGGGAAGCGAATATCCCGCGGTCGTTATACCTTTGCCGAACGGAATGGAAAAGCTGTCGTACAGAAATATTCTTTACACCGCCGTGACGCGCGCAAAATCCACGCTTATCCTTATAGGCACGGAAAACAAAATAAGCCGTATGCTTCAAAACGACAGACGGGATGAAAGAACGTCCTGCCTTAAACAAATGATAGAGGAAAATTTTGGACAGACAAAAGCTTTATAACTTTGAGCGAAAAATAATTTCGCTTGTTTATCCGAACAGATGCCCGTTCTGCGGGAAAATAATAAGCGCCGATGAATATATGTGCTTTAGCTGCCCCGAGTTTCTGCCGTATGTAAAAAAGCCGCTTGAGCCTATTGAAAATGTTTCGAGGTTTTATGCGTGCTGCTTTTATGCTTACCGCGCCAAAAAGGCGGTGCTCGGTATGAAATACGGCGGGCTTATTTATCCTGTTGAGGCTTTCGCTCGGATGATATACGAAAAGATAAAGGAAGAGCTGAAAAAAGCGGACGCTTTAGTTCCCGTTCCGAGCGGTTTTCTGAGCGTAAAGAAAAGAGGATTTGCGACGGCGGAAAAAATAGCCGAAAGAATATCGCGGCTTAGCGGCGTTCCTGTTTTAAAAGCCCTGAAAGCGCAGGACGACAAGCAAGAACAGAAAATGCTCGGTATGAAAATGCGTCTTGAAAACGCAAGAAAGGCTTTTTATATAAACGACAAAGCCGATATTAGCGGAAAAAAGCTCATTCTGATAGACGACGTCTGTACTACGGGAAGCACGCTCTCCGTCTGCGCGGAGCTTCTGACAAACGCGGGAGCAAAGGAAGTCGTTGCCGCGGTTTTCGCAAAGACATACAGTATATCCCGCAACAGAATTGAAAGCAAAAAGTTTTATAAAAAAAGGGTTTATTTGAAATAATTGAGGTATAATAAATGACAATAAGGATAACTCCCGAAGAGATCCGGCGCCAGCGGGATTTTTCTCAAAGGGTGAGGGATATTTTTTCCGCCTGTGAAGCGTTGCCTTTGGCTCATGTACACACTTTCGGCTGTCAGCAGAATGTGAGCGACGGAGAGAAAATAAAAGGAATGCTCTCTCAAATGGGATTTGGATTTTCCGACAGCCCCGAAAATACGGACATCGTGATATTCAACACCTGCGCGGTGAGAGAAAACGCCGAGGACAGGGTTTTCGGAAATCTCGGCGCTCTTAAACACGACAAGGCGAAAAACCCCGATATGATAATCGCCGTGTGCGGCTGTATGGTCGAGCAGGAACATATCGTAGAAAGAATAAAAAAGAGTTTTCCTCATGTGGACATCGTTTTCGGCACAAACGCTCTGCACACCCTTCCCGAGCTTATTTACAGAGAACTTAATGAAAGAAAGCGCATTTTTTCCGTTCCGAAAGATGGCGGAGTTATAGCCGAGGGTCTTCCGATAAGGCGCGAGAGCGTTATTTCGGCAAACGTTCCGATTATGTACGGCTGCAACAATTTCTGCAGCTATTGCATAGTGCCTTTCGTAAGAGGCAGAGAGCGTTCGCGCGAAAAGTCGGAAATAATCAAACAGGTAAAACAGGCGGTCGAAAGCGGCGCAAGGGATATTTGGCTTTTGGGGCAGAACGTAAATTCATACGGAAAAGAACTCGGCGCAAGCTTTGCCGAACTTCTGCGTGAGATAAATTCGCTCCCGGGAGAATTTCGCATAAGCTATATGTCCAGCCACCCCAAGGACGCCACAAAGGAACTTATAGACGCAATAGCCGAATGTGAAAAAGTCACCCGACATTTTCATCTTCCCGTACAGAGCGGCTCGGACAGAGTGTTAAAGCTTATGAACAGGCACTATACAAGAGAAAATTATCTCGAAATTGTCGAGTATATAAGAGAGAAGATTCCCGATTGTTCGCTGACGTCGGATATTATCGTGGGATTTCCCGGGGAAACCTACGATGATTTTAAAGAAACGCTTTCGCTTGTAGAACGCGTGAGGTTCGATTCGCTTTTTACTTTCATTTTCAGCCTGCGCAAAGGCACGAAAGCCGAAGAACTTCCCGACCCCGTTAGGGCGGAGGAAAAGGGAAAATGGTTCAGAGAGCTTCTCGCATTGCAGGAAAAAATAGGAACCGATATGTACGGAAAATATGTCGGACAGACGTTTCGCGTACTATGCATGGGAGAGGGCAGAACGGACTCTTCGCTTCTTACGGGAAAGACTCCGCAGAATGTAATTGTGGACTTTGCGGGAGAAAAGGAGCTTATAGGGAGTTTTGTAAACGTAAGGATAGATAAGGCGCTCAACTGGGCGCTTTTGGGAACAATAATAAGATAATTTTAATTTAACGGAGGAAATCATTATGACAGTTATTGAAGCGGCAAGAACACTGGGAAAAGCAGTACAGGCGGACGAACGCTATATAGCCTATACCAAGGCTAAAGAAGCAAACGACGCTGACGAGGGACTTCAGGAGCTTATCGGAGAGTTCAACCTTATCCGTCAGAACGCTGCGCTTGAAAACGGAAAAGACCCCGTCGATACCGAAAAGGTAAAGGAGCTTAACGTTAAAATGCAGGAAGCGTATGAAAAGGTCATGTCGAACGAGAATATGGCTTTGTTTACAGTCGCAAAGCAGGGCATGGACGCGCTTATGAGCGAGATAAACACGATCCTCACTTATTCGGTTGAGGGAATGGATCCCGAGACCTGCCCGTCTGCGCCGCCAACGGCTGACTGTACGGGAAGCTGCTCGACCTGCGGAGGGTGCGGCTGAGAAAAAACGGTCGGATGGATAACGCCATTCTTATGATGTATTCTGCGTAAATAAAAGGAAGTCGGTCTGTCAAATGGAAAATAAAATAACCGTATCACCTATGCTTAAGCAGTATCTCGATATAAAATCGGCATACCCGCATCATATACTGTTTTTCCGCTTGGGCGATTTTTATGAAATGTTTTTCGATGACGCGGTAAATGTATCGCGCGAGCTGGAGCTTGTGCTTACAACGCGTTCGGGTTCGCCGATGTGCGGAGTTCCGTATCATAGCAGCGAGATATACATAAAAAGGCTCATAGAAAAAGGTTTTAAAGTTGCTATCTGCGAACAGCTGACCGATCCGAAAGCGTCAAAGGGACTTGTAGAGCGCGGAGTTATTCGCGTCGTAACGGCGGGAACAGTTGTCGAAGACTCAATGCTCAGCGAGGACAAGAACAACTTTATCGCCAGCATTTTCGCCGAGGACGACGGCGTAGGAATGGTCTTTGCGGACATTTCCACCGGCGAGATAAACGCTTATGAAAAGCACGGAAAAGACCGCGAAGCCGAAATAATTTCGGGGCTTTCTGGTTTCGGTCCGGTTGAGATACTTATAAATCAAAGCTTTCTCGACCTGAAAAGTATCACCTCTTTTATCTCCGAGAATATGAAAAACAGCAGCTGCGAGTTGTGCGACGATGAAAAGTTCGACAACTCTGATCTTTCCGCCATAACCGCGCAGTTTGAAAACGTATCGGACATATCCGACATAGGCATAGGTTCAATGCCGCTTGTCCAAAAGGCGATGTGCGCGCTTTTCAGGTATCTGGGGGAGACATACAAGGAAACCGTAAAGCGTTTTACTTCCGTTAATGTACAGAGCAAACAGGAGTATATGGAACTCGGCTTTAACGCCCGCCGAAATCTTGAGCTATGCGAAACTATGCGTACGGGAAACAAGCGCGGGTCGCTGCTTTATGTTATCGACAAGACCGTAACAAGCATGGGCAGGAGAAGACTGCGCTCGTGGGTTGAGCGTCCTCTTGCCGATCATTCAAAGATACTCGACAGACTGAGCGCCGTAGACGAGCTTATGAAAAACTCCGCGGGACTTTCAGACGTTCGGGAAGCGCTGAAAAACATATACGATATTGAGCGGCTTATGTCGAGAATAGCGTATAAGACCGCAAATCCCCGCGATATTTACGCAATGGGAAAGACGCTTTCGGCTATTCCCGCAGTAAAATCAGCGCTCGGAATATTCTCGTCGCGGCTGCTTAAAAAGCTGAACTTGGAGATAAGCGAAAGCGGCGACGCGGCGCGCCTTATAGAAAATTCCATAGCGGACGAACCGCCCTTGAATTTAAAGGACGGGGGAGTTATAAAAAGCGGCTTCAACGACGAGATAGACAGGCTGCGTTCTGTTTCGGGAGGCGCGGAGAACATACTCCGCGAGCTTGAAGTCCGCGAGCGCGAAAAAACGGGTATACGTACTCTGAGAGTAGGCTTCAACCGCGTTTTCGGTTATTATATCGAGGTGTCGAACAGCTTTAAAGATAAAGTCCCCGATAATTATATCAGAAAACAAACGCTTACAAACGGTGAAAGATTTGTGACTGAAGAACTTAAAAAGCTCGAGGGCGAGATACTCGGCGCAAACGAAAAGCTGATAGCGCTTGAACAGTCGGTGTTCTCGGAGATACGCGACTATATCGGGCAGAAGCTTTCCGAAATTCAGCAGACCGCCTTTGCTTTATCGCAGGCAGACGCGTTGTGTTCATTCGCGCAGGCGTCGCTTGAAAACGGATATGTAAAGCCCGAGATAACGCTCGAAAGCGTTATAGACATAAAGGACGGACGGCATCCCGTCGTTGAAAATATCGCCGTGGACGGGCAGTTTACGCCGAACGACGTATATCTTGACAATTCCGACAACAAGCTTCTTATCATCACGGGACCGAATATGTCGGGAAAATCTACGTTTATGCGCCAGACGGCAATAATTGTCATAATGGCGCAGATAGGGTGTTTTGTTCCCGCAAGTTATGCGAAGATAGGCGTTGTGGACAAGATATTTACGAGAGTCGGCGCGTCCGACGATCTGACCGCGGGACAGTCCACGTTCATGGTGGAAATGAACGAAGTCGCGGATATTCTGAAGAACGCCACGAAAAACAGCCTTGTTATCCTTGACGAGATAGGGCGCGGCACTTCTACGTTTGACGGCATATCCATTGCAAAGTCGGTCGCGGAATATATCGTTTCAAAAATAGGCGCGAAAACGCTTTTTGCTACGCATTACCACGAGCTTATCGCAATGGAAAAGGAATATAAGGGCGTAAAGAATTTCAGCGTTGCCGTTACAAAGCGCGGCGACGACATAAAGTTTTTGCATAAAATTATCCCCGGCGGGACCGACGACAGCTACGGAATACAAGTCGCAAAGCTGGCGGGACTTCCGAACAAAGTCGTCGAGCGGGCGAAAGAAGAGCTTAAAGACCTTGAGATAAGCGGAAAGGTAAAACTGGCTGAAACGCTTGAAAAGGGAAAGAACAACCAGATAAGCCTTGTGGCGGTTGAAGAACAGAACGTTCTCGCAAGACTGCGCTCGGTAGATATAAACACCGTTACGCCCATGGACGCGCTTATATTTTTGAAAGAGCTTAAAGAAGATCTTAAATAGATAAAACCGCGGAAAAGTCAGATCTCGGAATGTAGAATGAAACGGAGTAATAATGCCTAAGATAAATCAGCTTGATAAAAGCGTTTACGAGCTTATCGCGGCGGGCGAAGTCATAGAACGCCCGTCGTCGGTCATAAAAGAGCTTTGCGAAAATTCGATAGACGCGGGCGCTAAAAACATCTGCGTTGAGATAAAGCGCGGCGGTATCTCGTATATGAGAGTTACGGACGACGGCTGCGGTATCTCTTATGAGGACATGCCGCTTGCGTTTATGCGCCACGCCACAAGCAAAGTCCTTTCCGCTCATGACCTTGAAAACATAAATACTCTTGGCTTCAGAGGAGAGGCTCTTGCGTCTGTCTGCGCGGTGTCGCGCGTTGAAGCAATAAGCAGGAGAGCCGTGGACAAGCTCGGCGTTTCGTACAAAATGGAGGGCGGAGCGCCAACGGAATACGACAGAATAGGCTGCGCGGAGGGTACGACGATAATTATCCGCGATTTGTTTTACAACACTCCAGCGCGCCTTAAATTTCTGAAAAAAGACGTTACAGAGGGAAATTATATCTCAAACGTTGTGGAAAAGCTCGCTCTCTCACACCCCGATATTTCATTCAGGTTTATCCGCGAGGGAAAACAGACCATACTTACTTCGGGAGACGGAAGCTTTTACAGTTCGATACACGCGGTTTTCGGAAAACAGTTCGCCGCGTCGATGATACCGGTAGAGAATATTTACCGTGAGATTGGAGTTACGGGATATGTAAGCTCTCCGCTTTTTACGAGATCAAACCGCACATTGCAGAATTTCTTCGTAAACGGGCGCAGCGTAAAAAGCCCGCTCTGCTGCGCGGCGCTTGAAGAAGCGTTCAGAAACAATATCATGGTCGGAAAATTCCCCGCCTGCGTTCTTTGCATAAATTTAGATCCCGCGCTTCTTGACGCGAACATATCCCCCGCAAAGACCGAAGTTCGGTTTTCAAATGAAAAAGCCGTTTTCGACGCTATCTATTTTGCCGTCAAAAATTCAATAACGGGATACGACGAGAGCCGCGAGATAAAGCTTTCAAATAAAACAAACGAGGAAACGGGCGTTTCCGCGGCGCTTATATCTACAGTTAAAGTTCCCGTGGGAAACGACGTTTATTCGGTCAAAGCCCCTGTTCCCGACCCCGAGAGCTTTTATAAAAAGCCCGAGGTAAAAGCCGTTCAGCCGACGCTTTCGGGAGAAACGGTCTTGGACGAGAGCGAAAAAGCTGTTTTTGAACCGCGGATCGTCAAAAGCGATCAGCCCGATCTGAGCGGATTTTCGTTCCTTTCGGAAAAGTCTTTTGAAAAGCGTGAAACTCCCATAACGGAAGAAACGGAAGAACCTGCCGTCGAGCCGCAGGATATACGCGTCATAGGCGAACTTTTCAAGACCTATATACTTTGCGAAAGCAGAGATACTCTGATCCTTATCGACAAGCACGCCGCGCATGAGCGGATAAATTTCGAGCGTTTCAGGCGCGGAACGGATATTCACGGACAGCTGCTGATAGAGCCGAAAGAGGTATTTCTGAGCGCCGAGGAGTTTGAAGCGGTAAAATGCTTTAAGGAGCAGCTCGAAAACACGGGCATACTCATAAGGCTTACGGACGGCGGGAAAGTTTTTGTGGAGGGAGTTCCCCAGTCGCTTGAGGGAAGCGACCCCGAAGACCTTATACAGAGCATAGCCGAGATACTTGCTTCGGGAAACGACAACGCCGAGGGCGTGTTGTTTGACGATGTTCTTCATACAATGGCGTGCAAGGCTAGCATACGTGCAAACGAAACGCAGAGTATAGCGGAACTTACTTTCCTGGCGAAAGAGGTACTTAAAAATAACGACATACGCTATTGCCCGCACGGCAGACCCGTTATAACTCAAATATCAAAGCGACAGATAGAGCGCTATTTCGGACGAATACAATAACTCAGACTGCAGATAAAGCCCCATCTGCTGTGTCAGAAGCCCGGCGGCAGGCACAAAGCCTAGCCGCAGGACTTCTTCCTTGCATCTGGGACTTTCTCTGCAGTCTGAAAGTTGACTTGTTATTCAGCATGAATATTTAAGGGTTGATATAATTGAAAAAAATAATTGTTGTCTGCGGACCTACCGCTTCGGGAAAAACTGCGCTGTCTGTCGAGCTTGCGAAAATTTACGGCGGGGAGATAATATCCGCCGACAGTATGCAGATATATACCGATATGGACATCGCTTCGGCAAAGGCTTCTATCGAAGAACAGCAGGGCGTACCCCACCACCTTATGGGCTTTCTAGACCCGAGCGAGAGCTTTTCGGTAGCGGATTATGTAAAGCTGTGCAAGGAAAAGGCAAACGACGTTATATCGCGCGGAAAAATTCCGATAATATGCGGCGGCACGGGGCTTTATATAAGCTCGTTCGTCGATAATCTGACATTCGACGAAAGCGGGCAGGACTATGAGTTCCGCGAGGAAATGAGAAAATTTGCCGAGGAAAACGGAGGCAAGGCGCTTCTCGAAAAATTGAGAGAGGTTGACCCCGAAACCGCTGAGACTCTGCACGAAAACAATATCGGCAGGATAATCCGCGCGCTCGAAGTCTATAAAACCACGGGGCATACCATTTCCGAGGCAAAAAGAAATTCCCGCAGAGAACTTTCGCCGTATGAGTTTATAATGATCTTTCTTGATTTTGCCGATCGCGAGCTGCTGAAAGACAGGATAAACAGGCGCGTCGACGATATGATAAAGCGCGGACTTTTGGAAGAAGCTCGTTCTTGCTTTATGCAAAACAGCCGTCCGACAGCCGCGCAGGCAATAGGCATAAAAGAGCTTTATCCGTATATGCGAAATGAAAAAACGCTTGATGAGTGCATAGAAGAAATAAAGCTCCGCACCCGTCAGTATGCCAAAAGACAGCTTACTTGGTTCAGGCGCGACAGCCGAATGAACAGATTAGTGATCGAAAACGGAGACAGTCTGGGTGATGTTGTCGCCAAAGCAAGAAAGATCATTGACGATAATTTACAGAATTTGGAAGCCAAGAGCCGAAATTAAAAAAAATTTTGAAAAAATGTTGTTTTTTTATAGAAATTTTATAAATTTTTATAAAAAAAGTATAGCATTTTTTGAACAAATGTGTTATACTGTATGTATATAGTTGGGGAACGTTCGGTTTTTTCGGACGCGACACCGATGAAATGCGGACAAGTTTAAAATGCTTCCGCTTTCAATACAGAGAGAAAAGGTGATTTTATGGCAAAGGACATCAATTTACAGGACGTTTTTTTAAACCAGGCAAGAAAGGACAAGATCCCCGTTACGATCTACATTACAAACGGATTTCAGTTTAAGGGCATCGTAAAGGGATTCGATAATTATACCGTCATTCTCGATACGGACGGAAAGCAAAATCTTATTTATAAACACGCGATTTCGACTATTACGCCGTTTAAGCCTGTTTCAATACTTGACGCTTATGAAAAAGGCGGAGAGGAATAAGGGCTGCCTTTGCGATCCGGAGGTGAGCTTTTAGGTGAAGTCGGCGTGGACAAGAGCCGTTCTGTTTATAATTTCGGCGTTCGTTATTATTATAGCTGTCGGTCAGATTTTTTTCTCGACGGGAAGCACCTTGAAAACCGAGACTGCGTTCAGCTATGATTTTGATGAAGAAATACCGTTTACGGGCGTTTTTATGCGCGATGAGACCATTGTGTATGACGACGGCGCGGGATATTTGAATTATGAGCATGACGACGGAATAAAAGTCGGAAAAAGCACTGTCATCGCAAAGCGCTATAAAAGCAGCGAAGATATTGCCAGAAACCGCGAGATAGAGAAGATAAAAAAGCAAATAGAAATGCTGGAGAGCGCGGAAAAGCTTATCGGAACCGATAATTCCCAGCTTGAGGCGATTTCCGCTCAGATAAACGAGAGCCATGCTTCCATTGTGGACAGTATTCTAAACGGCAACTATTCCGATGTTTCAAAATACGGAAACGATCTTTTGTGCGCAATGTGTAAGCGCGAGATAACCCTGAAAGAATGCGACGGGTACGAGGCGAAGAAAAACGCTTTGAATCAAAGGATCTCCGCGCTTGAAGCGATAGTTGCGGATAGTTCGCACGATGTTGTCGCGGGCGGCACGGGTTATTTTGTGAGCGGAATAGACGGATACGAGGGTACAATAGGCTATTCCGATTTCGATGTTCTTACGGAAGAGAAAATAAACGGGATAATAGAAACTCCCTCAAAACAGCCGGAGAAGAACGCTGTCGGAAAGCTTGTGGCGGATTATCGCTGGAGAGCGGCGGCGGTTATAGAAGAGCAGAAAATGTTCGGCATAGGCGCGGGTACGGATGTGGTCGTAAGAATAGGCTCAAGCTCAAGAATGTTGAACGCGACTGTCGTTTCAAAAAAAGAGTGCGGCGACGGCAAGGCAATATACGTTTTCGAGTGCGACGATCTTATTCCCGAAACGATGTCTTCAAGAACGGCGAGCTTTAAGCTTGTGGTAAAGAACTACGGCGGTCTGAGAATATCAAACGCCGCGCTGCATAATAACGATAAAAACGAGCTTGGAGTTTATATAAAGCGTGAGAACAAGCTGTACTTCAAAAAGGTCAACGTTTTGTACTGGGGCGAAGATTACGTCATTTGCACACAAGAAGCCGATGACGGTTATCTGAAGCTCTATGACATTGTTGTTACAGAGGGCAAGGATCTCTACGATGGAAAAATTGTTTAGTGCGGAATTTCCCGATATTCGCGAGAATTACGGGGTTATCTGCGGGAATATAGAAAAGGCAATGGCGCTTTCAAACCGCCGCGACAAAGTGAAGCTTATGGCGGTGACAAAGACGGTGCCGCCCGAAAGGGTAAATTTCGCGGTAGGGCTGGGGATAAAGCTTCTCGGCGAAAACCGCGTGCAGGAATACCTCGAAAAGCGCGAAAGTTACGCGCCCGCGGAGGTTCACTTTATAGGTTCGCTTCAGACCAATAAAGTGAAGTACATTATAGACAAGGTTTCTTTGATACATTCCGTCGACAGCCTGCACTTGGCGCAGGAAATAGACAGACGCGCCGCGCAGCACGGAATTGTTATGGATATACTCGCCGAGATAAATATAGGCGGTGAAGAAACAAAAGGCGGTATCCTCTCCGAAAGCGCAAAGAGCTTTTGCGGGGAATTGGAAACGCTAAAAAACATAAGGCTCAGAGGTCTTATGACTATCCCGCCCGCAGGGTGCGGGGAAGAAGTTTTCGCTCGTATGCAGGATCTTTTTGAAGAGATAAAGGCAAAGCGAAAAGGGGGGCTGTTCGATACGCTTTCGATGGGAATGTCGGGAGATTATCAGACGGCAATAAAACACGGGGCAACCATTGTCCGAATAGGATCAGCGCTTTTCGGACAAAGGAAATACAATAACAAATAATTGGGAGGAAATTAAAATGGCAGGATTTTTGAGAAATTTGTTCGGCACGGCTGATGAGAACGAGGGCTTCGTTGATTATGAAAACGAGTCTTATGACACCTCTTCGAGCGCGGTAACAAAGGAAGAAGCTTATTCTTCGAGCTACAGCGAGCCCAAGAGCTATACAAGCAGCTCAAGCTCAAAGTTTGTAAACATAGGAACGGGAAGCGCTGCTCCCACCAAGATAAAAATACTCAAGCCCAAGAGCTATGAGGAGGTTATCGAGGTAGCGGTTGACCTTATCCGTGAGGGAACGACCATATTCATAAACTTAAACGGTCTTTCAAACGACATTTGCATAAGGATCGTTGACTTTATGACGGGTGTTACGGCTGCTTTCCAGGGCGACATCAAAAAGGTAGACGCTTATTGCTATGCGGCTGCGCCGAAGAATGTTGACCTTATAGACAGCATCGACTGATAGATGCCGTTTGAACTGACAGAAGACGAGCGTTATCTGTCCGCACATATTTCCGACCTTTGCAGGATAAGCCGAAGGTCGGGAGTGCCGCGGTTTTCGGCGTTTTTAAACGAGAGAGAAGCGGCAATAGCAAAAGAGGCAGCGCGGACAGAGAACGCAATTCCTATGTTTTACGGCGGTTATGACGGCGCACAAAGAACGGTGTGCGGCTTTTTTGAGGGGACTTTCGCAGAGGAATTTGAAACAGACGGCATAAACGGACTTTTTCCGATAAGGGCTGTTTCATTTTCGTTCAGGGTGCGCGATGTGCTTTCCCACCGCGATTTTCTGGGAGCGATGATGTCGCTCGGGATAAAGCGCGAAACGGTGGGGGACATTGCGGTTGACGACGGTTATGCGGCGGTTTTCTGCCTTGAAGCGGAGGCTGAGCTTATACGCGGAATAACAAAGGTCGGAAATGTCGGCGTCTGCGCTGAGGACGGACTGACAAGACCTATAGTCATTAAAGAGCCGAAAAAAATTATAGCGAGCGTTTCGTCGATGAGATTAGACTGCATCGTCGGGGCGTGCGCTAATATTTCAAGAGACAGATCCGCAGCGCTCGTAAAAAGCGGGCTGGTAAGCGCGGATTTTTCGGTGTGTCTTGAAACAAGCAGGATGTTGTCAGAAAATTCTGTACTCTCAATAAGAGGGTACGGAAAGTTTAAAGTGTCGAAAATTGTCGGGACGTCCAAGAAAGGACGTTTGCGTGTTGAAATTGAAAAATATGTATGATCTGTTTTTATAGGAATTTCAGGCGGGAACGGCTGAAATTCCTATGAGAACAGAAAGGTTTTTGTTTGAGGTTTTTGTAGGAAAAAACCGCGTTGGGCGCAAATAAACGGGGAGGAAGTATTCAAATGAACTCGAATGAAATTTTAAACAGGCATTTTGAAAAGGCGTTTAACGGATATAAGATAGAAGATGTAGACGAGTTTCTGAGGGTAGTTTCTGAAGAATATTCAAAACTCCAAAAAGAAAACGACGAGCTTGAACATAAGCTCGGGATACTTGCGGACAAAATTCGCGAGTATAGAAGCGATGAAGAAGCGTTGAAAGACGCGCTGCTCGTTGCGCAAAAACAGGCGAACGCTATTGTCGCGCAGGCAAAGGAAAATGCGCAAAAGCTTACGGACGAAACCAACGAAAATATTGAAAAACTAACCGCCGAGGCGAATGCGGAAAACGAGAGAATTTTAAGAGAAGCAAACTATTATTCGGAAAAGACGAAAAAAGAAGCAGACGAGTTCTCCGAAAAAACAAGAAAAGAAGCGGAATTTAAAGCTTATGAAACCATAAGCGACGCTGAAAAGAAAGCGGAAGAAATAAGAACAGAGTGCGAAAAGCAAAAAGAAATCGAGAATACCGTTATAATGCAGGCGCAGAAAGAAGCGCTTGAATTCAGACAGAGGCTGCTTGACTGCTATAACGAGCAGATAAAGCTCATAGAAACGCTTCCCGAAAAATGCGAGAACGAATATGTAAAGCGCGCTTGCGAAGAAGAAAAGAAGCGTGAGGAAGAGCGGGCTGCGGCTGAAAAAGCCGAGGCGGAAAGGCTGGCTGCCGAAAAAGCCGAAGCGGAGAGAATCGCCGCCGAAAAAGCCGAAGCGGAGAGAATAGCCGCAGAGAAAGCCGAAGCGGAAAGAATCGCCGCAGAGAAAGCCGAAGCCGAAAGACAGGCTGCCGAAAAAGCTGAAAAGGCTTTCGACGAGAAAAAAGCAGATGACGACAACGCTCTTGACGTTTCAGACGGCGACGATATTGAAAGCAGCATAAGCAATGCGATAAACAAGAAAAACGACCGCAAGGCTGTCGAAAGGACTGACGATAAAAAGTCTGACGATCTTCCTTTCTTTAATTCCACGGAAACAAGATCACTGCGTCATGCCGATCTGAGATTCGGCAAGAACAATGATATGAAATAAAAAAACCAAGGAGTCAACTATGCAAGTAGATATTAACAGTACAGTAAATCTTCCGCAGACGGAATTTCCCATGCGCGCAAATCTGCCGAAGAGAGAGCCGGAAATGCTCGAAAAGTGGGAACAGGAGCGCCTTTATTATGCGCTTTCCGAAAAGAACAAGGGAAAGCCCTCTTATACGCTCCACGACGGTCCTCCATACGCAAACGGAAATATCCACCTCGGAACGGCTCTCAATAAAGTCTTAAAGGACATTATCGTAAAATACAAGTCCATGACGGGATATAATGCGAATTACGTTCCCGGTTGGGACTGCCACGGTCTGCCGATAGAGCTTAAAGCGATAAAGCAGCTCGGCGTTGACAGCGCGCAGGTTTCTCCCGTAGAGCTTCGCAAAAGCTGCCGTCAGTTTGCTCTGTCCTGCCTTGACGAGCAGAAAGCTCAGTTCAAGCGTCTCGGCGTATGGGGAGATTTCGACGACCCGTATCTGACGATAAAGCCCGAATTTGAGGCAAAGCAGGTGGAAGTGTTCGGCGAGATGATGAAAAAGGGCTATATCTACAAGGGATTAAAGCCCGTTTATTGGTGCGCCGACTGCAACACCGCGCTTGCGGAAGCGGAGATCGAGTATCAGGACGACCCATGCTATTCTATTTATGTAAAGTTCCCGCTGTTTGACGACAAGGGAAAGTTTTCCGGTCTCGGAATAGATATGAAAAAGGCAAGCGTAGTTATCTGGACGACTACCACCTGGACGTTGCCCGGAAACCTCGCTGTCTGCTTAGGTCCTAACTATGACTATACGTTCGTTCATGTCGAGGACGAACAGAGCAGGTCAAACGGCGAGTATCTGCTTATGGCACAGGAGCTTGTGCCTGTAGTTATGAAGGCTGTAGGAATTTCAAAGTATACTACCGTCGGAAACTTTAAAGGCAGCGACCTTGAATATATCGAAACAAACCACCCGTTTATGCCGAGAAAGTCGCCGATCATAGTCGGAAGCCACGTTACTCTCGACAGCGGCACGGGCTGCGTTCATACGGCTCCGGGCTTCGGCGTCGAGGACTACGAAGTCTGCAACAAGTATAAGGGAATGTTCAAGATAGTTGTTCCCGTAAACGAAAAGGGAATATTGACGGACGAAGCTGGAGAGTTTGAGGGACTAAAGACCTCCGACGCGAACAAGGCTATTGCTCAGCGTCTTGAGGACGATAATACGCTTCTCGCTATGGAGAAGATAGTCCACCCCTATCCCCACTGCTGGAGATGTCACGAGCCTATTATCTACAGAGCTACAGACCAGTGGTTCTGCAATGTCGACGCATTTAAGCCCGAAACGATAAAGGCTATCGAGGGCGTAAAGTGGATACCCGAGTGGGGCGAGGAGCGCATAAAGAACATGGTCAATATGCGTTCCGACTGGTGCATTTCGAGACAGAGAAGATGGGGCGTGCCTATTCCCATTCTCTACTGCGAGGATTGCGGAAAGACCATTGTAAATGACGCGACCATAAAGGCTATTTCGGATATGTTCAGGAAAGAAAGCTCCGACGCATGGTACGCGAAAGACCCTTCTGAGTTTATACCCGCAGACGTAAAGTGCGAGTGCGGCTGTAATAAATTCCGCAAGGAAATGGACATCTTCGACGTATGGTTCGACAGCGGCTGTACGCACGCCGCCGTGCTTAAAGAACGCCCCGAGCTTTCGTGGCCCGCGGATCTTTATCTCGAGGGCTGCGACCAGTACAGAGGCTGGTTCCAGTCGAGCCTGCTGACGTCCGTTGCTACAACGGGAAAAGCGCCTTATAAGGCTGTCTGCACCCACGGCTGGGTAGTTGACGGAAACGGTCAGCAGATGCACAAATCCAAAGGCAACGTCATTCTCCCCGAAGAAGTAATAAAGGATTTCGGCGCGGACGTTCTGCGCTTGTGGGTAGCTTCTCTCGACTATCACGCTGATATTCGCGTATCAAAGGATATGCTTAAACAGCTTTCGGAGAGCTATCGTAAGATAAGAAACACCGCGCGCTATATTCTCGGAAACCTTTCCGACGGCAAGGATTTCAATCCGAATACCGAAATGGTCGAATTTGACAAGCTGCGCGAGCTTGATAAATGGGCGCTGGCAAGACTTGACGAGGTTATCGAAAAGGTAAAATCCGCATACGAAGCAATGGACTATTATCTTGCATATCACGCGCTGATAAGCTTCTGCGTTGTCGATATGTCGAACTTCTATCTCGATATAGTAAAAGACGTTCTCTATTGCGAAGCGAAGAATTCTCCCGCGAGAAAGTCGGTTCAGACGACAATGTACGTAATTCTTGACGCAATAGTAAGACTTGTCGCTCCTATACTCACATTCACGGCGGACGAGATCTGGGGCTTTATGCCTCATAAGAAAGAGGACGACCTCAGGGGCGTTCCGTTTAATCCTATGCCCGAAAAGACGGGAGTAAAGGCTGACGAAGAAAAGTGGGCGAAGATAAAGGCGGTAAGAGACGATGTGCTGAACGCGCTCGAGCAGAAGCGCGCCGAAAAGGTAATAGGAAAATCTCTTGAGGCTGAAGTTACTATCTATACAAACGACGAGAGTCTTAAAGGAATGGAAGCCGACCTTGCGGAAGCGTGCATTGTTTCAAAGGTAAACGTTTCGACAGAGGGCGAGGGCGAGAACAAGGGCGCTGTATGCTCTGTTACCGCCGTAAAGAAAGCGGGAGAACCCTGCGCGAGATGCTGGAAAGCAGACGACACGGTAGGCTGCGACGGCGAATACCCCACTCTTTGCGAGAGATGCGCAAAAGTTATTCGTCTTAATTTCTGCTGATATTTCAATAAGGGAGAGGAGAAAAGCTCCTCTTCCTTATATTTGCAGTTATAAACAAAAAATGCAGAACGAAAAGAGGAGCAAATTGCAGTATATCTGGCTTTTGTTCGCCGCAGCTCTGGTCGGTTTTGACAGGGTAACAAAGCTTATAGTTACCGAAAACATGGAGCTGAAACAGACTATAAACCTCATCAAATTCGGCGATACCGAGGTACTGAATTTTTATTATTGTTTGAACGACGGCGCGGCTTTCAGCAAGCTGAGCGGGCAGAGATGGTTTCTTATAGCCGTAACGTCCGTTTTGATAATAGGTTTTTTATACGGCGTTTTGAGCAAGCGCCTTAAACACCCCGTACAGGTAGCGGCGGCTTCGCTCATAATAGGCGGCGGCATAGGAAATCTTATAGACAGGATATTTAACGACGGATTTGTTGTCGATTTTATCGACTTCAGGCTCATAAATTTTCCCGTGTTCAATGTAGCGGACATCTGCGCGGTAGTAGGCGCGGCGATTTTTGCAATTTCGGTGATCGTCTTTGAAGTGCGGGATATAAAAGCGCAGAAGAAAAAAGCCGAAAATACGGAAAATGACAATGGAAAAGATTGAATTTACCGCGGTTTCTTCGGACAGGCTGGATAAGCTTGTCGCTGAAAACACGGGGCTTTCCAGAAGCGGCGCAGCGAGGCTTATTGAAAACAACTTTGTGACTGTAGACGGAAAAAACGCCGAAAAGAAAACGGTCGTAAAAGAGGGTTCTCTTGTTGAAGTAACAATTCCCGACGCAGAAAAAACAGAGATAGTCCCCGAAAATATCCCGCTCGATATTGTGTATGAGGACGGAGATCTTCTTGTTGTAAACAAGCCTAAGGGAATGGTAGTACACCCCGCCGCGGGACATTATTCGGGAACGCTCGTAAACGCGCTTATGTTCCATTGCGGCGACAGCCTTTCGGGAATAAACGGCGAGCTTCGCCCGGGAATAGTTCACCGAATAGACAGGGACACAAGCGGGCTTCTTATGGTCGCAAAAAACGACCTCGCACATATTGGACTTTCCGAGCAGATAAAAGCTCATTCTTTCACAAGGGAATATCAGACGGTCGTGTGCGGGTGTATAAAAGAAAACGGAACGGTAAACGCTCCTATAGGCAGGCATAAGATCGACAGAAAGAAAATGTGCGTTACAGCCGAAAACTCGCGCGAGGCGGTTACGCATTATTCCGTGATAAAAAATTACGCTGGATATACCCACCTTTCGGTGTCGCTTGAAACAGGAAGAACCCACCAGATAAGAGTTCATCTTTCTTATATCGGACACCCCGTGGCGGGCGACGAGGTATACGGAAACGGAAAACCGAAGTGGCTTTGCGGACAGTGCCTTCACGCAAAAAAGGTAGGTTTTGTCCACCCTCGCACGGGAGAATATATGGAGTTTTCGAGCGAGTTGCCCGAGTATTTTGTGAGATTTCTCAGGGAAATAGATAAGTAATGGATTTTAGTAACGTTATTTTCGTGAGCGACCTTGACGGAACGCTTCTTACCGACGACAAACGGCTTTTGGAATGTGACCTCAAAGCTCTGGAGCGCTTTCGCGAGGGCGGCGGCATTTTCGCGGCGGCTACGGGGCGCGGATATTCAATGGCAAAGCGCGTCGTCGAGCTTATAACAGACGTGCCGTCCGTTATCTTTAACGGCGCGGCGGTCTATGATTTCAAAAAGAACGAGTTCCTCTGGAAAAGCGAAATAGACAGCTGCGCGTATGAATATGTAGACAGGATAGGAAAAGCGTTTGAAAATATCGCCGTTGAGGTCTTGTGCGAAAAGACGGTTTATGTGCCGTATTTAAACGAGGTCGAGCAGACTCATCTCGACTGGGAACAGGTAAAGGCTGACTTTCGCAGTACGGACGAGATACCGAAAAGCGGTTGGCTCAAGTTTTTGTTTTCGGGAGAACCCGAGCTTATTGATAAAGTCGAAAGCTACGTGAAAAACGGAGATTTCGGCGGGGTAAACTGGGTGAGATCGGGACCGTTGTTCTTTGAGTGCCTGCCGAAAGACGTGGATAAGTGGTCGGGATTTTGCAGGCTTATACGCATATTAAACGCCGAAAACCGCTTTACTGTCGCAGCGGGCGATTACAAAAACGACACGACAATGATAAAAAACGCAAATCTCGGCTGCGCTCCGAATAGCGCGCATGAAAGCGTAAAAGAAGCGGCGGATTTAGTCGTCTGCGACAACAACAGCGGCTCAATAAGCGAGATAATCGACTACATAGAGCGCCTTTAGCGGATAAGTAGTAAAAAGGTCTTGATGATATTTCGACAGGATATATCTGCAAATAAAATATATGTGTGATCGGAGGAAAGTTATGGACAAAAAACTTGTAAGGGAGCTTGAAATTGACGCGGCAAAAATACGAATAGGCATAATCGAGGGCGTCTATAACGCAAAGTGCGGACACCCCGGCGGCGCGCTGTCTATAGCGGACGTGCTGGCTTATCTGTATAAACACCGCCTTAATGTCGACCCGAAAGACCCGAATAGCCCTACACGCGACAGAATGGTCTTGTCAAAAGGACACTCTGCGCCTGCGCTGTATGCGGCTTTGGCGCTTAGAGGATTTTTCCCGTTTGAAACGCTGAAAACATTGCGCCAAAGCGGCTCTATGCTGGAGGGACACCCCGACTGTAACAAGGTTCCCGGGATTGACGCAAGCACGGGTTCGCTCGGTCAGGGATTTTCTCAGGCTTGCGGAATGGCGCTCGCGGGAAAAATATCCTGCGACAGCTATAAGGTGTACACCATTTTAGGCGACGGAGAAATTCAGGAGGGCATGGTATGGGAAGCCGCTATGTTCGCTTCTCATTATAAGCTCGATAATCTCGTAGCGATAATTGACAACAACGGACTTCAGATAGACGGAAAACTCAGCGAGGTCATGTCGCCTTATCCCATAGACGAAAAATTCGAGTCATTCGGCTGGAATGTTATCACAATAAACGGACACGATTTTTCACAAATGGAAAAGGCGTTCGACGCGGCGGAGAGGGTTATTGAAAAGCCGACGCTCATTATTCTTAAAACGACAAAAGGAAAGGGCGTCGATTATATGGAAAACGCCGTTGAGTGGCACGGAAAAGCTCCGGGCGAAGAGGACTATCTGCGTGCGATAAAACAGCTTCGCGAACATCTTGAAGAGCTTGAAGGGGGCGTTGAATAATGGCAGAACTAACCAGACGCGCGACGCGCGAGGGCTATGGCGACGGACTTTGCGAGCTGGCGGAAATTCGCCCAGACCTGCTTGTTCTTGACGCGGACTTGTCGGCTGCGACAAAGACGTCGGTGTTTAAAAAGGCTTATCCCGAAAAGCATTTCAATTGCGGAATTTCCGAGCAGAATATGATGGGAGTTGCGTCGGGACTTGCTTCGACGGGAAGGCTTGTGTTTGCAAGCTCGTTTGCAATGTTCGCTGCGGGAAGAGCATTTGAGATAATCAGAAATTCTATTGCATATCCGCGCGTAAATGTAAAGATAGGCGCGACGCACGGCGGAATATCGGTAGGCGAGGACGGAGCTACGCATCAGTGCTGCGAGGACGTGGCAATTATGAGAGCACTCCCAAATATGACAGTCATAGTTCCGGCGGATTATTACGAGGCAAAAGCGGCTGTACTTGCTATGGCTGATTTCAACGGTCCGACATATCTGAGGTTTGGAAGACTTGCGGTTCCTATGTTTAATACGCCCGACTATAAGTTCGAGCTAGGAAAAGGCGTTACGGTAAAGGACGGAAAGGATATAACCATAATCGCGAGCGGGCTTATGGTTGCGGAAGCAATGGACGCGGCGCAGGCTCTTAAAGAGACGGGAATAGACGCGCGCGTTATAAATATCCACACGATAAAGCCGATCGACCGAGATATAATCGTAAAAGCCGCAAGGGAAACGGGAAAGATAATAACGGTCGAAGAGCATAGCGTTATAGGCGGTCTGGGTTCGGCAGTGGGAGACGTTGTACTTGAAGAATATCCTGTGCCGGTGATAAAGATCGGAATAAACGACGTGTTCGGACATAGCGGACCTGCAAAGGTGCTGTTAAAGGAGTTCGGACTTTCTGCGGAGAATATAGTAAACGTCGTAAAGGCGAACGTAAAATAAGCAAACAACAAAGACGCGCAAGGGGGAAAACCTTTTGAAAAAGGTTTTCCCCCTTGGACCCTCTTTCCAAAACTTTTATGCACCGCCGCTAAAGCGGCGGACGAAAGCCAAACAGCGCTTACGTTTAGAAGTAAGTGGTAAGAAACTGTTTTGAGCGGCGAAGCGCTTTAAATTTAAAACCACCTGACGAGCGGGCGCACGAAAGTTTTTTGAAAGGGAGTTTGAGGGAAAACTTTTTTTCAAAAAAGTTTTCCCTCAATAACGCGTTAGCAGGCGCATCAGGTTAAATGCCTTCGGCATTGAACCTGGGGTGCGGGGAAAACAAGAGTTTTCCCCGCATTGCCTTTTCAAAGCCGTGCTTTGAAAAGGCAATCCTAGGAGAGGCGTTGACCGTGGAACAACTCAAAGATCAGAAAACATTAGAGCGGAAAAGTAATAGCGTTAATGAATTTCAGCAGTAACAATGAAGCAAACCACATTTGCTCCCTATCTTCGCCAAATGGATATAATTTGTTCAAAAATTGTACAAAATTGATAAAAGATATTGACACAGAGGAAATTTTATTGTATAATCAATATAAGCCGTAGTGTGTCTGCGGATAAAAAATAAGGAGAATTGAGTTTATGGCTGATTTGATTAGTGAAATGCTTGGTAAATTTGCGGAGTTGGCTCAGGAAGAAAAGAATATCAACAGCGATATTGATAAAGCCTTAAAGGAATATAATGATTATTGCAAATCATCCGATGAGGATTTGAACAGAAAACTTGAAGAGATCCGCGGCAAGATCAGAAAAGTTTCCGAGTATATGCAGTATGCCCGCGAACACGCGACCGACCTCGAAGAAGCGCAGATGCCTTTTGAAACGTCCGAGGGTTCTCTCGAAAGTATTCGTCAGACCATAAAGCTCGATTCGCATAACGACCCGAACGCCGAGTCGCTCTATACAAAGGCGTCGGGGCAAAAGCTGTTTTACGAAGCCGAAATGGAGCGCACCAGAAAGCTCATAGAGGGCAGTAAGGTTCAGGCGAAGCGCCAGTATGACAGCGACGTTGCGGCGCTTGAGGGCAGAAAAGAACAGCACGATAAAGACCTCCATGCTTATGTCCTGTCCGAGGATTTCAAGCGCTATCTCCAGCTGCTTTCGTTCGACAAGTCCGCATTCAACAGCCAAACCACCGTAAATCTCATAGACAAGAGCAAGATTTCCATCGGTCAGCGCAGGATACGTTTTTCCGTGCCAATGGAGGTAGAACAGGATCTGACGACCGTTTCGGGCGGCGAGTATAATGCCGCTTCGAGAACTATCGGCGCGCCTTTCGGAGTTTCAACTCAGGAGGGCAGCGTTCTTATGCTCGAATATGACGACAGAAACCGGGCTTATCTTATGGGCGGCGTAGAAAGACTGCTGCTCAATTTTATAAAGTATTGCGGACAGAACATAACCGATATGGTTTATTTCGACGATACTCCGAATTCCGTCGAAAATCTTGAAATTATGTCAATGTTTGCCAGGGGCATAAATTCGTTTATAGTAGCTCCCCAGTCGCCCGTTGAAGCAAACAGCAAAATGGCTGAGCTTTATTCGCAGATAAAGGAAACGCCTACGCCCGATTGCGTTACGAGAATTATCGTGCTTCGCGGTTTCCCCGAAGAGTTCAGCTCCGAGTTTTCCGCACAAGTCCTCGAGCTTGCCAAAGACGCAAAGCAGAGCGGAGTTTTGCTGGTAGTTATACATAACGGCACAACTCCCGACACCGATACCGTTACAGAGCTTCGCAGCATTGCTGCTACTATCCGCAGCAGAAACGGAAGTTTTTATATCGACAATACCCGCGAGAGCCTTTTCTGGTATTCAAAACCTACGGATATTCCCGACAACATTCGCAGAACTTATGTAGAACAGCGCAGAATGGCGGCTGTCGCTAAGCCTGCTCCGCAGACAGCGCCTACAGTCCAACCTGTTGCTCCGACCGTTCAGCCCGTTGTACAGCCGGTACAGCCTGCTCCCGCGGCACAACCCGTACAGCCTGCCGCACCTGCCGTTGAGCCTGTTCAGCCTGCAGCTGTCGAACCTGTTCAACCCGCACAACCTGTTCAACCCGTCGAAGTTGAACCCGTACAGCCCGTACAACCCGCAGAAGTTGAACCTGTTCAGCCCGTACAACCTGTTGAGCCTGCACCCGTTGACGAAAAGCCCGCCGAGGCGCCTGTTGAAGAGGCAAAGCCAGAAGAGCCGAAGAAAGAGAGCAGCAAGGGCTTGCGCGTTGTTCCGAAGATCGTATTCGGAGCTGACGAAAAGGGTCTTGATATAAGCGGAAACGTTGCGTATATCTGCGGTAAGAACGGCGAAGATAAAACAAAGATAGTAAAGGCGGTCATAGATCAGATTGTTTCAAAGACCCACCCTGACAGCGCGGAACTTTGGCTGTTTGATAACGACGGAAGCATTATAAGCCTTGTTGACCCCGAGTGTCCGCATATAAAATACGCCGTTTCCGATGAAAACGACGAAACTGCCGCAGATCTTATAGAGCTTCTAATAAAAGAAAAAGCGTCGCGCGCCGAGCTGTTCGGTGAAAAGAATTATGCAGATTACAGCGCCGTACCCGCCGATGTTTATCTTCCGAGAGTAGTTGCGGTAATAAGCGACTTTACCGATTTCCTGAGGTCGATAGACCGCGTTCCGAAGTATTTGGGCAGAGACTTTAGACGTTCGCTTGAAAGCCTGTTTAAGAATTGCGCCGATTACGGAATAAATATCGTGCTTGTAGGAAACACGTTCTCCGAAAACGGAAAAGCTCCCGATGTGTTCGTAAACGGCATAAAGTGCGCCGCGGCGATACCCGGAAAAGAAAAGGCGCTCGAAACGCTGTTCGGCTATAAGGCGGGAATAATTCACGACAGATTTGTGCTTGTTTCGGGAAGCAACGTTGCCATAAGAATAAATGTTCCCGCACAGGGAGAAGCGAAGAATTACGTTTTGTCATACGAGTATGACGACAACCCCGAAAATTATCTCGGAAAGCGTCCGCTTATAGCAGACAGGAGAGCTTCAATTCCGTTCGGCGACCGCAGTTCTGCGCGCTCGGAGCTAATCTCCCAGAAAGAAAACAACGAGCTTATGCTGTTTTTGGGCGAGCCGAGCAAGGTGGCGGCAAACGCTCCTATGATACTTCGCGCGGGCTATGGAGAAAACGTTCTGGAGCTTGCGCCAAAGGGATATGCAAAGCCTGCGGCAATGACCGTTGCGGCGGCGCTTAGATCGCTCGAAGAGCAGGGCGTTCCTGCGGAAATAATTGCGGCAAAAGACGACCCCGTTTATTCCGAGCTTTATGCAAGCGGATTGCTTAATGATGTTAAGGTAAGCGACCGCGGCCGCATAAAAGAGCTTGCGGACAACGCTGAAAACGAGCTTTTGATTATACTTGGCGGGGATGTGCTTATGGCGGCGCTCCATGCGGAAGACCAGAACGCCGCGGCTGATCTTAAAAAGCTTCTTGTAAAGGGAGCAAAGAACGGACTTCGCGTTATGTTTGTATGCACGAGCGCAAGCCAGATGCAGGCGGGCTTCCTGTCGCTGTTCAGACATAAAGCGGTGTTCCCGTGCCCCGAAGCCGAAGCGGAAAAATTGCTCCAAAGCTGTGACTGCTGCCTTATGAACAATGAGTTCAGAATAAGCACGGACGGTGAAGAGTATACCGCGGTTCCTTATAAAATTTAGTTGTAAAAACAAAAGAAAAGGGTTTATATACGAACTGAGATCCCCCACATTTGTGGGGGATCTCGTTTTGTATAAAAACTTCTAATTCAAAACATTCTCTATCGCCTTTGCAAACAACACCGCGTCTTTGAGCAGTTCGTCCTTGGTTATAAATTCATTGTCGCCGTGCATGTTATAGTCGGTATCTCCGCGCTCCGCGCCAAACGCAACGCCGCCCTCGATGCTGTGGACATAAGTTCCGCCGCCTATCGCCACGCAATAGCCCTTTTCTCCCTCGTTCTCCTCGTAAACTTTGAGAAGCTGCTTTACAAAATCGCTGTCCTTCGAAACAATATGCGGCTCGTCGCCGAGATAATCATTGAACTTAAATCCCGCTTTGAAAAGCGCCTTGCGCTCCTGTTCTTCAACAAACGCAAGACTTTTGCACACGGGAAATCTCACGTCAATTGTTCCCGAACATTTCCCGCCCGAAACGTTGAAAATGCTGAAAACACAGGTAAGCGCTCCGCTTTCGTCCTTGCAGGAAAGCCCCATAGAGCCGCCGTCCGTTTCGCCGAACGGAAGAATGTCTTCAAGTCCTTTAAGAACGGGTTCAAGCCTGTTTATAAGCGAAATAAGAGCAGTTACGGCGTTTATTCCCGTTTCGGGAGTAGAAGCGTGAGCCGAGCGACCCTTGCAGACTATTTCGGTGAGCTCGCCTTTTTGTTCTGTAAAGAACTCCGCGCCCGACCTGTCGCGCTTTATTTCGGACAGTATTTTTTCCTGCTCAATGGTTTTTAATACCGCCCTCGCTCTGTCGGGAACGGCGTTCGGTATCTTTCCTCCCTCAAAGCTGACCAGCTTATCGGAGCTTATAAATCCCGAAAAATTCGAACGCATCATGCCTTTTTCAATGTTTATAACAGGAAAGCTCCCGTCGGGCGTAAAAACTTTCGGCGGAAATTTGTCGTGCTTTTTGTATATTTCAAGATCTTCCGAGCCGTTTTCTTCGTTCGTTCCGAAAATAAGCCTTACGCCTTTACTCAGCGGGATATTCAGGTCTTTTATGCATTTCACCGCATACAGCGCCGCAACGGCGGGACCCTTGTCGTCTATGGTTCCTCTCCCGAACAGCACGCCGTCCTTTTCGCAAAGCTCAAAAGGATCGGTCTTCCAGTTGTCCTTGTTTACAGGCACAACGTCGAGGTGGCATAAAATGCCGAGTTCAAGTCCCTTTTCGGGGTACAAGTCCGCGCAGATAACGGCGTTTTCGTAGTTGGTTACCGAAAGCCCGTTCTTTTCGCAAAGCTCCGACATTTTCAAAAGCGCGTTCTTCGGCTCTTTTCCGAAAGGCGCGTCATCTGTCGGCTCTCCCATAACGCTCGGTATCTTTATAAGCTCCGAAAGCGCGTCTGTTATCTCGCCTTTTTTACCGTAGATATAGTCTTTTATTTCGTCCATTATTCAAGCCTTCATCATTTCTATCATCATATCGGCTGCTTTGTTTACATCTCCGCAGCCCGTCGTTATGACAAGATCCCCGTATTCAACATTATCTACGACATACCGCGCCGTTTCCTCAAATGTCGGGAACCATACGCAGCCGTCTATCTTTTCCGCGAGGTCTTTCGCATAAATGTTGTAGGTGTTTTTTTCTCTGCCGCCCATAATTTCCGTCAGTACCACCTTATCGGCGATAGACAGCGCGTCTGCAAATTCGTCGAGGAGCATAGCCGTCCTTGAATAGGTGAAAGGCTGGTGTACTACCCACACTCTCTGAAAGGTCATGTCCTTTGCAGTTTTAAGCGTCGCGGCAATTTCCGCGGGGTGATGTCCATAGTCGTCCACAAACGTAACGCCCTTTATTTCCGCAAGCTTTTCAAACCGCCTCTGCGCTCCCGAAAAGTCCGCAAGCCCCTGTTTTATCGCGGGTATGGAAATTCCCGCCGTAAATGCCGCCGCAGCCGCCGCAACGGCGTTATAAACATTGTGTATTCCGGGAACGTTTACTACGATCCTGCAAAGCTGTTCCAGCCTGCTCATAAGCGTAAATTCCCACGAAAAATCCGAGATCTGCTTTATGTGATAGGGATAGAAGTCGCATTTGTCGGTCTTTCCGAAAGTAACGACCTTTACTTTTGTGTTTGCATTTTTTACCGCTTCCATTGTGTTTTCGTCGTCGCCGTTTGCGACAATAAAGTCTGTCGTAAGCTCGCAGAATTTTGAAAAGCTGTGCTTTAGATTGTCCATTGTCTTAAAATAATCGAGGTGGTCATGGTCGATATTAAGAATTACGGAAATGTTAGGGAACAGGTGTAAAAACGTGTCCTTAAATTCGCACGCTTCGCATACCATATATTCCGAATTTCCCGCTCTGCCGCTGCCGCCTATCGCTTTTAATTTCCCTCCGATAACCGCCGACGGGTCAACTTTTTCCGCCAGCAGTATCATCATAAGCATAGAAGTAACGGTAGTTTTACCGTGAGTACCCGCGACGCAGAAAGCCTTGTTAAACTGCGCCGTCACAAGCCCCAGAAGCTCGCTTCTCTCCGCAAGCTTAACTCCGCGCTTTTCGGCTTCTCTTGCAGCGATAAGCTCGGGGTTGTCGTCCATAATTGCCGCCGAATATACTATACAGTCCGCGTCGCCGATATTCTCCGCCGCCTGCCCCATATATACCGGTATACCCATTTTCCTTACGGCTTGAAGCGTAGAGGTTTCGTTGTTGTCCGAGCCGGTGAGATAATAACCCTTTGTGTGAAGTATCTGCGCGAGGGGATACATTCCGCTCCCGCCTATTCCTATAAAGTGGATATGCTTTTTACCGCTGAGAAAATTTTCCAAAATAAACAGCTCCTTTGTAATATCGGGAAATAATGCCCGACATAAATTATGTATAATTCGCCGCTTTTTTCTAACAATAATTCCCGTGATAAATCAGAACGGAGGCTCTTTTTATGGAAATAAGCGACATCAAGATCAGAAAAACAATGCACGAGGGCAGGCTTCGCGCCGTTGTGTCGATAACTGTCGACAACGCAATTGCTATCCACGATATAAAGCTCGTTCAGGGCGACGAGCGGCTTTTTGTAGCAATGCCTTCCCGTCGCGAGGACAACGGCGTTTTCCGCGACATAATCCACCCTATCTCGTCCGAAGTCCGCGACGAGCTTGAACAAAAAATAGTCAGAGCTTATGAGAATTATATTCAGTGAGAGAAATTCCCGCCGCCTTTTTATTCCTTTAAAAGTATAACGGTTTTCAGGATAGCGATCTGCGTTTTTGCGTCCTCTATCTCGTTGTTCATTATCATTTCAGCCGCTTTTTCAAGCGGTATTTTTTCTGTATCAAGAAACTCGTCTTCGTCAAGTTTTTTGTTTCCCTCGGAAAGTCCCCGCGCAAGATACATATGGATGACCTCGCTGTCATAAGCGGGAGTAGGGAACAGCAGTCCCAGATAATCATACTTTTCACAGGTACAGCCCGTTTCTTCTTTAAGCTCTCTTAAACCGCAGTCATAGTGGCTTTCACCGTATTCGAGCTTTCCCGCGGGAATTTCAAGAAGCGCTTTTTGGTGGGGATACCTGAACTGCCTTACGAAAATAACGTTTCCGTTTTCGTCCAGAGGAACAACGCACACCCCGCCCGGGTGCTTTATTACCTCTCTTATCACGGTCTCCCCGTTTTCAAGCTCCGCATTGTCCACAAAAAGTTTAACTACTTTTCCGTCAAAAACCTTTTCGCTTGAAAGCGTTTTTTCTTCAAGATGCATATCATTCGTCCTTGTCTTCGTCATTTTTAAGAATACTGTTTATATAGGCGTTGTGCGCCGCGATATTTTCGGATTGTTCATATTCATAAAGATGAGCGTATCTGACAGGTTTTTGCTTTGAAATGAAGTGAAGCGCCAGCGCATATACAATGAGAAGTACGGCTCCTATTATTGTCGCAAAAACGCCGTATTTAAGCCCCGGAGTTTCATAGTTAAATTCTATATCGCAATGTCCTTCGGGAACACGTATTCCTATAAATCCGCCGTTTATTTTGTCTACCTTTGTTTCTACGCCGTTTATCTTACAGCTCCAGCCGGTGCAGTAGGGGACAGTAAAGCAAACAAGCTTTTCGCTGTCATAGTTTGTTTTCGAGGTAAATCCGCTCTTTGTAACTTCAAAATCTTCTACGCCGTTTTCCTGTTTATCCTTTACGTCGACTTTAAATTTTAAAAACGTCGTGTTTGAATTGGTTGTGTCTTTTTCGAGAATATCCGAATACTTTTCGACCTGTTCTTCAGTCAGGAAGACCGACCTTATCATCAGATTATCCGCCTTTGTGGCTTTCTTCACCGTGTCTATCGGGAAATAAGTGTCATATGCAAATCCCATAGGCAGACAAAGGTCCGTTGAATAAATATCATAATCGCCCTGCGTTTCGAGATAGTCGTATATCTGATATTGACCGAGCCATTTCTTGCGGTCTTTATCGCTCGTGCTTTTTTTGATCATGATATATTTTACTCTTGTAAGCGCTCTGAAGCCGTAACAGCTGTAGCTCGGCGCGGAGTTTACGCTTCTTGATACGCCGAGGGTGTCGTAAAGCTCAAATGTGGAGCCGGGTATAATGCTCGTAAAACTTTTAAGAGAGCTGCTGTTTGTAAACATATTGAAGTTGTTTGTTTCATTTACGCCCTCAATGCGGTAAAAGCTGTCGTCGTCTATGTCGAACTTTGCATAAAGCGCGGTGTTATAATCTTCCGTGCTTCTGAATTCATGACCTAAAGCCAGAAAATACCAGCTGAGTATCAGCGAGCAGACTATAGTAAAACAGCTTGCGCGTTTCATAAACTTCTGAAAATTCGGTTTGTTTCTGCCGTTTAAAAGTATGTTCAGAGCTATAAGCATAGCAAACGCAATAACTATCTGAATATAGACCGTTTTGTCTGCGCCCGACATGAAGCGAGGAACAATGCTCTTTACTTCCTCTCCGTCTATTTTTTCCGTCTTTTCAAACGGCGACAGCAGAGCAAGCGCCGATACAAGCATAACGACTCCCAGGCATACTCTCCGTCCGAAGTCGAGGTCGAATTCCTCGTGTTCTAAAGCATACGCCGTAGCCAAACAGCATATAAGCTCGGGCATATAAAACCAGCGTGTATAGTAGTTGTTGTTGAGCATTGTAAACGCGGCGTTAAAGCCCGGTATAAACGCCATAAGAAGACATATCCCCAGAACGACCCTCGCCCAGTGTCCCTTTGCTCCTTTTAAAAACGCAATTACGCCCGCCATTGAAAACAGCGGCAGATAGAGCGCAACGCTCGACCATTTTGCGTTCGCTTCGGTGAACATATTGTTTCTTGCGGGAACTTCGGGCGGGAAGAACATACTTTCTATAAGAAGCCCATAGCGCTGCTTATTTGAGAAGAATATAAAGTTCCAGCCCGTCAGCATATTTGTCGAACGCGGAACGTCCAGTACCTGATATATCGAGGGAATAAACAGAACGCCCGCTATCATAACGCCCGCTATACATTCAAAAGCAAGACAGAAAAATTCTTTTGCGTTTATGCGAAAACGTTTGTCGGAGCAGAACCTTGCCAGAAAATAAATGATGAGGAAAA
The DNA here is from genome assembly GCA_947631115.1 of uncultured Clostridia bacterium. GTDB lineage: Bacteria > Bacillota > Clostridia > Oscillospirales > Ruminococcaceae > CAG-115. The sequence goes on from CANRKB010000001.1 coordinate 127,910, forward strand.
TACATTCGCCTATAAAGAAAAAGTAATTTGCCAGACAGTTTAATGCTATAGCGAGCGCAAATACGGCTCTGCGCTTGTTTATGACCGCTTCTTCGAGGCAGATAAGCAGCAGCGGAAACCATAATATCGAGTCCTGAAACTGAAAGAAAATATTGTAGATATTAAAGCTCGAAAACGCATAAAGCAAACCGCCTATGAGAGCCGACTGCGGCTTTGTCACAAAACGTCTTATGTATATAAATCCGAAAAAAGAAAAGAGCGCAATTTTAACGCACAAAAGCGGCGCCATAAGAAACTGCGAAACAGACGCGGGGAAAAGGCACATAAACCAGAAAAAAGGACTTCCGAGGGTATAGTAGGTATAGCTTCCGACAAAGTTTGCGCCGAGGTCCGTTCCCCAGTCCCAGCCGAGAGTTCCGTTTTGTACCATTTCTATACAGTGCTTAAAAAACGGTATCTGCTGCGAATTATAGTCGCCATAATGCAGAAAATAACCGCCGTCAATTATCAGAAACGGCAGAAACATAACTGCCGCCATAATAAGCGCGACAAAAAACGATTTTTTATAGTAGCTTTTTTCTTTACTGTACATTGATTGTTCCTCGATTTTGAAAGTAAGAGTTTTTAAAAATTAAGATCACATTTTTTCGGGGGCGTCTATCTTCAGCAGCGAGAGAATGTTTTTTATGACTATCCTTGAAGCTCTGCATAGCGCAAGCCTCGACAGCTTTACGCTGTTTTCCGCCGCCTTAATATCGCAGCTGTCGTAGAATTTGTGGAATATCTGCGCAAGCTCGTATACATATTTTGTGAGTTTAAACGGAGAATATTCGCGCGCCGCTTCGTTTATAAGCTCGGGATATTCGGCAATTTTCCTTATAAGAGCCTTTTCTTCTTCGGCTTCGTATGAAACGGGCTCGCCTTTATAGTTTATGCCGTCGTCCGCCATTTTACCCAGCAGCCTGCATATTCTCGCATGGGCATACTGAACATAGAACACGGGGTTTTTCGCGCTTTCTTCTACCGCCAGATCAAGGTCAAAATCAAGATGAGTGTCCGCGGCGCGGAGATTGAAGAAAAATCTCGCGTTGTCTATCGGCACTTCGTCCAAAAGCGTAGCAAGCGTAATGGCTTTTCCCGAACGCTTTGAGAGCTTTGTGGGCTTTCCGTCTCTAACGAGCATTACCATCTGACAAATAACAACGTCCAGCCTTTTCTCGTCTATGCCCATTGCTTTAAGGCAAACTCTCATTCTCTTTACATATCCGTGATGATCCGCTCCGAGAACGTCTATAGCCGTGTCATAGTTTCTTGTGACGAGCTTGTTGTAGTGATAAGCTATATCGGGGACGATATAAGTCGGAAAACCGTTTGAGCGCACAAGCACAAAGTCCTGTTCGCCGCCGAGAGTCTCGGCGTTCAGCCATAACGCCCCGTCTTTTTCATAGGTATGCCCGCCCGCTTTGAGGTGTTCAATGACGTCGTTTACCGCCCCGCTCTCATGCAGAGAGCTTTCTTTAAACCAGTTGTCGTATTTTATGCGGTACTTTAAAAGGTCGGTTTCAAGCCGCTTTTCATTCAGCGGCAGCGCATAGTCTACGAGCGCTTTTCTGCGTTCGTCCTCGCTTTTTTCCGTAAATGCCGCGCCGTTTATGTCATAAAAGTTCTTCGCGTGTTCGATTATATCCCTGCCTAAATAAACGTCCTCGGGCATATAGAACGGGTCGTTCTTGTCGGCGGGACATTCTTCCGTATCGGTTACCGTCTTTTCGTAAATAACGTCGCAAAGTTTTTCGAGGTCGTCTTTACATTCCTCGATAATTTTCCGTCCCTCGTCTTTGCAAAGCTGGAGATAACGCAGATCGAGCGACTTTCCGAACTTTGCGACCTGGTTTCCCGCGTCGTTTATGTAAAACTCGCGGTCGGCTTTATAACCCGCCGTTTGTAAAAGCGAAGCGAGGCAGTCGCCGATAGCTCCGCCTCTGGCGTTTCCTATGTGCATGGGTCCCGTGGGGTTTGCGGAAACAAATTCCACCAGAACGCGCTTTCCTTCGCCGAGGTCGGTTTTTCCATAGTCCTCTTTAAGGTCGAGAACATTTTCAACGACCGAAGAAAAGAAATGCTCTCCCAAAAAGAAATTCAGAAATCCCGCTCCCGCGAGTTCAACTTTATCAAAAAGCGTACCCGTAAGGTCGATTTCCTTGCATATCTTTTCTCCGAGCGCACGCGGATTTGTCTTCAATACTTTTGCCGCGACAAGCGCGGTGTTTGCTGAAAAATCGCCGTGAGCGCTGTCCGCGGGTATAGTAACGGAAAACGCAGGAAGCGGCTCGGACGGTATCTCCCCCATTGCCGTCAGCTTTCCGAGAGCGTTCATTATTATTTCCTTTATTTCGTTTTTGGCTTCGTTTACCGCATTATAGTACATTTTTTCGTCCTCACATTTTTATTTTTATAGTAATTTCGTTTTCGGACATAAGTCCGCCGTTTATGTCTATGGAGTATTTCAGGTGTACTCTTCCGCCGTTTTCGTTTAGTTTCCTGTCAATAAACTGCGTGGTTATTCCGACGATACAGTCGCCGAATTCCGTTCCGTAGTGGCAGAAATGGCGCGTGTTGTCCTGGAAAACGAGATTTGAAAACGAAGTTCCCGTTCTGGTCATTGTCACGAGGTCGTTGTCCACCATAAGCTGGACATGACTTCCGTCATATCCCGTAGCTTCGCTTTCGTCATAGTCGATATAATATGCGCCCTTGTGAAGCCTGAATTCGCCTTTTGTATAAAGCTCGGATTCGTCGGTATATCCCTCCGCGGTTTGTTTTATATTGAGCGTAATAGAGCAATTGTCCAATTTTACACGTCCTCTCAGACTGTATATAAAGCCCCATCTACTTTGTATGGTTATCCGCTGAAGGCGGATAACACGGTTACTGCAACAGCCACAAATGCTAGTTGCAGTAACGCTTCAGCGTTGTACGCGAAGCGTTCAATGCGTGTATCTGGGGCTTTCTATACAGTCTGAAAGTTGACTTTTTATACAGTCGATTCTTAGTTTAAATCTCAGTTATTGTCGCTGCAAAATGCAAGCTGTATCAGCTTGTCGATAAGAGCGCCTATGGGAATTCCCATATGTTCCATAAGCTTCGGATACATGCTTATAGAAGTAAAGCCGGGGATAGTATTTATCTCGTTGAGTACAAGCCCGTCCTCGCAGGCAAAGAAATCAACTCTCGCCATTCCCGAACATCCGCAGGCTATGTAGGCTTTCTTTGCCGTTTCGCGAAGCTCGTTCATCTGCTGTTCGCTTATTTTCGCAGGTATGTCAAGAACGGAAGTTCCGAGCTTATATTTTGCGTCGTAGTCGTAGAATTTTTCCGCGGGAGTTATCTGCCCGGGAACGGACGCTATAACGTCGTTTCCGTTTCCAAGCACCGCGCATTCGACTTCTTTTCCTATAATTTCCTTTTCCACAAGCACCTTTTCGCCGTGAGCGAAAGCTATTTTTATCGCGGCTCTCAGTTCGTCTGAGTTTTCCGCTCTTGAAACTCCGACCGAAGACCCCGCGCACGCAGGCTTTACATATACGGGAAAACCGAGCTTTGCTTTTACGTCTTCGATAATGCCGTCGGTGTTTTTAAGCGAGAAGCGGCGAAGCTCGATAAACGGCGCCGTCCTTATTCCCGCAAATTCAAGTATCTTATGCGTAACGGTCTTATCCATACAAGCCGCCGAGCTTGTCATATCGCACCCCACGCACGGCAGCCCCGCAAGATGGCATAAGCCCTGTACAGACCCGTCCTCTCCGTTCATTCCGTGAAGCACGGGGAAAATAACGTCAGCCTTTCTCAGAAGCGCGCCGTCGTTCCCCATAATTATAAATCCTCTATGAAGCGCGTCCGGACTTAAAACAGCCGTACAACAGTCGGTGTTATATTCCCATTTTCCCGTTTTTATATCGTCATATTCACCCGGATAATAGAGCCAGTGTCCTTTTTTTGTAATTCCTATACAGAACACGTCGTATTTGTCTTTCGGGATATTTGAAAGCACCGTGTGCGCCGAAATGAGCGAGATCTCGTGTTCGCTCGAAGCGCCGCCGAACAGAACGGCGACTTTGATCTTAGCCATATATGTCTGCCTTTCTTTGACAGTTGTCAATATGACTCCTGCCAAAAAACCAAATTTTGGGAAATACAAGCCCTGCCAAAAGCCGCGCTTTTTTGTATCACCCTGTTGTTAAATATTAATTGAGCATATCAACTCAAATTACATTTTATCACATTTCCAATATAATTTCAATAGGTAATTTGCCTATATTTACAAAAATAATACCGCGCGTTTCCGAAAAAAGACGCAATTTTCCGAAAAAGCTCCGATTGCGCCGAATAAGCGAAAATTGAAGTTCCCGCAGACAGCGCCGCAATATTATTCCGCTTTGGGCTTTTTCGTTGTTTTTGACGGAGTCTTTTTCGGCTTGCTTTCCTTTTCCGGATCATCGGTCGACTTAGGCTTATCCGACCTTTTGTGTTTTATAATTTCAAAGTCGATAAACCCGCCGTTTACGTTTGCCGAAACGCATTTTACGCGGATCTTGTCGCCCACGGTAAATACCGTTCCGTCCGCCGCGCCCGTCAGAATAACGCCGTTAATCACTTCGTATTCTCCCGCGGGAAGCGCGTTTACCGAAACCATTCCCTCAATGGTACTCGGAAGCGCGACATATATCCCGTTCGGCGCAACGCCCGAAATAAAGCCGTCAAATTCCTCTCCGATATGCTTTTTCATATATTCCGCCATATAGAAGTTTTCACATTCGCGCTCGCATTTTACCGCCGAAAGTTCCTTGAGGCTCGCCTGCAAAGCCGCCTCGCGGGCGAAGTTCTCGTATTTTTTCTTCAGTTTTTCATTGCTCAGCGCATAGACATAGTCCGTCAGTATTCTATGTATCGAGAGGTCGGCATAACGCCTTATCGGAGAAGTAAAGTGCGCGTATTCGGGCATGACCAGACCGTAGTGTCCGAGAGGCTCTTCCGAATATTTCGCTTTCATCATCGTCCTTAAAACCAAGCGGTTTATAACGGTGTATTTGTCCGTGTCGCGGCTGTCTCTGATTATCTTCGCGAGATCAGCGACAGTCGTTCTTTCGCCTATGCCATCGAAGCCCGCATTAAGCGCGGTGAGCGTTTCTCCGAGCGCAACGAGCTTTTCCGTTGTCGGCGCTTCGTGTACGCGGTAAACAAACGGCATATTTTCGCGCATTGCCAGCGAAGCGGCGGATTTGTTCGCCATCAGCATAAATTCTTCTATTATACCCTCTGCTATGCCGCGTTCTCTCGGTTTTACGTCAATGCAAACTCCGTTTTCGTCGGTGATTATTTTCGCCTCGGGAGTGTCAATTTCGGGAGCTCCGCGGGCAATGCGGTTTTTTATGAGTATATCCGAAAGCTCTTTCATAACGGGTATTCGGTCTAAGACGCGCTCGTATTTTGCTTTAATTTCATCGTCCGCCGTTTTGTCTATAATCTTGTTCACTTCGCTGTAAACGCCCTTTACGCGGCTTCTGATAACGGTCTTTTCAAATTTATAAGAAAGCAGTTCTCCTTTTTCGGAAATTTCCATAAGGCATGAAAACGCCAGCCTGTCGACATTCGGATTGAGCGAGCATATCCCGTTGGAAAGCTCTTTCGGCAGCATCGGCACAACTTTATCCGCATAGTAAATGGACGTTCCCCTTAAAAACGCTTCCTTGTCTATAGCCGACCCTTTTTTCACATAATGTGAAACGTCCGCGATATGTACTCCGAGCTTATAGCCGAAGTCGGTTTTTCTTATCGATACCGCGTCGTCTATATCCTTTGTGTCCGCTCCGTCGATAGTAAAGATAGGTTCTCCGCGAAGATCGAGCCTGCGTTCCGTTTCGTCCGCGTCGGGTTCGTCCGTGTCAATTTTCTGCGCCTCGGCGAGGACTTCTTCGGGAAATTCGGTATGCAGCCCGTTTACGAGCATATATGCTTTTGCGCTCGACTTCGCGTCCTCCGAAGAACCGAAGCTCTCTTTTATTTCGACAGTGTGGTCAAAATGCCTTTCTCCGCGCTTTTTTATTGAAAACGCAACCTTGTCGCCTATTGCAAGCGGCTTTGAGCCGACCTTTGCGATATACAAAGGAGCGTCGCAGAGCTTGTCGGGCATTACCATAAGTTTGTTTCCTTCTGCAACAACAATTCCCGTCAAAAGCCTGTCGCTTTCTTTTATAACGCTCAGAACAACCGCTTCCGCGCTTCTGTCGCCGTTTGCGTCGGCAATTTTCTTCGCCAGCACTTTATCTCCCGGAATCGCCCCGCACATATCCTTTCCGCGAACGAAAAATTCCGCGTTTTCTCCGGCGGCGCCCGTTTTCTCATCGTCCATTTTCGTGATAAATCCCGATCTTGTGTTTACGCCCGTGACAACGGCGGGAAAATAATTCTCGGGGTCTTTTATTTTCCATAAGCCCTTTTTACCGATGACTTCGCCGCTTTTTTTCATTTCGCCCAGCGCCTGCGCCAGCTTTTTTGCGGTCTTTTTCGGAAGACCGAGCTTTTTTATAAGTTCTTTTTCGCTAAGCCCCTTTTCGTTTTTATACAGCGCGCAAAGCGCTTCTATCCCTATCCTGCTCATACCGTCACCTCTTATTATTCTAAAAAACCAAACGGACAGACCCTCTCAGCCTGTCCGTAAAAATCATTATCCTGCCGAGCTTGTCGAACTCGTGCTTCCACTCGCCGATGAGCTTTGGCTGCTCGAAGCGCTTGAAGAGCTTGCCGAACCCGAAGAACTTGCCGATCCCGAAGCGCTGCTTGAAGCGCTTGCCGAACTCGAAGAGCTGCTTGAAGAATCTGCTGCGACTGCCGAACTTGAACTCGGAGTACTGCTTGAACTGCCCTTTGACGCTCCGAAATAAACGTTTATGACATTTACCGCTATCGCCATCACGAAGAAAAGTATAACGGCTACTATCGTCGCCTTATTCAGCATGGCTTCTTTTGTTCTGCCCGCATTTTTCTGATAGAACGTGTCGCTCGATGTACCCGAAATGGTTTGAGACATCTGCGTCTTTGTATCCTTTAAGAGGACCACAACGACTATAAATACACACGCGATTATAAGCACGATCGCACTGATTATTTCAAATATTCCCATTTTTATGAATTTCCTCCAAACAAACTTTGTTTATGTTGTTATGCAATACTAGGATATTATAACACATCTTTACAGAAATTTCAAGTATTTTTCCGAATTTTTTTAAATAAATAAAATAAAATTTTCTGATTTGTTGACATTCGGGCGGAATAGTGTTATAATAAAAAATGTATATAAAAGGAGAGGGCGCTTCCGTTATGAAAACGGCGTTTTCGGGAAAGTTATGATAAGAGCAGTAGTTTTTGATATGGACGGGCTTTTGCTTGATACGGAAAAGCTTTTGATAAAATTCTGGATACAGGCTGCAAACGAGGCGGGTTTTCCTATGACAAGAGAAACCGCTCTGAGCTTGCGTTCGCTTCATAGAAGCTTTGCGATACCTTTATTAAAGGAAACGTTCGGCGATGACTTTGACTATCTGAAAATACGCGCTCGAAGAATGGAGCTTATGAGCGATTATCTCTCGAAAAATCCTCTTGAACTTAAAAAGGGAGCCGTGGAGCTGTCGGAGTATCTGCGTGAAAACGGGATAACGGCGGCTGTATGTACCGCGACGGACAGCGTTCGAGCGGAGGATTATCTCAAAAGAGCGGGGATATACGGTTATTTTACGGACATTGTCTGCGCGGCAAATGTTGAAAAGGGAAAGCCCATGCCCGATATTTATCTATACTGTGCGGAAAAGCTCGGAGTGAACCCGAGCGAGTGCATAGCATTGGAAGACTCCCCGAACGGCGTAAGGTCGGCGTCTTCTGCGGGATTTAAAACAATAATGGTTCCCGATCTTTCAGAACCCGACGAAGAGCTTATGCGCCTTTTATATGCAAAAGCCGAAAGCCTCTCTGAGGTTATAGGAATAATTAAATCATTTCAGATAACAACTGTATAAAAAGTAAACCCCGGCTTCCCGTAAAACGCGGGTAGGCGGGTAAGCGGGTAAGCGGGAAAATCGTAAAACTAATTTATCATTACAAAAAATCCGAGGAAATAAAAATGAACAACAAAAAAAGCAATCAAAGCAACATCTTAATAATCGCGGCGGTGATATTTGTAATTATTGCGGTGATCTTCTTTGTGATAGCGCTGAGTATGTTCGGCGACCAAGGCGGATTTGGAAACGAAAATTCTGCGGCGTCGTCCGACGCGGTTTCGTCTTATGAAAGTTCTTCCGGCAAATCTTCGTCTTCCGCTCCCTCAAGCTCGTCGCAAAGCAGCTCAAAGCCTGTTCAAAGCAGCTCTCAAAGACCGCAAAGTTCTTCTGCAAGTACGGACCTTACTCTTGCGCAGAAGATAGTTGAAAACGCAAGACAGTATATCGGAACGCCGTTTAAAGACGGCGGCGCAGAGCCTGAGGGATTTGACAGCTCTGGATTTATTTACTATATAATGCGCGAAAGCGGGTTTGTTTCCTGCCCGAGAGATATAGTGCTCCAGTCGAAGATGGGAGTTATACGCGAGTTTGACGAGCTTCAAGAGGGCGATATAGTCTTCTTTTCAAACGAGATAGGCGGAAAACCGAATTTCGCGGGATTTTATTCGGGAAACGGGAAAATGATAGGCTGTATCATTACTTCGTCTTTCGAGGGAGTAATGGAAACGGATATTACGGGCAATTATTATAAACAGCATTTTGTTTCGGGTATCGGAATAGGCTGATCTGCGGAGAAGAAAATGAGAAAAGTTCTTACGGATATAAGCCTTTGCGAGGGAGATCTTATTCCCGGCGCAGAGGCGAAAGATATTTATTCTTACATAAGAGCGCTAGGCGGCGCAGGGATAAGATACGTTGAGATCAACAGAAGAACGCTTTGCAAGCTCGGAAAGCTTCCGAGAGGCATAGGGTATATATTCAGGGTGACAGAGCCGGAAGATCTGAAGCTTATGAAAGGACATAACTTCAGTTATGCTCTTATAAGGTATGCGGATCTTTTTAAAAACATAAGACCCGATATACCCGTTATGCTCGAAATGCCGTTTGTGGAAAGAGCATACAGGCAGATGACGGGATACGCTCAGTCGCGCCTCGGCGGCAGAATTACAGCGGTTCGCTTTCGCGACGACTTTGGTTATAAGACGATGGGCGAAATGAAGCGCTTTGTGGCGAAAATCAAAAGCACCATGCCGCTGCCCGTGGATTTTTGCCCGAAAGATACCGAAAAGACCGCGCTCGACTGCGCCGTAAAGTTTACGCTTTCGGGAGCTGATTGTATTTCCTTTACCGTTCCGCGGACAGGACGTTTCGCTTCGCTTAAAGAATACGTTTTGCTTCTTATGATGTCATACGGAATAATTCTCGACAGATTTGACATGAGCGAGTTTTCCCGGGCGGTAGTAGATTCGGAACTTGTCTTTAACGAAGAGGAGAGCTGTTGTAAAAGACAGAACGTTCCGTATCAGAGCAGGATCGCGTCCATAAATGCCGAGACGGGAAAAAAGGTCTTTATAGATCCGTTTTTTAACGACTCATTCGCAGGAAAGACCCATTTCAGCTCCGCGCTTGAGAAAATGCTGGAGAAAGCGAACATTGACGAAGAAACCTCCGCGATACTTGTCGATGCGGTAAAGTATTACGATATTGATATTTGCAGCGACTCGGTATTGTACGGCAAGCATAAAGGAATTACCCAATAAATGCATAAGAGGGCTTCCCGTTTTATGCGCTTGTAAACCAATAAACCGAAAGGATAAAAATGTGATAAGACTTATAGCGTCAGACCTTGACGGAACGCTTTTAGACGATAAAAAGAGGCTTCCCGCAGATTTCTTTGACGTGCTTGACGAGCTTTCAAAAAGAAACATAATTTTTGCCGCGGCAAGCGGAAGGACATATTCCGCGGCGGAACATCTTTTCCCCGAAAAATACCGCAATAATATGGCGTTTATCTGCGACAACGGCGCTTGTACATATATAAACGGAAAGCCCGACAGGATATTTCCTCTCGGCAGAAAGCTGTATAACGAGCTTCTTGACAAATGCGGGACGATAGGCGGGTTTGAGTTTGTGGTATGCACTTCGGAAGGCGTGTTTTTTGAAAACCGCGACAGTGATTTCGCAAAGGACGTCGCGCTTTTTTATAAACAGAATACGCCCGTGGACAATTTAAGAAATGTAGAGGGAGAAATTTATAAGCTCGCGGTTATGGACAGGCTCGGCTCGGTGGAACACGGAAAGCCGATAATAGACGGCATATTCGGCGAAAGCCTAAACGTCCAGGCTTCGGGAAAAGAATGGATGGACGTTATGGCTGGCGGCATAAGCAAAGGACAGGCTCTAAGGTCTTTGCAGGAGCGTTTCGGAATAACGCCGCGTGAAACAATGGCTTTCGGAGATTATTATAACGACGCGGATATGCTCCGCGCGGCGGAGCTTAGTTTTTGCATGGAAAACGGCAGCGATGATGTAAAAAAGATGTGCCGTTATGTTGCCCCCGACAACAACAGCGGGGGAGTAACAAAGTGCATAAGAGAATTTGTACTCGGAGAAAGTGAAAAATTGAGAAATATATGAGCGTTTCAAATATTATCATTATAGTTTCCATGATAGCTTTTTCGGCGTTTTTTTCGGCGTCCGAAACGGCTATTTCCAGCGTGAACCGCATACGCCTTAAAAGTATGGCTGACGGCGGCAGCAGAGGCGCAAAACGCGCGCTCAATATCCTGAACAAATACGATAAAGCCCTGACGACTATACTTATAGGCAACAATATTGTAAATATAGCCTGCTCGTCTATAGCGACAATAGTTTGTATCGCGCTTGTCGGAGAGCAGTACGGCTCTCTTGTTTCAACTATATCTACAACAATTATCGTCCTTATCTTCGGCGAGGTCATGCCCAAAAGTCTTGCAAAAGACCATGCCGAGAGCGTTACTATAGGAGTTTCCGCGGTCATATCTTTTCTGATGATAATACTGACTCCCTTTTCGGCTTTTTTCATATTGCTCAAAAAAGGCGTATCAAAGCTCTTCGGCAGCAAGGGTTCCGTAAGCTTTACGGAAGAAGAACTTATGTCCATAATCGACGAGATAGAGGACGAGGGCGTTCTTGAACAGCAAGAGAGCAATCTCGTGCGTTCGGCGCTTGAGTTTGACGAAATAACGGTCGACGAGATAATAACTCCCCGCGTAAGAATAGTCGCGGTAGAAGTTGGAGAAGACGCCGACGAGATACGCGGGAAATTCCTGAACGAGCAGTATTCGCGTATGCCCGTTTACGATAAGACTCTCGACAACATAATCGGCGTTATAAACGAAAAGGATTTTATCAGGGCATACGAGGAAAAGGGAAACGACCTGACGGTGCGAGAGCTTACGCAGGAAACCATTTATTTTCCGCATCTTCTGAAAATATCGGAAGTAATGAGGACAATGCAGAAGAAAAAGTGCCATATGAGCGTTGTCATTGACCAGCACGGCGGCACGCTCGGCATTGTCACAATGGAAGATCTTTTAGAGGAACTTGTCGGAGAGATATACGACGAGAGCGACGAAGTGACAAGCCCCATAACTTCTCTTTCCGAAACGGAGTTTGAGGCATACGGAGATGTTGCTTTAAACAGCCTGAGGCGATACTTTGACGGTCTTGGCGCGGATATTTCCATCGAGTGCGAGGCGCATACGGTTGCGGGCTGGGTGTTGGAGCTTTTCGGAAGCATACCCAAAAACGGCGATGTTTTCGAGGGCGAAAATTTTATCGTTACGGTTTTAGACGCGGCGGATCTCAGAGTAAATAAAGTTAGGATACAGCTGGTAAAGAAAGAAGAGGAAGAATAAAGCCCCGGTTAAAGAGCATTTTTGAACCGCTTTAAAAATTATTTGTGATAAATATACAAAATCCCGTCGAGAAATCGACGGTTTTTTGTACTTTCAGTATATTGCAATATACGATACCTTGTGATATAATAAAACTACGGAGAAAGACATTGAGGTGAAAATATGAATTCACAGATGAAAAGGGGAACACTGGAAATGTGCGCGCTGTCTGTCATAAACAGCGGCGATTGTTATGGGTATGAGATAGTAAACAGGATCTCCGCGTGTATGGAAATTACGGAGGGAACGATTTACCCTCTTATGAAAAGATTAAGAGACGGAAAACTTATAGACAGTTATATAGTCGAGTCGCCCGAGGGTCCTCCGAGAAAGTATTATAAAATAACGGAAGAGGGAAAGTCGGAGCTTTTGCGGCTGACAGCCGAGTGGAGTGAATTTGAGGAAAGCATAAATAAACTTTTGAAAGGGGAATTTGAAAATGACGGCGAAGACGAAAGCTGAGTTTTTCGACAGTCTGAAATACGAGCTTGAGCGTATAGGAATAGATCTCACGGAAGATATAAGGATAGATTTCGAGGAGCATTTCGCCGAGTGCGAAGAAGAGGGAGTTTCCGAAAGCGAAGCGGCAGAAAGGCTGGGCGATGTAAAGGAGATAGCGAGGAATTATCTTGATCTCCAGAGCTCAAGGATAAACAGCATGGTCGCGCGCGATGTCGAGCGAAAGATAAGCCTTACAAAACCCGGTCAGAGCGTTCCCGCGGACTTGTCGCTTTTAAAGGATAAAAGAAACGAAAACATGATAGAGTATACCCCCGAGCATATTTCGGAGGAGATATACCCGCAAAGTTCTTCTTCGGATCCTTACAACGCCGCTGGCAATAACGTTTCCCATGACAACGCCCAAAACGCTCAGTCGGAAAACCAAGGCTCAAACGTTGGGGAGGCGTTTTCAAATGCGGGAAACGCTATCGCAAACGCAGCCAAAGCAGCGGGCAGCGCCATAGCCGACGCAATTGAAAACAGCGGCGTTAAAAAAGCGGTAAAGAGCGCGGGAGAAAACGTTGCAAATGCCGTAAAGGGCATACCTCACCCGAACGAAAGCTTCCGACAAAATTCAAACCACGATCGAAGAGGAACAATCCCCGCGGGTCAGCCTAGAGCAAAAAGCTCAAAGGGCGGATTTAAATATGTCGACATAAAAGACATGAAACCGAATTTTAATTCAGGCAAATTTGTTAGGGCGGTATTGCTCGATGTATTTTTGTGGAGCTGGCTGTTGCTGCTGATAATATTTCTGGTGATATTTGCAATAATCGGCGGAGTAGCTTTCTTTATTGCCGTGGGTCTGCCTGCCGTTATTCATATCGAGCCGCCATATGCGTCTACCTATGAAGCGGTAACGCTGTTTCTCGGAATAGGCTTTTGCTCTTTGGGACTTATAATTTCAACAGTCGGCATGATGCTTATAAAGCCTGTTATAAGTCTGATAAAGTTTGTTATAGAAATGAATATAAAAGCAATTTACAATTTGTGAGGTGAAAAAGATGTTTAAAAGAATGTTGATGTTTCTTATACCGATATGTGTCGGAAGCCTGATAATAGCTGGAGTACTTCAGCTTATCCTCGGACCCAAGAGAACGGATTATGATAACGGCAACGCTCCGCTATTTTTTGACAGCAGTCCTGTCGACAGCTCCGAAGATTATCCCTCGTATCAGGAATACATGGTATTAAACGGCGAAGAAACGGACGAACATTATGTAAACGTTTATGACAGCCTTACTTTTAAATTTTCGGGAGTAAACGCTGTTATAAACTGCAAGGACGATGATAAAGCGACGGTCAGCGTAAAAAACGACAATTCCGAAAGAGGAATACGGGTAAAACTTTCCGCAGCCGAGAACGAAACCGCTATAGAGATACACCCCACAAACATCACGTTCGATGAGCAGAATGAAGATCAGACAAACTGGAAAAACGACGCTTTCAGCTCAGATATTAAAAGCACCGTTATAATATCCCTGCCCGCGAAAGAATATAAAAAGCTCGTTTTGGAGCAGGGTTCGGGGATAGTAAACATAAACGGTCTAAACGCATTAAGCAGCGATATAACGCTCTGCACGGGCAGACTTTCGTTTATGGGCGACGCGGATTATCTCCCCGAAAGCTTAATACTTAAAACAGCCTCGGGAAAAGCAACCTTTGAGAATGTCCATGCAAAAAGCTGCGACCTTGATTTAGGCTCGGGTTCTGTCGATATAAGCGGGCTTATGGGAACGGGAACGGCAAAGATAGCCTGCGGCACCGCGACAATGTCTTTTGACAGTTTAAGCTATATGGACATAAACAAAGACAGCGGAACCTTTAACCTTCTTCTTCCGCCTCAGACCTCCGCGGGAATACACGCCGAGCTTCAGGAGGGAAAAATAGACGTAAAGACCGACGTCACGGAAAAAAATATAACCGAAAGCGGCTATTACAGCGTCGGAAATGAAAATACGTCAAATCTTATCAAGGTTAAAAACTTAAGCGGCGACATTTACATCACAAACAATTCTTTAAGCCCTCAAAGCTGAGCGGACTAATTTGTCATAGAGCATGATATTATGCTCGTTTAATTTCCACGAACATTGCGCGGGTAATTTATCACACTTTAATATCAATAATATTTCGCTAAGCGTTTTAAAACGTTTCACCGATCGTTACACTTACATTTCATAAAGCGCTGTACCGAATTTCCACCCTACGTCATAGCAACATTTCATCAAGCGTTTTATAAATATTTCGCTATCCATTATACAAACCTTTCGGCAACATTTTCGACCCGCAATGTAATAAATAAGATCGGGAGAGCTTCAGCTCTCCCGATCGTTTTCGTGCGCTTATTGTTAATTGTCCTCGTAGACCGAAGCGAGCTGACCGCAGGCGGCTTTAAGCTCCGCGCCGAACTCCTTGCGCTTTGTCGCGACGACGCCGTTTTCTTTCAGAACGCGGCAAAAGTTGTCAACAACGTCATAGGACGGCTTTTTAAACTCGGTGTCGGTCTCGTTGTACGGAATAAGGTTGATGTAAAAATCTCTGCCGCGGATAAGCTCGGAAAGCTCTTTGGCGTGCGCTTCGGAGTCGTTTATTCCCGCCAAAAGTATATATTCGAGAGTCACGCGCTTGTTTGTTTTTTGGGAATAATACTCCGCCGCGTCAAGAACATCTTTTATGGGATAAACCTTGTTTATCGGCATAAGCATAGATCTCAGCTTATCGTTCGGCGCATGCAGGCTTATTGCAAGGCTCACGGGCGCTTTAATTTCTGCAAACTCTTTTATCTTCGGAACGATCCCGCAGGTCGAAACCGTGACCTTTCTTCTTGAAACGGCGAGTCCCTTGTCCTCGGTGATTATGCTGCAAAAATCAGCGACAGCCGAAAAATTGTCGAACGGCTCGCCTATACCCATAACCGAAACGCCGTCTATCCTGCATGAAAACTCTTTTGAAATAGCCATGAGCTGTCCGACTATCTCTCCTGCCGAAAGGTTTCTTTGCTTTCTGAGCATACCGCTCCTGCAGAATTTACAGCCCATATTGCAGCCCACCTGAGTTGAAACGCAGACGCAGTTTCCGAACTTCTGCCGCATAAGTACCGTTTCACAAAAGTTGCCGTCGGAGAGCTTCAGTAAAAGCTTTGCGGCGTCCCCGCCGTCTAATTTACGTTTGACCTCGGGCATATCAAGCTTAAACGCCGACAATTTATTTACAACTCTCTCGCTGAATCCGAACTGCCCGAAATCTTTAAAGCCTTTGCGGTAGATACCGTCAAAGAGGATAAGAGCCTTCGAGGGATTTTCGTTTTGCTCGGACAAAAATTCTTTTAATTTGTCGACTGTCAGATCATAAAAGTTCATTTTCATCCCGTTCCTTTTGCCTAAAGCTTTTAACGTTTTTATTATAGCACAAATTAGTCTGTTTTGTCAACATAGAAGTAAGAGGCGGCGCGGTTATGTTCTTACGGGGGAAAGCTATGAAAGTTTCTCGCCGAACATTCGTCGGCATAACGGCAATATCTATTGACAAAAATATTACGATATGGTACAATGATTCAAAAGAATTTTTTAAACTTTTATGTTTGCATTATTCCTCTTTGCGGATAAATGCTACTAAACGTTATGCGCTTTAAGAATAATGCGCTTTTTGCTTTCAACAGTCGGAAAGGAGGGCGGCTATGGCGGAATTTTACGAGGTATTGGTAAAAGAACTTGAAAAGGCTCTTATAAAGGAGCTTTGGGAGATACGGCGCGCCGCGGGCGATGAAAAGATCTATGCCGCCGCGCTTTTAACGGACGAAGACTGCACTTCTGTTTCACTTTATGTAAACACTCTGGAACATCTAACGCCCGGCGAAAATGTAACCGATGAAGAATTAAAATGGAAAATAACCGACTGGGGTTATTCGGACAGAATGAACGGCAGGAAAAGCCTGCTTTTAAAATCATGTCAAATGCTTTTGAATCATGACAAAAAGGATCACGACGAGCATTTAAGGACGCGCGACGTGTTTATAGAAACGGCGGCTTCGGCTTTCAGGCGGGCAATTCTTAAACACCCTTTGACCGCAGACCCCGACGATGTGACTTATTACATTTCGGTTTCGGGCAGCGATAAGGCGAAAAGGCTTGAAAACTTTACCTCAAAAATGCTGAATTCAAAAGCTGTATACAAGGAATTTTTCAAGAGGACATAAGCAGAACAAAGAACTCCGAATTGGTGAAAAAATGAAAGCAAAGTATTATATAAAGCGTATACTTATTTTTGCGGTATGGCTTCCGATAATGGCATTGCTGATATACGCATTGGTAAAAGACGACAGCGACCTTAATAACGCTCTGGCAGACGACGCTTTTCCGCGGTATATTGAAAGCGCTCCCGAAGCCGTAACATTTCCGATAAACATAAACACGGCGACTTTGCGCGAACTGAAAGCTCTTGAGGGAATAGGAACGGCGAAAGCCGAAGCCGTTATCGCTTATCGTGAGGAAAACGGCGGTTTTTCATCTGTCGACGAGCTTGTAAACGTAATGGGCATAGGAAAAGCAACGCTTGAAAAGATAAGACCTTATGTTACTGTAGGCGGCTAAAGTCAGTGTACAGTTGACGGCGTGCAGTGTACAGCATAGGTATCCGCCTTGCGGCGGGTAGTATTTAGAAAGTTTTCACCCGAACGCTATATTTTCAAAATAAAGAACAAATAAAGAACAAATCCTAAAATGAGCAAAAAAGAAATCCCGCAAACGGCTCTGTTAAGCCGTTTACGGGAAGTCAAACTGGTCGGGGTGACAGGACTCAAACCTGCGGCCTCAAAGTCCCAAACTTCGCGCGCTATCACCTGCGCCACACCCCGATGATGTTCAACAACACTTGATAATTATACAACAAAAACTTTGTTTTGTCAAGGGGAATAGGGGTAAGCGCAGTTGATTTGTGCAATCCGACGAAAATTTGATATTCGGTTGACAAAAATGAACGGTCATGATATAATTAACAAAATGCTGATTATATATAAGATCCGACTACAGTCCGAGTTATATCATAATTTTTCGGTTATGAAAAATATCTTCACAAAAACTATTTTTAATGCATATAATAAAATGTTACAGCACAACTGAGCAGGCGGCGAAAGTCACTTTTCGCGCAGTCGGGTCGCAAAAGGCGGCAGTGGGAAAATCGCCCGCGGGACAGAAAATGTCCTGCGGGCTTTTTGTATGATGCCGTTTTTTGGGGAGGTAATAATGGGAAATAATAACGTACAGTCCGACGATAACAGAATTGCAATGCGCGTTTCCGCCGTGAGCATTATAGTAAATACGGCGCTTTCGCTTTTAAAGCTTATCGCGGGAATATTTGCAAAATCGGGCGCAATGGTCTCCGACGCCGTTCATTCCGCGTCGGATGTTTTCAGCACGTTTATTGTTATCATCGGCATAAAATTGTCCGAGAAAAAATCCGACGACGACCACCCCTACGGTCATGAAAGAATGGAGTGCGTGGCGTCAATTGTTCTTGCGGTGATACTGGCGGCAACGGGCTTCGGTATAGGCGCAGAGGGTATCGGGAAAATACTTGAGGGCAATTATAAAGAAATTGCAATTCCCGGAGTAATGGCGCTTGTGGCGGCAGTTGTTTCGGTGGTTGTAAAGGAGTGGATGTACTGGTATACGAGAGCAGCCGCTAAAAAGATAAATTCGGGGGCGCTGATGGCTGACGCATGGCACCACCGCTCGGATTCGCTTTCGTCAATAGGCGCATTCGCGGGAATTCTGGGGGCAAGGCTGGGTTTTCCGATAGCGGATTCGGTTGCGAGCGTTATAATATGCGTGTTTATTTTAAAAGCGGCGTTCGATATTTTTAAAGACGCTGTGGATAAAATGGTAGATAAGGCTTGCCCGGCGGAAATTGTAAATAAGATGAAAGAGATTATTCTTGAACAGAGCGGGGTAGAGGGGATAGACGATATAAAGACGCGATTGTTCGGGTCGAAGATATATGTTGATGTGGAGATAGCGGTAGACGGGGAAAAGACGCTGACAGAAGCGCATAAGATAGCGGAAGCGGTGCATGATGCGATAGAGGGTTCGTTTGAAAACGTGAAGCATTGCATGGTGCACGTCAACCCTTCTAGAGGTAAGAAGTAAGAGGTAAGAAATCAAAGGTTGTTTTGGAGATAAAGTTTTTTGGTTTTCAGAGAAAGAAGCTAGAGGCTAGAAGATGTTACGAGCGGCGAACAACGTTTCATTTTCAAAGCACCAAACGGGCGGCGACACGAAAGTTTTTTGAAAAGGGATTCCAAAGGGGAAAAATTTTTTTCAAAAAATTTTTCCCCTTTGGTCGCGGCGTAAGCCGCGAAATTTCGCAAATTAGCGTTAAAGGGTGCGGGGAAAACAAGAGTTTTCCCCGCATTGCCGTTTCAAAGCCGTGCTTTGAAACGGCAATCCTACAAAGATGTTTTGAGCGTGAAACCACCTTGGGATTGCATTTACATTTGAACGGGAAAGAAAGAGCGTTAAGGTTATTCAACAGTGATAAATAAGCGGACAGCCTTTCGACTGTTACTGTATACTGTACCCTGTACCCTGTCAACTGCCAACGGGTGTGGGGAAAACAAGAGTTTTCCCCGCATTGCCGTTTCAAAGCCGTGCTTTGAAACGGCAATCCTACAAAGATGTTTTGAGCGGAAAACAACCTTAGAAGTGAAAACACCTTAGAGCGGAAACTTAAATGCTTTAAAAACATCAACCCCTTTCAATCTCTTGCTCCCACCCTCTGAAATTTTCCACTTCACATTTTTTTCATTTTTCTATTGATTTATTTGTAAAAATATGTTAGAATAAAAACGTATAAGTAAAAAAACAAAGGAGTAAATAAATGGAGTTTAATGTTTATACGGTCGCGGCGTTCGTGCTTTACGCCGTGGTAATAATCGCAATAGGAATAATTTCCTTTAAGCGTTCAAAAAATATGAATGACTATTTCCTCGGCGGAAGAAACCTCGGAAGCTGGACAACGGCAATTTCCGCGCAGGCTTCGGACATGAGCGGCTGGCTGCTTATGGGACTCCCGGGTTCGATACTTGTCGGCGGTCTTACGCAAAGCTGGATAGCTATAGGACTTTTCGTCGGTACATATCTTAACTGGCTTATCTGCGCTTCAAGGCTTCGCAAAATGTCTTATGCTGCGGGCGACGCCATAACTATCCCCGAGTATTTCCAGAAGCGTTTCTTCAGTTCTTCTCCCGTTTTGAGATTTGTTTGCGCGGCGATAATTTTCTTCTTCTTCCTCATCTACACCGCGTCTGCTTTCAGCAGCGGCGCAAAGCTGTTTAACTACGTTTTCGGGATAGATTATACCCTTGCGCTCACTATAGGCGCGCTTATTATCATCTCGTATACGTTCCTCGGAGGATTTCTTGCGGTCTGCTATACCGACGTTATACAGGGTATGCTGATGTTCGCGGCATTGATAGTAGTGCCTTTGGTTATTGTATTTCAGACAAAGGACATGGGCGCTGTATTTGACGCGGCAGTTGCAAACGAAACCATTTCCAAGTATTATCTGAGCTTTATACATAATCCCGACGGTTCGCTGGCTATTACTACCATTGTTTCGGGACTTGCATGGGGACTCGGTTATTTCGGTATGCCGCATATCCTCGTTCGCTTTATGGCAATCAAGAGCAGCGATATGATAAAGAAATCCCGCATAATCGCGACAGTCTGGGTATTTGTAACGCTTGTAGCGGCGGCGCTTGTCGGAATTTTCGGAATGATATTCTTAAACGCTCCCGAAAACGCAGAGCTTCTCGCTAAGTTCAACGCGATAGGCGACAGCGAAAAGATCTTTATGTTCCTTTCAAGTTCGCTCTTGCCCGCGCTTATTGCAGGCATAATCCTTTCCGCAATTCTTGCGGCAATTATGAGCACCGCCGACAGCCAGCTTCTCGTAACGTCCTCGGCGGTAACGAACGATATGTTCAAGCTCTTTAAGAAAAACGCTTCGGATAAAACTCTTATGTGGATTTCAAGAGGCGCGGTAATTTTAGTTGCGGTTATAGCTTACTTTATCGCGTTTGACCCGAACAGCTCCGTTATGGGTCTTGTGTCATATGCATGGGCAGGCTTCGGCGCGGCGTTCGGTCCCGCAATGCTCTTATCATTGTTCTGGAAGAAGATGACAATGCCCGGAGCCGTTGCAGGAATTATAGCGGGCGGCGCTTCGGTAATTTTGTGGGAGAGCATTCCCGTGCTTTCGGGAACAGGCGTTTATTCGCTTCTGCCCGCGTTCTTTATCGCGCTTGCAGCGGTAGTAGTTGTTTCGCTTATGACAAAGGTAGACGGGAAAAAGGTGGACGAGCTTTTCGCAAAGGCAAAGGAAACAAAGCTCGATTAAAGTCGTTTAAATTCAGCATTGATGCTGTATAATAAAACATAGAGCTAAAATTTTTCAAGGAGGAAAAATTATGTCTGTAAATCTTCAAAAGGGACAAAAGGTAGACCTTACAAAATCAAACGCGGGTCTTAAAACAATCGTTGTCGGGCTTGGCTGGGACGAAGCTCCGAAAAAGTTCTCGCTGTTTTCAAGACAGGAGGACATCGACTGCGACGCTTCGGCTATACTTATCGGCGCGTCGGGAAGACTTGAAACGCCGAATGATGTCGTATATTACGGCAATCTTACGCACATGAGCGGTTCTGTTCGCCATTGCGGAGATAACCTCACGGGCGCGGGCGACGGCGACGACGAGCAGATAATAGTAGAGCTCAACAGAGTTCCCGCAAATTATACAAAAATCGTGTTTACCGTCACTATCTATCAGGCGCGCGAGCGCAAGCAGCAGTTCGGCATGATAAGAAACGCGTTTATCCGCGTTGTGGACGCCGATAACGGAAAGGAACTCTGCAAGTTCAACCTTTCCGAAAATTATGACGGAAGAACGGCTATGGTCTTCGGCGAGGTTTACCGTCACAACGGCGAGTGGAAATTCGGCGCGATAGGCGAGCCTACAAACGACAACGGCATAGGCGAAATGGTAGAAAGGTTCCGTTGATTAAAACTGTTGATTAAAACCGCTTTTAAAAACGCAGGAGGTAAAAATGAACGCTAAGATTTTATGCATTGTTTCGGGAATATTGGTATTTATCGCAGCCGCAGCTTCAGTTGCCGCGTTCTTGCTTCTGAGAAAAACGGATATGTGCGAGGACGATTATTTTGACATAGAAGAGGGCGTCTGATGTCGAAAGAAGCAAAGACAAACGCCCTTAGAATGTTAGATAAGCTGAAGATAAGCTACGCTGCTCATACCTACGAATGTGAGGATTTTTCGGACGGCATACAGGTCGCCGATATGCTCGGACAGGAGTATTCGAGAACGTTCAAGACCATTGTTACGGTTGCAAAAAACGGGAAGAATTATGTTTTCGTATTGCCCGTCGACCGCGAGCTTGATCTTAAGAAATGCGCGAGGTGCGCAAAAGAAAAGGCGCTTGAGCCTGTCCATGTAAAAGATATAAACGCGCTTACGGGATATATTCGCGGAGGGGTCTCTCCGATAGGAATGAAAAAGCCGTTTCCGACGTTTATAGATGAAACGGCAAAAGGGCAGGAGAGCATATTTGTGAGCGGAGGAAGACTTGGGCTTCAGATAGAGCTTTCGCCCGACGCGCTCGCAGAAGCCTGCTCGGGAGATTTCGCCGATATAACGTTTTAAGATACTAAAAGTTTGTAAATTAAAACGTCGGAGGGCAGAGGAGAAGTATGTTTTATTATGCAAACAACTTTTCCTCTGTCCTCCGACTTCTGTCTTCGGATAATAAAATGCTCCTTTAAGATCCTCTTATATCTCACATAAGCCTTGAGCCGCTGCCCATAAGCAGCGGCTCTTTGTTTGTTATGGGAATGTCAATAAGAGCTTAGCAACCGCATCCGCAGCCGTTGTTTCCGCATCCGCAGCCGTCGTTGTTGCCGCAGCCGCAGCCGTTAGAGTTCGCATAAGCGGTACCGTTGTTGCCGCCGCAAACGTTCATCAAGAGAATGAGAATAAGGATCCAGCAGCAGCCGTTTCCGCCGAGATTAAAGCATGACATAATAATGTCCTCCTTGAAATTATATTGAAACCCTCCGCTCCCCTGCGGAGCTTTGCGTTTCTTGGTACATATTATGCCTCTTAAGGAAATCGGTTACAAAAAAAGTATACAGTGTACAATGCACAAGTATTCAACTTTTGTATAAAAAAGTTGCCGTTCGGGCATGAACGGCACAAATGGAGGATTGTATGAAAGGTATTTCACTTTTTCATCTGAGTTTATTTTATCACATTCAAAAAATAAAATCAATATAAATGACAAAACTGTAATAATTTTTTTAATATTGTAACTTTTTTGTAACTTTTAGCTATATTTTTTTTGAAAATATCATGAAAAATAATAAAAAAGGCTTTTCAAACAAGAATAAATATGCTATAATAAATGTGTATGGAACGAAAGAAAAATAAGGGTGCAATAAAATGATATATCTTGATAACGCCGCGACGACAAAGCCGTGCGCTGAATGTATAAGGGCTGTCAATGAAGCAATGGAAAACACCTTTGGAAACGCAAGCTCTTTGCATAAGCTCGGGACTTCTTCCATTATGCTTATAAGCAGGGCAAGAACGGCCGTCCTTCGCGGAATGTCGCTCGGAAAAGCGCAGCTTGAGGGAAACGTTTTGTTCACCTCGGGCGCTACCGAAAGCAACAACACCGCTCTTTTGGGAATAAATCTCAGAAACGGAAAGATAGTTACCACTTCTATGGAACACCCCTCGCAGGCAAAGGTCATAAATAAGTTTGAAGAACGCGGGCATGAGGTCATAAGACTTTCGCCGAAAGATCATGACGACTTTGAAAAAGCGATAGCTGACACGGTTGACGAAAAGACCGCTCTGGTGTCGTGCATGGCGGTAAATAACGAAACGGGTTTTTGCGTAGACGTAAAGAGGCTTTACAATGCCGTAAAAGCTAAAAACCCCAAGACGCTCGTTCATATCGACGCAGTCCAGGGATTTCTTAAAATACCTCTCGACGGCGACCTTATAAGCGTTTCGGGGCATAAAGTCCACGCGACAAAGGGAATAGGCGCGCTCTACATAAAAAAGGGCGTAACGCTTTCTCCGCTGCTTCTGGGCGGCGGTCAGCAGAACGACCTGCGTTCGGGAACCGAGCCGGTTGAACTTATCGCGGGATTTGAGGCGGCAATAAACGCTTATGAGTATAAGCGGGAGTTGTTCCGAAAATTAAAAGCGCAGCTGCTCGAAAGGCTTTCCGACGTTCAAGATGTGAAACTTAACTCAAATGAAAAGTGCCTGCCGAATATCGTAAATTTCAGCGTCAGGGGAGTGCGCTCGGAGATCATGCTCCATTCGCTCGAAGAAGCGGATATATGCGTGTCCAGCGGGTCCGCCTGCTCAAAAGGAAAGATAAGCGGCGTTTTGAAAGCGTTCGGAGTTTCCGATAAAGACGCCGACTGCGCGGTGAGAGTTTCAATGTGCACGGATAATACGGAAGAAGAGATAGAGCTTTTGTGCGATAAAATAATTAAGACAGTAAATAACATAAGGCGATAATATTATGGGTTTTGTTTTTGTAGGACTTGGCGGCGCGGCAGGCGCGGTGCTTAGGTATCTGATAAGCCTTATCCCGTATAAAGGCGATTTCCCGCTGCTTACTCTTATTACAAATCTTTTGGGCGCGCTGCTTATCGGATTTATAAGCGGTATAGCCGAAAAGAAACTTTCGGAGAACGCGGTGCTGTTTTTGAAAACGGGATTGTGCGGAGGGTTTACGACTTTTTCGACATTTTCGCTCGAAGCATATAAGCTGTTTACGTCAAATCATGCTTTTCTTGCGGTGATATATTCGATACTCAGCGTTGTTCTTTGCATAACGGGCGTGTTCGCGGGAATGTTCGCCGCAAAGAAAATTGTAAAAATATAAAGAGGAATTTATGAAAGAAATCATTCTGGCAAAATACGGAGAGATAGCTCTCAAAGGCGACAACAGAAGCACATTTGAGGATATTCTCTCCAGAAACATAAAGCGAAGGCTGAAACGCCTCGGAAGTTTTTCCCTTAACAGACGGCAGTCTACCGTCTATATCGAGCCGCTCGAAGAGGATATTGACATCGACGCGGCGGTAGCCGAAGTAAAAAAGATATTCGGCATAAGCGCGATACAAAGGTGCGCGGTGTTTCCGAAAGATTTTGAAGTCGTGGTCGAAAACCTCGGTTACCTTGACGGGGCATTGGCGGGAGCAAAATCGTTCAAGATCGAAGCGAAGCGCTCGGACAAGACCTTTCCGCTTAGATCGCCCGATATTCAGCAGAAGCTCGGCGACGCGGTGCTTGACAGATTTCCGCACCTGAAAGTTGACGTACATGAGCCTGAGGTAACCGTAAGGCTTGAGATACGCGACAACGGCGCATATCTTTCTGCAAAGCGCATAGCGGGTCAGGGAGGACTTCCCGTAGGGTCAAGCGGAAAAGCGCTGCTTATGCTTTCGGGAGGGATAGACAGCCCGGTTGCGGGTTATATGATGGCAAAGCGCGGACTTATAGTCGATTGTATACATTATGTCAGCCCGCCTTATACCTCGGACAGAGCAAGGCTGAAGGTCGAAAAGCTCTGCGAGGAAATGACGGAGTATTGCGGAGATATACGGTTTTTCTGCGTTCCCTTTACGGAAATCCAGGAAAAGCTCCGCGACAGCTGCCCCGAAGAGTTTTTTACCGTAATAATGCGCAGAATGATGATGAAGATAGCGAACAAGATCTGCGGACGCGAGGGTTACGGCGCGATAATTACGGGCGAGAGCCTTGCGCAGGTCGCTTCGCAGACGCTTGCGGCTCTGGAGTGTACAAATGCGGCGGCGGAATTTCCCGTGTTCAGACCCGTTATAGGAATGGACAAAACGGAGATAACGGAAATTTCCCGAAAGATAGGAACTTTTGAAACGTCCATTATGCCTTATGAGGACTGCTGCACGGTATTTACCCCCAGACACCCCCGCACCAAACCGAAGCTTTCCGACATAACAGCCGCGGAGAAAAACGCGGATTTTGATAAAATGGTAGACGAGGCGGTCGAAAAAACTACCGTAAAGCGCTTTAAATTCGGAGAAAGGACAGTGTTTCTCGACTGATGGACAGTTTTAAGTTCGCCGAAGTTGAGCGGCTTGTGGAGCTTTGCGCCGAGAAAAAAGTGAAGATAGCGACTGCAGAAAGCTGTACGGGAGGAATGATTTCCGAACAAATAACTTCCGTTTCGGGCAGCAGCGCGGTGATTGAGTTCGGATTGTGTTCTTATTCAAACAGGATAAAGCACGAAATATTGGGAGTTTCAAAAGAAACTCTCGAAGAATTTTCCGAATACAGCGAACAGTGCGCAAAGGAAATGGCAGACGGAGCAAGGCGCATTTCCGGAGCGGATATAGCGGTTTCGACGACGGGAGTCGCAGGACCGACGGGAGGTTCTCTCGAACACCCCGTGGGAGAGGTCTTTATAGGGATAAGCTTTGAAAAGGGCGTTTTCGCAAAACGTTTTTTGTTTTCGGGAAGCAGGGAAGACATACGCCGACAGGCGGCGAAAGAAGCGTTAAAAATGCTGATGTTCAGCGTTTGTGACAATATACCACACTGACACACAACTATCCAATAACATTTCATAACGGAGGAATTTTTATGTTGGACAAAGAGGAATTTGACAAATCAAAAAAGAAAGAAGAGCTTCAAATTGCGCTCGATAAAATGGGAGCGACGGCTTCGGATTTTGCGAGTGAAAAAAAATCGGAAAATGAAAAGCCTAAGGGAAACGTTCTTGTAAGAGCCGCGAGGTCAATCGTTCCGATGAAAGGCGACAGCAAGGGCGAGATAGCCAGAAAAATTTTCCTGATAGTTTCGCTTATAGTATTCATCGCCGCTCTTTCTTATCTTATCTTGGAACTCACGGGAATAAGCAGTTCTTATGAACAAGATAAAGAACTCGGCGAATTGGCGGGTTCTCCGCTGGTAGACGTAGAGGTGGAACTGAACGACTATACCGTTCCTCATCAGGTGCAGAACCCTATCACTGCCGAGGTTACGGGACCGGGAACAGAAGACCCCGAATATACCGACCTTACGCCCGTGAAAAATACTCCCTTAAATATCAACTGGCAGGATTTGTGGAAAATAAATCCCGATATAAAGGGCTGGATAAAGCTTACGGGAACGCTCATAAACTATCCTGTTTTACAGTCGAGCGACAACGATTATTATCTTTATCATGACGTTTATAAGAACAGCAGTTCGTCCGCTTGTATAATATCAAGCTATCTGAACACATGGGACGAGAATGATGATAACGTCGTTCTGTTCGGTCATAATATGGTTGCGGGAACAATGTTCTCATATCTTGTGCATTACGTTCCCAACGACTATTCGACCGAGCCTCTCGCGTTCTACAAAGTACACCCGACCATTCAGCTTGCAACTCCCGACGGAAGAAACGAGACCTACAAAATTTTCGCGGGATGTTATTTAAATACTCAGGAAAGCCGCGGAGAAGTATTTGACTATGTAAATAAAACCAAGTTTTCGAGCGTTGACGATTTCAACAATTATGTGCTCGGCGTTATGGACAGAAGCTGGTTCTATACTGATGTTGATTTGACTTACGGCGACGACCTCCTCACTTTGTCCACGTGTTCATGGCCTCTGGGTCGTGCCGCATGCGATACAAGATGGGTTGTTTTTGCAAGAAGAGTACGCGAGGGCGAGAGTGAAAACGTCGATACTACAGTCGCAACGCGTAATTATAATCCGAAGTTGTTCACATACTGGTATCAGGCAAGAGGCGGCAGCTGGAGAGGAAGAACGTGGGATACGTCAAAGCTTCTCAGCTACTAAGCCGCGGTAAGCTTCATAAGGAGTGATCGTTTTTGGAAAAAACAAACGTATTTATGAAGATCGTAAAATTTATCGTTCCTTGGAAAGGCGACAGCGTTTTTGAGATAATCAGAAAGATAGTTTTTGTCGCCGCATTTACAACGCTTATAATAACAGGCGTGTCTTTTCTGTCGGTAAAAATGGAAGAGGCTGAAGATATAAGCGGAAATGACGAGCTTCGCGATCTTTATGCGGGAACAAACGTAAATGTGACGGTCCCGCCCGAAAAACTTGAGGAGATAGAAAAGGAAAACCCCGAAGTTCTGGAAAGTTTTCTTCCTCTGCTTGAAATAAACGACGAAGTCGTAGGCTGGCTTTCGATAGGAGAAGATAAGTTTATAGACTATGTGGTATTGCAGACCGACAATAACGATTATTACTTATCTCACAACTATAAGAAAGAAGAGAGCCGTTCGGGTTCGCTGGCGGTGGATTACAGATGCGAACTGACCGCCGAAAAGAGGTCGGCAAACATTGTAATATACGGTCACAACATGGCTTCGGGCGCGTATTTCGGACTTTTGCCGAGATATAACAACTACAACATAACGCTCGATAAAAACGATATAAGCTTTTACAAAGAACATCCGACTTTGACGTTCAGCACGCTTTACAAGTCGTCGACTTACAAAGTATTCGGCGGAACGCTTGTAAAAGTAAACAGCGGCGATGATGATTTTCAGTATCATAGGATACACGATTTTGAAAACAAAGAGCAGTTCGATAATTTCTGCGCGGATATTCTCGACCGTTCAACGTTTATAAATCCCGATGTTGACCTAAAATACGGTGACAATATTCTTACGCTTTCAACGTGTATTCTTGATAATAATTACGGCGACTGCGAAAAAAGGTGGGTGCTTTTCGCAAGAGAAGTGCGCGAGGGAGAAGACCCCGAAGTCGACGTTTCAAAAGCCTATGCAAATCCCAGCCCGATGTTCTACGACGAGTATTATAAAGTGCGCGGCGGGTCTTGGGCAGGCAGAGGCTGGAAAGAAGACATAATCGCGGGATACGATATGGGATGATCGGTTAATTACAGCATAATTACAGCATAAAGTAACGACATTTGTTAAAGTCGAAAGGGATAGTGACAGATGACCGAAATGGATATGGGGATCTCCCCGAGATCGCCGAAAAAACGTAAAAAGAAAAAAATAGGCTTCTGGAAGAGTATAAGATTGGGGCTTTTTCCGACAAAGGGCGACAGCGTCGGAGAAATTGTCCGCAAAATTGTTTTTCTGTCGGCATTGATAATATTGGTAGCGGCGCTTATCTATATAGGGGTGTATGCGATAAATTTCCTCAGCCTCGAGATGAACGCTGCCGTTGATGACAACGGAAACAAAACGGCGACCGACGCGCATATTGTCGAGGTCAAAAACCGCACTCCGACAAAGCAGGAGATAGAACAGCTTCCCGAGGGTTCCATAAATGAGAAATACGCGGCGCTGTATGCGGAAAACAACGATTTTGTCGGCTGGATAACAATACCCGGGACAAATATAGATTACCCCGTCGTTCAGGCTGAGGATAACGATTATTATCTGCATAGGGCGTTTGATAAGACTTATCTGTTTGAGGGTACAATATTTGCGGATTACCGCGGACCGATAACCGCCGAGGGTATGCCGCACAACACCGTTTTATACGGTCATAATATGCTGTACAAATTTAGGTTTACAGCGCTTCAGAATTACAAAAACAACATTTCGTTTCTTAAAACGGCGCCCGTCATTGATTTCAACACTCTTTACGGGGACGGTAAATATAAGATCTTCTCGGTGTTTCTTGTAAACTGGGAGAGCAAATACGGAGAGGTCTTTGATTATTCGGGCGCGACATATTTCAGAAATCAGGCGGAGTTTTACGACTTTGTGCTTGAATGTGGGGATAGAAGTATTTACGATACGGGCGTCGACGTTGAATACGGCGATGAATTTCTGACGCTCTCGACCTGCGATGAATCGACTTATATGAATTTAAGGCTTGTTATCGTCGCAAGAAAGGTGAGAGAAAATGAAGAACCAAAAGTAGATACATCTAAAATTGTCAGAAAGAGAAGTATAAAATATTTTGACGGATACTATCAGATCTACGGAAATCTTTGGAAGGGGAGAACGTGGGATACCTCGGTCGTAAAAGGACTTGACGCGTATATCAAAGAACACGGACTCGAAGATGATCCATCGGACTATTGAGGAGTTTATTGATGAAGCGTTTTTCTTTGGTCAAGATTTTTACGGCGCTGACCATTATGTCGGTTTACATTTTCACTTTCGGAGTATCGGGAGCGGTCGAAGAAGAAACAGTAAAAGAAGACAATATTGTTTT
Source organism: uncultured Clostridia bacterium (assembly GCA_947631115.1). Classification (GTDB taxonomy): domain Bacteria; phylum Bacillota; class Clostridia; order Oscillospirales; family Ruminococcaceae; genus CAG-115. The sequence continues at coordinate 157,696 of CANRKB010000001.1, forward strand.
TGAAAGCCAAGTTGAGAGCGGCGCGGTTCCCGAGTACGAGGATTTCGGACTTCCGACGCTTGAGCAGAATTATGTTCCGTTTGAGTTTGATCTGAGCGACGCGGCAAAACAGTATCTTAAAGATCCCGAAACGAATACGGGAGATAATCAAACGCAAAGCGTTCCTTATTTCAGCAGTTCGCAGGGTTCGGCGTCCGGCTTTTCTTCGTCATCGGGCGCTTCATCTTCTAAAGGAAGCTCTTTATCGTCGTCGGATTCGTCAAGCAGTTCGTCGTTAAGCAGTTCGTCGTTAAGCGGCTCGTCGCAAAGCGTTCCGTCAATAAGCAGTTCGTCGGTAGGCAGTTCGTCGGTAGGCAGTTCGTCGTCAAGCGCTCCCGCAACGTCATCGGAAATTCCGACGTTGAGTTCATCGTCATACACAAGTTCCGAAGAATCCCCGAGTACTCCCGGTTCTCCCGCAGACGAAGAAGTGTGGGTGAATTGCAACGGTGAGATAGTGAGGGGAACGGCTCTTGATATTGTATCAAGAATAGTGATGATAGAAATGGGCCCTGCTTTTTCTCCCGAAGCCATAAAGGCTCAAGCTGTCGCGGCGTATACAAATGTAATACGCGCCAATAAGGCGGGCAGCGCGGAAAACGTAGTTATGAAAAACACCATAACCGCAAAGGTCAAAAATATTGTCGCGGAAGTTTTGGGACAAGCCGTATATTATGACGGGAAGCTTATTCAGGCTGCATATTCCGCTTCTTCCGCGGGATATACGGCGTCTTCAAAGAATGTGTGGGGCGTTGATTATCCGTATTTGCAGAGCATTTATTGCGAGCTTGACGAGAAGTTCGACCCCAATTACGGAAAAACGCAGACGTTTACCTCGGAAGCAGTAAAAACCAAGATCAAGGATAAAACAGGCATTGAGCTTAGCGGCGACCCGTCGCAATGGTTTGAGATAGTCGACTATACCGAGGGAAAATATGTCGGCAACATGAAAATAGGCGGACAAAGTACATATGTAAATTCAAGCGGAAAAACTGTTAAAATAACGGGGCGCGCTCTTCGTGAAACTATCTTTGATTTCTCAATACGTTCGCATGCTTTTGAAATAAGCTATGACAGCGCAAACGACGCTTTTACGTTTACTACATACGGCTACGGACACGGCGTCGGACTTAGTCAGAACGGCGCGGACGCGCTGGCTATTCAATACGGTTGGAATTATAAGCAGATACTCGAGTTTTATTATCAGGGAGCGGAAGTTAAATGAATGAGGCTGATTTGTATGACGCAACGGCGAAGGAGCTTTTTGAAAAGCGGAATTTTATAAAAGACCTTTGCTTTGAGTACAACAATTTAAAGCCCTCGCTGCTTGAAGAACGCGATGTGCTTATACGAAAGATTCTCGGAAAAGCGGGGAAGAATATTTTTATCGAACAGCAGTTTTGGTGCGATTACGGCTTTAATATAGAAGTCGGCGACAACTTTTACGCAAACCACGGGCTTGTTATTCTTGACGGAGCGAAAGTGACTTTCGGAAATAACGTCTTTATCGCTCCTCAGTGCGGATTTTACACGGCGGGACACCCGCTCGATTTTGAAACGCGGAACAAGGGGCTTGAATACGCGCTGCCGATAACGGTAGGCGATAATGTCTGGATAGGCGGAATGGTTTCCGTAATGCCGGGAGTTAAGATAGGGAGCGGTTCGGTAATCGGCGGCGGGAGCGTAGTTATAAAGGATATTCCCGAAAACGTTCTTGCGGTGGGAAACCCGTGCAGGGTAATAAGGAAATTAAAATGAAAAATTCCTCGGCGGCAATAATGAAATTCCGCCGACGTTTTATCTGAAAGGAGTTTAATTATGGTCAATTTCGATTTTTGTACGCCCACAAGGCTTGTTTTCGGAAAGGGAGTTATCGAAAAACTTCCGTCAATAATGGAGCCTTTAGGAAAAAAGATATTGCTTGTATACGGGGGAGGTTCTATAAAGAAAAACGGACTTTACGATAAAGTCCGCGAGCTGCTTTCCGATTTTGAGATATTCGAGCTTTCGGGAGTAGAACCAAACCCTAAATATGAAAGCGTAGTAAACGGAGCGGAAATCTGCCGTAAAAACGGGATAGAAGCAGTGCTTGCCGTCGGCGGCGGAAGCGTTTTGGACTGCTCTAAGTCGATTGCCGCAGGCGCGAAATACGACGGCGACCCGTGGGATCTTATCACTTACAAAGTTCCCGTAAAGAGCGCGCTGCCTATTGTTGATATTATGACGCTCTCCGCTACGGGAAGCGAATATGACGCTAATTCCGTTATTTCAAGAATGGATCTTAACATAAAGACCTGTCTTAAATCCGAGCATATTTTCCCGACCTGCTCTATTCTTGATCCGACTTATACTTTTACGGTCTCAAAGCGCCAGACTGCCTCAGGCGCCGCTGACGCGATAAGCCATGTGTTTGAAAAATATTTCACAGCACCGACGAGCGACCTTGCCGACGGAATGTGCGAGGCTGTCATAAAAAGCATAATGAAAAATGTTGTGATAGCGCTTGAAAAGCCCGATGATTATGACGCGAGAGCGGAGCTTATGGTTGACTGCGCGCTTGCCTGCAATAACATCATCGCGCTCGGAAACGGGGCTTCGGGTTGGGTCGCGCACGCGATAGAGCATACTTTGAGCGCATATTATGACATTACTCACGGAGAGGGGCTAGCCATCATAACTCCGCACTGGATGAGGAAAATACTGAATGAGAAAACGGTCGACCGTTTTGTAAAATACGGCGTTAATGTTTTGGGCATTGACCCCGCGCAGGACAAGTTTTCAATTGCAAACAAGGCTATAGAGATGACCTACAGTTTTTTCGAGAGCCTGGGTATTCCCATGACGCTCCGCGCTGTTGGTATTGACGATAAGAAAATAGACGAAATGGCGTTTGATACAGCGGGAGACGGAAAGCTCGCAAATTGTTATGCTCCGCTTTCGGTCGATGACGTAAAGGAGATACTAACGAACGCGCTGTAAGTTAGATGTAAGAGGTAAGATATGGTTTGAGCGGCGAACAGCGTTTGATTTCCAAACTACCTAACGGTCGACGCACGAAAGTTTTTTGAAAAGGAGTTTGAGGGAAAACTTTTTTACAAAAAAGTTTTCCCTCAATAACGCTTCAAAGAAGCGCATCAGGTTAAATGCCTACGGCATTGAACCTGGGGATGCGGGGAAAACAAGAGTTTTCCCCACATTGACTTTTCAAAGCCGTGCTTTGAAAAGTCGATCTTATAAATATGTTTTAAGCGTAAAACCGCCTCAGAAATGCATTTCTTTTGAGCGGAAAAGAAGAATTATGTAAACCAAAGCTGACATTTTTGTCAACTTTAGTTGGTTGAAAATACTTTTTTGTTATGATATACTTTATTTATGGAGGGTGAATTTATGGGATTTGACGGCAATAATTTAAAGCTGTACCGAAAAAAGCTCGGTTATACCCAGGAGCAAATTGCAGAGCTTATCGGCGTTTCAAGACAGGCGCTCGCAAAATGGGAACGCGGAGAAAGCCTGCCCGATATTGATAATGTCATAGCGCTGGCGGATCTGTTTGACGTAAGTGTTGACAGCCTTGTGAGAAACTTTGCTTCATTACATAAATTGCAAAAGAGCGACGATGATAAAAGACACATCTTCGGCATTACAAGAGTAAACAGCAAAGGACAAATCACCCTCCCGAAAAAATGCCGAGAGATCTTCGGTTTGAAAGCGGGAAACTCGCTCCTTGTTCTGGGAGATGAAGACAAGGGCATAGCGCTTATATCGGTGTTTGCCGACAAAAATTGAACGGGAGAAAAATATGAACGCCATTGAAACCAGAAGCCTTACAAAAAATTATAAGTCAAAAACAGCGGTAGATAAGATAGACCTCACCATTAAAGAAGGCGAGCTTTTCGCGCTTTTGGGAGTAAACGGCGCAGGCAAGACGACTACCGTCAGAATGTTAACGGGTCTTTCTCTTCCCACAAGCGGAGAATGTAAGGTCTGCGGGAACGATTGTGTTTCAGAGCGCGGCGAGATAAAGAAAATAGTCGGCATTTCCCCGCAGGATACCGCTGTTGCCGAAAATCTTACGGTATATGAAAATTTAAGTTTTATGTGCGGGATCTACGGTCATTCAAAAGAAAAGACCGAGCAAAAGACAGCCGAGATGATAAGGCTTTTCAAAATGGACGAGGTGAAAAATTCCCGCGCGAAAACGCTTTCTGGCGGTTGGAAAAGAAAGCTGTCCATAGCTATGGCGCTTATTTCTGAGCCGAAAGTTTTGTTCCTTGACGAGCCGACTTTAGGACTTGACGTGTTGGCAAGGCGCGAATTGTGGAGTATTGTTGAGCGGTTAAAAGGCGGTACAACTATTGTTTTAACTACTCACTATATGGAAGAAGCGGAGCGTTTAGCCGACAGGATCGCTATAATGTTAAACGGTAAAATTGCGGCAAGCGGCACGTTGTCCGAGCTTGAAAAACTGAGCGGGAAAACGGGGCTTGAAGAAAGCTTTGTGGAGATAGCAGAGCGCTTCGGAAAGGATAATGTAAGATGAACAGAATACTCAGCTTTTCAAAGCGCAATTTTCTTGAAATGATACGCGATCCTTTAAGTTATATATTCTGCCTCGGATTTCCGCTTATAATGCTTATAGTTATGACGCTCGTAAACGATACTATCCCAAAAGAAACGGGAATGACGATTTTTCGCATTGACAATCTTTCGGGAGGGATAGCGGTTTTCGGAATGACGTTTTTGATGATGTTTACGTGCCTGTCAGTAGTAAAAGACCGGGCGGGCGCGTTTCTTATAAGACTGTACGCAACGCCCATGAAAAGCGGAGATTTTATTTCGGGTTACATTTTCCCCATGTTTATTTTGTCAATTTTACAGTCGACAATTACATTCTTCGCGTCATATGTTATCTCAATTATAACAGCCGTTGAAATAAACGTTTTGGGAATGTTCCTCGCGGTAATCTCGCTCATTCCGACAACCATAATATTTATTTCGCTGGGTTTGCTGTTTGGAACATTGTTCAGCGAAAAAGCCGCGCCCGGATTATGCTCAATAATAATTTCGCTCGGCTCATTTCTAGGCGGGATATGGTTTGACGTAAAAGGCGCAGGCGGTATACTTGAAAAAATCTGCACCGTACTCCCGTTTTATCATTCGGTAGAGTCGGCAAGAGCAGCGATAAATTTAAATTCGGATTTTCTCATTCATTTGCTGGTTACAATAGGTTATGCCTTTGTGATAACGGCGTTTTCGGTGATAGTGTTCAAAAACAAAATGAGGGCGGATCTAAACTGACAGGTACTAAACAAAAAAGAGGCAGGAATGTTCCCGCCTCTTTATCCTATGCCGTTTTGATTTTAAATTCCTCTTACTATCGCTCCGAAATCACTCGCAACAACCGCGTTTATCTTTATCATCTCGCTGTCCGCAATTTCGTCTGTAACATCACAGTCGTCCGCAAACGTTATCGAGAACGACAGGCTCTTTTTGCCGAAACCGAGCTTTTCGTTTTCATAGTGGTCGAAAAGCTCTACCTTAACGGCTTTCGCGCTCGCTTGTCTTATCGCGTTCTCAACATCTCCGCAGAGCGTTTTCTTGTCAAGGATAAGCGACAAATCGCGCTTTATCTTCGCAAAGCCGTTGTCGGGAACGTATTTAATTTCAGGCTCATACATCTCCTGAATTGCCGAATAGTTAAGCTCGGCAATTATAATGTTCAGGTCGGTCTTCTTGCCCTCGGCAATATTCAGCCCCTCGACAACCTCGTATCTGAGCTTTCCGAGATGTCCTATGCTCTTTTCGTTGCAGAAAATCTCGGCGGTCATTCCCGAATGGAGATAGGGTCTTTCGCCGCGCTTAAAGGTGAAATTAAGTCCGTTCGCAAGCGCAAAGCTTTCTATTGCCTCTTTCACAGTAAAGAACGTCTCGTCCGCGCCGTATGCGCCGAGGCAGAGAATTTTCCGTTCTTCGGGCGATTCTTTAAGCGGCAGTTCTTTCGGAAGATACACATTCGCAAGCTCGAAAAATCTGCCTTTTGAACGGTCGTTCTTTACATTGTCGGCAATTACGTTTATCATACACGGCGACATAACCGTGCGCATTATCGAAAGATTGTCCGTTATCGGATTTAAAAGCTCAACGCATTTTCTTTCGGGAGCGTCCTCGGGGAGCATTATCATATCAAGCTCGCGCTTTGAGTACATTGCAAGCGTCTGTATCTCGTAAAATCCCATCGCGCAGAAGAATTTCTTTGCCGAAAGCTCCTTGTTCTGGAGATAATTAAGTCCGCCGCCCGTGACCTTTGCGCTGTCAAGAAATGTCGGAACAACGTGGCTGTAGCCGTACTCGCGGATAACTTCCTCCGCAATGTCCTGATAGTTTTCAATATCGGCTCTCCAGCGCGGAACGGTAAGGCTCAGCGTCTCGCCGTTTTCCTCAACTCCGAACTGAAGTGCGCGCAAAATCTCAACGATAGTTTCCTGCGGAACATCTATGCCGAGTACGGAGTTCACCTTTGACACGGTAACGTCAAATTTCACGTTTTCGGTGCTTTCGCCTGCGGTCACATCATAAGCCGACGAGCTTATTTCAGCAACGCCCATTGTCTGAACAAGGTTCAGCGCTCTCGCCATTCCGCACTCAACGCCGTATTCGTCTACGCCCTTTTCAAACCTTGCCGCAGCGTCAGTGTGCAGTCCGAGAGAACGCGAGGTCTTTCTGACGTTATCTCTGCGGAATTTCGCCGCTTCAAGGAGAATTTCGGTCGTTGTCGGCTCGATTTCCGAGTTAAGACCGCCCATAATTCCCGCAAGTCCTACGCCCTTTGCCTTGTCGCAGATAAGCAGATTTTCGGCAGTAAGAACGCGCTCTTTTTCGTCAAGCGTGGTTATCTTCTCGCCGTCCGTTGCTCTGCGTACAACTATCGACTTTCCGTCAAGCGTGTCCAAATCGTATGCGTGCATAGGCTGTCCGATTTCAAGGAGAACATAGTTTGTAATATCAACAATAGCGTCAATTGCTCCAAACCCGCATACCGAAAGCCTGCGTTTCATCCACTGCGGGCTTTCAAAGTGCTTTACATTATAAATATAATGTCCGAGATAGCGCGGGCAGAGGTCTTTGTCGATGACTTCTACGGAAATGTCGGGGTGAGTTTTTTCGGTGCGGTTATAGCTGTAGTCGGGTTCTTTAAGCGGCTTTTTCAGAAACGCCGCGACTTCTCTCGCTATTCCCAACACCGACTGACAGTCGGGGCGGTTTGCCGTAATTGAAATGTCAAACACATAGTCGTCAAGACCGAGATATTTTACAATATCCTCTCCAACGGGCGCGTCTTCGGGAAGAATTAAGATACCGTTTACGTCTGCGCCCTTTATCCAGTTGTCGTTTATTCCAAGCTCACCGCCCGAACAGAGCATACCGTAGCTTATCATATCCTTCATCTTGCGCGGCTGTATTTCCAAGCCGTTCGGAAGCATCGCCCCTACAAGCGCCGCAGGCACTTTCGCGCCCTTAAACACATTGTCCGCGCCCGTTAAAATAAGGTTGTCCGCGCCCTGTTCGCCGCAGTTGACGTGGCAGATATAAAGATGCGTTCCCTCGTATTTTTCAATTGACGTAACTTCGCCGACATAGATTTTTTCAATGTCCTTGCCTAAATAAATCGTTTCTTCAACTTCAAATCCCGAACCGAACAGCTTTTCAACAAGCTCCTCGGTCGTAACGTCTATATCAACGTATTCTTTCAGCCAGCTTTGTAATATCTTCATTTCAATTCCCCCTTACGCCTTGAACTGCTCCAAGAAATCCTGCTCGTTTCTGAACAGAACGCCCATATTTGAAATGCCGTATTTCAGCATAGTTATGCGCTCAATGCCTATTCCGAAGGCAAGACCCGAATAAACCTCGCTGTCAATGCCGCAGTTTTCGAGGACTTTTTTGTTTACAACGCCGCCGCCAAGAACTTCAATCCAGCCCGTTCCCTTGCACAGCGAACAGCCCTTTCCTCCGCACTCGAAGCACGAAACGTCGACTTCTACGCTCGGCTCTGTAAACGGGAAGTACGAGGGTCTTAAACGCGTTTTTGTGCCGCTGCCGAAAATCTCCTGAACGAATTTGTCGAGCATACCCTGCAAATCGCACAGCGTAATGCCCTTGTCAACGACAAGCCCTTCCATCTGCGAGAACATCGGCGAGTGCGTAGCGTCACTGTCCGAGCGGAAAACTTTCCCCGGGACAAGAACCTTTATGGGCGGCTTGTGGGTGTCCATAGTGCGTATCTGCCCGGGCGAAGTGTGAGTTCTTAAAAGCAGCTCTTCCGTGAGGTAGAACGTGTCCTGCATATCGCGCGAGGGGTGGTCTTTAAGAACGTTCAGACGTGTAAAGTTGTGGTCGTCGTCCTCAATCTCTGGACCTTCAAATACTTCAAACCCCATTCCCGCGAAAACGTCTATCATCTGATGCTTAATGAGCGTTATGGGGTGAAGATTGCCTATGTCGCGTTTCATAGCGGGCATTGTTACATCTATCGCCTCGCGCTCGTATCTTGCTTTAAGCTCAAGCTCCTTTACCTGCGCCTGCTTTTGCGCGTACAAGCCCTGCGCCCATTCGCGCACTTCGTTTACGGCTTTTCCGAAGCTCGGCTTTTCTTCGGGGGGAACGTTTTTCATTTCCTTCATAAGCCCCTGAATAACTCCCTGTTTGCCGAGATAGCTCTGCCAGAATTCCGAAAGGGAAACGTTGTCCTTTACTTCTTCGATTTTGGCTTTTACCTGTTCTTTGATTTCGCTGAAATCTTTCATTTTTATGCTCCTTGTCTTTAATGTATTTGAAACAAAAAACCCGACCCGCAAAGCCTTTTCGGTCTTGCAAAGTCGGGACGAAAATCTATTCCGCGTTACCACCCGTATTCGGAGTTTAATGCTCCGCACTCAAACGCTTTATCGACAGCGAACGTTCCGCTTAGTTTCTCGCGGACAGCTCCAACGCTGAAATTCGCGGATAAACACGGCGGAACGCTCTCAGCATTGCATTATTCGCATTTACCAAATAATGCTGCGTTCTTCTCTGTGGCTTTAGTATATCCGTTACTTACACGTTTTCACAGCCTTAGTGACAGTATATCACAATTATAATTTTTTGTCAAGAACTTTTTTCCACAAAAGCCTGTTTTCATTGAAAACACATTCTATCTCTTTACGTTCCGTCAGATACGAAAGATAAGACCGCGCCGTTTCTCCTATAAGCTCGTATTGCATTACATAAAGCTTTATGCCGAATTCTCCGAGCAGTTTCGCGATAAGCTCGTCTATGGAAATGGCGTTTTCACAAAGCCTTTTTATAACGCTGCATACCTCGAAAACATCTGCGGTATTCTCGTCGCAAAGGGTCTTTATTTCTTTTACGGGCTTGCTATGAGAGGGTACGAAAATTTTCCCATCGGTATTTTTCAGCCGTTCAAGCGAAGAAAGGTGCGCTTTTATGTCGTATAAAAAAGGTATTCTGTATCTGTCTATCGTGGTTTTGTCCGACACCGTGTCGCCTATAAACCAGACCTTGTCGCTTGTACAAAACGCCACCTGTTCAAAATCGTGACCGTCGATGTGCATAAACGAAAGCCCATTCGGCAGGACGCTTTCAGACAATTCCTCACATTCGCACGCTTCCGGCATAACAAACTTGCTTCTCATTCTTGCGCTCGGAAAACCGCCGTAAAGCGTCGTCGGGATAAGATAGGGATAGCGCACCAGCTGGGCGCATACCCCCGGAGCATAAACCTTACAGCCGGTTTGTTCTTTAAGATAAGCGCAGGCGCCCGCATGGTCGGCGTGAGAGTGAGTAAGAAAGATCTTTTCGAGTTTCCATTTTCTCTCGGCAATAATGCTCAAAATTGCCTTTCCGAAACTTTTGTCAAGCCCCGCGTCAATAAGACAGCAGCTGTTGCCGTAAACATAAACGCCGACATTTGTGGTCTGGTCAATAAAAAAAATATGCTCTCCGAGCTGATGAATTTCGCTCATCAGTTATAAACTCCCACGGTCTTTATAAGCTCCCCGAGCAGCGGTTCAAACTTAACTCCGTACCAGTGCGAGCTGTCGTCTATCGTATACTCAATGCACGAAAGCGTATAATCAGCCGCTGTTTTTGCCGCGTCATAGGCGTTCATGCCGTTCATAAGCGCGCCTGTAAACGCCGAGGCATAAACGTCGCCCGTGCCGTGACAGCCGCCTTTTATCTTTTTGTGCTTATAATAGCTGTAGTTTCCGTTTTCGTATACGACAACGCCCGTGCTTTGGCTCTCATAGCTCACTCCCGTGAGTATAACGGTTTTAGCTCCCGTTTCGCTCAGCTTTAAGAGCAATTCGTCAATATACGCCTTGTCATAGCTTTCGCGGTATTCCGCTCCCGTCAGGAAACATGCCTCGGTTATATTCGGAAGTATGATGTCCGCATTTGAAATAAGCTTTTTCATAGCGCTTACAAAAATATCGTCAAAGCCCGCGTAAAGCTTTCCGTTGTCAGCCATAGCGGGGTCGCAGATAAATTTACCGCCCTTGTTCATACGGCTTTTTATAACGTCCAGAACATAATCTATCTGCTTTGCCGAGCCGAGATAACCCGTATATACCGCCTCAAACGAGAGATTTTCTTTTTCCCACTGCTCGCGTATCTTCGGGATTTCTTCCGTAAGGTCTGCAAACGTCCAGCCCGAAAAACCGCCCGTGTGGTTTGACAAAACCGCAGAGGGCAGAATCGCCGTTTCAATGCCGCAAGCCGACAGTATCGGCAGAGCGACCGTCAGCGAGCATTGTCCCACGCACGAAATGTCCTGTATAGTAAGCACTCTTTTATAATCCATAGTTATCGTCCTTTCTTATCGCAAAAATTTCAACAAAACGATTGTACCACATTTTATGGATAAAATCAACAGTTTTTGAAAAATTTTTTTAAAAATGTTACGCCGCAATACTGCGGCATAAAAGATACAGCGTTCTGACAGCTTAGATAATTATGTCGGGTTTAAATCTGTTAAAAATTAAAAAATTTTTTTAAATAATATATTGACAAACGGGAAAAATTGTGTTATCATACATTTGTGGCATAGACCTAGTATGTTAATAGGTGATACAAGCGCGACCGCGCATTATTTCGGAGAATAAACACGCATTGCCAAGAAAATGTCCGACAGTGAAATGACGCGCGTTATGCTTTGCATTATTGAAAAAAGAAAAGAGGAAATTGTATGAGACAAATTTATCTCGACAACGCCGCTACAACGTGCGTTAAAGAAGAAGTCCTGCGGGAAATTCTCCCGTATTTTACAGAGGACTACGCAAACCCGTCGGCAATTTATTCTTTCGCACAAAAGGCTTCTCAGGCTGTCGAGGACGCAAGGCGAAAAGCGGCGGAGCTTATCGGCGCAAACGCAAACGAAATTTATTTTACCGCGGGCGGCAGCGAGTCGGACAACTGGGCGCTTAAAGCCGCGGCGGAGGCTTATAATTCCAAAGGTAAGCACATCATAACGAGCGCGATAGAACATCATGCGATCCTTCATACCTGCAGCTATCTTGAAAAACAGGGGTATGAGGTGACATATCTCAAAGTTGACGAATACGGGAAAATCTCGCTCGAGGAGCTTAAAAAAGCCGTTCGCCCCGATACAATTCTTATAAGCGTTATGACCGCGAACAATGAGATAGGAACTATCGAGCCGATAAAGGAAATAGGCAAAATAGCTCACGAAAACGGAATTTTGTTCCATACCGACGCTGTCCAGGCATACGGGCATATACCGATAGACGTAAACGAGATGAATATAGATATGCTTTCCGCAAGCGGGCATAAGCTCGGCGGTCCTAAAGGCACGGGGCTTTTGTATATCCGAAAGGGCGTAAAGATACGCTCGTTTATCCATGGCGGCGCGCAGGAAAGAAACAGGCGCGCGGGTACGCTGAACACCGCGGGCATAGTCGGACTAGGAAAAGCCGCGGAGCTTGCAAAAGCGCAAATGCAAAGCAGAGCGGAATATGAAACGAAGCTCAGAGATCATCTTATTTCCCGCGTACTTTCCGAGATACCGTATTCAAGACTTAACGGCGACCCTAAAGACCGTCTTCCCAACAACGCGAACTTCTGTTTTCGGTTTATCGAGGGAGAATCAATGCTTATAATGCTCGACAGGCTCGGAATATATGCGTCCAGCGGCTCTGCCTGTACGTCGGGTTCTCTTGACCCGTCGCATGTTCTTCTCGCCATAGGGCTTCCGCATGAAATTGCGTACGGCTCTTTGAGGCTCACGCTCTCAGAGGAAACGACCTTGAAGGATATAGATCACACCGTAGACGAGCTAAAAGGCATTATAAAAAGACTTCGCGATATGTCGCCGCTCTATGCGGACTTTATTTCGGAAAAGAAAGGGGCATAAACTTATGTACAGTGAAAAGGTAATGGATCATTTTACAAATCCGAGAAACGTCGGAGAGATCGAAAACGCCAGCGGCGTAGGAACAGTCGGAAACGCAAAGTGCGGGGATATTATGAGGATATATCTCGACATCGACGACGACGGGATAATAAAGGACGTAAAGTTCAAAACGTTCGGCTGCGGGGCGGCTGTCGCTACAAGCAGCATGGCGACGGAGCTTGTCAAGGGAAAGAATGTACAGCAGGCTCTCGAAGTCACAAACAAAGCCGTTATGGAAGCCTTAGACGGTCTGCCGCCCGTAAAGGTGCATTGTTCGCTTCTTGCGGAAGAAGCGATACACGCGGCTTTGTGGGATTATGCGCAGAAAAAGGGGATAAAGATAGAGGGTCTTGAAAAGCCGCCGCAGGATATAGGGGAGATAGTCGAAGAGGAAGATTATTAACAGACTGTATAGAAAGCCCCATCTGCGGCGTAGCGTTATCCGCCGAAGGCGAATAATGCGGCGGCTTACTGCGGCAGGCACAAAGCCTAGCCGCAGCACCGCTTCAGCGTTGTACGCGAAGCGTTCAACGCGTGCATACTGGGGCTTTCTATACAGTCTGTATTAGGGCAATAAATAAAGCCTCGGATATGCCGCAGTGTTCAGTATGAACAATGAGCTGTCCGAGGCTTTTTTATCGACAACGTTTTGTTCAATGACTTGTCGCTAATGAACAAAATTCGGAAATAAAATTCGGCAAAAATTAACGATGATTTTTCGGGCAAAATCGGTTATAATGTTCATAGCAAAATAATCGTATGAACAGGTGAAACGATATGCCCGAAAAAATTTATATAGCCATAGATTTAAAGTCGTTCTATGCGTCGGTAGAGTGCGTGGAACGCGGACTTGACGCGCTTTCGACAAACCTTGTGGTAGCAGACGAAAGCAGGACGGAAAAAACCATTTGCCTTGCGGTATCTCCGTCGCTCAAAGCATACGGCATACCCGGGCGGCCGCGCCTTTTCGAGGTAGTAAGCAGGGTAAGCGAAATAAATGCCGCCCGAAAAAGGCAAACTCCCGGAAAGATGTTTTCGGGAAAGTCGGTGTTTAAAAAAGAGCTCGAACAAAATAAGTTCCTCGCGGTGGACTATATTGTCGCGCCGCCGAGAATGTCGCTGTATATCGACTACAGCACGAGGATATACGACATCTATCTTCGTTATATAGCTCCCGAAAATATCCATGTTTATTCCGTGGACGAGGTGTTTATTGACGCGACGGGTTATCTTAAAACTTACAAAAAAACGCCGCGCGAGCTTGCGATGATGCTCGTAAACGAAGTGTATAAGGAAACGGGCATAACCGCAACAGCGGGTATAGGAACAAACCTCTATCTTGCAAAGGTCGCTATGGACATTCTGGCAAAGCGTATCCCCGCGGATAAAAACGGCATGAGGATAGCAAAACTCGATATAATGAGCTATCGCAGAATTATGTGGGATCATAAGCCCCTCACGGATTTTTGGCGCATAGGGCGCGGAACGGCGGACGCTCTCGAAAGAAACGGAATGTTCACAATGGGCGACGTCGCGCGCAGGTCTTTAGAGGATTACGGGCTTTTCTTAAAGCTGTTCGGCGTGAACGGCGAACTTGTGGTAGACCATGCGTGGGGCGAAGAATCTTGTACAATTGAGGACATAAAAGCCTATAAGCCGCGTTCTTCCTGCATCAGCAGCGGGCAGGTATTAAGCGAGCCTTATCCTTATGAAAAAGCGAAGATGATAGTCTGCGAAATGGCTGACGATATTGCGCTAGACCTTGTGGAAAAGCGCCTTATAACGGGAAAACTGACGCTCACTATCGGTTATGATACCGAAAACGTTTCAAACGGAGCGAGCGGGGAATATACGTTCGATTTCTACGGCAGACCTATCCCCGTTCACGCTCACGGAACGACAAACCTTACTAAGATGACTTCTTCTTCAAGGCTGATAAAACAAGCGGCTGAGAGCCTTTTTGACAGGATAATAAACGAAAATTATACGGTGAGAAGAATAAACATAACCGCCTGTAATGTTGTTCCGGAAAGTTATGAACATAATTTTTACGAACAGCTTAATTTGTACAACGAAAATTCCGCCCCCTATGACATTGACAGAGAGCGGAATATGCAGCGCGCCATAATAAGCATAAAGAAAAAATACGGCAAAAACGCCGTCATAAAGGCAATGGACCTTCAGGACGGCGCGACGCAGATAAGCCGAAATTCGCAAATAGGCGGACATAAGGCGTGATAGGCAGTTGACAGTGTACGCATTGAACGCTTCGCGTGCAACGCTGGGTACAGTATTCAGTTATGGTATCCGCCTTGCGGCGGATATTATTAGATTGTTATCGGACTGAAACGTTTTGAAATGTACCGTAACGATAGGCTCGTGTGCCTATCGTCTAAAAACAATCTAAATTTTATCCGCGAAGCGGACACCATAACTGACTACTGTCCACTGTACACTGTCAACTGCCAACAGGGCGAGAGTGTGTTATTTAAAGAAATAGCGTTTGAAAAGAACCGCAATCGGATAAAATATCATTCCAAACTACGATAGTAGTATAAGTACATCTTTTGTACCGAATTTTCCAGAAAATAATAGTGCTTTATATACGGGATAAGAAGTATAAGAAACAGCGCGGTAAGAATAAGCACGCCTATCATTTTTGTGGACAGATATATCGAAAGCCCTATAAGGAAAAATACCCCGAACGACATCGTTACAATCAGGTGAATAAGCCTTTCATGCTGATAGAATTTTATCCTCTGCAAGAGCCGCAGACGGAATTTTTCATATTCTTCGGGAGTATGTTCGGTTTTGAAAAATTGTTCCAGAAGCGCCAGATATTCTTTAATTTGTTTCGTCATTTTCAAATTCCTCCAGCTTCTTTAGGGCTTCTTCCCATTCTTTCATGGCGGTTTCCTGTTCCGCCTGAAGTTCGCTTATTTCGGTGTACAGCGCCATTGTGCGCTCGTATTCTTCTACGGTAGTAAGCTCGTCGGTTTTCTTTGAGATAAGAACGTCTATTTCTTCTATCCGCTTTTCAAGACGGGAAACTTTGGTGTTAAGCTTTCTGCGTTCGCTCTCGCGCTCTTTCTTTTGCTTGTAGTCAAGCGCGCTTTCCGAAATCTTGGGTTTTTCTTCCGACATTACGGTTTCTTCGCGGTTGTTTTCAAGATAATAGTCGTAGTTTCCGAGGTAGTTTTTAGCGCCGTTTTCCGACAGCTTGTAAACGCGGTCGGCTAATTTGTTTATAAGATAACGGTCGTGGGAAATAATAAACAGCGTCCCGTCATAGTTCAACAGCGCGTTTTCGAGAGCCTCGCAGGAGTTTATGTCCAGGTGGTTTGTCGGCTCGTCAAGAAGCAGAAAATTCGCTCCCGAAAGCATGAGCTTTAATATCGCGACCCTCGCGCGTTCTCCGCCCGAAAGCGCGCTTATTTTTTTGAAAACGTCGTCGCCCTTGAACAAAAATGCCGCAAGCGCTGTTCTTACCGCAGTTTCGGTCATTGTCGGGTATTCGTCGTGAATTTCTTCCATTGCGGTTTTTTCTTCGTGAAGTCCGCGCTGAGCCTGGTCGAAATATCCGAACCTTACTCTTGCGCCGAATTTAAAGCTCCCTCTGTCGGGAGTATATTCACCCGTGAGTATGCGGAAAAGAGAGGTCTTTCCCGAGCCGTTTGCGCCGATAAGAAAAACGCGTTCTCCTTTTTTTATGTCAAGATTTACGTTTTTAAACAACATTTTCCCCTCAAACGAAAGCGCCAGATCCTTTGCTTCGAGAACGTCGTTTCCGCAGCCGTCGTCGGAGCGGAACGCAAACTTTATCGCTTCGGGAGTATCCTCGGGCTTTTCGAGAGTTTTTTCTATCCTGTCTATCTGCTTTTGCTTAGAAGCGATAGTGACATAGTTGTGCGCCTGGTTCCAGCGCTTTTGCTGTTCGATTATTCCCTCGACGCGGTTTATTTCTTTCATAGCCGCTTCGTATTCTTTAAGACGGCGTTCGGCGTCTTCTTTTTTCAGTTCAAGAAACCGCGTGTAGTTGCCCTTGTAGCTTCGTATCTTCCGGTTTTCAAGTTCAATTGTGCGGTTCGTCACTTTGTCGAGAAAAAACCTGTCGTGCGAAATAACGATATACGCGCCCTTGTAATCAAGCAGGAACTTTTCCAGCCATTCGACCGATACTATGTCAAGGTGGTTCGTCGGCTCGTCAAGCAAAAGCAAGTCAGCTTCCGACAAGAGCAGCTTCGCCAGCTGCAATTTAGAAAGCTGCCCGCCGCTCAGAACGCTTGTTTTAAGCGAAAGATCGCTTTCCGAAAATCCGAGTCCCATAAGCGCCGCAACCGTTTTGCTTTTGTACACAAGCCCGCCGTTTCTCTCAAATTCTTCCGAAAGCCGCGTTTGTCTTTCTATCGTTTCTTCGCTGTGGTCACCGTAGTCTATTCTGTCGTGGATACCCGCAAGCTCAAGCTCCATATCTTCAAGATCGCTGAAAACAGTCAGCGCCTCGTCGAACAGCGTCTTGTCGGTGTTCTTGAAAGCGAACTGCTCCATAAACCCTATCTTACAGCCCGAAGCGGTCACTATCTCTCCCGTGTCGGGGGAAATCTTTCCCGTTATGAGTTTTAGAAGCGTGGTTTTTCCGCTTCCGTTCACGCCCACAAATCCTATTTTATCTTTTTCGTAGACCTCAAAGCTGACGTTTGAAAACAACGTCCTGTCGGCAAACGAGATCTCAATGTTGTTTAGTCCAAGCAGCATAATTCCACCGTTACATTATATAGCACAAAAGCACACGCCACCCTATTACAGGCAGTATGTGCCTTTTGTGCTTTTTTGCTTTTTATCAGTTCTGTTTAAAGAGCTTTTCGGGAGAGTATTTCGTGTCTACAAGATAAGCGTTCTTTTCAACAGAGTAGTTCTGCGCATAAGCGTCAAGATAGCCGTCAAATTCATCGCCCTTTATCTCGGAGAGAACAGACTCGTTGTTTTCTTCCTGCCAGTGGGTGTTTTTGGTGATGTCTCTTAGAATTACAACGTAAACGCAGGCGTCTTCCGTACTCGGGAACGTAACCGCTTTGTCATAGATCGTGCTTGTAGTAATATAAGCCAGCAGGCTTTCGTCTATGCCCGAGCTGTCGTTTTCTTTTCTGAAAACGCTGTAGGTGTCCTCGTCCTCGAGCTTTTCAACTTCGACTTCGTCTACCTTTTCCTGTACGTATTCATCAAGAGTTTTTCCCTCGACAGGGCTTTCGTTGTATTCGTCCGTTGCGGTCGCTTTTGCAATTTCCTGCTTGAAATAAAGCTCGCATTCATACTGAACGTCGACAAATTTCTTTCCGTTGTTCAGCTCGTCGGCATAAGACTGAGCTTTAGTATTAAGCTCGTCTATTCTTGACGTATCCGTAGTGCCGTTTCCGTATTTGTCGTTGTAGGGGATAGAGATTATCTGCGACGAAGCATAGGCGTCTTTGACATAGTCTACAATGTCTTTTTCGGGTACGGGCTTTTCGCCGTCCTTTCCGTACATCTGTACAAACAGCTTTGATTTAAGAGTGTTTACTTCATACAAAAGCTTCATGGTTTCGCGGGAAATTCCTCTTTGCTCGTAGTATTCACCGAGCGTGTCAAAGCCGTAGTATACCTGATACAGATAGTTTTCGGTGTCCCACATCTCTTTTATAACGTCGTTTATTTCGTTTCTGTCATCATCGTCGAGCGTCACGCCTTTTTCAGCCGCCATTCTCTGAATACCCACAAACTGCTTTACAAGGCGCAGAGTTTCGTCTTTTACCCAGTCTGAAGAAGCTTTGTTTTCAATAGACTGAGTGAAGAAATCAAGCGAAGAACTGCTCGCAGCGGCGCTTGAAGAGCTGCTTGATGAAGAAGACGAGCCCGAGCTGCTCGAAGCGTTGTAAATCTCGTTCAGCTTGTCGTTTGCGGTGGCATAAGCGTCCTGCTGGTAGTAGAGATAAACTCCGTTTTTAATATCCATTCCGTCGACTTTCATGATATATCCCGTGTCGGCGCAGCCGCAGAGCGATAATGCGAGCGTCCCCGCCATAGCTGCGGAAAGTATTGCTTTGGTAATGCTTTTCATGGTGTTTTCCTCCAAGGTATTTAAAATACGAATTTTATTTTTACACGAGCCGTTGTTTCAGCGTACTTCGTCTGTCGCAAATTGAACGGCGATAAGCGTGTTTTTCCCATTGTTATGGTCTATAATGTATATCATTGTCTTTTCCGCGCTTGTTTCCAGTCCCATATTTTCGGAAAGAAACAGCATTGCGGGCAAATAATATTCCACCGTGAGCGTATAAACCCCGCCGCTTTCGGACATATCCGCAATTACGGGAACATAGTTTAAATAACGCAGGTCTTTTTTACAGCTGTAAACATGGCGCGATGAATCGTAGACAAAGCTCATATCCGTTGCGCCTACCGTTCTATGGACAATGTCGCCCGACGAGCCGAAAATTTCCTTACACGAAAAATCAACGTCGTATTCCGAAATAACAAACTCTCCCGTTTCCGTGAGCTTGTATGCGGAAGTGTCGTGATTTAACAGAATGTTCCAGATAGAACAGTTTATCTTCGCGTAGTTTGAAATCTCGTCGTAGTTTTCAAACGGCGCTACGTCGTTTCCCACTACGGGGAGCAGAAACTTTGAAAATTCATCTTTCAGCGGGTCGTTGCTTACCGAGCTTCTTATTGTGTTCACCGTAAAGACGACGGATGAAACAACGCCGATTGCAGCGAATAAAAAGATAACTACCGCAAAAACAAAGTAAAATCTCTGCTTTTTGCTTTTATCGGCTTTATCGGGAGTTTTCCCTTTCACTTCAACAATGGCCGTTTCAGCTGCTCCTTCAGCCGTATTGTCCTCGGAATTTTCCTCGGCTTTGACCGTTTCAGCTGCTTCTTCAGCCGTATTGTCCTCGGAATTTTCCTCGGCTTTAACCGTTTCAGCTGCTTCTTCAGCCGTATTGTCCTCGGAATTTTCCTCGGCTTTAACCGTTTCTTCCGAAACGCTGTTTTCTTCTATGTTATCCTTAGACTGAAGAACATTTGTATTCTTTGTCTGAGGCGAACGATTGGATCTGTTCTTCTTTTTCTTTGACATAAATTAACCCCTGACCTGTCCGCTGCCGTTTATGAGATACTTATATGAGGTAAGCTCTTTAAGTCCCATAGGACCGCGCGCGTGGAGCTTCTGAGTGGAAATGCCTATTTCTGCTCCAAGCCCGAACTCGAATCCGTCTGTAAACCTCGTCGAAGCGTTTACATAAATCGCCGCCGCGTCTACCTCGCTCTGGAACTTTTCGGCGTTTTCCAGCGATTTTGTCACTATACATTCGCTATGACCCGTGCCGAATTTGTTTATGTGCGCGATAGCCTCGTCCACGCTGTTTACTACCTTTGACGAAAGTTTAAGATCGAGAAATTCCGCCGCGTAATCCTTATCGTCTGCGATCATCTCAACGCTTATGCACTCCGCCGTCCGCTCGTCGCCGACTATTTTTACTTTCCCTTTCCAAAGCTCGTCCAGCTTTTTAAAGAACGATTCGGAAACGTTTTTGTGTACGAGTATGCTTTCAATGGCGTTGCAGACGGACGGACGCTGGGTCTTGGCGTTGTTTACTATGTTCACCGCCATATTGAGGTCCGCGCTTTCGTCCACAAAAACATGGCAGTTGCCCTCGCCCGTCTGTATAACGGGGATAGTCGCCTTTTCAATTACAGTGTGAATAAGTCTTCCTCCGCCGCGCGGGATAAGAAGATCAACGTATTTATTGAGCCTCATAAGCTTTTCCGCGGTCTCGTGAGAGGTGTCCTCCACAAGCTGCACGCAGTTTTCATAATCTCCGTATTCAGCCAGAACGCTCCTCATGATGTTTACAAGAGCCTTGTTCGAGTTTATCGCGTCGGAGCCGCCGCGCAGAATAACCGCGCTTCCCGCTTTAAAGCAAAGCGCCGCCGCGTCTACCGTTACATTCGGTCTGCTCTCAAAAATTATCCCTATAACGCCTATCGGCACGCGCTTTTTTACTATCTTCAGACCGTTTTTAAGCTCGCCGCCGCCTATGACCTCTCCGACAGGGTCGTCAAGGGAAACGACTTTCATTACGCCCTCTGTCATTGCGTCAATGCGCTTTTCGGTGAGCGTGAGCCTGTCCAGCATGGCTTCGCTCATTCCGTTTTTGCGCGCGTTTTCAATGTCGATACCGTTCGCTTCTATAATAGCGTTTTTGTTTTCCGAAAGGCTCTTCGCTATGCCGCGGAGGATGTCGTTTTTAAGTCCCGCGTTCATTTTTGAAAGCAGGGGAGCGGCGTTTTTGGCGTTTTGCCCGAGTGTTTCAATATATTCCATGTTCCTGTCCTTTAAAGAATGTGCATTTCGCGTTTTCCGTTTCAAAAAGTTCGTATAAAATACGCGGGTCTTTGTTTCCGACTATAACGGTGTCAATTCCCGCTTCGGTCGCTATCTGAGCGGCTTCTATCTTTGTGAGCATACCGCCCGAGCCGAGTATACCGCCCGAGCCTTGCGCCATTGAGATAATTTCGGGAGTAATGCGCTCTACCTCGGGAATAAGCTTTGAAGTAGGCAGCGACGGGTCGTCGTCATAAAGCCCGTCTACGTCCGTAAGAATAACCAGCAGGTCGGCTTTGCAAAGCGTAGCCACAATAGCCGAAAGCGTGTCGTTCTCGTCGAAGTCGAGCTGTTTTATGGACACAACGTCGTTTGCGTTTATGATAGGTATGACATTAAGCTCAAACAGCTTGTTGAATGTATTTATAACGTTGTTTCGGCGGGTTTCGTTGCTTATAACGTCGCGCGTCAGCAGAAGCTGGGCAACCTTGTGGTTGTACTGTTCAAAGCTCTCGGAGTAGAACTTCATAAGCTCGCTTTGCCCGATAGCCGCGCAAGCCTGTTTCGACGGGGTGTCTTTCGGTTTTTGGAGAAAACCGCCCTTTGCCGCGCCTACGCACTGCGCGCCGCTTGTGACGAAAATAATTTCCTTTCCCGAATTTTTAAGATCAGCCAAGACCTCCACAAGCTCGCGGCTTTTGCGGATATTAAGGTTTCCTGTTTCGGGATAAGCGAGAGTGCTGCTTCCTATTTTAATGACAACTCTTTTTCTGTCAGCAAAGCAAGGCATACCTATACTTACCTCATTTCAAATGAATATCATACAACTTTTATTATAACAAAATCTCTTTAAAATTTCAACACCTTATGGAAAATTATCACGAAAATTTTATCTAAAAGATAAAATCCGAAATACCGTCAATAAAAATTTATGAAAAATAGATAAAAAACTACTTGCAAATTTATGAATTTTATGTTACAATTTAAAAGTTAGATACGTTATCTCGCCCTATCCCCCTAACCCCCTTCCCCGAAGGGGAAGGGGGGATAGTGCGGGGCGCTGGGCGCGCCCCGCGCCCCGCCTGTCGGCAGTTGACAGCAGACAGGGTACGGTAGTCAGTAACAGCCGAAAGTTTGTTTTCTGATTTAACGTTTATAAAATACATTAGGTAAGCAATGAGCAAGCAACCTTTTGGTACAATTTCTAGCCTCTAGTTTCTAGGCTCTAGCTTCTAGTTAGGAGAAATTATTGATGGACAATATTTGCGAACAGATAGTTGTAAAATCAAGGACAGGCGGCGACAGAGCAAAAGCCGTTCTTATTATTCTGGGAATGGCGGTGCTTTCCGCGGTGCTGCTGTTTTTGGCGTTTATAACTGGGTTTCTTGTGCTTGTGCTTATAGCGATAGCGGCGGTTGTCGGGGGAATTTATCTCTTAAACGGCATTGAAGTGGAATACGAGTATATCATCACAAACAATGAACTCGATATTGACAAGATAATCGGCAGAAGAACCAGAAAGCGCATGATAACCGTAGATCTTTCACAAGCCGAGGATCTCTGCGTTTATAATTCCGAAACCGAACCCGAAACGGACGCTACGGTATTCGCTACGACGGGGCTTGAAAAGGACGCTTATTATCTGTTTGTACGGCATAGCGATTATGGAAAGGTCGGCGTTATCTTCAACCCCAATTCAAGGACAAGAGAAGCCATGATCCGCGAGTTTCCCTATGCGCTTAGAACAAGACTCGGTGAAAACATTGACAGTAAAAAAACCGACGGTGAAAGCAAAGACAGTAAAAACGCCGACGGCGAAAATCAGTAAGAGCGTAATACAGTAAAAAAGCAGGAATTTTGCAGATAACAGTACACTCAGGCTGTAGAGAAAGCCCCAGATACTAGGAAGCGTGACTGCGGCTAGGCTTTGTGCCTGCCGCAGTTGCGCTGACGAAGTAGATGGGGCTTTATATACAGCCTGCACAATTCCTGTTTTTTTAGAGAAAGGGTGGTATGATGAAACGTCTGACAATCAGCATGGCGGCTCACGTTGACGCGGGCAAGACTACTCTTTCCGAAGCGCTTTTGTTCTACGCGGGCGAGATAAGAAAGCGCGGGAGAGTCGACAACGGCGACGCGTTTCTTGACACCAACTCGCAGGAGCGCGAAAGAGGAATAACCATTTTTTCTAAACAGGCGGTTTTAAGGCTTGGCGACGCGGAGTTTACGCTTTTGGACACGCCCGGACACGCCGATTTTGCGGCGGACGCGGAGAGAGCGTTTGCGGCGTCGGATTGCGCGGTGCTTGTGATAAGCGGCATTGACGGAGTTCAGAGCAGGACTCGGACTATAATGAGCCTTTTGGAAAGAGCCGAGCTTCCCGTGTTTACTTTCGTAAACAAAATGGACATTTCGTATAAAAACAAAGAGGAGCTTATAAAGGAGCTGCGTTCGCTCGACAGGCGCTTTGCAGAATTTTCGAACAATATTTCGGAAACCGCCGCGGAGTATGACGAGGAATGTATGAACAGCTTTCTCGAAAGCGGAAAAGTTCCCGAAAGCAAAATTGCAAACGCCGTAAGAAACAGGAAAATATTCCCCGTTATGTTCGGTTCGGCGCTTAAAAACGAGGGCGTAGAACAGTTCGCAAAGCTTCTCGAAAAGTATGCCGAGCCGAAAGAAACTTACGGCGGCTTTGCCGCGCAGGTGTTTAAAATTACTTCGGATAAAAACGGCGTAAGAGAAACGCTTTTAAAGATAAACGGCGGCGGGATCCGCGTAAGGCAGGAGCTTGGCGGCGAGAAAATAAGTCAGCTTCGGATATACAGCGGAGCGAAATTTGCTCCCGCAGAAGAGGCGTTTGCGGGACAGGTCTGCGCCGTTACGGGGCTTTCAAAGACCTACGCGGGGCAGTGTTTCGGCGAGCAGAAGCCGCCTAAAGAACCGACCGTAAATGCCGCGCTTTGCTGCACGGTGCTTTTCGGAAGGGAAGTAAATATCCCCGACGCATATTCAAAGCTTAAAATTCTCGAAGAAGAAGACCCCCAGCTTCGGTTTTCTTTTGCGCACGGAGAGATAAACGTCAGCGTTATGGGAGAGATACAGCTCGAAGTGCTGAAAAATATCATAAAGCAGCGTTTCGGGCTTAACGCGGAGTTCGGTGAGAGCAGGATAACCTGCCTTGAAACAATAACCGCCCCCGTAGAGGGCGTGGGGCATTTCGAGCCGCTAAGGCATTACGCCGAGGTGCATTTGCTTTTAGAGCCGCTGCCGAGAGGGAGCGGGGTGGTGTTCGCGCGGGATTGCCGAAATCTTGACGAAAACTGGCAAAGGCTCGTTATGTCCGTCCTTCGCGAAAAAACGCATATCGGCGTTCTTACGGGTTCGCCCATTACGGATATAAAGATAACTTTAAAATCGGGCAAAGCGCACTTAAAGCACACCGAGGGCGGCGATTTCCGCGAGGCGGCTTATAGAGCCGTGCGGCAGGGCTTGGCTTCGGCGAGTTCGCAGCTCTTGGAGCCGTTTTACGAGTTCACTTTGGAGATACCGCAGGCTTCCGTAGGGCGTGCGCTTTCCGATCTGCAGAGAATGGGAGCGGAGTTTTCTTCTCCTCAATCCGCAGGCTCGACAGGCTCAAACGCGCTTGTCGAGGGAGTTTGCCCCGTTTCGGAAATGCGGGATTATCAGAGAGAAGTCGCGGGTTACACTCACGGAGAGGGAAGACTTTCGTGCGTCATAAAGGGCTATCTTCCTTGTCATAACGCCGAAGAAGTTATAGAAAAAACGGGCTATGACTTTAACGCCGATGTTGAGGAAACCGCCGACAGCGTTTTCTGCTCAAACGGCGCGGGTCATATCGTAAAGTGGGACGAAGCGCCAAGGCATATGCATCTTGCGAGCATTTTCGCAAAGCCGCGCGAGGCGACCGAAACCGAGATAAACTCCTATAAAGCACGCGCCGCTACGGACAAGGAGCTTATGGAAATTTTCGAGCGCACATATGGGAAAATAAACAAACGTAATGTCGCTAATGAGCGAACGATAATGCACCGCGACAGGCAGATAGAAAATGCCAAAGAAACAAAAAAGCCGATAAAGCTGAAAGAGTATCTTCTTGTAGACGGCTATAACATTATATTCGCGTGGGACGAGCTGAGGGAAATTGCCGCGCGCAATATGGACAGCGCGCGTATGAAACTTATAAATATTATGTGCAATTATCAGGCTTTTCGGCGCTGCGAGCTTATTCTTGTGTTCGACGCTTATCGCGTAAAGAGCGACAGGGAGATAGAAACAATTGGCGGTATAACCGTTGTTTACACCAAAGAAGCCGAGACCGCCGACGCGTTTATAGAAAAGACGGCTCACATTCTCGCAAAGGACAGGCGTGTACGTGTAGCTTCCGACGACGGAATTGAACAGGTCATTATCGCGGGCGGGGGAGCAGAGCGCGTTTCCGCGGAGATATTAAGACTTGAAACCAAAGAAGTCGAACGGTCGATAAGGGATATACTTGAAGATCTGAACAGATGAGGGAATTATGAACATTGAGCCTATAGCGCATATTGAAAACGATTTTAAAGAAAAGTTCGGAATACCGCGACAGAGCGGCATCGTCGAGCTTAATTCAAGGATAGTTTTCGAGCCTCAATATTGCGACAAGAACGCTTTAAGGGGATTGTCCGAATTTACACACATCTGGCTTATATGGGGATTTTCCGAGGCGAACGTGAGCGGCTTTTCGCCGACGGTGCGTCCGCCTAGACTCGGCGGGAATGTGAGAAAAGGCGTTTTTGCGACGCGTTCGCCGTTTCGCCCGAATTCTCTCGGACTCAGCGCGGTTAAGATAGTGGAGATATGCGAAGACTGTTCTATTATAGTAAGCGGCGCTGACCTTATGAACAAAACGCCTGTTTACGACATAAAGCCGTATCTGAGGTATACGGACAGTATACCCGAAGCTTCAAACGGCTGGGCGGAGGAGTTTATAGGGAAGACGTCAAAAGTCGATTTTCCGAAAGAACTGCTTTTGAAAATACCCGAGGAAAAAAGAAAAGGTCTTATTCAGGCGCTTTCACAAGACCCGCGCCCGCAGTATCAGGACGCACCCGAGCGCGTTTATACGATGTCTTTCGGAGAGCAGCAGATTAGCTTTCGCATAGAGAACAACGCCGTGATCGTTGTTGACGTTACCGAGGGCTGATACCCTAAACACAAAAAGACGGAGAAATATTTCTCCGCCCTTTATTATTATTTATGGTATTTCATGTTCGCGTTTATGCTTACAGCTCTGTACGCCTGTTCAAATATCATTACCCTCGCAAGCGTGTGAGGAAATGTCATCTTCGACATCGACAGCCTCATATCACATTCGCGCTTAAAATTTTCGTCAATTCCATACGAGCTTCCGATAATAAAGCTTATCTCGGAAATATCCCTTATCTTTTCGGAAAGCTCCTCGCTGGACATCGCTCTGCCCTCGATACACATCGCTATCTTTAAGCCCTTTGCAGACGCTCTCAGCTTTTCGGCTTCTTTGGCGAGAGCTTGGGCTATCTGAGTTTTGTTCGGGTCTTGCGGCAAAAACGCAGGTTCTACTTCAACGACTTTCACCGCCGCAAACGCCGACAGCCTTTTTCTGTATTCCTCGCAAGCCTCTCGGAAATAGCTTTCCTTGGCCTTTCCTACGGCAATAAAATTTATGTTCATTATTTCTTCGCCTTTGGAACAGACGGTTTTGAACCCTTTGAAGAGGTAGCCACTATTTTCTTTTTAGAACGGAAGTTTTTGCTATTACGTGTTCTGAACACTATGTTCAAAACAATAATGAGTATGACTAAAACTACGATGACCGCGCATACGGCTATAAATACGGGAGAAGATACTATGGACTCTATCTTTCTGCGGTAAAACTCGCCTTGATCCACCGCCACATAACGCGCCGTGACAAGCGGGATCTCGGATACTACCTTATTTCCCATGACCATCTGAAGATTTGCGGCGAAAATTCCCTGTTCAACAGGCGCGGTCATTTCGGCTACTTCTGGCTTTATCATCTGAACTATAGACTCCGCGCCGTCCATTTTCGGCAGGAGCGTAAAGAACTCGCCGTCGGTCACAAGCCCTACTTCGTCCGTTTCAGCGCCCATATCGACTTTAGCCGACATGATATATTCGTTCTTTCCTATAACTCTCGCGTATTCAAATTCGGAATATGCCCAGTCGTAGAGAGCTTTATGGTCAAGATAAGTGTATTCGCTTGTGGGAACTTTTCCCTCTTCGTCATAAAACGGCGCGCCTAGAGTTACAAGAAGATATTCATAGTCGCCCTTTGCGCAGGTTGTCACAAGAGTTCTGAATCCTCTTGATTCAACTTTTTGCCATTCCGAACCGTTATATTGGAAGTATTCGTTTATGCTTCCCGTCTTTACGCCTTTAACTCCCTCGTAATAATACGGAGAGCTTGATTTCATCATCTTGTTTGTGGGAGTAACGGTATAGCCGTCGGGATTTATCTTGTTTGCGGGCATATCATACGACACCGCCTCGCAGATCTGTCTGAAACCCGGATAGTTGTCAAGAGCATAACGCGTTATGAGATAAAGATCTCTTGCCGATGTATAATTTTCTTCGTCGTAAAGGCCGTGGGTGTTTGAAAAATGGGTGTTTTTGCAGCCGAGCTTTTCAGCCGTTTCGTTCATCATGTCTACGAAAATGTCAATATCTCCCGCGACATTATAGGCGATTATGTTCGCCGCTTCACAACCCGACGGAAGCATAAGCCCGTAAAGGCAGTCAAGGTATGTCAGGTTTTCCTGCTTTGTATCAAAGCCCGCCGTAGAAGCTCCGCGGTAGTTGGGATTATCTCCCCAGAACTCGTCGAAACAAACATAAGGACATTCAACTTTCTGATTAAAATCCGTAACGTTTTCAAAGCACACCAGCGCCGTCATGATTTTTGTCAGCGAAGCGGGCGTCATTTTTTCATCGGGATTTTTCGAGCATACCACGATGTTTGTGTTTAAATTAACCATAAACACGCCCTCGCTGTAAAGCTCGTCGGTGTTATACAGGTTATATTGAGGAAGATCTCCGCTTATTTCATCGGACGCCGACGGCTCGGGAACAGGCTCGCTCGGTTCGCTCGGCGCGGAAGCTTCCGATTCCGACTCGGCAAAAGCGCTCATGGGCGTAAAAGTTGTGCCAAATAATGAAATTAACACAAAAAAAGTAAAAATAATTGTGAACTTTTTTGTTTTTAACATATAGACAAACCACCCTTTTTGGTATATTATATATATAAAGACTTTTTTTTAAAAGCTGAAGACAAACATCTCACTTACTATTATACATAATTAAACGCCGCTTGTAAATAGTTTTCTCGAATTTGTAATAATTTTGTAATAATTTGTGGACTATGGAGGTATAGATGATTTACATTACTGGAGATGTCCACGGCGATTTTTCGAGGTTCAAAGACCCGAAGCTCAGAAAGCTGAAAGCTAACGACGCGCTGATAATCTGCGGGGACTTCGGGTTTATCTGGAACGGCTCAAAAAAAGAGAACAAGATATTAAAGAAGCTGGGAAAGCTTAAGTATAACGTTTTGTTCGTAGAGGGCACGCACGAAAACTACGATCTTCTCGAAGAATATGAAACGAGCGAATGGTGCGGAGGAAAGACGAGGCTCATCTGCGGAAATCTCCGACAGCTTATGCGCGGACAGGTGTACGAGATAGCGGGAAAGAAAGTCTTTACATTCGGCGGCGGACAGACCGACGATATTTCCGACGTTGAAGAGGGAGTAAACTGGTGGAGCAGAGAAATGCCCGACGACGGCGAGTTTGAAGAGGGCGTTGAAAATCTCGAAAAAGCCGATAACAAAGTAGACTTTGCGGTGACGTTCGAGCCGCCCTCGGAAATGCAGGATTTCCTTACGGGGAGCGGCGATAAAAACCGCATAAATTCTTATCTCAGCGATATAATTAAGAAGCTGGACTTTAAATGCTGGTATTTCGGAAAACTCCATTTAAACAAAAAGGTGTCCTCGAAATATCATGCGGTATATGACGGTATTGTACCCGCAGATCTCACAAAAATAAAAAAAGTCCGAAAGGATAAAAATAAACAAAATAAAAGTGAAAGAAAGGAAAAGGTATAATGGCAGAAATTACTTATGAAATAACAAAGGAGCTCGGAGTAATATCCGAAAACGCAAAGGGCTGGACGAGAGAGCTTAATCTTGTCAGCTGGAACGGAAATCCCGCGAAGTTTGATATTCGCGACTGGAGTCCCGATCATACCCGTATGAGCAAGGGAGTATCTCTTACGGAGGACGAAATGAAAAAGCTTATAGAGCTTTTCAACGCCAGAAACGAAGAGGACAGTTTCGAGTAAACCGAAAAAAGCATTACGCATAAGGATTTATAAAAGTAAAATATCAGACTGTCGAAAAGCCGATATAAACGGCGCTCGACAGTCTGATATGTTCTTGTATTCAAGTTTGTTTTAGTTAATTTAATTGTTGAGGGAGAAAATGGCAAAAAGTTATGAAATAGATATGTGCAGCGGTTCGGTCTTAAAGAAAATGCTGATGTTTTCGCTGCCGCTGATGGCGTCGGGAGTATTGCAGCTTTTGTTCAATGCCGCCGACGTTATAGTTCTCGGAAGATTTGCCGGCGACAATTCTATGGGCGCGGTAGGTTCTACAAGCTCGCTTATAAATCTTCTTACAAACCTTTTCGTGGGTCTTGCGGTAGGCGTAAACGTAATAGCCGCGCGCGCTCACGGAGCGAATTCAAAACGCGACATGGAAGAAGCGGTACATACTTCGATGCTTCTTTCTGCGATTTGCGGAGTTATACTTGCGGTAGCGGGCTTTATATTTGCGCCGGAGATACTTAAACTTATGAACGCCACGGAAAGTCAACTGCCTCTTGCGTCAATGTATCTGAGGATATACTTTCTGGGTACGCCAGCGCTTATGATATACAATTTCGGCTCGGCGGTTTTACGCGCTGTCGGAGACACAAAACGTCCGCTTTATTTCCTGACTGCGGCGGGAGTACTTAATGTTATACTAAACCTTATTTTTGTTATTTTGTTAAAAATGGACGTTGCGGGAGTTGCGCTGGCGACGGTCATTTCGCAGTGCGGGTCGGCGTTTTTGACGGTATTGTGCCTGATAAAAGAGCAGGGGGAGATACATCTCAATCTTAAAAATCTCCGCGTAATAAAGCGCGTGCTGATAGGAATAATAAAGGTCGGACTGCCCGCGGGGGTACAGGGCTGTATTTTTTCAATGTCGAACGTACTTATACAGTCGTCGGTAAACATTTTCGGAGATACGGTTATAGACGGAAACTCCGCCGCGCAGTCTATAGAGGGTTTCATCTATATGGCGATGAACACATTTTATCAGGCTGCAATATCCTTTACGGGGCAGCATGTCGGCGCAAGACGATACGACCGAATTCCGAGGATATTGTTCTGCGCGTTGGGCTGTGTTGTGACAACGGGGCTTGTTCTGGGCTGGTCGGCGTACTTTTTCGGGCATCAGCTTTTGTCGATATATTCGGGAAGCACCGAAGTAATAGAAGCGGGAATGAACCGCATGATGATCATATGTACAACGTATTTCTTCTGTGGAATGATGGACGTTATGGTAGGCATGATGAGGGGACTGGGTTATTCGACGGTACCGATGATAGTTTCGCTGATAGGAGCCTGCGGACTTAGAATACTTTGGCTTGCGACAATTTTCCAAATAGAGGCGTTTCCGTCGCCGTTTGGAGTTATAAATTTACATACGCCGTTTGGAATATATTTAAGCTATCCTATAAGCTGGGCTATAACCTTTATGGTGCATCTTATCTGTTATTGTGTGATATGGGGAAAGGTAAAGAGGAAGCAGAAGCTGTCGGAGGCGAAAGGTTAAGGCGATTATTTTCACACTCAAAAGAGGATAGAGTTAGGATAAGTTTTGAGCGGGGAAGCGCTCATATTTTAAAACCACACAACGAGCGTCGCACGAAAGTTTTTTGAAAGGGGAGTCCAGAGGGGAAAAATTTTTTTCAAAAAATTTTTCCCTTCTGGTCGCGGCTTCCCCTCTGGACTCCCCTTTCAAAAAACTTTTGCGCCGCCGCCCGTTTTGTGGTCTGAATTTAAACGTTGTTCGCCGCTCGTAACAGTTTCCAGCCTCTAGCTTCTGGCAGCGTTATGCGCAAAGCGCATAATGCGTCTAGCCTCTAGAGAATAATGCAGATCAGCCCGCCGCAGCCGTCGTTTATTATCCTCTCAATCGTTTCCCTCAGCTTCATTCTCGCGTCGCGCGGCATACGGTTGAGCTTGTTGTGCAATCCCTCGTTTACAAGATCGTGCAGCGATTTCCCGAATATGTTGCTCTCCCATATCTTCGTCGGGTTTTCCTCAAAGTCCGTCAGCAAATAGCTTATAAGCTCCTCGGACTGCTTCTCGCTCCCGACTATCGGGTTTATCTCCGTCGTTATGTCCGCGCTCATCATATGTATCGACGGCGCCGACGCTTTCAGCCTTACCCCGTATTTCCCGCCCTGCTTTATAATTTCGGGTTCTTCCAGCCTCATTTCTTCCATCTGCGGAAGCACTATCCCGTATCCCGTCGCTTCCACTTCTTCAATCGCGTCCTTTACCCGCTCATACTTCTTTTTTATTTCCGCCAGCATAAGCATACACGGCATAAGGTCGCTCTCGCTGTTTATCTCAAGCCCCGTTTCCTCGCCCAGTATCTGATAGAACAATTCGTCTTTGAGCGCAATATCAATTACCCCCGAGCCTGTTCCCAGATCAAGCTCGCACGTTTCCGCGCGCTTTACATATTCACATTCGCCGATTTTTGCGCCCGCGTTCTTTATCATGCTTACGTCGGAAACTTCCGAGCATGCGCCCTTTATCGCTTCTATTACGCTCTTTTTCAGATTGTGCTCCTTGTCGAGAGACATTATCCATTTCGGGAGCTTTATCTTTATTTCTTTTACTGGGAATTTCAGCAATACCTCTCCAAGTATCTCCGAAATTTTATCCTCGTCCATATCAAGACAGTTAAGCACTATAACTTTTTCGCCGTATTTTTCGGACATCTCCTCGGCTAATTTTTTTGTTTCGGGTCTGTCGGGTTCGCGGGAATTAAGTATTATAACAAACGGCTTGTTTATTTCACAAAGCTCGTTTATTATTTTCTCTTCCGCTTCGGCATATTCGCTCCTGGGAATATCCGCTACAGTGCCGTCGGTCGTTATGACAACGCCTATTGTCGAGTGGTCGTTTATTACCTTTCTCGTGCCAATCTCAGCCGCCATATTGAACGGTATCTCCTCGTCAAACCACGACGTCATGACCATTCTCGGAGCGTTGTTTTCAATATATCCCACCGCCGACGGTACGATATATCCTACGCAGTCTATAAGCCTTACGTTCATTTTAACGTCGCCTATCGAAACAGCCGCGGCTTCTTCGGGAACGAATTTCGGCTCGGTCGTCATGATGGTTTTTCCCGCGGAGCTTTGCGGAAGTTCGTCTGCGGCGCGGCTCCTGGCATATTCGTCCGCGATGTTCGGAATGACGAGCTTGTTCATAAATCTGCTTATAAAGGTGGATTTCCCCGAACGCACGGGACCTACTACTCCGAGATAGATGTTTCCGCCTGTACGGCGAGCAATATCGGCATAAATTGATGTGTTCATAGATCTTTCCTTTCTTTCTCAAACGGTCGGAACAACTATCATTCCATCGAGCTTGTTGTCTTCGTTCGGAGTATTTTCGGCGAGCAGAGCCGAAACGGTCGTGTTGTATTCCTTTGCAATTTCCCAGCAGTCTTTCGGCTCGTCTGTATAACATATCTTCAACGCAAATTCGCTGTCTTTCTGCTTGGGTTTATCTTCGAGTATCTTTACGGAGCTTAAAGTATCCACATACATTACTTCGCTAATATCTCCCGAAATATCGCAAAAAGCCGTTATTTCAAGAGTATTGTCGGGCATTATCGCAAAGTTCGTGTTTGAAACGTTCGCGCAGAAATAAACGGCGCTGTTGTCGGTTGTACCTGAAAGCACATTCCTTTCAAACGGTTCTTGTTTTTCAATGCAGAAGACCGTGCCGCTGCTGCTTTTTCCGTAAGCCTTACATCTCAGAAGCCCCGAAAGTATAAGCTCGCCGTTTACGTTTCTTGCGGCGGCGTTTTTTATTTCCGCTCTGCAGTCCCATACGGCAGCAATTTCTTCGTCATGCTTTGCCGTAAGTTTAAGCTGAAAGCTCTGCGAAAGCGGCTTCGGGACGGTTCCGAGCTTTATCTTCGAGGTGGAAATTTCCGTTTCAAAATCAGTGGAATAAGCGTCGGACGCGGTTTTTATCTTGCTTTCGCAGGCGGCTCTTACGGTACATTCGGCGTTTATCTCGCACGACATAACTCCGCTGTCGGGGCGCGGTATAAGCTCGCAGCCGAGAACGTTTATCGACGGGATAGCGGTGTATTCGTCGCTTATTCCCGAAACGTCAAGTATCGCGGACACGGGAATTTCCGCCGTCATTTTTTCCGCAGCCGCTGAAGAACTGCTTTCGGGAACAGCTACCCCGTAAAGCGCGTCGACGCAGATAACGCCCTTAATTACCGCCTTGTCTGCTACTAAACGCATATCGGTCATTTTCGGCACGGCGGCGCTGTCTATTATAAAAGAAATACCCGAAGCGCCGGTGTCTATCTCCTCGCGTATAACGAGCTTTTTTGACGAGTACAGCGTCTTTCCCGCGCAGGATATTTCCTCGGTTTTGAGTTCAAGTTTATCTGACAGTTCGGGCTGTTTTATCTCGGTGCAGTTAAAAGCCTTTATCCCTATGGAAACGGCTCCGCGCACATCTATTCTTCTCGGACTTACCGCCCTGCAGGAACAGTAGTCCTCGCACACAAAAAAGCGGACGTCCTCGGTATATGCGCCGAGAGATACCGTTTTTGAAAACGTTGTTCTTCCCAGAACGCAGCATATCTGCCCGCCCTCTTCGTTTGCGTAGACGGCTCTTGCGATTATTTCTCCGTCAATTGTAAGCTTTCCGTCCGACGACACGGCGTATGACAGGATCCTCGGCGAAAGCGAGCCGGAAAGCGTTCTGAAAACCTCGGGACAATAATCGGGAACGATACAGTCAAGCTCCGCGCTCTGCTCTATAGCCGCGTCGTAGAGCGTCTGTCCGCTGTAAATACCTTGCATTTCTTCTTTTTCCATAATATCCTCCTCGTATTAGTTTTGTACATCTTATGCTTGCAAGTCCGTATTTATGACGAGTTTTATTGTTTAATTGAAATGCAAAAATACATATACTTTTGAAATATTGTGTATAAAAAGACTTGTAATTTTTAAATAAATGTGTTACAATAATAAAAGTGCAAAAGAAAATGTTATTTTGCGTTATATCGGGTCGAAAAGGAAGTGATTTCGGTGATAGAATTTTACAGGAGCATAGAGGGCAAAGTCTGCCGTATAGCAGAATACGAGCAGGGCTGCTGGGTGTCTGTCATAAGTCCTACCGAAACCGAGATCTCGCGCCTTGAAGAAGACCTGAAAATAGACCGCGACTATATCCGCGCCGCGCTCGACGAAGAAGAGCCTTCGCGTATCGAAAGCGACGACGGCGTTACGCTTATTGTCGTTGACTATCCTATCGCCGAGCAGGACAACGACCCCGACAAGACCCTTTTGTATTCAACGACCCCTATGTCCATAATAATTACCGACGAAAGCGTTATTACCGTTTCCGCGCGTGAGAACGCCGTCGTTGACGAAATATCAAAAGGCGTTTTAAAAGGCATACGCACAAACTATAAGACAAACTTTGTTTTTACCATACTTCTGCGGATAGCTACCCGCTATCTTCAGTATCTTAAACAGATCGATAAAATTTCTAATTATGTCGAGGGAAAAATGTATCTCGCGATGAAAAACAAGGGGCTTATACAGCTCCTCGGTCTTGAAAAATCGCTCGTTTATTTTTCTACGTCATTAAAATCAAACGAGGCTATTCTTGAAAAGCTTATGCGCGGACGTTACATAAAGCTTTACGAGGAGGATTCCGACCTGCTCGACGACGTATTGATCGAGGTAAAGCAAGCTATAGAAATGACGAACATCTATTCAAACATTCTGAGCGGAACGATGGACACATTCGCGAGCATTATTTCAAACAACCTGAATATCGTCATGAAGCGAATGACCATTCTTACCATCATAATCGCCGTTCCCACCATCGTGTTCAGCTTTTACGGAATGAATCTTAATGAAGCGGCAAACGGACTTCCGCTTGCGAATATCTGGTTCCCGCTGATTTTAAGTATCGGGCTTTCTGCGGTCGTCGGCATACTGGTAAATCTTATCCAGAAGTTTAAATAGCTCCCTTTAGGATCTTTAGATCCTAAGTTTAATTTTTTTTACACAAGCCTCTTTTTTAATTTAATTTTATGCCATAGGCGTTATACGGACTTTTCCGTATAACGCCGCTTCCTTTTCTAAATTATATTCAGAAAAAAGCTTTAAGCTATTACTGAATACTGTACATTGTCTGCTGTCAACTGCAACAGGGGTTGGGCTGCGCCCCGAGGCGGGACGCAGGGCGCGCCCGCGCCCCGCACTCTCCCCCGTCCCCTTTGGGGAAGGGGGCAGGGGGATAGGGCGAGTAAACGTTATTTATAAAAATATTGTTTGAAAAGAACCACAAATAATTTTTTACCATTAAACGAAAAGTCCGTATAACGCCGCTTCCTTTTCAAAAGCCTATTTTTAACGGAAAATATATTCAAGGTTAAAATCAGCGTAGGCGGAGAAGATATAAAAAGAGAAAAGAAATTTCTCAATAATAAAAATACGGTGATAATATGTCGGTAATTGTGGATAACGATAATTTTGATAAAGAAGTTTTAAAAACAAACGGAATAGTTTTGGCGGATTTTTATTCGGACGCCTGCCGACCTTGCAGGAGTGTTTCGCCCGTACTTGCCGAGATTGAAGAAGCTTACGGCGATAAAATAAAGCTCGCGAAGATAAACGTAAATCTTGACGCAAAGCTTGCGAGAAAATACGTTGTCGGCGCTGTTCCCACTATAGTTTTTTTCAAAAACGGCGAGGAGTCGGGAAGAATTGTCGGAGCGGCGGATAAGTCCGAATATTCTTCGGCTATTGATAAGATGATGTGAAAAAAAGGCTGTTGATTATAATATATCGACAGCCTGTTTCATTCCCTCAGACTGTCTATAAAGTCTGAAATTTGGCTTTTTAGATAGTCTGATTCCTTACGAAATTATTACAATTTTTTGCATTGCCTTGACGAAATAAAAAAATTGAGTTATAATGAAATAAAAATGACTTGGGGATTATTTATGACAGACAGTAAAACAACTCCTCGGATACTTGTCGTTGACGATGAAAAGGAAATAGCGGACCTTATAGAGCTGTATCTTAAAAACGAGGGCTGCAAGGTGTTTAAGTTCTATAACGGAAAAGACGCGCTGGAGTGCGTTCATAACGAGAAGATAGACCTTGCGCTTCTTGACGTTATGCTGCCCGATACGGACGGGTTTACTCTGGTAAAACTTATACGCGAAAAGTATTTTTTCCCTATCATTATGCTTACCGCAAAAGTCGAGGACAGCGACAAGATAATGGGTCTTACTATAGGCGCCGACGACTACATAACAAAACCTTTCAATCCGCTGGAAGTTACCGCGCGCGTCAGAACGCAGCTTCGCCGCTATATGCGGTATAATTCCGCCGAACCCGAACAGCCCTCCGATGAAATAGACATCCGCGGTCTTGTCATAAGTAAGTCTTCCCACAAATGCACGCTTTTCGGAGAACCCGTTTCTCTTACGCCGTTAGAGTTTTCGCTTCTCCTGTACCTATGCCTTAACAGGGGTACGGTCGTTTCGTCCGAGGAGCTTTTTGAAAACGTCTGGGGCGAAAAATTCATAAACGCAAACAACACCGTTATGGCGCATATTGCGCGGCTTCGTGAAAAACTTCACGAGTCGCCGCGAGAGCCTAAATTTATAAAAACTGTCTGGGGAGTTGGCTATACGATTGAATAAGAAAAAACTGAAATACAGCTCTATTGCGCGAAAACTTATGACTACGAGCGCGCTTTTAATGATAGCGTGGGCTGTCGTCATTATAATTATTCTGCAATTATCCTACGCTGTCTGCAGGAGCTTTATATGGTATGGTGACGAGCCTCTGTACAAACCGCTTTTATTTATTGAAAACAACATAAATTGGATAATTCCTACGGTTATTCTGGCGGGCTGGATAGTGATTGTTTACATCATTTTAAGGCGCGCGCTTAAATATCTTAATGAAATAACGTTTGAGGCTGAAAAGCTTGCCGACCCCGACGCAAAGCCAGTTCATCTTTCCGACGAGCTTAAAGGTATTCAGGACGAGCTTAATTCCGCGCGCGAGCAGTCGCTTAAAAACTCCGCTCTCGCAAAAGAAGCGGAGCAGAGAAAAAACGATCTTGTCGTTTATCTTGCGCACGACTTAAAAACGCCGCTTACGAGCGTTATCGGCTATCTGTCGCTGCTTAAAGACGAAAAGGACATCTCCGAGGAAACGCGCGAAAAATATACCGACATTGCTCTTTCAAAAGCAAACCGCCTTGAGGAGCTTGTAAACGAGTTTTTTGAAATAACCCGCTTTAATCTTTCAAAGCTCACTCTCGAATATTCCACGATAAATTTAACGCTTATGCTCGAACAGCTCGTGTATGAGTTCGGACCGGTATTTGACAGGAAAAAACTTTCCGCAAAACTGTCTGCCGAAGAAAAAGTAATGCTCAGGTGCGACCCCGACAAGCTCTCCAGAGTGTTCGACAATTTGCTCAGAAACGCCGTAAATTACAGCTATGAGGAAACCCTGATAGAAATACGGCTTATTACGGACGATAATTTTGCGTACATATTTTTTTCAAACTCGGGCGCTACTATTCCGTCGGACAAGCTTGAAAGAATTTTCGAGCAGTTTTTCAGACTTGATACTTCCCGCGCCACAAACAGCGGCGGCGCGGGTCTGGGACTTGCAATCGCAAAGCAGATAACCGAGCTTCACGGCGGTAAAATATCCGCGACAAGCGAAAACGAAATAACGCGCTTTTGCGTTAAGCTCCCCAAAACGCAAAAAGCTCTTGACAAAGTAAACGATGTATGATATAATAAAACTGTACTATTCAAAACAGTACAGTTTTTTATTTTGGGGAGTGATATTATTGAAACTGTCGAGCTTTGCATATCTTGCAAAATACGGCGTAAAGACCGTTTTAGGCAGGCAGAAAACACCGATACTCGGAACGGTGATACTTACGGATAAATGCAATCTTCACTGTAAGCATTGTTCCGTAAACAATCTGACCGCCGTCGTCCACCCGTACAGGCAGATAATAAACGAGATGAAACAGCTCTACATAATGGGAGTCAGGATACTGTTCTTCTGCGGGGGAGAAACGTTTATGTGGCAGAGCGAGGGAAAGACGCTCCGCGACCTTGTAATCAAAGCGAAGCAGATGGGCTTTCTTATTGTAAACACCGTTACAAACGGAACGTTTCCCATTGACCTGCCCGAAGCGGATCTTATACTTCTCAGCCTCGACGGCGACAAACCCCGCCACAACGCCATAAGAGGCGACACCTATGATAAAATTATCCGGAACGTAAACAGCGCGACTTCCGACAACATCTGCTTTTACATGGCGATAAACAAGATAAATAAGTCTGCGGTAAAAAGCGTCTGCGCTCTCGCAAAGAAAATGAAGAACGTCCGCGCCGTGTCTTTTAATTTCCATACTCCCTATCCCGACACAAAGGAGCTTGCGCTCAGCAAAAGCGAAAAGGCGAAATGCTGCAATGACATTCTGGAAATGATGAAAAAGGGCGCTCCCGTTTTCAACCTTAAAAGCGCTTTTCCGTATCTGATAAACAACAGCTTTCCTACGCCCTGCAGACAGTGCGTGGTAATGGAAAACGGGAAACTTAGCGTTTGCGGAAGATGTATACACGAAAAAGGACTATGCGAAAAGTGCGGATATTTTTTCGTAGCGGAGTATACGCTTTTGTTCAGCGGGAATATAAAAATAATCGCCGAAATGCTTTCTACCTATCTGAAATATATCTGAGGTGAAAAAATGAATGTTATATCGCTTGTAAGAAGTTATCTTACGCGTTCTCTGAAGCCGTTTGAATTTAAAAACGAATATGATCAGACTTTGAAATACGGCTCGTGCGAGAGTCTCGGACTTTATGTCCATATCCCGTTTTGCAAGCAGATATGTTCGTTCTGCCCGTATTGCAAGGAATTATACGACAGGGAAAAGGCGGACCGATACGTAGACGCACTTGTAAAGGAAATACGTCTTGTAGGGAAAAAGGGCATGAAGAAAAGAGCGACGAGCCTTTATTTCGGAGGAGGAACGCCCGCCCTTATTGCAGACAGGTTAGGGGAGATCATTTCCGTTATTCGAGAATATTTTGTCATAACCGACGGCATAGGCGCGGAGCTTCATCCCGATAACGTTACCCCCGAAATCCTAAGAACGCTCAAAGCCGCGGGTATTACAAAAATAAGCATAGGCATACAATCGTTCGGGGATAAATTTCTGTCAGTTCTCGGAAGAAAGAGATTTGACCGGGAGAAAATGTCGGAAGCGCTTAAAAGTTTTGATTTTGAAACCGTGTCAATGGATTTCATCTTCGCGCTTCCGAATCAGACGTTCGAGGATCTCAAAAGCGACATCGAGCTTGCGTTTTCGAGCGGAGCAAACCACATAGCCATTTATCCGTTTATAGATTTTACATTTACGAAAAGCCCGATAAAAGCGCTTGACAACAAAAGCAAGCGCGAGCTTCTGGACAAGATAACGCTTTATTGTCAAAAACAGGGTTACCGCCGCGACAGTATCTGGACGTTTGCAAATTCGACCACGGCGAAATATTCTTCAATGACAAGAGAAAACTTTTTAGGTTTCGGCTGTTCCGCCGCAACGCTTCTGAAAAAGCAGTTCAAGATAAACACCTTCAATGTCGAGGAATACATAAAGCGGATTGAAAGCGGAAAACTGCCGACTTCTCTGACGCTGCGCTTTACCTTGCGGCAGAGAATGGT
Organism: uncultured Clostridia bacterium; assembly: GCA_947631115.1. GTDB lineage: Bacteria > Bacillota > Clostridia > Oscillospirales > Ruminococcaceae > CAG-115. The sequence goes on from CANRKB010000001.1 coordinate 197,738, forward strand.
TTACTGGCTGTTCTGGACGGCGTATTCCACAAAGGTAGACAGGCGCGATTTTGAAAAGTTTTTCGGAGTGCCGCTTGAAGATTATTACGGAGAAGAGATAGAGCTTGCGAAAAAATTAGGACTTATAACCGAGGATAACGGCGTTTATGAAATGACGCTGAAGGGCGCGTTTTATTATCATTATTTTGAAAGCTATTACACGCTCGCTTATATTGACAAGATGTGGGGGATAATGCGAAAAGAAGCGTTTCCCAAAGGAATGACGCTGGGATAAAAAACAAGGCGGGAAAACCTTTTTATGGTTTTCCCGCCTTTGATATTTTGCGGCTTTTATAACACGGAGCCGCCTATTTGTTTTGGTTTTTTTCGGACAGCCTTTTGTGAAGATCTTTTACTTTCGTGCTTAAAGAGCGCTTTTTGTTTTTCTCTTCAACAGGCGGCTTTTCGGGTTTCGGCGGCTCGGTATAAACATAGTCGGGAGTAATATAATCGACCTTTCCGATATAGTTGTTCGTGTGTTGAGGCAGGTTTCGTTTTTTGAGTCTGTTTTCAATGAAGTCCTTTATAAGCATATAAACGACCGCGCATATCGGCACGCCCAAGAACATTCCCAACATTCCGAAAAATCCTCCGCCAAGGATTATCGCAACAAGTATCCATACCGCGGGAAGTCCCGTCTGGTCGCCGAGTATCCACGGCGCGATGATGTTTCCGTCTACCGTCTGAAGCACGACTACGAATATCAAAAACCATAGCGCCATGATCGGGTGGTCGCTGAGAATAAGCAGCAGACAGCAGGGAATAGCGCCGATAGTGGGACCGATAAACGGTATAAGGTTAAAGACGAACATAACTACCGAAATTAGCGGAGTATAAGGCATACCCATGCAAATAAGCCCTATGAAATAAAGCATTGCGACCAGCAGCGCCTCTATTATCTTTCCAATTATAGAACCCAAAAACTTTTCCGAAGCCTCGCTGCAGATGCCGAGAAAGCGCTGCGCTTTTTCCACTTTTAAAAACGCGAACAGCATTTTTTTTGTCTGTCCCACAAACATTTCTTTTTTTGCGAGCAGATATACGGAAAGCACAAGTCCTATGAAAACGTTGCTTAGAGTATTTATGACCGACCAGATACCCGCCGCGACGTTTCCCGCAAAGTTCATAAGCTCTCCCGAATATTTAGCCCATAGATCGGAAATGAACTTTGAGAAATCATTGAGCGGGTTTCCGAGAAACTCCGCTATCTGAGGATAATCGTCGGAAATATCGCTTATAAAATCCCGTATGTTTTCAATATAGGTGTCCATGTTGCTGAAAATGGCGATTATGTTTGTGACGAGCTGGGGAATGACGAGGATTATTATAAGCGCTAAAAACGCAAGAATAATAAGCATCGTGAGCGTCAATGCAAGAACTCTAGCCGCTCCCTTTTTCTTTGAGCTTTGAGAACGCGCGAGTTTTCCGAAAATTCCGTTTTCAAGCTTCGTCATAAGGGGATTTAGAAGATACGCGCAGAAAATTCCTATGATTATCGGCGTAATTATGCCCGTAAAAACGGACAGCTTCTCAAAGACTGCGTCAACGTTAAATATAAGCATGACGGCAAGCGCTCCGAGAACAATAGTAAGCAGAGCGTAAGCCGCGATCGTAAGATATTTTGAATTCCAGTTTATTTTCATAAATATAACTCCCAACCGGATTTATTTAATTATATTCTATCACATTATTTCCCGCTTGTCAATAATCTGAGCGCGTTTTCTCCAAGTATCATATCTCGTTCTTCTTCGGTGAGAGGAAGTTTATCGAATCTTTCAAGCTCTTTAGAATAGTTCCACATCGGATAGTCCGTTCCCCACATAACTTTGTCCGCGCCGAATTTTCTTATAAGCTCCGCGGCGCGTTCGGGCGAAAGCGCATACAGCGAGCTTGAACAGTCGGTGTATATTCCCGTTCCCGCGAGCGCTTTTTCGGCTCTTTCCCACATACTCCAGCCCGCAAAATGCGCGCCTATGACCGTGAGCTTCGGGAACTTTTCAATGACCTTTACGAGCCTTTCGGGCGCGGACAGATCGCTTTTGGTGTCGCCCATATGCATAAGTATCGGAAGCCTGCCCTCCGCCGCTTCGTATATCGGAAACGCTTTTTCGTCGTCGATCGCAAACCGCTGAAAATCGCTATGGAGCTTTATACCTTTAAGCCCCAGGGAAATTATCCTGTCGACCTCTTTCGGTATTTCGGGAAAGTCGGGGTGCATTGTTCCGAAGCCGATAAGCTCGGGATTTTCCGAAACGCTTTCGCTTATGAAATTGTTTATCGACTTTACCTGCTCCCAAACCGTCGCAACGCTCTGAACGATAAACTTGTCCACTCCCGCTTTCTTTCCCTCGCGAAGCAGGGTAGAAACTCTGCCGTCGTATTCAATGTGCATATTGTAAAAGTTTTCTATCCCCATAACCGCCTTGTCGGCAATTTTTTCGGGATAGATGTGAACGTGCGCGTCAATTATCATAGCTGTCGCCTCTTGTTTTTCAGATTATGAAAGTACAGTCGCCGAAAGAAAAGAACCTGTATTTTTCTTCAATCGCCGTCTTATAAGCATTTAGAGTTTTCTCCCGCCCCAGAAACGCCGAAACCAGCATAATGAGCGTGCTTTCGGGAAGATGAAAGTTTGTAATAAGCCCGTCTATACATTTAAACTCATATCCGGGATAAATAAAAATGCTTGTGTCGTCGGTTGTTTTTCCCGTCTGAGCATAGCTTTCGAGCGTTCTGCAAGAAGTCGTGCCGACGGAAATAACTCTCCCGCCGCGCTCTTTGCAGGCTTTTATTTTTTCGACTGTTTCCTCGGGGATAACATAATGCTCCGTGTGCATTTTGTGGTCTAGGATATTGTCCTCTTTTACGGGACGGAACGTTCCCAAGCCTACATGCAGCGTCACAAACGCCGTATCAACGCCCATTTCCCGCGCCTCTGACAGCTCCTTTTCCGTGAAATGAAGTCCCGCCGTAGGCGCGGCGGCCGAACCCGTTTCGCGGCAGTAGACCGTGTTGTAGCGATCTTTGTCCTTCAGCTTTTCGGTTATATAAGGCGGGAGCGGCATCTGTCCTATCCTGTCGAGAATGTCGAAGAAATCCCCCTCAAAAGTAAATCTCACGAGCCTGTTTCCGCCCTCGAGCGTGTCTAAAATCTCCGCCGAAAGCCCCTCGGGAAAATCGACCACAACTCCCGGCTTCAGCCTGCGCCCGGGTCTTACCATTGTTTCCCATTCGTTTAAACTCCTGCGCTTTAAGAGCAAAAACTCGCTCGCCACTCCCGTATTGCGCTTTGTGCCGAATATCCTCGCGGGAAAGACCTTGCTGTCGTTCATGACCAGCAGGTCTCCTTTTTTAAGATAGCTGCATATATTATAGAAGCGGTCGTGAGTTATATCTCCGCTTTCTCTTGAAATGACCATAAGCCGGGAGCTGTCGCGCGGCTCTGCGGGAGTCTGCGCAATAAGCTCCTCGGGCAGTTCATAATAAAAATCGCTTTTTAACATCATTTTTTCTCCATACGTTTAACAGTCTGTATATAAAACCTAATCAGCGATGAATAGTTATTCACTAAAGGATGACAATGCGTACACTGCCAACAGGGGTTGCGGGGGCGCCGGCGCCCCCGCATTCTCCCCCTTCCCCTTCGGGGAAGGGGGCAGGGGGATGGGGCGAATGAGCGTAATTTAGACAAACTACATTTGGAAAGAACCACATATAGGTTTTTACACTGACTGCATTTAATATTATCATTTTATCACTTTAGACAAATTTTGTCAATGTTGTTTGTTCAACTTTTTGAATTTTTTTAAGTTTATCTATTGACAAAAACAGGGTTATGTGGTAGAATAAAAAACGGATAGAGGCGCGGTGATGAATAGTAGCGGCAAAAAGGCTTTTCGGAAAGCCGCCGCGAAAGGCATTACCGCCGAGGAGTACGCAGTCCGAAAATGCGTGTTATCCGGTTGTGCGTTAAATAGGCGTATGACTGTCATCGGCTTGCTTGATGGAGTGCTATCGAATTATGACGGGCATTAAAAAGCATTTCCGATGAGTTATCATCGGATTTATTTTTGCCCGAAATTATTACATAACTGAAAGGAAACAACTATGAAAGAAAAGTACAATGTCGGTATCATCGGCGCGACGGGTATGGTCGGGCAGCGCTTCGCCATTCTCCTCGAAAACCACCCGTGGTTTAACGTAACGGTTCTCGCGGCTTCTTCGCGTTCCGCGGGAAAGACCTATAAAGAGGCGGTTGGAGAGCGCTGGTTTATGGACGTTCCTATGCCCAAGAGCATGGAGAACATGATAGTAAAGGACGCTGACGCCGATATAAACGAAATAGCTTCGTCGGTCGATTTCGTGTTCTGCGCGGTAAATATGAAGAAGGACGAAATAAAGGCTCTCGAAGAAAAATACGCTAAAGCCGAGTGTCCCGTTATGTCCAACAACTCCGCAAACCGCGGCGTTCCCGACGTTCCCATGATAATCCCCGAAGTAAACGCCGACCATGCCGCAGTTATTGAAACTCAGAGAAAGCGCCTCGGCACAAAGCGCGGCTTTATTTCGGTAAAGTCCAACTGCTCGATACAGAGCTATGTTCCCGCGTTGTCGCCGCTGAGAAAATTCGGCATAACGGACGTTCTCGCCTGCACATATCAGGCTATATCGGGCGCGGGAAAGACCTTTAAGACATGGCCCGAAATGGTGGACAACATCATTCCTTTTATCGGCGGGGAAGAGGAGAAGTCCGAAAAAGAGCCGCTTAAGGTTTGGGGCAAAATTGAAGACGGCGTTATAGTAAACGCCGAAAAGCCGTCGATCACGACCCAGTGCCTGCGCGTTCCCGTTTCAAACGGACATTTCGCGGCGGTGTTCGTAAGATTTGAAAACAAGCCCTCAATGGACGAAATAAAGAAGATCTGGAAGGAATATTCGGGCGAGCCTCAGGCGCTGAAGCTCCCGTCCGCACCGAAGCAGTTCTTAAACTACTTTGAAGAGGACAATATGCCTCAGACCACTCTCCACCGCAATCTTGAAAACGGAATGGCAATTTCTATCGGCAGACTTCGCCCCGACACGCAGTACGATTATAAGTTCGTCTGCCTTTCGCATAACACGTTGAGAGGAGCTGCGGGAGGAGCGGTAGAAATGGCTGAACTTCTCTGCGCAAAGGGCTATCTTGATTGATTTTCGGCAATTGTTTTGGTATATAAACTTTTCGATTAAATTAGAGAGCTGACTGTATAAAAAGTCAAGTTTCAGACTGTATAGAAAGTCCCAGTATGCTCGCATTGAGCGCTGGGCGCTCACGCTGAAGCGCCGCAGCAACTAGCCTTTGTGGCTGTTGCTACGGCGCTGACAACGCAGATGGGGCTTTATATACAGTCTGAGAAAGGTGATTTTATGAGCAACACTATTTTCAATGGCTGCGCTACCGCTATCGCAACGCCTATGAATCCGGACGGAAGTATAAACTACGACGAATTCGGAAGACTTATAGACTATCAGATAGAGCATAAGATAGACGCGCTCGTTATCTGCGGAACAACGGGCGAAAGCGCGACAATGACGGACGAAGAACATATCGGCGTTATCCGCTACGGTATAGAACGCGTAAATAAGCGCGTTCCCGTAATAGCGGGCGCGGGTTCAAACGACACGGCTTATGCCGCAGAGCTGTCGAAAGAAGCCGAAAAAGCGGGAGCGGACGCGCTGCTTCACGTCACGCCTTATTATAACAAAGCTTCCCAGCGCGGTCTGGTAAAGCATTTTACGGCGGTAGCCGACGCGGTGAATATCCCGATAATGCTCTACAACGTGCCGTCGAGAACGGGCTGTAATATCGCGGTGGATACTTATGTCGAGCTTTCAAAACACCCGAACATAAGAGCCGTAAAAGAAGCGAGCGGGAATATGAGCGCCGTTATGGGAATTGCCGCAAAGACTAACCTCGATATTTATTCGGGAAACGACGACGAGGCGCTTTGCGTTATGGCTCTCGGCGGAAAGGGACTTGTTTCGGTTACGTCGAATGTCGCGCCCGAAGAAAAGCACAACGAAATTTCGCTTTATCTTGAGGGAAAGCGCGAAGAAGCGCTTATGCTGGCAAGAAAGCTCTATGCTATCGACAAGGCTATGTTTATGGACGTAAACCCCATTCCCGTAAAAGAAGCGCTTAATATCATGGGTTTCAAAGCGGGAGAATGCAGGCTTCCCCTCTGCTCCATGACAGAGGAAATGAAAGCAAAGCTAAGGGCGGTAATGGAAGAGCTTTCGCTCGTCGGAAAAGTTTGATAAATACGGCTAAGTCGAAAAGGAGTAAAAAATGACAAGAATTGCAATATCGGGCGCTTGCGGAAGAATGGGCAGAGTTATCGCCCGTCTTTGTAAAGAGCGCGAGGACTGTACGGTAATAGCGGGAATAGATAAGCTTGCCGAAAGGTATGATGATTTTCCGATGTATGAGAGCGTTTTCGACATGACCGAAAAGCCCGATGTTATCATTGATTTTTCTCACCCCTCGGCTCTCGACGATCTGTTGTCATACTGCAAGATAAACGGAGTTCCCGCGGTTTTGGCTACTACGGGATATTCGGACGAGGAGCGCGCAAGGATAACGTCGGCTTCGGCGGAGATACCTGTTTTCTTTACGTTCAATATGTCGCTCGGAATAAATCTGCTTGTAGAGCTTGCAAGAAAAGCGACTCAGATACTCGGAAACGAATTTGACATTGAGATAGTGGAAAAACACCACAATCGAAAAAAAGACGCTCCCTCGGGAACAGCCGTTATGATAGCTGAAGCAATAAACGAAGAATTAAACGACGCAAAGCACTATGTCTACGACCGCCACTCCGTCAGAAAACCGCGCGACAAGAGCGAGATAGGAATACACTCCGTCCGCGGCGGCACGATAGTCGGAGAGCATGACGTTATATTCGCGGGACACGACGAGGTAATAACCCTTTCACATTCCGCGCAGAGCCGCGAGGTATTTGCGGCGGGCGCTGTAAACGCGGCGGTTTTCCTCTGCGGAAAGCCCGCGGGACTTTATGCGATGGGCGATCTAATAAAGGAGGGCAAAAATGAAGATTGATGTTACGGAAAACGTTTCCGCCGTTTCTTTCTACAACGTTCCTCTCGACAGGACGATAATGGAAGATACGCTTAAAATCGTAGCCGACGCGGGAATAAACGTCGATATGATTTCAATGACCGCGCCGACCTCGGAGATATTCAGCTTTGGTTTTACGGTCAACGACGATGAAATTCCGAAGCTCCTCGGAGTCGTAAAAAAGCTCCGCGAAAAAGACTGCGTTTCTCCGATGATAAACAGCGGCAACAGGAAGATCGTTATAAAAACAGGAGAAATGACAAACAACGTGGGTTATGCCGCAAAGGTCTTTGAGATACTGAACAAGCTTTCGGCGATGATACTTATGATAACAACGGGGATAGACGAAATTTCCGTTCTTATCAGAAACGCCGACGCAGACGCGGTTTGCGCGGCATTTGAAAAGGAGTTGTCTTAAAATGAATAATTTAATATATCTGTTGAGCGAAGCGGCTGATTCGGAAGTAAATACCGAGCCTACGCTGAACGACGCCGTTCAGGACTTGGTAAACAAGCCCGAAGACGCTATAAGTTCTATCGGAGAATTTTTCGCAAGTCTCTGGCAGAGCTTTTTAAACGCTATCCCGTCGATAATCCTCGCGATAGTAGTTCTTATCATAGGTCTTATTCTTTCAAAACTCGCCGTAAAGCTTATGTCGAAAGGACTTTCAAAGACAAAGCTTGAGCTTACGGTGGTAAAGTTTACAACCCAGATTGCAAAGATAGTGCTTTATGTGCTGGTTATTACCATTGTGCTGAGCATTTTGGGAATACCGTCGACTTCAATTATAACCGTTATAGGTACGGCGGGCGTTGCGATAGGTTTAGCGTTGCAGAACTCGCTGTCAAACGTTGCGGGCGGATTTTTGCTTATGATAACAAAGCCGTTTAAGATAGGCGATTATATCGTTACAAACGGCGTAGAGGGAACTGTTTCGCAGATCTCTATTCTGCATACCCGCCTCGACAGCGTTACAAACCAGGCGATATTCGTTCCCAACGGTCTTGCGGTAAACGCTACAGTTATAAACAATTCGGGCAACGACACCCGCCGCGTTGATCTTTCAATTTCAATTTCCTATAAGAGCGATTTTGAAAAGGCGCAAAAAGTAATAACCGACGTTATAAAGGCGCATAAGCTGGTGGACAACGCGCTGCCGATAGACGTCAGAATAAACGCGCTCGGAGAAAACGCCGTAATTCTGACGGTTCGTTCGTGGTGCAAGACGGGCGATTATTGGACGGTTTATTTCGACCTCACCGAGCAGATAAAAGCTGCGCTTGTTGCAAACGACATCGAAATACCATTCAGACAGCTCGATGTACATATTGATAGCAATAACGCATGATTTTTTAAAAAACCGCTTGACATAATCGCGGCTAATGTGTATAATATATGAGTAAAGTGTTCGGAGTCGAGGTACTTTCCGAGATTTCGTCAGCTTTATAAATTAAATATCCGGTAAACTCTGACGGTAAAATTTATTGCGCCGAAAGACAGCTGAATAAAATCTATGGTGATACTGCGTCTTTCGGGCAATCCGAAGGACGCGTTTTTTATGAAAGGAGACGTCTATGGACAAGGAAAACCGCGTCGCCATAATCTCAATGATAATAAGCGACAAGGACAGTATCCAGAGCGTAAATGAACTGCTCCACGAATACGGAGAATATATCCGCGGCAGAATGGGACTTCCGTATCGGGAGAGGGGATTAAACATAATCTGCATAGTCATTGACGCGCCTATGGACAGCGTATCCGCGCTTTCGGGAAAGCTCGGCAGACTAAGCGGCGTAACATCCAAAGCGGTCTATTCAAAATGAGTGCCGGCTGAAAGAGGTTGTCGGAAAGAAAGGAAGCATTTTTATGAAGAAAAAGTTAGGTTCGGTATTGTTGGCGGCGGTGTGCGCGTTTGCGTTTTCCGCATGTAACGGCGGAGGCAATGACAGCTCCTCATCAGACAGTTCATCTCCCGCCTCGTCAGACAGCTCGTCTGTAAGTTCGTCAGCAGAGAGCGAAAGCTCCGCACCCGAAAGTACGCCCGAAAAAACTCCCGAAAAGGTAAATATCTCCGCATTGAACGGACCTACGGGAATGGGCATGGTAAAGCTCATGGACGACAACGAGAAAAACAGCTGCGGCTATAATTTCGAGCTTGCGGGATCCGCCGACGATATAACGCCGAAGCTCATTAAAGGGGAAATCGACATAGCGTGCGTTCCCGCAAATTTAGGCGCTGTGCTTTATTCAAAGACGAACGGCGGAGTTGAAACTCTCGCGGTAAATACCTTGGGCGTTCTGTATATCGTTGAAAACGGTAACACCGTAAATTCAATAGAAGACCTTGAGGGAAAAACCGTCTATTCCGCTGGAAAGGGCGCTACTCCGCAGTATGCTCTCGAATTTGTCCTCAGCAGTCACAATATCCTCGACAAAGTTAATATAGAGTGGAAGAACGAACACGCGGAGTGCGTAGCGGCTCTCGAAGCTAACCCCGACGCGGTCGCAATGCTCCCTCAGCCGTTTGTTACTACGGCGATGAGCAAAAACGAGAATATGCGCGTTGCGGTCGATCTGAACGACGCATGGGACGACCTCGGCTTAAAGAGTTCTCTTCTCACGGGAATTGTTATAGTAAGAAAAGCGTTTGCGGAGGAATACCCCGCAGCGGTAGAGGAGTTTTTAAAGCGCTACGGCGAGTCGGTCGATTATGTAAACAATAACGTTTCCGACGCCGCGCAGCTCGTGGGAAAATATAACATCGTTCCCGTTGCGGTAGCGGAAAAGGCAATTCCAAACTGCCATATCGTCTGCATAAAGGGAAGCGAAATGAAAGAAAAGCTTTCGGGCTATCTTAATGTTCTGTTCGAGCAGCTCCCCGAGTCGGTCGGCGGCGCAATGCCCGGCGATGATTTTTATTACGGAGCATGATAATTCTTGCTGTTTAGGAAATTATATTCAGACTGCAGAGAAAGCCCCAGATACAAGGAAGCAGCCCTGCGGCTAGGCTTTGTGCCTGCCGCTGGGCTGCTGACAAAGTAGATGGGGCTTTATCGACAGTATGAACGTCAATACCGAACCCCGAGTTGTTTATCATTATAAACTATTAAAAACGGAGGTGAGCGCATGAAAAAAACATTGCTGACGGCGGCGGGAATAGTTTTCTGGCTCGTTGTCTGGCAGGTTGCCGCAATGCTTATAGGAAGCGACATACTTCTCGTTTCGCCTATAGACGTTGTAAAAAGGCTAGCGGAGCTTGTTGTTACTGCTGATTTCTGGGGAAGCATACTGTTTTCCGCGGGGAGAATAATGCTCGGCTTTTTCCTAGGACTTACCGCAGGCACGGCGCTCGCGGTGCTTTCGGGAAAATTTCGCATTGTCCGCGTCATTTTTTCACCGCTCATTTCCGTTATGAAATCCATACCTGTGGCGTCTTTTACGATACTCGCGCTTTTCTGGATAAATTCGGAGAACCTGTCCGTTCTCGTAACGTTCCTTATTTGCACGCCGATTGTATGTTCAAATATGCAGGCGGGAATAGACAGCCTCGATCCCAAACTTAAAGAAATGTCAAAGGTATTTAAAATCCCCGCGTGGCGAAGATTTTCGGGAGTTTATCTGTCGCAGCTCATGCCGTATTTTCGTTCCGCGTCGGCTCTTGCGATAGGGCTTTGCTGGAAGTCGGGAGCGGCGGCGGAAGTTATCGGCATCCCCGACGGCTCTATAGGCGAAAAACTTTTCATGTCGAAAATTTATCTCGAAACAGCCGACCTTTTCGCCTGGACGGCGGCGGTAATACTGCTGAGCCTGCTTTGCGAAAAACTGTTTTTGCTTTTGGTGAGCATTGCTCAAAAGAGAATTGAACGTATGTAAAGGAGAGGACAAAATGCTAAAAGCCGAAAATATCTGTAAATCATTTTCCGAAAAAACAGTCCTCGAAAACTTCACGCACGATTTCCCCGAGGGCAAAACAACGGCGATAGTCGGACAGTCGGGCTGCGGAAAAACAACGCTGCTGTCCATTCTCATGGGTCTTATAACTCCCGACAGCGGCACGCTCACCGGCTTTGATAAGACAATAAGCGCCGTTTTCCAGGAAGACAGGCTCTGCGAAAATCTCACGGTGTCCGCAAATATCCGCCTTGTAACGGGAAAGCGTTATTCAAAAGCGGACATTGAAAAAGAGCTTTGCCTTGTGGGACTTGACGGCTGCGCGGAAAAGCCCGTCAGAGAGCTTTCGGGCGGAATGAAGCGCCGCGCGGCAATTGTCCGCGCAATGCTTGCCGAAAGCGAGATCATTTTTCTCGACGAGCCATTCAAGGGGCTTGACCCCGATACAAAGCAGACCGTTATGGAATATGTCCGTGAAAAGACCGAGGGCAAGACCGTCATTTTCGTCACCCACGACAGGGAAGAATGCAGTTTCCTTGCCGCGGAAATTATCGGTTTATAATCGCGGTGGCATTACAGTTGCATACTTTGTCAACTGCCCAACTAGAGGCTAGAGGCTGGAGGCTAGAGCTTGAACTCAAGCCTCTTTTTTGTTTTGATACGGTATATTCAGCAAAGAGCGTTTAGGCTGTTACTGACTACTGTACCCTGTACACTGTCAACTGCCAGCAGGGGTTGGGGCGAGTGATCGTTATTTAGAGAAACAACGTTTAAAAAGAACCGCAAATAGGTTTTATACATTCAAAATCGCGGTAGCAATATTAAGATATGTTGCAAATGCAACCCACGCAAGATAGGGAATGTTTATGTAGGCTGCAACGCGCTCAATCCTGAAAAATTTTACTATCATAACTATTATCAGCGCGAGCAGCGCCAGAATGACAATGACCGAAGTCCAGAGCGCCATAAACCTGAAGAAAACTATGCTCCAGAAGAAATTGACGATAAGCTGTATCCAATAAATTCTGAGCGCGCTTTGTTTTTCTTTTTGCTCTGCATTTGAACAGCAGATGATACAAGCCGAAATTCCCATAAGCGCATACAGTATAGTCCAGACAATGGGGAAAACTATTCCCGGAGGCGAGAGCGGCGGCTTTTCATAAGCCGAATAAACATCGCCGAAATTCCCCGAAAACAGGCTCGACAGAACGCCCGCAAGCTCCGCCGAGAGAATAAAGATCAACAGGTCGCTTATCTTACACTTTTTCATAACGTTTGTCCTTTCGTTTTTTGTAAATTCTATGGACATACAGTGTGAAATATTACAACAAAATTTTTATTCATGCAATAAAATGACCGCCGTGAATTCTCGCGGCGGTCAGCTTGTATAATAACCTATTTGTAGTTCTTTTCAAACGTGTTTCTCTGAATAACGCTCACTCGCCCTATCCCCCTGCCCCCTTCCCCGAGGGGGAAGGGGGAGAATGCGGGGCGCGGGCGCGCCCCGCACCCCGCCTATAATCTTGAATTGAAAAGAAACTATGACCGCCGTGAATTCTCGCGGCGGTCGCTGGTTTTTTAACTTTTAACTTCCTTCATTGTCTTATTCTTCAGGTAAATATACATCTTCGGCGAAACCTTTTTCAGAGTTTTCTTCGCTTTTATAAACGCGTCCTCTTTCGCCTTTGCCGCCTTATACAACATCTTTCTCGGATAGTTGGGCGAGGTTATCTTCTTATCAAGTTTAGCCTCGGCGATCTTCGCTTTTTCCTCGGGAAGTTCGTATATAGCCTTGTATCTCTTTACGAGCTTGTTGAAGTTGTACGCCATATAGAGAATGTCGTATTTCGGATACTGCGGCATACGGAGCTGTACAGGGTCGTTCGGGTCGACGGTAGGATCTATAAATCCTCCGTCGCGCGCCGTCTTTTCGAGTATCGTCATGGGATAAGGGTAGAAGATGTTCGGAATGACCTTGTCCACGTCGAGCTTTGCATTAAGTTTAACTGTTTCGAGCGAAAGTTCAAGAGTTTCATACGGCAAGCCTACGATGTTGTAAGTCAGCGCTGTTATCTTGTATTTTCTGAACCACTTTGATACTTCTATCATGTGGTCGTTTTTCATGTTTCTATGCAGATACTTTTTGCGGAACTCCTCGTTTCCGTTTTCAAGACCGATGTCTATCATATAACAGCCGCCCTCTTTGAGCGTCTTTACCATCTCTTCGTCAAGAATATCGAAACGCAGGTTGCAGTTAAAGGGCAGATGTATCTTTTCAATGTACATCGGCATAAACTCGTAGAACCAGTCCTTGTACATATTGAAGATAGCGTCGCGGAACTCTATAAACTTTATCCACGGGTGCTTTTTGATAAGAAGCTCAAGAAGCTCGATCGCCTTTTTCGGGCTTCTGAAGCGGCAGTATTTGAGTTTATTGGGATAGATGTTTCTGAACTGGGAGTTGCCGCAGTATGTGCAGGCAAACAGACAGCCTCTGGAGAGCATAACCATCGCCGTATAGTTTTTCGAGCGGTCGAGATTGTCATAGTCGAAAAGCTCAAAGTCGGGGAAAGGAAGCTCGTCCAGGTCCTCAATAAGCGGGCGCACGGGATTTTTAATTATCTCGCCGTTTTCGAGCTTGAAATACATGCTCTGAATATCGGTTCTTTTAACGCCGTCGCGCAGACTGTCCATATATTCGAGCAGGGGATATTCGCCCTCGCCGACAGTGACCATATCAACGCCGCGAATTTTTATGCACTCGTCGGGAACAAGTATCGCATGATAACCGCCGACCGATACGGGAATATCGGGAAGCTCGTCGTCCAGCCACCCGCACATCTCCGATACAAACGGAACGGCGGTCGTTCTCAGAGTAAAGCCGATAGTATCGGGAGCGAATGATTTTACCTTTTCGATAAATTCGTCCTTGTCGGGCATATAAAGCTCGTGGTAAAGCTGAACGTCATAGCCGCCCTGTTTTAATACCGCGGAAATTGAAGCAAGACCCTCGCTGTAGTTTCCGAGATGAGTTTTGTTATATTTTCCCTCTTCAAGAAAATCGGGATAGATAAGAAGCATTCTTTTTGCTGACATATAAAAACCTCCTGCTTGTACTTTCAAATCATATCAACATATATTGTACCATATCCGCGTTTAAATTTCAATAGTTTTTTAAAATTTTCGTCATTGTCGGGTGTACGTTTGTCAATGATATGTTACACTTTTCTCAAAAAAATATGATGTTAATAACTTTGAACGAAATCAGCTGCT
>CANRKB010000002.1 GCA_947631115.1 uncultured Clostridia bacterium
CCCGGTTATCTGTTTTTTCAGACGCATTTCGTGATGTTCGACGAGACAAAGGCGGCGGTCGTGTATTTTGCCGAAACGATTGCTATGATGGTTCTGTTTGCGGCGGTGGCGCATTACCTTAACAAGCTGCTTTGCAAGGTCGGCAGAAAACAGTCAGACGGACGTATACACAAACGATATAATCTTGCAGACTTTGATGCAAGGCAGAGAAAAAATTGAAAAGTGCGCCTTTGCAGTGTAATTTTCGCTTGCGGTGTAAAATGCGTTCGGATTGCTTAAAATATACCGTGATTATACTTGATTTGTCCATATAGGATAAATGCCAAACCGACAATGAATGCCGGAATAATAATATATGGCATTGCCTCTTCGTTCCAAAATTTTACAGCAAATGACAAAACAAGAGAGGCTCCAATTAAAAGCGTTCCTGTCCCGACAGCTTTTCCATATTTGGGGACATCTTCCTCTTTCACTTTCCTTCGGTTATAGGAGTGTATTGTGCTGATATTGCCCTTTATATTGACAATGCCAATGACAGATATAAATATTCCCAAAACTAACAACATCAAATTTTCCATAATGACCTCCTAAAAATAGAACAAATCTTCAAACTTCTTGTCTAAAGCAATACATAAGATAAGAGCTAATTTGGCAGTCGGATTAAACTGTCCGGTTTCAATAGAGCTTATCGTATTTCGAGATACGCCTACCATTTCCGCAAGCTGAGCTTGAGAAAGATTGGCTTCGGAACGTGCTTCTTTTAGGTGGTTTTTTAAATTTAATTTCTCATTCATATGCTTCCCTATATAAGGCGATTAACCAATCCGACAAAAGCCAAAATGTCAAGGCTCAGAAACAGAATTGTCAGTACCAAATCACTCTTGCGTTTTAACTTGATAAAACGTACTAACCATTGTGTTGCAGCAATACTGAAGTATATAGCCCACGGACTGTAAAGCATAATATGAGCAAGTTGAGAAGATAGCAAAGAAACAACGCAACATACTAACGCTCCTACACTTCCTGCGTAAGTTCCGGCTTGACGTATGACTTCCATTTCCGCTAAATCTTTGTTTTTATTCTCTTTGCGGCTTGCTTTTAAGATTTCTTCTTTCTTCATAATAGCACCTCCATGCCAAGTTTTCTTGTCATTATTATAGCATTGCCAAGTTTTCTTGTCAAGCGCTTTTTGAAAATTTACAAAATTTTCACATATGTCGACTATATTGCCACTTGCGGTGTGAAATGTGCGCCGGGTTATTTTTTTCCGCTTCCTGTTCCCGGCTGTCCGGAACTTTGGTATAATCGCTCTGTAGCATTGGCGACCTGAAAGGCGGGCGTTTCGGGCAGAGCCTTACGGCGATAGCAAAACTCGCGCCGAATGCCGTTATGGGAGAACCGCTGTCGGTGCATTATTCGGGCGGGAACGGGCTGTCGGAGGACATATCTGCGTGGTTGGAAACCAATCATATATCTACCAGATGATGGAGGCGTTGAATATGAAAATGCGAAAACTGCGGGATTTGGAAGTTACAGAAATCGGTATGGGCTGCATGGGATTCTCCCATGGCTACGGCACTGTGCCGGAAGAAAGTTACAGCGTAGAGGCGATCCGAAAAGCCCATGATTTTGGCTGCAACTTTTTCGACACGGCGGAAGTCTACGGTATGCAGCAGTTTGAAAAAGGACACAATGAACGACTTGTGGGCAAAGCAATTGAGTCTTTCCGAAAAGACGTGATCCTTGCCACCAAACTGCATATTGAAACCGAAGAGCCGAAACAGGACGGCTCCCTCTACAACACCATTCGCCGCCATTTGGAGGCGTCTATGGAAAAGCTGCGGACGGACTATGTTGATCTTTACTATCTGCACCGGGTCAACCCGGATATTGCGGTAGAGGATGTGGCGGAGGTCATGGGACGGCTTATCAAAGAGGGTCTGATCCGCGGCTGGGGAATGTCCATGGTCAATACGGAGTTAATTGAGCGGGTGCAGTCTGTCACACCGCTGACCGCTGTGCAGAATATCTATTCCATGTTGGACAGGGATTACGAAAAAAAGGTCATTCCATATTGTCTGGAGCATAACATCGGATTTGTGGCGTTTTCACCGATAGCAAGCGGTTTTTTGTCCGGTAAGGTCACGACTGAAACAAAATTCGGCTTTGATGATGTGCGAACCTGGGTGCCGCAGATGAAACGGGAAAATATAATTGCCAATCAGCCGGTGCTGGAATTGATTCAGCAATATGCGAAAATCAAGCACGCGACAAACGCCCAGATCGCGCTGGCGTGGATGCTGAAGAAATATCCCCATGTAGTGCCTATTCCCGGCTCAAAAAATCAGGAGCGGATACTTGAAAACTTCGGGGCGTGGCAGGTGGAGTTATCCGACAAGGAATTTAAGGAACTTGATGGCAGCCTGTTAAAAATAACGGTGCACGGCAACCGACGTGACGTAGGTTTTGCGACAGAATATATTGATTAAACGGAGGAATTTATTATGATGGATTTTGTATTTAACAATCCGACAAAACTGCTTTTCGGAGTTGGCAAACTCGGCGAACTTCACAATGAAAAATTGCCCGGCAAAAAGGCTCTGCTGCTTTTGTCAAAGGGGCAGTCCGTCCATAAAAACGGCTCTTATGACAAGACGGTAGAAGAACTTAAAAAGGCAGGAGCAGAATATGCGGAATTTGCAAAAATTATGGAAAATCCGCTTGTTGAGGTTGTGGAAGAAGCCGCAGAATTTGCAAAGCAAAACGGCTGTGATTTCATAGTCGCGCTCGGCGGGGGAGCGGTTCTGGACTCGTCCGTGGCGGTGGCGACTATGGCAACCAATCCGGGACATTTGTGGGATTATGTGTCCGGCGGCACGGGAAGGGCTCTGCCGCTTGTTAATCAGCCTTTGCCGGTTGTGACAATTGCAACATCTTCGGGAACAGGTTCTGAAATGAACGAGTGGGGCGTTATCTGCAAGGAAGATACTCACGAAAAAATCGGATTCGGCATACCGGGCGTTGGAAAGCCTTATCTTGCGGTAGTCGATCCGACCTATATGACGACAGTTCCGCCGAAATACACGGCTTATCAGGGCTTTGACGCGCTGTTTCACAACACGGAAGTTATGATGTCGACTTCGCTTAATATCATGTCCGAGGCGATTGCGCTGTCCGCCATTGAGAATATTGCAAAGTATCTGCCGCGCGCCGTCAAAAACGGAAACGACCTCGAGGCGCGTGAACACGTTGCTTACGGCAGTACAATGGCGGGTATCACCATGCAGCTTACTTCCACGACTGCCCAGCATTCAATGGAACACGCAATGAGCGCGTATCACAGAAATTTGCAGCACGGCGCGGGACTTATCATGATTTCAAGAGAGTTTGCACAGTTCTTTGTTGATAAACACGCCTGCGACGACAGGTTCATTAAAATGGCGAAAGCTATGGGCGTTGAAAATCCGACATCTCCGCAGGATTTTGTGGACGCTCTTGTTCAGCTGCAGAAGGACTGCGGTGTTGATGATTTGAAGATGAGCGACTACGGATTTACGAAAGACGAATGTATGACGCTCGCTAAAAACGCAAGGGAAACAATGGGCGGCTTGTATGCGGCAAATCCCTGCGAAATGACGGACGAGGACATTGCAGGAATTTTCGAGCGGTCGTTCAGATAATTTTCAGGTAAGTTATGAAGAAATTAGCAGTTTTTTGAACAGGTTGGATAGCATATGAAAATCATAATATTAGAGGGCAGTCCGAACGTTCACGGCTCGTCGAATATGCTTGCGGAGGAATTTGTCCGCGGTGCAAAAGAGGCGGGGCATGAAGTAACGGTTATTGACACCGCGCACGCGGATATTCACCCGTGTACGGGCTGCGTAAACTGCGGATATGAAGGACCGTGCAGTCAGCATGACGATGTTGACAAAATTCATCTGCGCTTGTTATTTTCCTTTATCTTTTCATTGACCTTATCGGCGGTTTTTTTGCCCGTGTAATAAAGAGAAAAGAAAGTGACTGCATAAACAAAAGCAATTGACACAAGCATCATAATAACTCCCAAAACGCTCGGAGTATACCAATCGAGAATATATCCGCCCGTCAATACAACCACCGTTAAGAATATTATATGGATAATATAGCGCAGCACTGTTCCTTTACGGCTTGTTGTTTCATCACAGCTTTTTTGTATCAATACCGTGCCGACAGCGCAGATAAACGAAATAATCAGTATCGCGGGCAGATCGGTAACAGGCATTTGCTTTTGAGTTATATCGTTTCCATATGAGATCCAGCTGTACAAAAAATATACGATCATTACAGACGCGGATATGACCGCCGTGACATTTACAATTTTTTTCAGCATAATTTACACCCCGAAATATTTCTTCAAGTTCGGCACATACTGCCTTGATATGATAACTTTCTCGCCGTTTTTCAGATGCGCTTCGAGTCTGCCGTTGAACAAAGGACTTAAGTATTCTATCATATTCGTATTGACGACTTGCGCTTTTGAAATGCGAAGATAAAGGTCGGATAACTCCTCAATTTCATAAAGCCGTTTCTTTATCTCCAGAACGCTCTTTTCAAGATAGACAAAAACCCTGTTGTCCACAGCGTCAAAATAATAGACATCATCAGCCCTTACAGGCACGATATTTTCATGCTCATCTATACAGGTGAGCATATTTTTTCCAAGCTTTATTCTTGCAATAAGCTTTAACACATCGTCGTCAAGACCGTGTGTGCGAATGAGGATTTCTTCTTCCTCGCCGTCCGCAATATCTTCTATTATTATCTTCATTTGTTCACCTATCGGTTTTTCGTTTCAGTATGACCGCGCCAACCACTAAGAATATTATACCACATATAAGCAAAATTGCAAGTTCTGTCTGTGAATTTAAAACAAATTCTCCAAACGATAATTTCACGCCCATTTCGTTTTCAAGCGCCTCGAAATATTCTTCGGACTTTCCCGAAAGCAATGTATTTTGCGCTTCGTTTGTGAGAGACTGCCTTATAAGCGCCGTCCCGTGAAGCACGGGCAGGCATTTAAGCACCGACAGCACGCCGTCGGGCAGACTTCCCGCGGGGAGATATATTCCGCCCAAAAATCCGCACAGCGTTCCTATTGTCGTTCCAAACCCCGAATATGCGTTTGTGTTTTTTATGAATACTGCGACAAGATAAAGCATTCCCGCATACATAAATGCATTTGCCGATGCGTATAAAACCGACATGACTATGTCTTTAAGCGTTATATCAAAGCCCATTATCGCGGCAATTATGACCGCTCCGAGCATTGTTACAACCGCAAAAACAGAAGAGCATATCCACGCCGCCGAAACATATCCTGCGGAAATTTTCCACCTTGCGACGGGCGAAGTATAAAAGCTCTGGATTATGCCGTTTTCGGTGTCGGCGATCATGGGGGAAAGCACGGTCAATACTACCATCAGAGAATTTACAGAAAGCACTCCTGCCACTGTCCACCAGAACACATAATTCTCTGCATTTTTTGTCACTTCATCGGTCACGTTTTCGCCGAAAAAGCCTTCTGTGATCCCGCTTACGTTCATATCGCCCAAAAAGATAAGCATGACCGCAATTACAATTATCATTGTGAGCATTGACGAGAATACCGCGCTCCTGTTTCGCAGATATAATCTGCAATTTCTTTTTGTAAGCTCTATCACCTGTTTCATTTGTTTTCCTCCACCGCGCTTAAAAATACGTCGTCAAGCGTTGCGCCTATAACTTCAAAGCCCGTGATATGTTCCTTATATTTCTCAACTATAGGTAATGCCGAAAGCGTTCCTTTTACATGTATTCTGACACAGTTTAAATCTTTCTCTGCGTTTTCGTCGTTGCCTATATCACAGCCGTTTTTCGGATAAAGAACAAGCGTATCCTGCGCATATTTTTCTTTAAGCTCGAACGGCGTGCCTTCGGCTATTTTTCTGCCTTTATCAATTATGACGATCCTGTCGGCTCTTGCGGCTTCCTCCATATAATGCGTGGTAAGGAACACGGTCATATCTGTGTTTTTTCGGAGCGTATCGATAGTTTCCCACACATCTGCGCGAGTGGCGGGATCAAGTCCTGTCGTCGGCTCGTCAAGAAACAGAAGCTTAGGCGAGTGCATAAGCGCCGCCGCTATTTCGCAGCGTCTTTTCATTCCGCCCGAAAGTTTTTTATACTGCTTGTCAATATAATCTTTCATATTCAGAAGCCCGACTATCTCGGACAATTTCCGCTTTATCGCCTTTTTGTCTGTTGAATAAAGATATGCCCGACTTATGAGATTTTCCTTTACAGTCAGCATATTATCAAGGCAATTTCCCTGATAAACAACGCCTATCTTCTGCCTTATCTCCCGGACATTATCAATAGAATATCCGCACACAACGGCGTCTCCCGATGTAATTGCAAGCGACGTTGTGAGCATATTTATCGTCGTTGATTTACCCGCGCCGTTCACTCCGAGAAACGCGAAAAACTCGCCTTTCCCCACATCTAAGTCCAGCCCGTAAACCGCCGTGTTGTCGCCGTATTTCTTGCATAAGTTTTTAGTATGTATCATAAATACCGCCCCTTTCGACATTATGATAGCAAAATTTCTGTGTCAATGCAAGCAAAAAACGGTAAGCTGCGTTTTTTCGAGGGTAAGATACAAAAATAACGGCACATTTTTTGTCTGTGCCGTTTTTATTATATGAGCAGTATATTCATGAACTTGACAAACTTAAATTTATATAAGTTCAACTTCTATTCTAATCGCTCCGTATAGATTTTGCTTTTCTCAAAAGTGCCGCCAAATAATGCCCCGCGCAGACAAACGCCCCCATAACCGCAAGATAGTCCAGGAGATACAAGATCAGCGGCTCGTCGAGGTCAAAGAAAACGAAGTGGATCTGTAAAAACATATACCCCGCGAAATTCCGCTTGATGAATGCATAAACCCCGTAAGCAGCGACAAGCCACCCGACAATACGCGTTGTCCATTTGCGTACTGCGGATTTTTTCTTGAAAAGGCGTTCTGCCATGTTCAGAATATTGCCCCAGTGCAGCCCCAGATGCAGCGATAAAACCGCAAATCCCCAGTACGCGCAAAGCAGGTGCGCGGTTTGCGCAATTGCCTGCAAAGGTCGATTCCCAAGGAACATGAAAACCGTGCGCGAGAGCAAAATTCCGCTTATCATCGAACCGAGCATTGCAAGCGTCACTAACACTACAACTGTCGTTTGCGCTATGCGATATGGCGTGTATTTGCCCTTAAACAGCGCCTTGCTCCACCTTACATTCAAAATATGGTGAAGAACGAACAGCGCGAAAATCCCCACTCCAAGCCACTCGTGCGCCTCTTCGCCGACTAAGCTGTACGCCACAAGCGGCAGCAAAACGGCGGTCATGCTAAAGTCAACGGAAATTTTAAGTATCAGTTTAGGCTTCATAATAAGGCTTTGACCCTATCTATCCACTCGTCGATTTCTGCCTGCGAAGTTTTCAAGGTGTCGCCGCCCGTCGAATCAAACTGCACCTGCATTTCGCAAACAGATTTCGCGCCCTTGCAGGCTTTTTGAATGTCCTTGATAACATGACCTGCCCAGCCGCCGTTTGTCGCAAACGGAATGACCGTCTTTCCCGTCCAGTCCCGACTGCTGAGAAATGTCAGCATAGCGGGAGCCATAGTGTACCACCAGGTCGGAGTTCCAACCGCAACAATTTCATATTCGGAAATATCTACAGTCGGCTTTATTTCGGGCTTAAAACCGCTGTTCACCTCGCGCTTTCCCTGCGCCACAACCTCGTCATAGCTGCCCTCATACGGCGTCACGGTGTCAATTTCTTCAATATTCGCGCCCGTAGCTTTCCCGAGCTGTTCGGCAATTTTTTTCGTGTTACCGTTCGACCACGAATAATATACGATAAGAATTTTCTTCATCAGTTCCTCCGTTCTGCTGTCAATCAAAAAAAACAACGGCAACGCATTATACAGATACTCCTGCACCGCGTCAAAATCGTGATACCCGCCGTCTTTCTGGTAGAAAACATAATGTTCGGGCGTGAAAACCTCGGGTCTTTCAAGCATTTCTTCCGCCTGCATAAGCGTCTGACTTTTGACGGCGTCCTGCGTTCCGACCGCATGATAAATAAAATATCCGCGCTCGTCAAGGTCGTTTTCCTTTACAAGCTGCTCGATAAAATCAACGTTCTTTTCCGTCTGAAAATCCCCGTAAGTGCCGTAATACCAACAAGAACCGCTCATCGGCAGGAAGTATTTTATATAATCGTAGTCGTAGCAAAATTCCAGCCACGTCGTTACCGAGCCGAGCGAAAATCCGCCGAAAACTCGGTGATCGCGCGAGGCGGCGAGATCCTCCGCGCTTGTGGAATTTGCATAAGTGTGAAATTTCCCCTCGACTGCGGGCATAAGATTTTCCTCAAAATCACGGTGAAACTCGCGGAATTCGGCAATTGAACTGCTGAAATCCCTGTCGCTGTTTGCATTGTAAAAGCTTGCCGAAACGATTATAACGGGCGGTATATCCTTGTTTGCAATCAGGTTGTCAAACATATTTTTCGTCGGCGTGTACTCAAAATATTCCCCCGCATGACCGCCCCAGCCATGCATTAAATAAATGATGTCATACCGCGTTTCGCTGTTTTCGTCATACCCGTAGGGCAGGTAAACATACGCCGTTTTGGTTATCGGCGCGCTGCCGCGCAGATAGTCGCAGGAGTCATATTTTAATTCGACAACCTCGCCTTGTTTATCGGCAGTTTGCTTGTATTCTTCGGGAACGGCGGTTGTAAATCCCGTTTGAGGGATTGAAACAGGTGCGGTTTCAGAGTTGCTGTCAACTGACGCTGATGAATTAACGTCAGCTGACGAACTCTCTGAAAATGCCGAATTTTCCGATTTACTTGCGCTTTCAGCTGAACTTTCATTCGCATTGTTCTGACACCCCGCAAGCGATAACGCCATAATTCCCGACAATAACATAATTAAGTTCCTTTTCATTTTGAAACCTCAACTACATTCGTTCAAAACTTCAAGTAATTCTTCCCTCGTGAATTTCTTACAGCAACCGCCCGTCAAGACCGTGCTGTCCGCAATCGCCTTGAAATCGGCGTTTGAAATGCCCATTTCGGAGAATTTTGTCGGCAGCCCGACTTCCTTGATGAAATCGGCGAGCGCGTTTATAAACTCCTCGGCAAGTTGCCCCTCGCTCTTGCCGTCGGGAGAAACGCCCCACACGTTCACCGCCAGCCGCGCGAATTGCGCCGCCGCTTCGGGGAGCATACGCCGATACAGCACGGGGTGAATAACGGCAAGCCCCTCGCCGTGGTTGCAGTTGGTATACGCGCCAAGCTGATGCTCCAGCATATGCGCCTGAAAGTCCGTAACTTTGCCGATTTTCAGCATGCCGTTCTCGGCGATCGCCGCCGCCCATACAAGTTCGCTCCGCGCGGTTTTGTCCTTCGGATCTTTCAGAGTTGCACGCAGATTTCGGATAATGTTCCTCTGACAAGCCTCGTTGATCTCGTCCGAAAGATTGACGTCCCTCGGCGCTCCCATATAGGTCTCCATGCAGTGGGAGAGCGCGTCGAACGCTCCCGACACGACTTGTCTCATCGGCATTGTCATAGTGTACGCGGGATCTAATATCGCAAAGCTGTAAAACGCTCCCCACAGCGCCCCCTTGATCTTCTTCTCCTCGTGCGTGATGACCGCGCCGTTATTCATTTCCGCGCCCGTGCCGAATGCCGTCACCACCGCGCCCATCGGGATAAACTCGCTCGGCGAACCGTGCTTCTCGTTTTCAAATTCCCACAAATCGTCAGCAAGTTTAGCCTGCGCGGAGATCACCTTACAGCAGTCGATAACGCTCCCGCCGCCGACCGCAAGAATGAAGTCGATACCGTTTTCACGGGCAAGCCTCGCCCCCTCCCGAACCTTAGCGTAAGTCGGATTTGACATTATCCCCGAAAATTCCGTGACGTTCTTGCCTGCGGTTTCCAATATGCTCATAAGTTCGTCATATATGCCGTTTTTCTTTATTGAACCGCCGCCGTAAGCCAGCATAACGTTTTTGCCGACTTTTGCAAGCTCGGCAGTCAAGTTGTTTTTCGCCGCTTTTTCGCCGAAGTAAACTTTTGTGGGATAACTATATGTGAAAGTGTTCATTTTACTTAAATCTCCCGTGTAATGCCCGTACAAAATTCGGGTCGAAGTGATCAACTATTTCGCTATGCCCGATGTCCATTTTTGAAATTGCCGCCATATCCTCGTCCGACAGCGTGAAGTTCCAGATGTCGATATTCTGCTCCATGCGCTCACGGTGAACGGACTTCGGAATTACGACAACTCCGCGTTGAACATTCCACCGAAGAACCACCTGCGCCGCGGATTTTCCGTACTTCGCGCCTATTTCGGTCAATACGGGATTTGCAAAAATGCCGTGCTTGCCCTCCGCAAAAGGTCCCCATGCTTCGGGAGTTACCTCGTATTCCCGCATCAGTTTCAACGCGTTTTCCTGCTGGAAGAACGGGTGCAGTTCGACTTGGTTGACCGCAGGAATGACCTCGACCGTCTCACAAAAATCCGCTAAAACGTGCGGATAGAAATTGCACACGCCGATTGCGCGAATACGTCCCTCTTTATACAGCTCCTCCATCGCGCGCCATGCGCCGTAATAGTCGCCCATAGGCTGATGAAGAAGGTACAAGTCGAGATACTCCAGACCTAATTTTTTCATTGAAGTTTCAAACGCCTGCTTTGCCTTGTCGTAACTTGCGTCAGATACCCACAGCTTTGTTGTAATAAACAAGTCCTCACGCCGCGCACCGCTTTTCTTTATTGCCGCGCCGACAGCTTCTTCGTTGCCGTAAGATGCCGCAGTATCTATGAGCCTGTAGCCTGTGCTGACAGCGTCAAGCACCGCCTGTTCGCACTGCGCAGGGTCGGGGACTTGAAACACCCCGAAGCCCTCCATAGGCATTTTCACGCCGTTGTTAAGTGTTTTGTACTCCATAATAAATTCCTCCTTAATAGTTGTTATCTTTATTATAACCCCAATTTTGCGCAAAGAGAAGTCTCAATTAGTTCATCAGTTAAAACAAAAAGTTTGAACCGAAATCAACGGAGTATTTTCGCTCCCCCGAACACCTCGGACATCTCCATGTGATTGAGTGCGCAGTCGATACGCGCAAGTTCTTCGGGCGACAGCTCAATATCCGCCGCTCCCGCGTTTTCGCGAAGCCGTTCGGACTTTCTTGTGCCTGGGATAGCCACGAGATTTTTGTGCTTGCACAGCATCCACGCAAGGGAAATCTTCGCGGGAGTTGCGTGCTTTTCCTCGGCAGTTTTTTCCTAAAGCGCAAGTAGTTCCCGATTTTTGGAAATTCCGTCAGCTGTGAACTGCGGCATTCTGCTGCGGTAATCGTCGCTTGCAAATTTGGCGTTTTGGTCGTATTTCGCGGACAACAGCCCGTTTGCAAGCGGGGAGAAAGCCACATAACCTACGTTCAACTCGTCGAGCGCAGAAAACAGCTTTTCGTGCCACCGCGCCATCATCGAATAGCGGTTCTGCACCGCCGCAACGGGACAAACCGCGTGCGCGCGGCGAAGATATTCCTCCGTCGTTTCGGAAATTCCCCAAAAGCGGATTTTGCCCTCTTTGATAAGCGAAGCCATCGTTTCCGCAACCGTTTCGGGTTCAACTTTCGGGTCAATTCTGTGTTGATAGTAAAGGTCGATATAGTCCGTCCCAAGCCGTTTCAGACTGCCCTCCACGGACTTGCGTATCGTTTCGGGGCGGGAATCGGTCAGCAACCCGTCGGGTGCGTGCCGAACGCCGAATTTTGTGGCGATAACCACCTTTTCGCGGTAGGGCAGGAGCGCCGCGCCGACCAACTCCTCGTTATAAGCAATACTGCCGTCGGACAGCCTGCCCGTGTAACACTCCGCCGTGTCGAACATCGTGTAACCCAACTCCACCGCCTCGTGCAGCAGCAGCGTCATTTCCTTTGTGTCGGACGGCGCGCCGAATGCGTGCGTCATGCCCATACACCCCAAACTTACAGCCGATACGGTGAGTTCTTTCCCCAAGGTTCGGTATTTCATATAATCATCTCCCAAAATTATTTTGAAAACAGCCACCCCATAACCGCTTCGTCATACGCCGCAAGACCGCCCCCGCCGTGTTCGTTGCCTACTCCGCGGTCGGTGAAGTAGCTGTGCGGCTTAACGTCAAGCGTTACAAGCCGCGAGATCTCGCTCTCCGAAAGCCCTTTGCTGCGGTAAATTCCCGTCAGCTTTTCATAAGCCTGTTTTGACGGCTCGGAGCCGTAATACTCGTCATTCTCGCCGATGAAGATATACACGGGCGTTTCGCTTTCGGCAAGTGCTTCCAGATCGCCGTCCCACTGCGAACTTACATGAAGATACGCCGTAAACAGTTCGGGGCGCTTGCCCATGACGAGCGACATGGTCTCCCCGCCGCCCGAATAGCCGTTTGAGTAGACCTTTTCACGGTCGATGTTGTAGGCGTCAAGAAAGTATTCCGCCAGCGCGATCGTCTGGTTCGCCGAAGTCTCTCGCCAATCGGAAAGCTGCGGCGCGACAACAATCATCTTGTCGTTGTACTTCTGCGCCTCAAATCCGAATGCCTCGGATTTCAGATTTTGCGCCACGCCCTGAAAATACAGCCCCTCATATCCCGGCAAAGTAAAGAACAATGCGTAAGGCTCACTCCCGTCATAGCTTTCGGGAACATAGACGTTGTAGTGAATATCCCCGTTATTCGGCGAATGATACACGTTGTCGATTACAAAGCCGTTGTAAGTTTCCGTTCCGACAGTGATGTTATAATCCTTGTCGGAACGCCTTATAGGTCCAAGCTGTCAACCCAGTCTTTAACTGTGTCCTCGCTTGCTCTAGACTGGAAACGCTGTCCCTCAAACCAGTTGCCCGTGCCTGCCATTTCGGCGAGAAGCTTTCCGCTCTGTCCGAGACCTGATGAAGTCGATGTGCAGAACGGAATGACCGTTTTTCCCGTGAAATCGTTCGCTTCGACGAAGCCGTCTACTACCCAAGCCGCGATCCCCCACCAGATAGGATATCCGATAAACACCGTGTCGTAGTCTGCCCAGTTGTCGACCGTGGTCGTGACAAGCTCGACATCGCGCAGGCTCTCGTCGTCATGCTCACGGGAAACGCGGCTGTTACGGTTCGTCCAGTCGAGGTCGTCGTTTGTGTACGGCTCTGTCGGCGTTATCTCAAACAAATCAGCATCTGTCGCCGTCGCGATATACTCGGCAATTGCCTTAGTGTTCCCCGATGCCGAATAAACCGCGACAAGCGTTTTCACGCCCTCGGTCGGGGTCTCACTCGGCGTGCTGTCGGTTGAGGTTTCGGTCGGGGAACTTGCGGTCGAACTTGATTTGCTCTCCGAGTTGTTGGAAGAAGTCGCCCCACTTTGCGAACTGTCGGAAGATGTTGTTGAAGCGGACGAACTCGAATTACTCTGCGAATTGTCGGAAGAAGTCGTCAAAGTGGACGAAATTGAATCACTTTGCAAACTGTCGGAAGAAGTCGTCGAACCTGACGAACTTGAATTGCCTTCCGAACCGTCCGAAGTTGTCGAACTGTTGCACCCCGCCAAGGTGAACATCATCACCGCGCTTAAAATCAATGCAGTTAGTTTTTTCATAACATTCCTTTCTATTAGTTCATTTGCTTTTCCCAAAACGAAACAGCGTCGTTTATCCACCCTTCCGCAA
This sequence comes from uncultured Clostridia bacterium, assembly GCA_947631115.1. GTDB lineage: Bacteria > Bacillota > Clostridia > Oscillospirales > Ruminococcaceae > CAG-115. The sequence continues at coordinate 13,795 of CANRKB010000002.1, forward strand.
CTGTTCCCGTGCCAAGTCCGAAGCCGTGCGACAGCCCCTCGTAGGCGTGGAATTCGGTGGGAATTCCGAGCGCGGACATTGCGTCAAGCCGCGCTTCCATAGTGCGCCAGTTCGCTATCCCGTCGCTTGTTCCTACGCAGGAATATGTCGGCGGATCGTCCGCGTTGTATTCGCTGTGTCCTGTGTACTGAATAATGCAAGCCGACGGTTTCGGGAGGTTGTCACCGCCGAAATATGCCGTGCCATAAGTGCCGAGATACGCCGCCATTCGCCCGCCTGCCGAGCCACCCCATAATGAATAATCATTCGTGTCAACCTGAAGTTCTTCGGCATTTGCGAAAATAAAGCTGATAGCCCTAGCCAGATCCTCGCAGGCGGTGTCCCAACCCGGTCTGTAAATCAGCGCGAACGCGTTGTAGCCCATTTTCGACAGCTCCAACGCATGCGGAAAGCTGTCGTGCATTGCTCCCACATACGCAAACCCGCCGCCCGCATTGCACACGGCAAATTTTGCATTCGGACTGCCCTTGAAGAAAAACAAACCGGTGTCTGCTTTGGCGGGATCGGCAGCCTTTTCCTCGTCGGTGTAGATGTCGTAGAAAATCACCTCGCCATTGTCAGCGCGTTCTTTCATATAGTTTGCAATCTCAACCGTTTTTTGCGGGTCAATGTTGTTGTACCATGTAAGCCTTAGATTTCCGAGCGTGTCACCGCTGTAATAACCGCTGTTTACGGGGAAAATCAGCCTGCCCCAACTGCCGAAAGCGGGGTAATTTATAACGTCCGAAATTGCGGTATTGACCGTGAAAGGCTGACTTTCGGCAACATTTGAAGTTGAATTGCTTTCGTCAATAGTTGATGTAGACGTTGAACTATTCACTACACTTTCCTCGTTATTCCTCGCCGAACATGATGTAAAAAAGAACATTATCATCAATCCTAACACTAAACGTTTCATGCTCTCACCCCGCTGATTTAATTATACAAAAAAAGAGACCTCGTGAGAAGTCTCTTTTGGTTTATCAGTTGTAACCAAAAGTTACAACTTTAGATTACCGCCTTGACCGCCTCCAAAAACCGCTCAACGGTGGGCGATGGCTCGTTTGAATACAATACCCCGAACGGTATTTTGTACTCCCAGTCCACGGGGATAACTTTTAACATAGGGTGAACGCAGTTCCAACTTTTGATGACCAGAAGCACGTTCTTTTCCTGCTCGCAGCGGTTAAAAATGCTCATATCGTAAAAGTCAAAATCGGTGATTTTTATCTGCTTGTGTTCGGTCAATTCATCTCTCACTTTGTCAACATAACTGCTCCACCCCCTGTGCATTAAAAGCAGTTCCTCGCCGTACAAGTCGCTTATCGACAGCTTTTCTTTTTTCGCTAGCGGGTGATAGATCGAAACTGCGCAACAAAGCGGTTCTCGCGTTATCTCGAACCCTGCGCACCCGCGCACTTCAAGCAAAGTGTCGTCAAACAGCCCCGTCACCACGTCGATGTTCTGTCCGAGATTTTTCAGTATCTCCCGCGCGTTTTCTGGGGTATTTTCAAACGGCACAAGCTGAAAACTGATGTCAGAACAGTGCTCGTGAATTTTCGACCACAAGTCGGTAAGTATCTGCGCGGGCGTCATGGGCGAAGTGCCTATGCGGATAACGGCACTTTTTTCGTTCCCCGCGCGCCTTGCGCGGCGCACGGCTTCCTCGCTGTATGACACGATATATTTCGCGTCGGTGTAGAGCGATTCGCCCGCCTTCGTGAGTTTCAAGCCCCTGTGTGTGCGCTCGAAAAGCGAAACGCCGACTTCGTTTTCGAGCAAATTTATCTGCTTTATGACGGCGGTGGAAGTGATGAAAAGCTCCTCCGCAGCCTTGTTGAAACTGCCCGCCTCGACAATTGCGATAAAAGTTTCAAGGTGTATATTGTTCATGGCATTGCCCCCTTTTTTGATATTATAGCATAAAAAGGGGGATTTTGCAATACAGATTTTCGGTTCTGTCTATATTTCAATCAGTTGTCATTTTAACGCCGTCTGAAATCAACATCCACAATAATTTCACCGCGCTGATGATCGCTGCCGTCTATCGCAAAAGTTCTTAATGCGTCTTTGAAGTCGTCGGCAAAATCTTCTTCGCCTGTAAACCCTTTTTCATACTTTGAAATTGACCATTTAATCAAATTTGAATTGGGATCAGGATCGGAATATTCCATAATTACAACATACTCATTTCCTTTCCATTCAAATAAAAACGCGTGGTCATTAAAATCATCCCGCCCGAGATTTCCCAAATGCCAAAGACACATGTCTTTTTCCGTGTCAATGGTTCTGCAACGCGGACACGCAACGTTGCCTAAAATGGGGTTCTTAATTTGACGGTTCTTAAAGTCAATTCTTTGCCCGGTTGTTAATCTCTCGTTTACAAATGCCATAGTCTGAACCTCGTAATAATAAAAGTATTAAGTGTATCTATGCTATTATAACATATTTTGGGGGATTCTGCAATAAAAAACGCAAACAGATTATCTGTCCGCCGTTTAAACTATGTTATCCCGTCATCCTGCGTTTCAGCGCGGCAAGTCCCTCTTTCGGCTCGGAAATATCCTTCACGGTTTCCTCCATAGGGCAAATTCCGTCGCCGTTTCGGTTGATGATTTGCTCGGTAAGTTTACCGTATTCGCAGGCAATTTTGTAATTTGCGAAAATCTCCGCTCCCGCACGGCTTAAAACCTCGGCGTAAACCTCCTTCACATCGAGAAGTACATACAAAAACGCTGCTGCCTTTCCGACAATTTTGTCGGCAGCCGAAAATCCGTTCAGGTTTTCAGCACTGTCAACCTGCTCCACAAGCGGCTTTACACCGCGCTTTGTGCTTGTAATTACTTTCTCGCCCTTGCACAGAACGCAGGTGTAATTGTTTTCGGAAAGCAAGGTTTTCGCGTTTTCCAAATCAGTTGTCATTTTTCTTCAAATTCTCCACACGATAGACGATAAGCGGCAGCAACGCCCATTGCAAAGCCAATCCGAATAGCCCCGTGCCTATGCTCGTCCAGATTGTCGAAATGTTGACTTGACTTCCGAAAGCGTAAACTCCGAGCAAAATCGCGCCTGCTCTTACCGCGCGTCCCGCGATCTGCGCTATAACGACCTTAACGATCGTCGGAAGTTTTACATTCCGCAGAAGTCCCGCCGTTAAGCCGTAAATGCACAACTCAACCATCATAAACGGCAGCATAACGGCGTTCGGCATTCCCGAAAGTGCAAAGCTGCAAAGCGGTCCGAGAAGTCCCGCGATTGCTCCCGCATACGGTCCTGCAAGCAGTCCGACGAGAATTATCGGCAGGTGCATAGGTAAAAACGCCTCGCCGAGTGATGTTCCAAGTCCCGACGCTGCGCCTAAAACGTGGAAAATCTGCGGAACGGCAACCGCCCCGACAATTGCCGCGAGCGTTGCAATCGTCTGCACTTTCACCGACAAACGTGGTTTTTCAATGGTCTTAATTGCTGTTGACATAATTTTCCTCCTTTAGTCAATACTTATCAGTTTATACTCGCGATTTCCAAGCCCTATATCCTCGGCGTGTTCGAGGGTGTGCAGACCCTGCTGACGCTGAACGCGGTTTTGCAGAGATTCGCTACCCTCCGCCGCGAAACAGAGGTCAATCGCCGCCTGGTCTATCGCCACGGGATCTGTTGACGCTAAAATTCCTATGTCGTGAATATCGGGCTCGGCAGGATTTCCGTCACAGTCGCAGTCTATCGAGATGTTGTTTAAAACGCTGACGTAAACGATTTTCTTGCCCTTGCCGAGAAAATCGGAAACCGCTTTTCCCGCTTCAGCCATCGACTCGGTAAACGCGATTTGGTCGCCGCCCCACGGACTTGTATGGCTTTGACCGCCCGTGTGGATAAGGCATTTGCCCTCTTTCGAGCCAAGTCCTATTGAGATGTTCTTGATCGCCCCGCCGAAGCCCGCCATCGCGTGTCCCTTGAAGTGCGACAGCACGATATACGAGTCGTAGTTTACAAAATGCGAGCCGACATAATCCGTTTTAAGGTGACTTCCGCCGTCAACCTGAATTTGCACGGAGCCTTCTTCGTCAAGAATGTCGACGTTCGCTATGTCGGTGAAGCCGTGGTCTTTCGCAACCTGTTTGTGCATCGCAGTTTCACTGCGAGAGCCGCCGTAAGCGGTGTTGCATTCGACGATAGTTCCGTTCACCGACTGCACCAAGTCCTTGATAAGCTCGGGGCGAAGGTAGTTGGAAGCGGGCGGCTCGCCAGTGGACAGCTTTATTGCGACTTTTCCCGTGGGCGACCAGCCAAGCGCATTGTACACAGCCATCATGCCTTCGGGGGAGATGTCGGAGGTGAAGTACACGGTGGATTTTCCGTCGGTTATTTCCTGAACAGTTGAGGAACTGCTTGAAGATGAACTTGACGAACTTTGCGAAGAAGAACTGCTTGATAAATTTACCGAGGACGAACTTGAAGAACTGTCCGTGCTGTCAGTTGACGAACTTTCCGAATTGTCTGATGAACTGTCTATGGTGTCTGTTGTTGAATTATCCGATGATGACGAAGCATTTGAAACGCTTGACGAACTCTCCGATGAAACATCATCATCGGGCGGGAAAACCAAGGGCGCGTCGCTGCCGGTATTCGACGAGTTGCACGCCGAAAGTCCCAAAGCGATAATCACGCTTAGAAAGCCAATTGATAATTTTTTCATACGAACCTCCTATAAAATCAAGTTGACAAGCAAGCCTGTCGCAAGTGAAAACACCATCACGAAAGCTATGTAAATGATAAACCGTTTCACGCCGAGGACGATTTTCAGCGCGCCTAAATTCGTGATTTTCGTCGCGGGACCCGTTATCATAAACGCCGACGCGCTGCCCATACTCATGCCCATTGACAGCCATTCCCGGATTAGCGGGATCGTTCCGCCGCCGCAGGCATAGAGCGGCACGCCGATTGTCGCCGCCATAAGTACGCCGAAACCCTCGTTTGCTTCGCCAAATAAAGCGGCGAATTTGTCTGCGGGAACATACCGCTGAAACAGCGCGGACAGCAGCACTCCTACAAGAAACCACAATCCCGTTGCCTTGATGTTGCGTCCGAGGTTGAACAGAAACCGCAAAAACAGGTTCGGGTGCGTGTCGTGACTTGCCCTCGGTTCAAAACCTTTGAAGTCGAAAAACGGCTTGTCCTTGTAAACAAGATGAACGACAATTCCTGCGACGATCCCGCACAACGCACAAGATACAATGCGGATTACGAGTGCCGTTACTCCCAAAGCGGAAGAATACATGATAAGTTGAGGGTTGAGCAAAACGCTCGACATCATAAACGCCGCAAGCCAATCGTGGCGCATACCGTGCTTTGAAAATGAGGCGGCTATCGGTATCGTTCCGTACATACAAAGCGGGGAAGCGATGCCGAGTAAGCTTGCGGGAACAACTCCCCACAACCCCCATTTTTTATCGCGGATACTCTCAAAAGCCTTGTGAATACTGTCCTTTGCGAACACCGAAACAAGCGAGCCTATGACCATTCCCAGCGCCCAGTAGCCGACAATCTGCCGCAGCTGAACAGTAAAATAATACCACACATAGACAAATTCGCGCTGTATAATTTCAAATATTTCGGTCACAAAATCACCTCCGCCGGTGCTTTTATCTATATTATAATTAAAAATCCTATTTTTGAGAAGTTCCTTTTGGTTTATCAGTTGTAACTTTTGGTTACAACCGATACATTATTACATTTGGCGAAGTCCTAAGTTTGTTCGGCAAGTGCTGTCAGCGTGTTTTTATAGGCAACGTGTCGATTATAGACACGTTCGTAAATTCGATTTATGTGTATGATGATAAGGCAATAATAAACTTTAATTGCAGAGAGGATCTAAGACGATTCCTCTCAAATTAAGTACTTACGTTTCGGATTTGAGGGGTTTTGCAGAATACAGTGTACAGTAGTTGAAATCCGCCCATAGCTTCAAGGCTGTGGGCGGATTTTTTATTACTCCGTTATGTCCGCGGATTTTCTGCGCAACCGGCTCGTTACTTCTCATTCACCCCGTTGATTCCGTTGCAAATCAGCTTTGTCGTAAGTTCGATGATTTCGTCCAGCGGGATCTTCTTTTTGTCCGCTGTCCACTGCTTGTAAATCTCAATCGTCGCCTGCGAGACGAACGCCATGATTATATTCTGAACGTATGGGTTAACGTTCATGCGCTTGCCGTCCGTGCCCCAGGTTTCCGACATGATTTCGTTGGTGATCCTTCTGCTGATGTAGTGGTAACTCCCGCTGCACATCAGCCTTTCGTGAAGCCGTCCCGCGCCCTCGCTCACGAGAAAAAACTCGCGCGTTATCTTGTCCATATCCCGCGGACGCTCAAGATTTTTCGTGCGCTCGATAAAGCTTTTCGCCATTTCATTTTGCATTTCAAGTAATAAGTCATCAAGCGAATTGTAGTGCAGATAAAACGTTTTTCGGTTAATCCTCGCGCGTTCCGTCAGCTCCTTTATCGTGATTTTTTCGTAGTCCATTTCGCAGATCATCTCTTCAAAAGTCTTGCGGATAGCCTCTCTTGTGCGGATTACGCGCAAATCTTCTTTATCCATAGCGTACCTCTTTCTTTTTTGATTTAAATGTAAATTTCTCATTTTATCCCGCTTATACCGGACAGAAAAACTATGCTCATTAACAGTGATTATCTCCCTCGTTGATTATTCATTCTTTGAAATCAAATTTCCGTGATTATGTTTTATGGCATAGTAAAATTCATCTTCATCGGAAAATACAGTCTCTTTGTCCCAGATGATCATTCCCTTTTGCACTTTGTTTTGATATATAAGGACCCAAACCTTGTAATCCCTAAGGAAAGCGCCCTCATTTTGCCAAAATTTATAGAAATCATATAAGCCGACTTCCCGTGCTGTTTCACCTTGATCATAAATTTTAATTTCTAACTCTAAACCGCCCGTGTATGGAGCCGAAGTTTTATAATTGTCCATGTAAGAATAGTCAAGTGACGCTGTGATGTTTCGCGGATTAAAGAATCCGTCTTTAATAATTTTGTCAAATTGTGTGTCTGCCTTCCTATAGTAGTAAGCGTCAAAAACAACCTCACCATAATGTGCTATGATATAAAAAGTCACTCCGTCAAGTTCCAATTGCATACTACTGTCTTGATGAGGACCAGCCGGAAGCTGGACAGGGAATGACATATCAAGTATTTTTATTGTGTCGGGATAATTGTCTTTTACATATTTCAACATCGCCCGCTTATCCTCCTGACGCTCAAATCTCCACCATGCGGGCGGATCAATGAAAATATCAAACACATTGAATAAAATCAATGCTGCAACAACCGAAAGAGCAATTATTCTCTTTTTCGTGAAAAAATGCCTACGCTCCTTTTGCGTGTCGGTCCTGTCACTGCTTATTTGCATATCGTTGTTTTCTGTATTCATATGTTCTCCATTCTATAAAATTATTTATTTATATTATACACAATTTACTCCCAAAAGTCAACCCGTGTGTAATAATCCTCATTCTCCAAAAAATGAGGCGTAAACCTCTCTCGTAGGAAAAATGATGTGGAGTTCGAGCCTGCAAAGAATTATAATAAGAAAAAGATTGAAATAAATTTGCAAACCTGTTCCCGGTGCGGCAGATGCAGAGCAGTTTGTCCTGCAGGGATTGACATTCCGAATATTTTGCGGTTATACAAAGCTGATTGCGCGATTTATTCATGGCATTTCGCTGCGGAGGATTGTATGGGGTGCTGAGCTTGTTCGGCGCATTATTTGAAATCTTATAGTAAGTTTTAGCAATTTTCGAATACAATTCATAAAGTTGCCCGTACCTCTCGAAGTTCTCTTTGAGGGGTATACTATTGTTCGGCGGAGTTAAGAAATCGCGTCATTCGCATAAATACCATATCTAACGCTTTTGTGAGAGAAAGCGTTATTTTTTTGATAGATTTTAATAGATCATAAATATATTTAAATAAGTATCATTTTGTTTAAAATGCAATATTAAATTTACAAAATTTCATAATATTTTGTTTAATACTGAAAAAATTCATAAAATTAAAAATTTTTGCAAGATTAGTACTTGAAATCTTGCAAAATTGTTGTATAATATAATTAAGTTAAGAGACCTGACAATTGAAATACAAGGAGAGATTTACGTGATTAGGCTAGAAGATGTTCATAAGAGTTTCGGAGACCTTGAAGTTTTGAAAGGCGTCAACCTGCACGTCAAAGAGGGCGAAAAGGTCGTTATAATCGGACCAAGCGGGTCCGGAAAGAGTACGCTTATCCGCTGTATGAATTACCTTGAAGAACCGACTTCGGGGAAGGTTTACATACATAATCATCTGATGAGCAGAAGCCGCAGGGCATTTATAAACAAAATCCACTCGTCAATGGTATTTCAGCAGTTCAACCTCTACCCGCATATGACGGTGCTTGACAACCTCACACTAGCGCCCGTCAAGCTCAAAAAAATCCCGCGTAAGGAAGCCGAGCAAACAGCTATGGGCTATCTAAAGCGCGTTGGGCTTGAAGAAAAAGCGCATGTTTATCCTACTACCCTTTCGGGCGGTCAGCAGCAACGTATAGCTATTGCGAGGGCGCTTACAATGCAGAACAGAATTATATTCTTTGATGAACCTACGTCAGCGCTTGATCCCGAAATGGTGCAGGAAGTTCTTGACGTTATGATTGAACTTTCGCACGAAAAGAACTTTACAATGGTTGTTGTAACGCATGAAATGGGGTTTGCAAGAGAGGTTGCGGACAGGGTTGTTTTTGTTGACGGCGGGAATATCCTTGAAGAGGGAACGCCCGAACATTTCTTCACAAACCCACAGAATGAACGCACAAAAGCGTTTTTAAGCAAGATAATAAGGTAAAATAACGTCAATTGACGTTAATATAAAACAAAAGAACATTAGAAAGGAAGTTTTATTATGAAACTCAAAAAGATTTTAGCATCGGTTATGGCTGCGGCAATGTGCGCGGTCGGATTTGCGGGCTGTAGCTCGAATGGCGATTCAAGCACGCCCGACGCGGGAAATACCTCAAATTCGGACAGCTCTGCAAATTCCGAAAACAGCGGAACAACGGGCGCTGACTACTCGGACAAAATTCTGAAAGTCGGCGTAAAGGATTCCGTTATTGGTTTCGGATATAAAGATCCTCTTTCGGGAGAGTACAGCGGAATGGAAATTGAACTCGCCAAGAAAATTGCACAGGAGCTCGGTTTCAAGGACGTTGAATTCACTACCGTAACGGCGGCGACAAGAACCGAACTTCTTGATTCGGGCGACCTTGACTGCGTTTTAGCAACGTTTACGATTACCGAAGAAAGAAAAAAGAGCTGGGATTTCTCAACTCCGTACTACACGGACGCAGTAACGGTGCTTGTTGAAACAGCGGACGGCATAACAAACCTTGACGGACTTGTAGGCAAGAAAATCGGAGTTTCAACCGGCTCAACTTCTGCCTATAACCTCGCAAAAACCATGAGCGAAAAAGGCTTGCTTGGCGATTATAAGGTTCCCGAATCTTCGGCGGATTTCGACATTTCCTCGTTCAACGAGAAAGGCACAACGTTTGAACAGTTTGCAGATTATCCCGCTATTTCAAACGCAATGGCGGCGGGCACGGTAGACGCTTTCTGCGTTGATAAGTCGATACTTGCAAACTTCAAGACTGACGACCGCAGCTATATCGAGGATACATTCTCTCCGCAGGATTACGGCGTAGCTACACGCAAGGATTCAGAACTTTCCGCGCCTATCGAGGAACTTATCACAAAGTGGCTCGCTGACGGCACTATTGACGGACTTATCTCCGAGTTTGGCATCAACTGATTAAAGTTTTCTTCATTGTTTTTTCTTGAGGATGGGGCGGTGAAACAAGCAAAATTTCACCGCCTATTCGCGGGTTTTGGGAGGCATTTATGTTTGAACAAGAAAAATGGGAAATCGTCTGGAATCACCGTCAAAGCTTTATAGACGGAACAATTTCCACGGTGATTATGGCGCTTGCGGGACTTGCAATTGCGCTCGTACTCGGCATTATATTCGGTCTTATGTCCACAAGCCAGAGCAAACCGCCGCGCATAATTTCGAGGATTTATGTTGAGTTTATACAAAACACTCCTCTTATGCTTCAGGCGCTGTTTTTGTTTTACTCGGTGGCATTTTCGGGGGTAAAGGGCTTTACGGCATTGATATGCGGTATTGTTGCGCTCGGCATATATCACGGGGCATATATTTCCGAGGTAGTGAGGGCGGGAATAACGTCTGTTCCAAAAGGTCAGAGCGAAGCGGCATATTCTCAGGGTTTTTCGCAGATTCAGACCATGTTTCTTATCGTTCTTCCGCAGACAATAAAAGTTATTCTTCCGCCTATGGTAAATCAGGTTGTAAATCTCATCAAAAATACATCCTGTATGTTCCTTGCGGGAGGAGCGGTTGATCTTATTTCAAGGACAAACGCTTTTGCTGTGGGCGAGGGTACTGCTTCTGCGGCAGGACAGGGATATATTATCGGCGGCGTTATTTTCTTTGTGATATGTTTTCCTTTGTCAACGCTTGCTTCAAGGTGGGAAAACAGACTGAAAAACCGCGATGTATCCTCGAATAAAAAGGAGGGAGCGAAATGAGTGAAATTCAAGGCAGTTTAAATATGATAACAAACGGCGACGTACTTCTTTATCTTATCAAAGGACTTGGATTTACTGTCGTGATAGCCGTTATTGCGGTGCTTTTCGGGCTTGTCATAGGAACAATTCTGGCATTGGCAAGAAATTATTGCACAAGCAGGAAAACCGTGATTTTTAGGTGGCTCGCGACCGCATATATCGAAATATTCCGCAACACTCCGCTTATGCTCTGGATATTTATCGGACTTGTATATTTCCCGTCAGTCGATGTTTCTGCGGATTTTTCAAAAGCTCTGGGTCTTTCCCGAACCGAAATAGCGCTGCTTATAAAGGGAATTATTGCGCTTATTCTTTTCACATCGTCTGTCATAGCGGAAATAGTAAGAGGCGGACTCAACTCCATTCCGAAGGGTCAGTTCGAAGCCGCTTATTCCCAGGGTTTCGGTTTTTTCAGAACGCTTACTTTAATTGTTCTCCCTCAGGCTTTCAGAAATATAGTTCCCACGCTTTTAAGCCAGGTTATTACAACTGTAAAAGACACGTCCTATATTGCTAATATAGCCATAGCCGAATTGCTTGGCAGAACGTTTCAGGTTATTCAGATCTCGCCGCGCTACACGGGTTTTACCTCGCAGAACGTATCTGATGTTTTCGTGCTTTGCGGATTAGCGTGCATTATGTATTTTGCAATAAACTTCACGATTTCTTGTATAGTAAGGCGTATGCAGAAGCCTAAAGTCAGAAAGCCGGTTTCGGTATGATGAAGATTTTAATTAACGCTCCCTTTTCAGAGGAAAACAGGCTTGGTTTACTTTCCGCATGCAATGATTTTCAGGAAACGGACGACATAGAACAAGCCGATATAATTGTCGGTGATATTCCCGATGAATATTTCGGAAAGCTTTATAACTTGAAATGGCTTCAGCTTGCTAGTGCAGGCGCGGACAGGATAATTTACAATAAGGCGGTTTCGGACAAAACTGTTCTCACAAACGCTTCGGGGGCATTCGGAGAAGTTATTTCAGAATATGTATTGGGCGGCATTCTGTGCCTTTTCCGCGATTTTTTCAGCTATCGTGAAAATCAATCCGAAAAGCGATGGTATGACACGAAAAACGAACGAATGATTAGCGGTTCAACAGTATTGATACTCGGCTGCGGAAATATCGGCAAATGCGTTTCAAAAAGGCTTCGGGCATTCGGCGCCAATACAATTGGTATTCGTAAAAGCCGTGATAAAAGCTCCGAGTTTGATGAAACATATTCCGTTGAAATGCTCGACAGTTTACTTCCAAACGCCGATATTATTGTCTGTGCATTACCGCGAACGCCCAAAACCGAACATCTCCTAAATCGCGAGCGGCTTATGCTGATAAAACACAGCGCGCTTATCGTAAACGTCGGACGGGGAAATGTTATTGAAACAAACTCGCTTTGCGAAAAGCTTAAAAGGGGAGAGCTTTTTGGCGCGGTGCTTGACGTTTTTGAGAATGAACCGCTCGAACAGGATTCTCCGCTTTGGAATATGAAAAACGTATTTATCACGCCGCATATTTCGGGGAAATCGTTTGGACATTCCGAAAGAACAGAAAATCTTATCGCAATGATCTGTAAAGAAAATTTGCGGCGGTTTTCAGACGGAAGACCGCTTTTGAATATTGTTGAAAGAGATTATGAAACTTGATTTAAAAAACGCGCGCGTCGGCAGCAGAATAATAAAATCGGCAGTCGGAGTAATGCTTTGTTATGCCGTGTATTTATTGCGGGGAAGAAGCGGACTTCCGTTTTATTCAATGCTTGCGGTGCTGTGGTGCATACAGCCTTATACCGACAAATCTCTGTTAATGGCGGCACAAAGGACTGTAGGAACTCTTATAGGCGCATTTTACGGACTGATAACGATACTTATAGAAATTTACGTTTTTCCTATTTATGAAAACGTTGCAGGCTATCTTGTAAACGCATTGATGCTTATATCCGTGCTGTTGACAACGGTTGTGCTGAAAAAGAAAAACGCTTCGTATTTTTCCTGCGTTGTGTATTTGTCAATAACGGTAAATCATATAACTGACAGCAACCCTATTTTGTTTGTAATGAACCGCGTTATTGACACATTTATTGGAATTGCAATAGGGCTTGTTGTAAATATGGCAAGACTGCCGAGAAGAAAGATAAAAGACTGTTTGTTTATAGCCGAGCTTGACGATATGCTGTCGGCAAATACCGTGGAATTACAGCCGTATACGGTCGTAGAACTGAACCGTATGATAAAAGAAGGACTGAAATTCACGATCGTTACTATGCGAACTCCTGCGTCATTGATGAAACCGTTGAGCGAAGTAAAGCTAAATCTGCCCGTCGTTGCAATGAACGGCGCAGTCCTTTATGACATCAGAGAAAATTCGTACATAAGAGCATATGTTATTTCACAGGAAACCTGCGCCGTACTTCACAAAATGATTTTATCGGCAGGCATAAACTGCTTTACAAACGCGCTTCGCGGAGATTCGCTGATGATTTATTATGACAAGCTGGAAAATCATGCGGAAAAATCTATTTTTGAAACACTGAAAAAATCTCCCTACCGTAATTATGTAAACCTTAACGTGCCGCCTGAAGATAAGATAATTTACCTTATGATGATTGATACCGTGGAGAAAATATCCGCGCTTTATAAAACGATTTCCGAAAGCGAAATCGGCAAAACGCTGAAGATACTTTGCTATCCGTCAAGCGATTATAAAGGTTTTTCTTATATTAAGATATACAACAAAAACGCCGACAAGGATCATATGATAAAATATTTGTCGGAGCTTTGCTGCGCCAAAAAAATCGTTCCGATACAAACCGAAAAGCACGGACTTGACGGCATTGCCCGCGAACTAAAGCGTTCATTTGAACCGCTTGTTGTAACAAAACAGCATTACAATGAGCCGTAAAAAGATGAGCTTTATTGCGAAAACAGATACAAAAAGAACTCCTGCAGAAACAATCCGCAGGAGTTTCAGACTGTATATAAAGCCCCATCTGCGGCGTCAGCGGCACTGCGGCAGGCACAAAGCCTAGCCGCAGCACCGCTTCAGCGTTGTACGCGGAGCGTTCAATGCGGTATCTGTGGCTTTCTCTACAGTCTGAAATTGGACTTTTTATACAAGCTGGAACTCCTGCAGAAACAATCCGCAGGAGTTTTTATACATTGCGGTTTATTCATCAATTTGCTGTATATAATCATGAAATTAGTTTCGGGAATTTACTACTGCTCGGTATGGTTTTTCGCGCTCGGTGTTTATTACATTCTGCTTGCGGTAATGCGGTTTATTTTGCCTTGAGCAAGACAAATTCCGGTTTTGTTAAAAAATTGTATATTTCAACGAAAAATCTCCCTCTGAAAACCGTCTGACGCTGAAAACAAATCGCCTGCATTGGTTTGAAACGGCGTTGTTAAACGCATAATCATTTGTTATGAATGATTTTGATTGTTTGATTAAATTAACTGATTTTGCTTGTAGGATGAAGAATAATTACCATTTATTCTATTTAAAGAATATTCCCCCTTGAAATTTCAACAAAAATATGGTAAAATAAATTTAATATATTTATTACGCATTTTTATACGTTATGAGAGATAATCATTTTTATATATGAAAGAAGGGCAATTTTAGTTGAAACGTTTAGCCGCAGTGCTTATTTGCATAATTCTCGGATTAACTCTTTCGGGATGCATGGGCGTGAAAGAAACGCAGGACTACAAACCCGGTCCCGATTTTGCTCCATTGACCGAAATTGCAGAGGGTCGGAAGAATTTCTACCTTATAGTTAAAAATCTTGACAGCAGTTATTGGCAGGTAATAATTGACGGCGCTAAGGACGGCGGCGAGGCATTTAATTGTAATGTATTCTACAGCGGGTCATATACCGAAACCGACTGGCAGTCGCAGGAAAGACTTCTTCAGGAGGCGGCTGACGCGGGCGCAGATGCAATCCTGGTTGCACCTAACGATTCCGTAAAGCTTGCGGAAAAAATTGACGAGATATATAACAAAGGCATACATATTATCCTTATTGATACGGCGGCAAATACCGACAACTATGACGTGTGCTATATGACAGACAATCTTATGGCGGGTCAGCAGGCGGCGAAAGAGATGATATATCAGCTTAAGAAAAGCGGGAATGCCGACACTGACAGTGTACAGATAGGTTTGCAGGTAGGCTCAACTTCTTCTCAGACCATAACCGACAGACTCGCGGGATTTTTTCAGTACTGGACAAGAAACGCACCTGAGAAATGGGAAGTTATATCGGATATAAAGTGCAACGACGGCTATATCGACAAGGCTATAGAATGTGCGGAGGAGTTGCTTGAATATCCAAACATTAAAGGAGTTTTCGGAACAAACAACGGCTCAACGGTGGGATTTGCGACAGCTGTTAAAGAGCAGGAGCGCAAGGACATTGTGGTTATAGGATTTGACTATTCGGACGAAATCGCAGAACTTATAAATGATGATGAATACAACGCGTCAACCATTCTGCAAAAACAGTACTATATGAGTTATTCCGGCATTAAAACCGCATCGGAACTTACGGACGGGAAGAAAATCTTCGTTAAATTTGAGGATACGGGCGTTATAGTAGTGAATAAGGAAACAAGGGATACGTCAGAAGTACAAGACGCACTTTTGCATAATTAAGGTGAAGTATGAATTCTAAAAATGTGAACTCGCCGATTGAAGTAGGTAAAAGCGTTCCGCTTATAAAGACGCTTATGGTTTATCTTGTGATATGCGGGATAGGAATAGTTGTTCTTCTGTTGAGCTTTGACGGGCTGATAAGAAATCACGACAAACAGCTTACGGGAGATATTTGCGGGCTTGTTGCCGAAAAGATGAACTATTCGATCAGCTATATGACAAACTCGGTTGAAAATATGGCGGCGGTTTTGTCTGCTGCAAATTACAGTGATTTGCAGAATTTATACGACACTCTGTCGCGCGATAAAAACGGCACGGGATATGTGAGTATAGGCATTATTGACGAAAATCAGAAAATATACGCATCTCCTACCGAACTCAGCGAGTTTGAAAAGTGGGGACTTTTAGATGTGGCAAAGCTTGCGGATCCTGTTTCAATTTCCGCGCCGTACCGTTCGGGAGAATCGGGTCAGCCCGTGTTCACAATGTTTGCGGATTATACATACGGCGGAGGAAAAAGCGGTTATCTTTTCTTAACCTATCCTCTTAAGGAAATTCAGAACATAGCATATACCGAATCGTTGTCGGAAGAGGCTGAAATATGGCTTATGGAGGCGGTTTCAGACAACATTATACAATGCGCGGGTTCAAACAAGTACTCCATAGGCAGCTGGAGCAATGCCCTGTTTTTAATAAGGCAGGAGATTGACAAAGAATATCAGGATGATTACGAAATCTGGAAAAACAAGATGAACGCTGACCAAAGGTCAGCAAACATCACTTATAACATAAAGGGCGTTACATATACGCAGGTTTATTCAAAAATAGACTTCATGCACGGTTGGTATGTTGTGGTAAGGATACCGAGCAATGCGCTTTCGTCAACAATACAGCAGTTCAGGGAACGCGTACTGATATTCCTGATAATACTGTTCGTTGCAACGTTTATCATGTTCATTCTGCTTCACAGACGCGAGGCGCAGGAGAAAAAGGTGCTTGAAAATCTCTCAATTCACGACCCGCTCACTTCGGTTATGAACAGGAGAGCGTTCGATTTTACTGCAGAGCAGTTCTTCGGAAAATCGCTTAAAAATGAGGCGTCTTTGCTGTTTATGGACATTGACTATTTCAAGCAGGTGAACGACAGGTTTGGTCATGAGGCGGGCGACAGGATATTAAAAGGCTTTGCTGCGGCGCTGAGAGAGCTTTTTGAAAACAACGGTTATATTTCACGGTACGGCGGAGATGAATTCGTGGTTCTTGTAAGGAGCGGCGATGTTGAGGCAATAAGCGAAAAACTGGTGCTTTTGCAGAAGAAAGCTGCGGAAATCAAGCCTTGCGATGATGAGAAAGTATGCGGAGATTTTGTGCTGACATTCAGCTGCGGCGCGGCGGTATTCCCGAAAGACGCCGCCAATCTTAAAGACCTTGAGGCAGGAGCTGACAGTGCATTGTATATTGTTAAGAAAAACGGCAGAAACGGTTTCGGCTGGTACAAAAAATCCTAAAATTCTTCCTTATTTGGCTTTGCTATGCTGCTGACAGACTACAGCCAAAAATGGCGAATTTTGACATTGCGAGCCAAGACAACAAGCAGGGGATTATAGGTACGTTTGTAAATTCGATTTATTTGTATGATGATAAGGCTGTAGTTGAAATACTTCATGCATATTTTGTATAAAACAAGAGGTCAGAACTCAATGTTCCGACCTCTTATATTTAAAAATCCCGGCAAGATAATGCCTCGCGCATACAAACGCCCCTATAACCGCAAGATAGTCCTAGAGATACAAAAAATTCTAAATTTAACGGAGGAATAAATGGTAGGAGTATATTTAAGCGGAACAGGCAACACCGAACATTGCGTAAAAAAATTAGTAAAGATGTTAGATGTGTCCGCAGAGTGTTTTCCACTGGAACATACCGATATTATTCAAATATTGAAAAAACAAGACACGATAATTTTCGGCTATCCGACGCAGTTTTCAAACGCTCCGTTTATGGTGCGTAATTTTATTAAAATCAATTCATCTTTAGGGAACGGAAAAAAGGTGTTTTGCGTAAATACCATGGGACTTTTCAGCGGCGACGGAACGGGCTGTACTGCTCGGCTTTTAAGGAAATACGGCGCGGTGATACTTGGCGGTTTACAGATTAAAATGCCCGATTCTGTATGCGACAGCAAGCTTTTAAAAAAGAGTATTGAAGAAAACAGACAAATTGTAAAAGCCGCCGACAAACGCATTGAACAAGCAGCCGAACAAATTAAAGCCGGAAAATATCCGCGCGAAGGATTGAGTTTTATATCGCATATAAAAGGTTTATTCGGGCAAAGATTATGGTTTTATAATAAAACGACAAATTATTCCGACAAATTGAAAATCAGTGGTTTGTGCGTTGGCTGCGGGTTGTGCAGCCAAAATTGCCCCATGGGTAATATAAAAATTGAGAATAAAAAAGCTATTTCGAGCAACAGATGTACAATGTGCTATCGTTGTATCAGTTTATGCCCGAAACAAGCAATCACACTGCTTGGAGATAAAGTTCAAGAGCAATGCAGATACGAGAAATATATTTGACAAGTAAAGAAAGCCCCGGTATGCACGCATTGTACACATTCTGCGGATAAAGCTGAACAGCAGATGGGGTTTAATATATTACTGTCTGCAGGCTTATGAGTTTTTTATATCATCTTTCATTTTAAGATCTAGACTTGGTTCGATATAATTTTTCTGTATCTCGGAAATATCTACTCCAAGCGCTGTACAGATCTTGAGCCAGGTTATCCAGTTAGGAATATTTTTTCCGTTCTCTAAGCAGCGAAGATAAACTTCGGTTATGCCTATGATCTCCGAAAACCGTTCTTGAGAAAAATCTTTTTTCAGCCGCATTTCGTGCAGTTTTTCGGCAAATTTCTGCTCCAGCATAAGCATCTGATCTTTCTCATCGTTTAGTTTCATAATGAAGTATCCCCCTTTTTAGATTTTAATGCAAGTATAACAATTTTTCGTCAATTAGTCAATACCGAAAACAGCAGGCAAAAATTCGAGTTTTTGGCTTTGTAATGCGGAATACAAGGATTTTTGTGCATACAAACGAAACAAACTTCGGTCTTTTCGTGCATTTTTTGACATAATTTTTTTGATATAAGAGATTAAGAATTAAAAACAGACCGTATATAAAGCCTCATTTGCGGCGTCAGTGTTGTATGCGAAGCGCATATTGCTGTATCCGGGTCTTTCTTTGTAATCTGAGATCGGACTTTTTATACAAGCTGTAACAAATAAAGCAATTCGTTTGTAGTACATGTTGCATAAACAAAAAATTGGTATTTAGTGAATATGGCAAATTTGACCAAAAATATAGTCAATAATTAATAATTAAATTGACATTTTAATCATATGGTTATTGATACCGCTGTACGGCGAAAACAGAAAAAACTCCCGCGGAAAATTCCTTTGGGAGTTATTTTACATTAAAGATAATTTGTTTTTTTAAAAACAACCACTCTTCTCCCGATCCTGCTTAAAATATCGTTCGGAATTGTATCTGCACGCGCTGCAATTTCGTTTGCGGTTATTGTTTCATTGCCAGAAGTTCCGATTATAACGGCAATATCTCCCTGCTTTACTTGCATTTGGGATACGTCTGTAATTGTCTGATCCATACATATTTTTCCGATAATAGGCACACGCTGCCCGTTTATCAGAACATAACCTTGTCCGTCCGAGAGCGCCCTCGGCAAACCGTCGGCGTATCCTATTGCAAGCGACGCAACTTGCATATCTTCATTTGCAACGCTTGTAAGACCGTAACCTATGGGCTCGCCTTTATACACTTTCCTTACAGAAGTGACGCGCGTTTTCAGCGACAGAACAGGCAGGAGTTTTGTGTTTTCCACGCCGCCGTATAACGCTATGCCGACGCGGACATAATCTCCGCCGAGGTGTGCATAATTCAAAAGCCCGTAGCTTGCCAGCAAATGTACTTTCGGATAATATCCGCTCTTTGCAAGGCTTTCCACTATGTTATAAAATCTCTCGGATTGCTGCTCGGTAAATGACATATCGTGCGGCGAGGTCGTTTCATCAGCGGAAAGATGAGTAAAAATTCCGTCTATGATTAGATTTTTCATCTCAAAAATCCGCTGTATTTTTCCTTGTTCCTCGCTCCGTATGCCAAGCCTCCTCATGCCCGTGTCAATTCCGATATGGCAGTGAATTTTTCCGTAGTTGTTAAGAATTATTGCGTATTCGCAACTTACAATCGTCTGAGAAAGCCTGAAAAAACGAAGCAGAGGAAACTGCGCGGGGTGGGTATAACCTAAAATTAAAATCTTGCCACGAATTCCATGTTTTCGCAGTTCAACTCCCTCGCAGGCGGTGGCAACGCAAAATGCTCTCACTCCCATTTTGTTTAATTCTTGCGCGATCAAAACCGCTCCGTGACCATAGGCGTTTGCCTTAACAGCAGGCATAAGCTCGGAATTTTTTGGAGATATGCCGCACAGGAAATTAACGTTTTTACGCAGGGCGTCAACGTCAATTTCCGCCCATGCGCGTGCATCAGGACAGTGTAAAGCATTGTACAATTTTCGCGCTTTTCTTGTAATAATGACCGCGAAAATTGAAAATAAACCTGAAAATACAGCGGTCAGAACAAATAAAAGCAACTCTCGTTTTTCAAAAAAATTCTCCGAAAATATTTTGGAGATTCCGCGCAGCACAATAATTATCATCGGGTGAATAATGTAAATCCACATCGAGATTTTCCGCAAAATTGGTTGCTGCGGAATTTTTACAGAGTTCAAAAGCGCAAATAAAAACAGCATTGTCGGAATTAAAAAAACATACATACTGTCGTGACGAGGTATGTTGAAACCTTTAAGCAGAAACGCTTCCGCGGTCATTAACACAAAGGATATTTCGGCTGTTACAACGACTTTTTTGCAGTCAAAGTTCACGTTTGCTTTTTTGAGTTTTGAACCTAAAAGCAGAAAAATCGGCGCGAAAAACAATCCGTTTCTTGTGTAGGAAAAAACGTTAAATAAAATGTTGTAAAATATTTTGAGCGGAAAGATTTTTTCGGTGAACCCATAATAACTGTCGCCGAATATTCCGATTATGTATAAAACTATTGCAATAACAAAAGCCTTTTTGGCGCTTAATTTATCAAGAATATGTACGAGCAAAATTCCCGTAATGCAGGCAGAGAAGTACCACAAGTGATAATAATAACCGTCAAAAAAGAGCATTTTGAAAGCGTTCCAAAGCGAAAAACCGCCGAAATACCCGGAATAGATACTAAGCGGCAAATACAATATAGTGACCGCGAGATACATTTTTGTAAGTTTTAAAAGCGCATTTTTAGGGCGCTCAAAATTTGTATAAAAACCCGTTACCATAAAGAAAAACGGAACGGCAGTCCTGGCGATTATTCTTGTGAGAAAAATATCCGCATTCGGACTTAATGTTTCTAGCGGGGAAGTGTGAATTGAAATTACGAGTATAGCCGCTATCAGCCGAAACCAATCAAAAGCGCCGCTTTTTTCTTTTTCGGTCATTTTAATGCACCCTCGATAATCATTTCAATGACCTGCGAAAACGTGTATCCCGCTGCTTTCATCATAGACGGGAAACGGCTGTGTTCCGTAAATCCGGGAATGGTGTTCACCTCGTTAAAGATTATATTTCCGTTTTCACCAAGGAACATATCCACCCGCGCAAAACCTTTACAGCCCAGAGTTTTGTAGATCGTCTTTGCAGTTTGCTTTATTTGATTTGAAACGTCGGCGGAAACAGGAGCGGGGCAGAGTATCTGAGAAGTTTTAAGAGTATATTTTTCGGTATAGTCAAAAAATCCGCCAGCAATTTTTATTTCGTCAATTTCACCCGTAATAAGTTCTTCATTGCCCATAACAGCGCAGCCTACCTCAAAGCCTTTAATTTCCTCCTCAATAATTATTTCGTTGTCAAATTCAAATGCTTTCTTAATTGCCTTTATCAACTCATCGGTATTTACAACTATTGAAATTCCGCATGACGAGCCGCCCCGCAGAGGTTTGACAAATGCGGGAAAGCCTATCGTGAGTTTAATTTCCGCAGGGTCTATCTTGTCGTGTTTTGAAAAAACACGACCCATAGGCACGGCAATGCCCGCTGTTGAAACCAATTTGTGCGCTCTGAACTTGTCCATACAAATTGCAGAAGAAAGCGTCCCGCAGCCGCAGAGCGGTATACCCGCAAGTTCTATCAAGCCTTGAAGAGTGCCGTCCTCGCCGCCCATTCCGTGCATAACGGGAAAAGCGGCGTTTATAGTTATGTTCTCCGTTTTTGTTATCAGGCATTTTGACGTTCTGTCCGGTGAGATAAAAGCTTTTTCGCTATTACCGTCAAGATTATCCGAACGGATATTTTCAATACTTCCACAAAAGCGAAACCATTCGCCGTTTCTAGTTATCCAAATCGGAACGGCATTATATCCTTTCGGAAAATTTTCCAGAACTGAGGCCGCAGACTGCAATGAAACACTGTATTCCGACGATGTTCCTCCAAACATTACGGCAATATTTTTCCCCATTTTATTATCCCCTTAATTTTTATTTACCCTTATGCTGTTTTGTAAAAACGACTTTCGGCTTTTGACATTAATGATTATAAGCTAACCGAAATAAACATTCAATAGGTATTTTTAAATGTAAGAATACCTTTAGAAAATTGTGATAGAAACTTTAGAAATAATTAAGAAAATCTTAAGAAATTAACGCTTCGGGTGAAAATAAAATTGGAGTCTATTTCCAATCTCATTGAATAATTTCCAAACGCTGAAATCCGACACATATTTTAAAATATAATATTGACAAACCGTATATAAAAGAGTTATAATGTTATAAAGGGGTATTGTCCTTGCAAATAAAAAGGTCAGTCCGATTTTTGATTTATGAGAGGTGGAGTGGTTATGAAAACTGCTGTCAGGCAATTTCGGGATAAGGCTATATCTTTATTGACAGCATTCGCGCTTTTGATCTCTGCATTTTCGGCGTTCTCGCTGAACTTCAGAGCAAGCGCGGAAGATGCGGAAGAATTTGTCGATATGGAGATCGCGGAATATCGGCTCTGGTACATGGATCCTGATATTGGAGAGTTTGTCGATGTAAGCAAAACAGAAGATACTCTTTATGTTAAAGACGGCGATGGGGTGAAATTTTATCTGAAATGGTTTATACCGAACAATATCGATAATTATAATCTACAGACCGTGATAAATTCCCACGGTATAAAGTTCGATATACCTGCCGACGGAAAGCTCTATTATGAGGGTGAAGAAATAGGAACATATGAGGTAATTACAGAAGAACCCTCGAATATTACCTATTTCCGCGCTTACCTTGACAAAGATAAAGTCAAGGACAAGTCCAACATAAGCGGCGGTCTTATTATTGACGGCGTAATTGAACTTGACAAAGACGGCACTGTCAAAAACGGCTCCAATCAGACTCTCGAATATGGCGATAAGAGCGTTGATGTTATCTATTATGACGGAAAATCCAACGGAAGCGTTACGATTTCAAAGTCGGGCGGATCTTTATCAGACGACGGATCGGGTAATTATACTATAAACTACACTGTCAATGTTACCATCAACGGCATGATAGATAAAGCGACTGTCACTGACGTACTTCCCGAAGGGCTCACTATAAAAGAAGACACTCTCACTGTATCCGACAGCGCGGGAAACCCTGTTCCTTTCACCGCTCCTTCCGATGACACAAGTATAGGAAGTATTGTTCTTTCGCAGGTCGCAGGCGCAAACAAGGACACAATCACCAAATATACAATAAAGTATTCTGCCGAGATTACAAGAGAAGATCTTATAGAAAAGTTTATGAAAAAAGGCATAAGCATAGAAAATATTGCTAATGTCGATTACATAGACGCAGACGGAGAACCTCAAACGGTCAGTGCATCAACATCGACTTCTACAAACGGTCCTAATGTTTCAAAGACTGCTTCTACATCAAGTTCGGGTAGCTTTGTAGATAATATTGATGTGACTTGTTATGAAAACGGGCATACTGTAACAAAAAATTGCCGTGTTATAGAATACGCGATACAATTTTCAGGAAGTTCTATTGTAAGTATAGATTCGAATGATGTAAAAGAAGCAATCAAAACTTTAAAGGATTATTTCAGTAATCTTAATAAAACACAATGGCTCCCGTATTGTAGTTATACAACTCCTTATGAAGTCAACGGAAAATACTATAACTATACTTTAAATCAAGCACCCACTTATCTCAGTGAACTTATTTACAAATATTGTGAAGACCCTGAAGGTCTTTCAAAAATGACCGAAGATGAATACAAAAGTCTTATTGATGATTATTACAGCTTTGATCCAAGTACAAATTCTTGGAGATATAAAATCATCATTATTGATGACAACATAAACAAAAACGGCATTGGCAACGGTAAAAAGTCGTTAGTCAACAATGTTGAAGCGAAAATAAAAGATATTCCCGTTACGGGACAGAGCGTAATTTCCGATCTTCCCGGAATTGATGTCTTGGATAAGACGCTTGAAATATCTGCCGATTTATTAAAATCGCCTAATGTCAACCCTAATAACAGCTATAATGATAGCTTGAATTGGGCTATTAAGTATTATCAATTAAATAGTAGTGATATTCTAAGCGGTATTTTCCCCGATATAGATGGTGACCCGTCTACTCTTGATATTCCTTGGAAAATTACAATAAAGGGCGATGAGTTAAAAAAAGTATACAGTAGCGGTTCAAAAGTTATTCTTTCCGATATTCTAGGTTTTGTTTTTCCTGTTCAAAATGGATATGATTATGATAATCAACCACTTTTGGATAATGTCGAAAGAATTCCGGGAACACCGGAATATTCTGAACCTGCCACCCATTATTTTGATACGGAAAGTACTGATGAATCAAATCATGAGCTTGAATTTTGGAATACATTTACTATAGATTACGGGGGTATAACAGGACGTCCTGGTTGGTCGTTAAACAATAAAACCTTAACAGGCAACAAATGGACAGTTGAGCTTTCGGCTAATTCCGGCATTATTGAATCCAGATCAGATATAACAGTAAGATACTACTCCAAGATAAAGCTTATAGATAACAAAGACGGCACATACAGCAT
The DNA here is from genome assembly GCA_947631115.1 of uncultured Clostridia bacterium. Classification (GTDB taxonomy): domain Bacteria; phylum Bacillota; class Clostridia; order Oscillospirales; family Ruminococcaceae; genus CAG-115. The sequence goes on from CANRKB010000002.1 coordinate 38,351, forward strand.
TCCCGATATGTTTATAGAAGCGATGAGGAACATTTATAATACATCATCTCTTCAAGTAAACAGTGAGCCGCCCTATAACGACAACTTCACTCTCCAATATAAGGCTCCCGCAAAAGAAACCGATAAACCCAAGCTCAGCGACTTTTCAAAGAACAGCATAGCGTCGGTTAGTTTTGGCGGCGAGAAAAAGACTCTTGCTGATGATATGTCTATCGGCTGGTGGTTCGGCATTCCAGTTGACAATATTTCTTCAAGCAGAGACGGCAAAGCAGATGTTATGACGTTTGAAGACAAACTCCCGGAGGGCTTGAAGTTCAATAAGGATTCGCTTATTGCCGTTTATTGGGACGGATCCGGCTATTCATCTTCAACAAGCAACTTATCCACCTCAAAAACTCTCGAAGAATGTAAGCTCGACAGCTCATGTTATACGGTAGCTTACGATGAAACCGAAAGAAAGCTCACAATAACCTTTACCGCGACCGCAGATTTTGAAACAAAGGTAAAAGAGCTTTCGGCAAAAAGAATTGCTTTCTTCTTCAGTTCGGATATTGAAAAAGACTTTATTTCCGAACATTCCGACGAAACTTCTCATTCGTTTAAAAATAGTGCAACGGTTACTTATGACGGAGAAGACCCTGTTACAAAATCGTCTTCTGTTACTAAGAATTTCCCGCAGTTAGCCAAAAAGTCGGGCGTTATAGTTGATGAACAATTTGATCCTGAAAACTACGTCATGGACATGAGAATGAAAGCTCGGTATACTCTTGAAATAAACCCGCTTGCTCTTGACCTTATCAAAGATTTAAACACGCTTACTATAAAGGATGTGATGAACGAACATCTGATCCTTCTTCCCGAAACTGTTCAGTTTATTGACGGAAATACGGGAGATGCTCTGAGCGGAGCGGGATATTCGTTCTCATACGATCCCGCAGACAATAACACTGTTGTTTTCAACATTCCCGATGAAGCCTATGTAAAGATAGTTTATGATACTGTCATTGATGTAGACCCCGGCGAAAATCCGAACTGGCTCAAAGAAACAAACAACAAATTTACAATAGACGGTCTTGACCGGGATAACGCGTCAGCCGAAGTAGAAACCGCTTCTTTCAACGGCAGAGTTCAGGCATATGTCAGAAATGAAACGGGTTCTATCACTATCAGCAAGTATTTCGTTGATGACGACGGCGAGCATAACCTTGCAGGCGCAGGCTTTATGCTCTACAGCGTTTATGACAACTTCGGGAAAGTAGCCGAAGAGCCTATGCTGACCGATCCTGTTAAAATTCCCGATTCGGGCAGCGTAGTAATAAACGAGCTTCCTCTTGACAGAATTTATTGGCTTAAAGAAGTTTCCGCTCCCGAAGGATTTTTAGTTGATGAGATAGGAACTTACTTTATGCTTACGGGCGACAGCGGCGTTAAAGATCCGAGAGGTGTAGCAAATCCCAATGCAGATACAAAGGCGCTTGCTGAAAAGATAACGGCGGCGCTCGGAAGCAATCCCATTTCCGAATACGAGGGAACTGTAGCTTCTAATGTCCATAAATTCCTCAACATAAAAGAGGTAACTATTTCGGGTACAAAGACATGGGTCGGCGACAGCGGCTATAATGTAAGACCCGATGAAATAACGCTTTTGCTCTTTGCAAACGGAAAACCATATGAAGGCACCTATGAAACCGAATGGATAAAGAACGGCGACGAATGGACATTTACCATAAGCGGACTTCCCGAGCGTGATAAAGAAGGAAATGTAATTACCTATACCCTCAAAGAAGTTAAAGTTCCTTTCTATGAATCGGAAATAACTGTTGATTCCGACGGCAATATAAACATAACCAATACTTTCACTGCCGAGAAAGTTAATGTTCATGGTACAAAGATCTGGGTAAACGATAACGAAAATGTCAGACCCGATGATATAACGCTTGTACTTAAAGCAGACGGCCTGGAAGTAAAGGGCGCTGTACCTACATGGACAAAATCGGGCAATAATTGGACATATGAATTTAAAGATCTTGATAAGTACATTTATACAAAGGAAGACGGAGTAGTTAGCAGAAAGGCTATCAAGTATACTGTAACGGAAAATAATGTTCCGCTGGGCTACACTGTAACTGTCGATAATGTTTCCGACACGGAAACAAATATAACCAATACTTTCACTGCCGAGAAAGTTAATGTTCATGGTACAAAGATCTGGGTAAACGATAACGAAAATGTCAGACCCGATGATATAACGCTTGTTCTTAAAGCAGACGGCGTGGTAGTAGAGGACGCTGTACCTACATGGACAAAGTCGGACGATAAGTGGACATATGAATTTAAAGATCTTGATAAGTACACTTACACAAAGGAAGACGGAGTCGTAAGCAGAAAGGTTATAGAGTATATTGTTACAGAAATTATACCCGACGGATATACGGCAGAATATGAACGTTCTGAAGATGCTGAAGGCAATACTATTGTAGATATTACAAACACCGCAACCGTAACCAAGATAACCAAGGTTGATGAAGCAGACAATCCGCTTTCGGGCGCTGAACTTGTTGTAACAGACAAGAACGGAAAGCCCGTTGATACATGGACAACGGCAACAGGCGCTCATATCATTACAGGTCTTATTGCGGGAGAAACATATTATCTCTCCGAAAAAACTGCTCCTGACGGCTATAACACGGCAGAAACCATTGAGTTTACCGTAAAAAGCGACGGCACTGTCCTTGAAATTGAAATGACAGATACCGTTACTGTTACCGAGATAAGCAAGACAGATAAGGACGAAAATTTCGTTCCGAATGCTCACCTTATTCTGAAAGACGAAAACGGCGATACAGTAGCAGACTGGTTTACAGGAAACGAAGTAAAGGTCATTGAAAAGCTGATTGTAGGAAAAACCTATACTTTGATGGAGCTTTCTGCTCCCGACGGATATACTGTAGCAAAGGAAATTCAGTTCACCGTAAAGGATGGAGTAACGACCGAAGTCGTAATGACAGACGCTCTGACCGAAACCCATATTACAAAGGTAGACGAAAACGGCAAACCTCTTGCAGGCGCACATCTTATTGTAACAGATGAGAACGGCACTAAGGTTGACGAGTGGGAGTCGAAAACAGAAGCTCATCAAATCACAGGTCTTGTCGCAGGCGAAACCTACACGATAACCGAAACAGTTGCTCCTGCAGGTTATGCAATTTCCGAATCGCAGACGTTTACGGTTGAAATAGACAAAATTACTGTCGTTACATTTGCCAATGCGCTGACAGTAACGGAAATAGCCAAGGTTGACGAAAATAACAAGCCCATTGCAGGCGCACATCTTATTGTAACAGATGAGAACGGCGATACCGTTGCAGAGTGGGATTCGACAAAATCAACTTATACAATCCAAGGTCTTGTCGCAGGCGAAACTTATACAATAACCGAAACGGCAGCACCCTCAGGTTATGAGACCGCGAAACCGGTTAAATTTACCGTTAACGCTGACGGATCGCTAACCGAAGTAACGATGAAAAATTATTTAACGGTAACAAAGATAACAAAGACAGATGAAAACGGCAATGCGCTTGCAGGCGCTCATCTTATCCTGAAAAACAAAAACGGCGTTATCGTTGAAAGATGGATCTCTACAGATGGTTCTTACAGAATTACAGGCCTTACTGCGGGCGAAAAGTATACGCTTATCGAGCTTGACGCTCCCGAAGGCTACGAAAGAGCGCTTCCAATAACCTTTGAAGTAAAAGGAAACGGCGAAGTCACTGTAGTTGCAATGGAAGATTCTCTGAAAACGGATTCTTCTCCCGAGACGGGCGTTTCCGGCAGCGCAGCTGTTCTGGCGGTGCTTTCCGGCGCGGCAATAGTTATACTTAGCAAGAAAAAGAAAAGATAATTTCTTAGCCGCTTAAGTTTATTCAAGCGTTCCCCCTCACTGAATTTTCTTCAGTGAGGGGGATATTTTTTCTATGCTGATAAATAATATTGTTGAAATAATTTTTTTAAAGCAGCTTGACAAAATAAATGAATTGATGTATAATAATATTGGTTAGTTTAAACTAACCATATGATAAAAACCATTTTAAATTTGATCGTTAATTGTCGAAAAGGTGAAAAAATGTCTGAAGAAAAACTTGTTCAATATTGCTCCCCGACGCTTGCGGGGATAAAAACAGGCAGCTTGTTTTCCTGCAAATACGAAAACGGTAATATTATGCGTGAATATTTCCGAAGCTATAACCGTCGACTAAGAAGCAAAGGCATACGGCTTCTGCCATTGCAATATCGCAACGGACGCGCGCTCGTATATGTATACCGTCCCTCGATGCTTTCGTTAGACATGAGCAACGCAGAAACTTGTGAAATACTGCGCTCTTTGGGATATTCGACAGAAATGCCCGAACGCTGTATAACACATCTTATGAAAAGACTTTCTGAATGTAAGGATTTTCCCCATGAGATAGGGCTTTTTCTCGGGTATCCTCCCGAAGATGTCCGCGGATTTATCTTAAATAAAGCAGGAGGTTATAAATGCGTCGGTTGTTGGAAAGTATATGGAAACGCCGAAAAAGCAAAGATACTTTTTGAAAAATACAGAAAATGTACAGATATTTATACCGAGCAGCTTGCTTTGGGAAAAAGCGTTGAAATACTTGTGGCTTCGGAGAGTTCATTTATGAATTAGACATAACTATTGACAAATCATTAAAAAGAGAGTATAATATTGTATATAATGTATACAAATAGGAGATGTTGTATCTTGGTAAAAAGATTATGCTCTTTTTTCCTGTCAATTGTCCTTATGACGGCATTTATGCTTTGTGCGTCAGCTGAAGAACAGCCGCAGAAAGTTCCCGAATTTACCCCCGAAGAACAGGCATATATATCCGCTCATAAGTCACTTAAAGTCGGATTTGTACCCGACAGGATACCGGTCAGCTTTTCCGATAACGGCGATATGGCGGGAATTTCTCGGTATATTCTCGACCGAATAAGCGGAATATGCGGGATAGAATTCGAGTATAAACAGCTTCCGACAAAAGACGTTACATACGATTATCTTACGGGCGAGGGCTTCGATCTTGTTACAAGCGTTGAGTTTAACGAAGAAAACAAACACGCCCGCGGAATACTCATAAGCTCTCCTTATTTGTCGAGCCGTAAAGTTGTCGTTGCGCACGACGGATTTGAATTCCGCTCTGACGGAGAATTTACCGTTGCCGTGGCTACAGGGTCGCAGACGCTCAAAACGGTTTTGTCAAAATCTTTCCCTAATTTCAAGATACAGGATTACGACTCTATCTCCGAATGTCTTGACGCAGTAAACAGCGGACAAGCAGATCTAATGATACAAAACCAGTATGTCGTAGAATACTGGCTCTCAAAGCCGAAATATGAAAAACTTAAAGTTATTCCCGTTGTAGGGCTTAGCGACGAGCTTTGTTTTTCTGCGGTTGTACAGTTCGGCGAAAATTCCGAACAGTCGCAAAAAGACGGAGGAATACTTATAGATATTCTCGACAAATCCATTGCCTGCATCTCTGAAGACGAATCTCTGAATTACGTTATACAGGGCGTAATGGAAAATCAATACAGCTATAATTTTGAGGATTTTTTCAGCCGTTATAAATATACGACGTTTATTGTATGCATAGCTTCCGTGGCAATAATCGTCCTTGCAATTATCCTTATACGTCAGAGGATCCGTATAGCCGAAAACCATGCTAAAGCAAAGGCAAGGGGAGAGTTCCTCTCGACAATGAGCCATGAGATAAGAACGCCGTTAAACGGCATGATCGGCTTAAATCGGCTTATGTCTCAAAATCTTGACAATAAAAATAAGCTCGAAGAATATTTAAGCCAGTCTACCGTTACGGCAAAATACCTCCTTACGCTCGTTAACGACCTGCTCGATTCATCTAAGCTCCAGGCGAATGTGTTCAAGCTGGACAAGAAAACCGTTGATATTTCGCTTCTTGCCGATTCAGTCATAACTACAGCAAAAAGCTCTATGAGGGACAGAAACATTGATTTTCAGACTTCGCTCGATATAAAGGAACCTTATATCGTCGGCGACAGCGTAAGAATACAGCAGATATTGTTCAACCTTTTGGATAATGCGGGTAAATTCACCCGTTCGGGCGGAACCGTAAAGTTTACGCTTAAACAGGAAAAAAGCGGAAATGAAATAGTAAATATATTCACCGTTTCCGACAATGGCAGGGGAATGAGCGAAGAATTTCTTTCACACGTTTTCGACGCTTTTTCCCAAGAGCTTGATACCGTTTCAAAAGGCAATCAGGGAACAGGATTGGGGCTTTCTATAAGCCGCAGACTGGCGCGCCTTATGGAAGGTGATCTTACCTGCGAAAGCGAAAAGGGAAAGGGAAGTACGTTTATCTTTAAATTCAGCGCCGAGTCCGCAGCCGCTCCCGAAGTCTTGCAGAACGGAGTTGTGAATGTAAATCAGCGCGTTCTTGTCGCAGACGATAACGAGCTTAACGCCGAGATAATTTCCGATCTTCTTGACAGCGTGGGATATAAGACCGATATTGCACAAAACGGAAAAGAGGCAGTCGAGCTGTTTGAAAAGTCCGAACTCAATACCTATGGGATAATCATAATGGATCTTCTCATGCCCGAACTCAACGGATATGAAGCGACTAAAGCCATTCGCGCTCTCGACCGTACCGACGCGAAAACCGTAAAAATTATAGCCTGCACCGCTAATTCTTTTAACGAAGAACACGAACGTGCGATTGAAGCGGGTATGAACGATTTTGTCACAAAGCCCGTTGATTTAGACGACCTGCTTGAAAAAATGGAAAAGTAATAATCATTAAACGGCATTACAGCATTTTTGCGCTGTAATGCCGTTTTTGTTTTTCAGTGTAGAACGCAAAAAATTGTTTTCTACTTGACAATATTGTCATAAAATGATATAATTATAATAGGTTATTTTAACGTTTGGTTTGGTAGATTGCCTTTTATGAAAGAAGATGTGATATGTTTAAGAAGATAGTTGAAAAGGGAAAAATGCTCAATAAAAGCCTTTTTCCGACGGGGCTTATTATCGCCGTTATAATAGTCAGTCTTCTCGTGGCCTATTTTATGATAGTAGACGTTCTGCGCGACAGATCCATCGGAAGAATGGAAGAGGGCGTTAATACCGTCATAAGCGAAGTTACGGCTAAATTTAAACGCGACAGTGAAATGCTCAACGCAACGGCGGATATGCTTTCAAATCTTGATACTTTCGATACAAAATCCGCTCTAGCGGTAATGTCCGCAAACTCTTCTCTGTTTGAACTTATGCAGATAAAGATACTTATGCCGAACGAGACCATTCTTTCCTCGGACGGCACTATAACGGACGCAAATATAAGCGAGGATATTTCGTTTGCCGAAGAATCAAAGCACGGAGAACACGTTTCAAACCGTGTGTCAATGATAGGCTCGGAAAAGCCTGTTCTGCGCCATTTTGTGCCTATAGAAAGAAACGGGAAAATAGCGGGGATAATTTACGGACTTACAGACCTCGAAAATCTCGAGCCGACGCTTAATATTGACAACATTTATAACGCCTCGGCTGAAGTATATATATTTGAATCGCAGACAGGAAATTTCATTCTCGATACATATCATGATAAACTTGAAAACATAGACGATTTTGGCGGCGGAGACTCTGGTCTTGAAACAAAAGGCGACCTTGACTGGGAAGAATATACCGACAGTATGAAAAGACTGGAAAAGGACTATGTCATTTTCCGTACTCCGAGAACTGACGGCTGGCAGTATATGAACTATGCTCCTGCGGGAATGAACGAGTGGGTAATAGCTGTTCAGGTTCCCGAGAGCGAAGTTTTCGCAAGCGTATTCGCCGTTCAGAAGATCTGGTTTATTGTGGGAATAATCCTTCTTGTGGCAATGATAATCTATTATATCTGGGTCACGAGCAATTACCGCCGGTATACCAAACAAGCCGTACAGCAGGCGGTGCTTACCGAAAAGCTGAAGAAAGCGGAAGCCGCGGATAAAGCGAAAAGTATGTTCTTGTCAAATATGTCGCACGATATAAGAACTCCTATGAACGCCATAATCGGCTATACGACGCTTGTTCAGGCTAATCTCGACAACCGCGAGAAGACCGAAGAGTATTTAAAGAAGATACTTTCTTCGAGCAACCATATGCTCAGCCTCATAAACGATATTCTCGACATGAGCCGTATCGAATCGGGAAAGCTGAATATCGAGGAAAAGGAATGTTCTATTTCGGATATATTCCGCGATATGAGAAATATTATTCAGACGCAGATGAAGTCAAAACAGCTCAATTTCTATATGGACACCATTGACGTTATCGACGAGGACATCTACTGCGATAAGCTGCACACAAACCAGGTTATTTTAAACCTGCTGTCAAATGCAATTAAATTTACTCCCGCAGGCGGAAGCGTCGGTCTTACCATTCGCCAGAAACCGAACGCGCCGAGCGGTTTCGGAGCTTATGAGATCCGCGTTAAAGACAACGGCATAGGAATGAGCGAGGAATTTACAAATCACATTTTCGAGCCGTTTGAACGCGAGCATACCTCGACTATAAGCGGAATTCAAGGCACGGGTCTCGGTATGGCGATAACGAAGAACATTGTAGACGCAATGGGCGGAACAATCGAAGTTCATTCCGAAAAGGACAAGGGAACGGAGTTTATTATAAATCTTGAGTTCAGACTTCAGTCCGAGCCGAAAAAGCCTGCTGCTATACATGAACTCAGCGGTTTGCGCGCACTTATCGCCGACGACAATTTCTCTACCTGCGACAGCGTTGCAAAAATGCTCCACCATATTGGGATGCGCCCAGACTGGGTTCTTCGCGGAAAAGAAGCTGTTCTTCACGCAAAGCAGGCGTTTGAGCTTGGCGACGAATACAAGGCGTATATAATCGACTGGCTGTTGCCCGATCTAAACGGAATTGAGGTAGTAAGACAGATCCGCGCCGTTATTGGCGATACAACGCCTATCATAATAATCACGGCTTATGACTGGACGGATATTGAAGAAGAAGCCCGCGCGGCAGGCGTTACGGCATTCTGCAGCAAGCCTATCTTTCTTTCGGATCTTCGCGATATACTTTCCGAGGCGGCAGGCGGCGAGGTCGCAAGCAAAGAAGATAAGCCCGCTTTCGAGAATTCGCTTATCAAAGGAACGAGATTGCTTCTGGTCGAGGACAACGAGCTTAACCGCGAGATAGCAGAGGAACTTCTTACGGAGCGAGGATTTGTTGTTGAAAAGGCTGAAAACGGGCAAGAAGCCGTTGATATGGTCGCAGGCTCGTCTGACGGATATTATAAGCTTATACTTATGGATATACAGATGCCTGTTATGGACGGCTATGCCGCTACAAAGGAGATACGCGCTCTTGATAATACCGCACTTGCAGGTATACCGATAGTAGCTATGACGGCAAACGCCTTTGAAGAAGACAAGAAACGCGCTATTGACTGCGGAATGAACGCGCACATTGCAAAACCGATAGACGTTGAAAAACTTATCGAGGTAGTTACCGATATTCTTCTTCAAGATAGAAGTAAGAAATAAGAAGTAAGAGTTCAAGGCGAAAGATGTCCGCTAAAAAAATATATAAAAAGAAAAAAGAGGCAAGGGTGTAAATTCTTACCTCTTACCTCTAACATCTTACTTCTAAAGCATTGAAGCCCACCGTTTCACGGTAGGCTTCAATGCGTGGTTGCGGGAGCAGGATTTGAACCTACGACCTTCGGGTTATGAGCCCGACGAGCTACCGAGCTGCTCCATCCCGCGATATAATACGTCAAGCAGTCGCTCAACAAAAAATATTATACCACAACCATAGTTGTTTGTCAATAGGTTTTATAAAATTTTTTTATATCTTTTTTAAATATTTCATGGCGTAAGTTTCAAAAAGAAAATATCGGGGAAGAAGAGCGCCGCGGAAATGAACGCCGCGAGTAGTATTATGCACATAACAGCTTGCTTTTTGTTGAACGGAAAACATACGCGAAACAGTGAAGCAAAACAAACCGCCGCAGTAAAAAACGTGCAAATTGTCGAAATAAAGTCTGCGGAAAAGCCGAAATTTCCTAGAATTATTTCAAGCAGGACAACGCCGACCGCAGCAATTATCCCGAACGGCGCGGCGCGTTTAAGCGCGTTTTTTGCGAAACTTCCGCGAACAATGCTGAAATTCGGCTCAAACGTCAGCAGAAAAGACGGCGCGCCTATCATAAGCGCGCTTATAAGCGTGAGCTGTATGGGCTTGAAAGGATAGTTGTACGGCAAAAACAGAAAAAATGCCGAAAGTATAAAAGAAAAAATTGTCTTTACAAGAAACAGAGCCGAAGAGCGTTCGATGTTGTTTATACAGCGCCGCCCCTCGTTTACGCAGTCCGATAAAGAAGCAAAGTCCGAGTTTAAAAGCACAAGTTCGCATACACACTTTGCAGCGTCGCTTCCCGATTTAAGCGCTGCAGAGCAGTCCGCCGCGATCATGGCGGGAACGTCGTTTACTCCGTCGCCTATCATTGCTACGGTATGTCCAGAAGCTTGAAGCGCTTTTATGATTTCAACTTTCTGGTCGGGCTTTGCTCTGCCGAATATCGAATTTTTCTCGGCAATTTCAGAGAGATTTTCTTTGTCGGCTTTCGACATATCCGTACAGTTTCCCTCAAATCCGCACTTCTTTGCAATTTCAGCAACGGTTTCGGGAGCGTCGCCGCTTATTATTTTAAGCTGCACGCCTTGTTCTCTGAAAAATTTAAGAGCTTTTTCGGCGGAAGGTCTTATCGTATCCGAAAGAGTTATTATCGCTTTCGCGGTTATATTATTCGGAATTTTTCCGTCGGTTATTCGTTCGCCGCTTTGTGCAAGAACAAGCACCCTAAGCCCCGAATCCGAAAACTTCCCGCAAAGTTTATTGTCCCCGAAAACAAATTCTTCCGCTCCGAGAATTAGCGTTCCGTAAGTTTCAAACGCTGCGGCGCTCCATTTTCTTTCCGATGAAAATTCTATTACATTAAGAGGCTTTTCGGCGTTGCACTTTGAAAGTCCCTCGGAAATTGCCTTTACTGTGGCGTTAGGAGCGTCAAATGCATTTACAAAAGAATATAACGCCGAGCTTATGTCAAAAGTTTCGTCAACGGGAATTATTTCTTCAAGTTTAAGTTTTCCCTCCGTCAGAGTTCCTGTTTTGTCAATGCAAAGAACGTCAGCTCTTGACAGCCTTTCGGCGCAATAAAGGTTCTGGCAGAGCGTTTTCTTGTGCGCGAGCCTTATTGAGCTTACCGCAAGGGCGGTGCTTGTCAGAAGCAGAAGTCCCTCGGGTATCATTCCTATAAGCGCGGCGGAAGTCTGTTCAACGCTTTGCACAAGCGGAGTTTCCGCAAAGAAAAACGCTTTTACGAACAAGACCGCTCCAAACGGGAAAATACAAGCCGAAACTATTTTCAGTATCTTGTTTATGTCGTTCATCATAGCCGAACGGCGTTTTATCGGCTTTTTAGCCGTTGCAGTGATCTTTCCCGAAAGGCTCTCGTCTCCGACTTTTGTTGCCTGAGCTTTGCAGTGACCGCTCGTTATAAAGCTTCCCGAGTAGAGTATATCGCCCTTGCGTTTTAAAACGGCGTCGCTCTCGCCCGTAAGCAGGCTTTCGTTTACTTCAACATTTCCCTCAAGCACAACACAGTCCGCGCATACGGAGTTTCCGTTTCTAAGAACTATAAGATCGTTTTCGACAACCCTTTCAAACGGTATCTCTATTTCTTTTCCGTCGCGTATAACGTTTGCTTTCGGCGCGTTTAATATCTTCAGTTTATCTATTTTTATCTTTGCGCGTATCTCCTCGAAAATACCTATAGCGGCATTTCCTATGACAACGCCCATAAACAGCATATTTCTCCAGCTTCCGACCAAAGCAAGAGCAACAGCAATAATAACGTTTATAAGGTTAAAGAGCGTGAAAATATTAGAACTTATTATTCTTCCTATGCTCTTGGTCTTGACTCCGCCGCTGTTTTCGGGCATGCCCTTTGCTTCTTCGGAGCTTAAGCCTTTGTTTAAGTCAATTTCTTTCAAGTTTATTCACCGCTTTCTGTTGTTAATTATAACCGAAATTTCGACAGGTGTCAATTATGTATTTGATAATTTTGTGAAATTTTTTCGTTTGACTTGATTTATTTTCTTTTTTATGTTATAATTAATTTAATATACATATTTAGAAAACTGCTTTTCGGCAGTTTTCCGTGAACGATTATATTTATTTATGAGGAGGGATCATATGACTGATGAAATCAGAGAATATGCAGCTTTAAAACAGGAGATATGCAGAAAGAATGACGAAATTTCCGACGAGCTTTTTAAAAAGTACGGCGTAAACCGCGGACTTCGAGACATAAACGGAAAAGGCGTTCTTACGGGACTTACGACCATTTCAAAAATGGTTTCATTTACAAAAGATGAAAACGGAAACGAAGTGCCGTGCGAGGGAGAACTTTGGTATCGCGGATATAATGTAAAGGACCTTGTTTCCATGTGCGGCGACAGCTGTTACGGGTTTGAAAAAGCGGCTTATCTTCTTATTTTCGGAGAGATGCCGGATGAAAAGGAAACAGAGCGCTTTAAGGAAATTCTCGGAAAGTGCCGCTCTCTTCCTACAAACTTCACCCGCGATGTTATAATGAAAGCGCCGAGCAAGGATATTATGAACTCGATGACGAGGAGTATTTTAACGCTTGCGTCATACGATCCTACCACAAATTCGGGAAAGTTTGAGGACAGCCTTTATCAGTGCATAATGCTTATCGCCGAGTTTCCTATGCTCGCGGTATACGCTTATCATGCGTACAATCATTATGAGAATGATGAAAGTATGTATATACATCGCCCCGACAGCTCGCTTTCAACGGCTGAAAATCTGCTTATGATGCTTCGCCCGGACAAGCAGTATTCTCCGCTTGAGGCTAAAGTCCTTGACGTAGCGCTAATGCTCCACATGGAACACGGCGGCGGAAACAACTCCACATTTACTACCCGCGTCGTAACTTCTTCAGGCTCGGATACTTATTCGACGATTGCCGCGGCAATGTCTTCGCTCAAGGGACCGAAACACGGCGGCGCAAATATAAAAGTCATGGAAATGATGGACAATATTCGTCAGAATGTCAAAGACACCAAGGATTATGAAGAGGTCTATGATTATCTCGGAAAGATACTTGCGGGTGAGGCATTTGATCACAAGGGGCTTATCTACGGCATGGGACACGCGGTGTATTCGCTTTCCGACCCGAGAGAGAGAATATTCAGAGGGTTTGTCGAAAAACTTGCGGCGGCTAAAGAGCGCGAGGACGATATGCTGCTTTATAAGTATGTTGAGGACGCCGCGCCGAAGCTTATTGCCGAAAAGCGCAAGATAATGAAAGGAGTAAGCCCGAACGTTGACTTCTACAGCGGCTTTGTTTATGATATGCTCGGAATACCGACCGAACTCTTTACCGCGATATTTGCCATAGCAAGAATTGCGGGCTGGAGCGCGCATAGGCTCGAAGAGCTTATAAGCGCGGGTAAAATTATTCGTCCCGCATATATGAGCGTTATGAAGCGCGCTGAAGTTGAAAACAGCAATTGATTTAAATATCAGAGCCGATTTTTTTCGGCTCTGAATTTTTTTGTAATTTCCTATTGAAATGAGAGAGAAAATGTATTATAATGTAAATGAGTAGGTCTGCATAATGAGCCGTGTTACTGACAACGCATATTAGGCTTTAAATGCAGTCTGAAAATAAACTTTTTTTGAAAGGAAAGGTATAAGGGTATGTTAAACGAAAAGATCACTGTCACAATAGGCGGAAGAAATTACAAGCTCGTTACGGACAATTCAAAGATACTTCTTGCCGCAGCAGAAAAGATCGACAAGAAAATGGAAGAATACTGTACGGCAAATATCGACCTTCGCCGTGATGACGCCGCCGTATATTCCGCGCTTGAAATTTCAAATGACCTTTGCGAGGCGGAAGAAATGCTTTCTTCTGCAAGCGCTGAGATAACTCGTCTTAAAGCTGTAGAAGAAAAGGCGACAGCCTCAGCCGAGGAAAACAAAAAACTGAAAGCTGACAGTGACGAGCTTAAAAAGCTGAAAACCGAGTTTGAAAAGCTTTCAAAACGCTTTTCGGAACTTGAGAGTAAAAACGAACAGCTTTCAGAAACCCTTAAAACTGCAAATGAAAAAGCTGCGGAGAGCGACAAGCTGAAGTCAAAGCTTTCCGAAGCAGAACGCAGCATTTCCGATCTTAAAAACAAAAACGCCGACCTTTCAAAAGAAGCAAGTAATAAAGCTGCCGAAACCGAAAAACAGAAGAAAACCGTTTCGGAAAAGGATAAACGTATTACGGAGCTTACCGCGGAGAATAAAAAAGCGGTAAAGTTTTCCGAGGAAAATAAAAGACTGCTTGAAAAACTTGAAAAGACTAAGAATTTTGAAGAAGCCTTCAACCGCGAAAAATCGCGCGCCGATAAAGCTGAAGCCGATGCTGTAAAACAAAAAGAACAAAACGAAAAACTTTCAAAGGAAAATTCTGAAAACGCTTTAAAAATAAGCGATCTTGAAAATAAGCTCAAAAGCAAGACCGCAAGCGCTGATGATTATAAAGCTCTCGAGGCAATGTACGACGAACTTGAAAAGTCGGAGAAAGACCTTAGAAAACAATTAGACGTTCTTTCAAAGGACAAGAACGTAAAAGCAAACGCCGAGCTCAGAGAACTTAAAGCAAAGTATTCGCAATTAGAAAGCGAAAATGCCGCGTTAAAGGCGGCAGATAATAACGGCGGAGAGCTTGAAGCCGTAAAAGAACAGATCACGGCAATTAAGGCGAGAAATGAAAAACTTACAAAACAAGTTAAGACGCTTAAAAAGGAAAACACTGCCCTTGAAAAGCAGTTAAAAGAAGCGCAGGAAGACGGTCAGCTTACTTTATGAGCGAAATACTTGCGCCATGCGGGAGCTTTGAGAGCCTATTTGCAGCGCTAAGATCGGGAGCGGACGCCGTTTATGCGGGAATGAAAAACTTTTCCGCAAGAAAAAATGCCGAAAATTTTTCGGACGCGGATCTTGAAAAAGCGGTCGAAGAATGTCATAAACGCGGAGTAAAACTTTATGTGGCTTTGAATACGCTTGTCTATGATAAAGAACTGCCGGAACTTGCCGAGTGTGTAAAAACAGCGGCAAAATGCGGCGCCGACGGAATTATTGTTCAGGATTTGGGGGCGGCTGAACTTATACGCCGGATCTGCCCCGAAATGCCGCGCCACGCTTCTACTCAGATGACGCTTAACAGTATTTCCGGAGTAAAAGCAGCGGAAGAACTCGGCTTTTCGAGAGTGGTTTTGGGGCGCGAACTTTCCAAAGACGAAATTTTAAACATAAGCAGAAACACCGATATTGAGCTTGAGATTTTCGTTCACGGCGCGCTTTGCACGTCGATAAGCGGTCAGTGTTATATGAGTGCGTTTTTCGGCGGCAGAAGCGGAAACCGCGGACTTTGCGCGCAGCCTTGCCGCCTTGATTTCAGCGTGAACGGGAGACATAATGTTATTTCTCTAAAAGACGGGTCTATTGTAGAACATCTTCCCGAGCTTTCGGAAATTGCTTCTTTCAAGATAGAGGGAAGAATGAAACGCCCCGAATATGTCGCCTGCTCGGTCGACGCATGCGTTAAAAGCGCAGGAAAAAATGATTTTGACAGCGAGCGTCTTAAAAACGTATTTTCGCGCAGCGGACTTACCGACGGATATTTTACGGGCAATATGAATAATATGAACGGTATCCGTAAAAAGGACGACGTTGAAATTACTTCCAAAACGCTCGGTTCGATTCGCGAACTTTATAAGAACGAGTTTCCGAGGATAAAGACAGATGTTTTTGTTAAGATAGCCGTGGGAGAGCCTTTATATATCAAAGCAAGCTGTAAATACGGAGATGTGATCTGTAAAAGTTTGGAACTCCCCGAAACAGCAGTAGGAAAACCGCTGGATGAAAAGACCGTTTGCGAGAGAATAGCGAAGTTTGGCGGTACGCAGTTTTATGCCGGTGAAATTTCCGCTAGTGTAGATAATGGTCTGTTTGTACCTGTTTCCGCTTTAAATTCACTAAGACGGGAAGCGTGCGAAAAGCTCGAGGCTCTTGTTCTTGAAAAGAATACACATACTTATAATATATATGAGCCCGAGATAAAACCGATTGAGCGTAATTTGCCGAAAAAAACAGCTTACCGCGCCGAAGTCAGCAACGAAAAACAGTTTATGCAGGCGCTCAGTCTTTCGTTTGAAATGATATATGCGCCTATGGAATTGCTTTGTGAGAAAACTCCCTGTAAAGAGAGAATAGCGGTATCTCCTCCTTTGATAATTGATGAAACAGCAGACAGAGAGCGTCTTTGCGAGCTGCGCAGAATGGGATTTGAAAACGGATACGCTCAGACCCTTGCGCATATGCGGCTTTTAAAAGAGTGCGGATTTAAGATACACGGCGGTTTCAGAATGAATATCCTCAATTCCGTATCGGCGGGAGTATGCGAAAATCTCGGCTTTTCGGATATAACTCTTTCCGTTGAGGGAAACGCTTATGTACTTTCAATGGTAAAAAGCGGTATTCCTATGGGCATGATCGCTTACGGAAAACTTCCGCTTACGCTTATGCGCAGATGTCCTATTGCAGACGGAAAGACCTGCGGGATATACGCAGGCAGGCAAGATTGCAAAAAGACGATATACGACCGCTTCGGTCGGGAAATGCCTGTTTCATGCAAGGGAAGATGCGTTGAGCTTTTAAATCCCGATCCGCTTGTTTTGAGCGACAAGCCCGAAATGCTCGGAAAATTTGATTTCATAGTATTTTGTTTCACTGACGAAACGGATATTGAAAGCATAGTAAAAATGTATGACGAGCATATAAAGCCGAGCGGCAGATTTACGCGCGGATTGACTTCCGAGGGCGTGATTTAAATAAATTGAATTATAAAAAGTTTATGTGAAAGGACTGTAGTTATATGAAATTAAAAGCTCCGAATAATTTTAACGTCGTAGGCGAGGACGGAGCTTGTTTGGCGCGGTGGGACGCGGTAGAGGGCGCGGACGGCTACAAGCTGTACTTCTTCAGGGCTTCCGAAATGGAAAGCTGTATTAAGATACGTTATTCTCAGACGTGTGAAAAAACCGTGTTGGGTTTTGAAAATAACGAGGAGTATCTTGTAAGGATACGTGCTTTTACGCTTAAAAACGGAAAGGAAAATGTCGGAACGGCTAGCGAGAAAGTAGCGTTCACTCCGATAAGCACAAAGCTAAAAGCGCAGAAAACTATCTGTATGAAAGCAGGGGAGACTGCGCAGATAAAGTGCGAGCGCGAAAATTCCGTTCCGCGCATAAGGTCGTTTATTTCATCAAACGAAAAAATAGCGACAGTCGATGTATCGGGCGTCGTAACCGCAAGGAGAGCAGGTTCCTGCAGCATAAAGATAACCGCTTCCGACGGCGAAATGTTTGAAACGAAGATAGAGGTCGAACGTTCGTATTCATCATCGGAAAATTATGCGACGATTATGCTTGCGGGAGATATTATGTGTACTCTTGCGCAAAAAAGCTCGACAAGATCGTTTGCATATGATTTTTCCGAGGCGTTTGCGGGGATAAAGGAAACGCTCGGCGAAGCTGATTATGCCGTAGGCGTCCTCGAGGCTGTATGCTATGACGGCGCGCCGTTTGAAAACGAAACTCTGAGACTTGAAAACGGAGCTTCAAACTCAAACTCTCCGTCTACTTTTCTTTCGGCAATTTCCCGCGCGGGCTTCAAAGGTCTTGTTACAGCGACAAACCACAATTGCGACGCGGGCGCTGACGGATTGTCGGAAACAGTGGAAAATATCGAAGATCTCGGAATGGACAATATCGGAACTCTCGGAAGAAATCCCGTTATAGTTACAATAAAGGGAATAAAAGTCGGATTTATTGCCGTAAGCTCTGTTTCAAACGGTCTTGACGATACCGTGTCGGACAGACATCACCTGACGACAACGCTCGGAAGATTTGGCAGGAACAATTTTGAAAGACTTATCTCACGCGCTAAAACGAGAGGCGCGGAGTATATTATAGCCGTCCAGCATTGGGGAAGTATGAATACGCCGACAGTAGTAGAACAGCAGATCGAAACTGCGGAGTTTATGGCTGAAGCGGGAGCGGATCTTATTGTCGGCTCTCATCCTCACGTTATACAAAAACTTGCTTATATCAAAACCGCAGACGGAAGAACGGTACCTTGTCTTTATTCTCTCGGAAATTTCCTTTCGACAATGCATGATGTAAGCGAAAACCGCGACGGAATCATTCTTTGCGTTAAACTTAAAAAGAAGAACGGTAAAATTTCCGCCGCGCTGTCCTATGTCCCCGTATGCAGTGAAAACAGGGAGTTTGGCGCCGCGGTTGTCCGCGCATATCCTCCTCATAGCGAATTTACGGAGGAAAGTTTTGAAAGGACTTCAAAGTTTTTTGAAAATAAACTCGGCTATTACGGCAAAAAACCGAAGATAATGCTTTCGGGTTCAATGCTCCTTAAAAAGATATTCACTTCGGGAAACGGCTTCAGAACGGACGATACGGCAATGTTCGTTTCCCAGCTTTCTCTCGGCTCAAAGCCCATATATTCGGAGAAAAACGGAGACGGGCGACTTGCGCTTGAATTTTCAAAAGATCTGTCTGAATATGTTTATTCTTCAAGACCCGATTATATCGCGGTGGATTTTTTCGGCGCGGGTTCTTACTCGTGTCTGAGAATTGACAACGGGGAAGACCAGAGCTATTTTACAAATTCAAAGAGCTTTATAAAAAGCGATTTTTATGCCCGTCATAAATATGAAATGATAAAGATTCGTCCTCCTTTCGGAGAGGCGATCTATAAGCCGCTTATAAAAAGTTATGCCGACAAACTGCTTGCGGTCGTTTCGGGAAAGCAGATAGTTCTTTTCCGCACCAAAATTACAAACGCCCGCGTCAAGAAAACCGAGCTTCGCACCGTTCCCGCGCCAGACCGCACAAACAAATTTATTCGCGCAATGGAGGATTATTTCATTGAGCTTGTAAAGCCGCGCGTGATAAACCTTTCGGGAAAGTTTTTCTCAAATGTAGACGGCAATGATTTTGAGGACGAATATTATGAAGAAGCGTACAGAGCGTTTGTGGAAATAACATCCGAAAAGGGAAGAACTTGTGTAAATAAGCCCGATCCGGAATCATGGTTTGAAAGAGTGCTTAAATATTACGACAGCATGACCGCGCGTTCTTACAATAAACGTCTTCTTGATATGAGCTGCGCTGCGGACAATATCATAGCAAAGACCAACAAGGAATTTGCCGCGAACAACCGTACAAGGCTCTTAAAGCTCAAGGCTTCGGGTACTTGCGAGTTGTCCTCTGTCCGCAAGTTCTTTGAAAACGATCCATATGCCGAAGAAGTCTGCCGTGCGGCGGAGATAATCGAGGCAGTACAAAGAGGCGGACTTGAACGCACATACGAGTTTTTTAAACCCGCGTTTTCGGGAAATTACAATATTGTAAAATCCATAGCTAAATTGCTGTCGGCTCAGACGGGTATTCCCGTAAACGAATACAACGCGGAGCTGGTTTTCTTGCTTCGCGGAAAACCACAGTTCAGGCGTTATGCCACCGATCTTAACATGATGACTGTCGACATCTGGGGAAGCGCGGTTTCAAGAGAATCGCTGAATTGCTGCCGTGACGCCCAGATAGGAACGTTCATTCAGAAACAAGCTCCCATACTGAACTACGAGGATCCCGTGAAAGTAGATTTTCCCGAAAGCGCCGATACCTTCAAGGGGAGCGCATACAGGAGAAAAACTGCCCTTGACGCGTTTAACAGAAACGGTTTCAAAGTGCTTGAAGAAAGCGATTCAAGCTGGATATTGCTTGATTTTTACGACGTTATTTGCCGAATGGCAGAATATGAGGGAAGCCTCTTCGAGCTTGACGACTTCTTTGTAAGCACCGAATTTTACTCGAACATAAGAAAATATTGCGTCGAATGTTATTTGTTTGAAAAGCGGACAATGGATTATTGCTGCGAGAAGATAACAAAGTTTGCACAAGAAGTGGCTGAACTTTACGGAGACAATATCATTCTTATAAAAACAGAACCTAAGAGCAGCTATATATCCCTTGACTATAAACTTGAGTCGTTCGGCTCCGACAGACTCAACAATATAAAGAGAAAGTTTATAGCGCTTTGTGAAGAACGCTTCGCGAGCGTTACAAAATGCTATGTTATAGATATTTCAAAGAAATTCTACTCGTCCGATAAATATATTTACGGCGGTGCGAATATCGTTCATTATGAAGATGAGTTCTACCGCCTTGCGGGAGATTATATTTCACAAATACTCAACGGAAACACAAAAAAGCTTTATAATGAAGTAGATGAAAACTATATTCTTCTCCGAGACCTTAAACTCGGCAAGTAAACACACTATGAAAGGGGAGTAATATGAGCGGCAAACTTAGCGGTGAAAAACCGCTGAATTACGGGATAACTGCGCTTGTAGTCCTCCTTGGCCTGTCTTTGTGCGGGTGTTCGTTTAAGACAAACGATTCCTCGGACAGTCTTTCGCACGAACAATCGTCGGAAATCGTTTCATCGTCTTATAGTAACGAAAGTTCGACTGTTTTTTCGAGCAGTTCTATTCCGAGCGAAAGTTCATCTGTTTATTCGTCAAGCTCTCCGAAAAGCTCGTCCGAATATTCCGTGTCATCATCGTCGGCTTTTTCGTCGGAATATTCTTCGTCGGCTGTATCCTCGCAACCTATCCCAAGCAGCAGTTTTTCAAGCTCTGCTCCTCCGCCGAGTGTAGTAATTCCCGACTTTGAAGTCCCGACTTCCCCCGGCACGGCAATTATCACCGACAAGACCAAAAACGCAGTCGTCATAGATTATTCAAACGCGACAAAGGGATATGTTTCGGTCAAGTATTCTGGCGGCAGCAAGCGCGTTAAGTTCAGATATGTCTGCGGCGATAAAACATATAACTTCGACGTTCCCGTAAACGGAACTGTAGTATATTTACCGTTGTCGTGCGGAAGCGGTCAGTACAGTTTCTATGTTTTTGAAAACATAGAGGGAAACACCTATTCGACTTTACTTAGCGAGTCGGTAAATATAAATATAAACGACAATATAACGCCCTATACTTATCCGAATCAGTTTGTAAGCTTTGTAAAATCATCCGAATGTGTAAAGAAAGCCGCCGAGTTATGCGCGGGAAAAACGGGAACTATTGATAAAATTTCCGCGGTATTTCTTTATATATCGGACAACATAACATACGACTATGATCTTGCCTCAACGGTAAAGAGCGGCTATATACCCGATCCCGATAAAACTTTAAAAAGCAAAAAGGGGATATGTTTCGACTATGCGTCGCTCATGTCGGCTATGCTCCGCTCTCAGGGAATACCTACAAGGCTTGTCATAGGTTATGCAAGTCCCAATATTTACCACGCATGGAACGAGGTATATACCGAGCAGACAGGGTGGATAACTCCCGAACTGCTCATGAGCAACAGGGGATATAATCTTACGGACGCAACGTTTTATGCGAGCGCTTCAGATAAGAAAACGATCGCGGATTATATTATGAACAGCGCAAACTATAATGCTGTTTATTATTATTAAAAGGAGTTAAATGATGAAGAACTTATCTTCGGATGAAACGGCATATTTTTTTGAACAGCTTGCTTTGATGCTTAATGCTGGTATGCAGCTATCGGACGGACTGGAAATTCTCCATGAAGATCTGGAAGATAAACGCATAAAGGAAATATGCGGCAAACTTTCAAAAAGCATAAACGGCGGAAAAACGCTTGGCGAAGCAATGGAAGAATGTGGAAAATTTCCCGAATACGCTGTAAATATGGTAAAGATCGGAGGAGTAACGGGACGCCTTGAGGGCGTTTCAAGAGATCTTTCGGAATATTATGAGGATAGGGCAGAGCTTAGCAGAACGGTAAGATCCGCGGTGATACACCCGCTTATGCTGTTGTTTATGATGACTGCCGTAATAATTGTGCTTATCGTTCTGGTACTTCCGATGTTCAGCGAGATATTCTCTCAGTTTGACGCGTCCGTAAGTGAAACTGTAAGCTCCGCCGTAAATACCGCGTATACTATAGGCTGGATAATTTTAGCGGCGCTCCTCGTAATAATAGCGGCGGCGATAATAATCGCTCTGTTGTCGCTTATACCTTCGGTAAAGCGCGGGCTATCGGGATTTCTGACGGTATTTCCGCTTACAAAAAGAATTTCGAAAAAGTTTTCTCTTGCAAAAATATCAAGCGCAATGAGCCTTATGGCGTCTGCGGGGATAGCTCCCGAAGAAATGCCGCTCTACGCTTCGTCGCTGATAAATGACAAAGCCTTGATAAAAAAGCTCGATAAATGCAGAGAGCGTGTTTTAAACGGGGAATACTTCGCCGATGTGATCTCTTCATCGGATATTTTCCCGTCTATGTTCGCTCATTCTCTCAAATTTTCTTATACATCGGGCTCGTTTGAACAGTCTTGGAAAAAACTCTCTGAGCGTTGCGACTACGAGGCGCAGGAAGCCGCTTCGGGAATAGTTTCCGTAATAGAGCCGCTTATAGTAATTGTGTTGACGACGATAATAGGAGCGGTCTTGCTTTCGGTTATGATACCTCTTATGAATATAATGTCAGTTATAGGGTGAAAAATAATGAAACGATTTTCATTCAGAAGAGTATTTTCGGCAGCTTTGCCCATTGCCGTGTTTATGATAATGATAGTGTGGATAATTTGCGGTATTTTAAATGCGGATAATGCTGTCGATAAAAACGAGCTGGATAACGTAAAGGCAACGATCGAAAACGGAGTGACTGTTTGTTATGCGATAGAGGGGGTATATCCCGAAAGCATGGATTATCTTATTGATAATTACGGCGTTGTCGTAAACAGTAAAAAATACATAGTGCATTATGAGTGCATTGCCGCAAATATAAGACCGACAATAACAATAATCGAAAGGCGGTAAGGCAGTGAAAAACTACAAGAATACAGCCGATACAATAAGCACGGTCGGAAGTATGCTGCTGTTTTTGCTTTTCGCCGTTTGCATGATGATGATAATCGCTACTGCGGCGGGTTCTTACAGCAGGATAAACGATAACTACGAAACAGACTTCACAGTTTCCGCTTCGATAAGATACCTTTCAAACAAGATAAAAAGCGCCGAAAAAGTGGAGCTGTCGGAAAACGGAATGATATTGCAGAGCGGCAGCACGGCAAACATTATTTATTTTTCTGACGGCGGACTTTATGAAAAGACGGTCGCAGCAAGTTCTGAATACGAACTTTCGGGCGGCGACAGGATATTTGAACTAAGCGGGGTCGAGATACAAGAAACCGAGGAGCTTTACAAAATAACCGTGAACGTAGACGAAAAAACAAGCTCCGCTATTGTACGAAAAGGAACAGTATAATGAAAAGATCTACAAAGCGTCCGTTGAATTTGTTTTTTATAGAGATGATAATATCTCTGCTGTTTTTCAGCATTTCGGGAGCTGTCATATTATCCGTGTTTGCCGGCGCAGATAAAAAATCACGCGCCGGAGAAACGCTTGAAAGCGTTATAGTTTATTCGCAATCTGTTGCAGAAGTTTATTCTTTAAACGGCGATTATGATGAAACGATGAAGATAGTTGCAAGCGAATGCGGGAAGCTCGATGATAAAATAACAGTCATAAAGGACGAAGAAAAAACCGAAAACGCGGCAGGAACGTTTTCAAAACTAACGCTTATATTTACAGCAAACGGCAAAAAGATCTATGATTTCACCTGCGCCGCTTATGTGAAGAACGGAGGCAGTGATGAACGGACGTAAACAGCAAAAAAATGCGGGGATAGGCGTCGGCTATATCACGGTTATGATAATCTTTGCAATTTTGTGCCTGACCGTTTTCGCGGTGCTTAGTTTTCGTGCGGCAGGGTCAAACGACGCGCTGAACGACAGGGCAGGGAACTATCTTAAAGATTATTACGCGGCGGATATGTCGGCAAAAGAAACACTGTCGAGGCTCGACGAGATAGCCGAAGAGCTTAAAGGCTCGGCATTCTTTGCGGAAAGTTTTGAAGAAGAAGCGGAAAGCATAGAAAGCGTTTCGGTCAAAAGCCTGCCGAACGGCTGCAATGTCGAATATTCCGTAGGCATAAACGACAGGCAAGGCATCTTTGTAAGCGTAACTTTCTTTGAAAACGGCGAGTTCGAGATAAACGAATGGAAGAGCATCACAAACGATACGTTTGAAGAAGAACCCGGGCTGAACGTCTGGGACGGAACATTTTGACGATTTGAGGAAGATATGGAATTACTTGAAATTTTAAAAATTGCCGCGGACAATTCCGCGTCGGATATATTCATAATTTCGGGCGCGGCGCTCAGTTATAAGGCTAACGGAGATCTTGTAAAAATTAACGACGCCCCGCTTACTCCCGCGGTTACAAAGGAATATGTGCATGAAATTTACAAGCTCGGCGGCTATAAATTTGATATTGAAAATCTCCCCGAAAAGGAAATGGATTTTTCTATCTCGGTTGTCGGAATGGGAAGATTTCGCGCAAATATCTACAAACAACGCGGATCGTTTGCGGCGGTGCTGAGATATGTTCCGTTTACGCTTCCCGAACCCGAACAGCTCGGTATACCCGAAAGCGTAATGAAACTATCAAAACTGAAAAGCGGAATCGTTCTTGTCACCGGACCTGCGGGCAGCGGAAAATCAACTACGTTGTCCTGCATTATCGAAAAGATAAACGAAGAACGCTCGGGACATATTATCACGATAGAAGACCCGATAGAGTTCTTGCATAAGCATAAAAAGAGCATAATCAGCCAGCGCGAAATTAATATCGACACCAAGAGCTATTTAAGCGCTCTGCGTTCTGCTTTGAGGCAGTCGCCCGATGTTATCCTGCTGGGCGAAATGCGCGATTACGAGACTATAAGCGTCGCAATGACAGCCGCCGAAACGGGTCAGCTCGTGCTTTCAACGCTCCACACTCTCGGTGCGGCAAATACCATCGACAGAATAATAGACGTATTTCCTACAAATCAGCAGCACCAGATTAGGATCCAGCTTTCAATGGTGCTGAACGCCGTTATTTCCCAGCAGCTCGTTATGTCCACGGAAGGGAAGTATACTCCCGCGTTTGAGATAATGACAATGAACAGCGCGATAAGAACTCTTATCCGCGACGAAAAGACTCACCAGATAGATTCCGTCATACAGTCGGCTCCCGGTATGACCACAATGGACAACAGTCTGCTGAATATGTACAAGTCGGGCGTAATTACTGCAGAAACCGCCGTGAAGTACGCGTACAATTCCGACATCATGGCGAAAAGAGTTATTTGACATAATAGTTCACAAATCAGATGTTTTCGTTTAATTATATTTTTTCTGATAGCTTGATTTTTGTTAAAATCAGCTAAAAAAGTTTGTAGGATTTGTTGAAATTTTGTAAATGTTTTTCTCTAAAACTATTGACATTTAGTATTATAAATGCTATAATAATAATAACCACAATAGGTGGAGAATTGTATCTTGTTATTGTTTTTAGGAGATGACAGCCATGTCGAATGAAGAAAAAAGGAAAAAGACCAATAAGGGAAAAGTTGCTTTTATGTTCGCGTTTGCTGTTACTGTACTGGGTTCGCGCGCGGGTGCGCTTTCTGCGTCCGCTGCCGTTACACCGGGCGATGACGCAAACAACGACGACAATAACAATGTGACTGAAAGCGCGCGGAACGATATAGGTTCAAACGAAGCATATCTCAAGTGCGGCTCGAACGTTTACATTGCGTCGGAAGATGCGAGTGCTGTTGCAGACTTCAATAACGAACTATCCGGGTACAAGGGTTTTGCGGCGTATACAAAAGACCTGAATATGTACGGAATACACGTTGAAGGTAATATCTGCGCTGAAAAAGTTAATAAATTTGATGTTTTCAATACCAACGTAGCCGCTAACTTTGAGAGAAACGGCGTTGAAGCTCCGAGCGTTTATACTTGCTATATCGCAGAGCTTCCTCAGGACGGAGATTCGACGATAAAGCTCGGCGTTTACGAGGGCACTACATACGATCTTGTTTTCGGCTTTGACTTTGAAATAGTTGAAGGCGGAGACGCAAGCAAGATCACGTTTAACGCGGGAGGCAGAGATTATATAATCGACTGCCAGGGACACCCTGAAAAGGTTTCCATCCGCCGCGCTGACGCAAACGATTCGTTTGCAAACATAGGCGCGAAGCTTGACTCTATGGCAAAAGCAGGTCAGAGCCTCATTGATGAAGTCGGATTCTCCGCTGAGGATTCGGGAAGCTCTCTGAGAGACGCGGTTTATGCTATTGAGACAGGCGCGGTACAGCCCGGACAGACTCTTGTTGCCAGCGTTAGCAGCAACGATCTTAGCGCAAACGGCGAATACTTGCAGAAACTTCTGTCAAGAAACGGCGGCGTTAAGGTTATAATCAACGTTATCACTGACGACAGCACGACATATGTTGATATGGGCTGCGTAAACGATAACGGCGATGACAAGATAAACTGGAACCTTTCTAACGCTAACATTACATTCAACTTCGGCAATTATGCCGGCGATATAAAGACTTCGCAGATGGGCGGTATCGTAGTTGCTCCGAACGCACACTTCTTCAATGACGGCGTTCTTAGCGGCAGCGTATTCGCAAGCGATGTCAGAATGAATAACGAGATCCACCAGGTTACCGCTGACGACGGTTCTGCTCCCTCTGTTGATGATGAGCAGGATGTGACAACTCCGGACGAGGAAGATCAGGACGAAAAGGATCAGGATATTGATAAAGATGTCGTTCAGGATAACGACGACACTGACGACGGCGATGAAGAAGACGAGATCGGCGGCGGTGATGACGATACCGATGAAACCACACCCGACGATGATGATTCTGATGATACAACGCCTGATGATGACGAAGAAGACAAGGTAGAAGAGGAAGATAAGTCTATTGAGACTGATGACGGCGATACGCCCGATGAGCCTACAGATGACACTTCCGATGAGCCTGATGATGCGGACGACGGTCCTGATGATACGGTTGTAGACGATGGCGATGACGGTGATGACGTAGTAGATGACTCGCCCGATGAGCCGACAGATGAAACGCCTGATGAGCCTACGGACGATACACCTGATGAACCCACGGATGACACACCCGATGAGCCTACAGATGATACTCCCGATGAGCCTACAGATGATACTCCCGATGAGCCTACAGACGACACGCCTGATGAGCCTACGGACGACACACCCGATGAACCCACGGATGACACACCCGATGAGCCCACGGACGACACACCCGATGAACCCACGGATGATACACCCGATGAGCCTACGGACGATACACCTGATGAACCCACGGATGATACACCCGATGAGCCTATAGACGACACACCTGATGAACCCACGGATGATACACCCGATGAGCCCACGGATGATACTCCTGACGAGCCTACAGACGATACGCCTGACGAACCTACGGATGACACACCCGACGAGCCTACAGACGATACGCCTGACGAGCCTACGGATGACACACCTGATGAACCTGTAGATGATACTCCCGAGGATCAGGTAACAGATGATGTTACTGATGTTGAAGACGAACCCGATGTTGATGACGATTACACCGAGGACAATACTGTTGACGCTGACGAGGAAGATCTTCCCGAGGATGATATTCCCGACGAGCCTGATACGCCCGATGAGCCTACAGTAGATGAGACTCCCGATGAACCTGTTGATGAAACACCGGATGAGCCTACGGAAGAACCTGTTGAGCCTGAGACACCGGATGAAACCGTAGTTGATGACGCCAATGACGAAGTTGTTGACGCTCCCGAGGATACAGATACTCCGAGCGATGATACTGTAGTTATTGACGATATTGAAATGGACGATTTCGATGATGATACGGAAGTTGCTACAGACAGTGTTTCCGATGAAAATCATTTCGATGATATTGTAATAATTGACGACGATGATGTTCCGCTTGCTGATAATCCTTATACAGGTGTTGAAGATACATCTGCGGGATTGGGCATAGGCGCGGCTGTTGCTCTTGGAGCTACAGTTGCGGCGGCTTCTCTCAAGCGTAAGAAAAAAGATCAGTAATAGTTGACTAGATTTGTCCCGTTCTGCAAAAACAGAACGGGACATTTTTAATTTAAAGCTTGATTATGCATGGTATTTTTTATATAAAAGATATTGACTATAAATTAAAAAAGTGGTACAATATAATGTGGAATGCAAATATGGAATTTGCAAATTTAAATGAAAGGCATATGAGGTGTATAAAATGACAAAGATAGATGTTTTTTCGGGTTTTTTGGGAGCAGGTAAAACAACGCTCATTAAAAAACTTCTGAAAGAGGGTTATAAAGGAGAAAAGCTGGTTCTTATAGAAAACGAGTTTGGAGAGATAGGCATTGACGGCGGGTTTATGAAAGACGCGGGAATTCAGGTCACCGAGATGAACCAAGGCTGCATTTGCTGTTCATTGGTAGGTGATTTTGGAAAAGCTCTCCAAAAAGTTCTTGAAGAATTTGCTCCCGACAGAATATTGATTGAGCCGTCCGGAGTTGGAAAGCTTTCGGACGTTATAAAAGCGGTCATGGACATTAACAGCGAAGATATTGTTCTGAACAGTTATACGACCGTTGTTGACGCGACCAAGATCAGAATGTATATGAAGAACTTCGGAGAGTTCTATAAAAATCAGGTCGAAACTGCTAAAACCATTGTTCTGAGCCGTTCTCAAAAGCTCAGTGAAGATAAACTCGCTGCGGCGATCGCTCAGATAAAGGAGATTAATCCTAACGCTACAATTGTTACTACAAACTGGGACGAAATAAGCGGTTCGCAGATCTTGCATGCAATGGAAAATGAAAATAAATTCGCCGACGACCTGCTTAAAGAAACTCTTGCTCATCACCATGATGACGATGAAGATGAACACGAACATCACCACCATCACCATGATGACGATGATGAAGACGAGCATGAACATCATCACCACCATCATGACGACGATGATGAAGATGAACATCATAATCACGACGGCGAAGAATGTCACTGCCATGACGAACATCACCACCATCACCATCACGCCGACGAAGTGTTTACTTCTATTGGAATTGAAACGGCAAAGAAGTTTACAAAGGAAGAGCTTGAAAATGCGCTATCAAAGCTTTCAAACGAGGAATACGGCGTTGTCCTGAGAGCAAAGGGCATTGTAGAGGGCAAGGACGGCTGGATCGAGTTTGATTTTGTTCCCGAGGAATATGAAATAAGAAACGGTTCTGCGGACGTTACGGGAAAAATGTGCGTTATCGGTTCAAAGCTTGACGAAGAAAAGATAAAGTCACTTTTCGGTGTCTGATTGGAGTTTAAAATGGAAATACCCGTTTATTTAATGACAGGCTTTCTTGAAAGCGGAAAAACGTCGTTTATTCTTGAAACACTGAATGACAGAGAGTTCAGCAGGGGCGAAAGAACGCTTGTTATTGCCTGCGAGGACGGCGAAGTTGAATATGACGAGAAAATTTTAAAAGCGTCCAAATCTGTTGTTGAATTTATTGAAGACGAAGACGATTTTAATCCCGAAAACCTCACTGCGCTTATAGAAAAACATAGACCCTCAAGAGTTATGCTCGAATATAACGGAATGTGGAGTCTTAGGGATATGGAGCAGAAAGCACCGAAAAACTGGGTCTTCTACCAGATATTTATGTTTGTGGATCACACGAGATTTGACGTTTATCTTAACAATATGCGGCAGCTTTTGTCGGACAATATCGCCGTCGCCGACATTGTCATATTCAATCGCTGCGAACAGGGAAAAGTTGATAAAAAGCGTCTGCGCAGGATCTTAAAATCGTTAAATCCCCGTATTGATATGATGTTTGAGTATATGGACGGCGAGGTCGAGCAGGGATTTCAGGGAGACGACGAAATGCCATTTGACGTAAACGCCGATCCTATTGATATTGTTCATGATGATTTCGGGCTTTGGTATGTCGACATAATGAGCAATTCAAAGCGCTATAACAACAGAAACATCAGAGTCCGCGGAATGGTGTTCAGGGCGAAAAATGTTCCGAAAGGCTATTTCGTTATTTCAAGAAGAGCCATGACCTGCTGTGCGAATGATATTCAGGTAGTGGGAATACTTGTAAAATGCCCCGATGAAAGTAAATTTAAAGACGGAGATTGGGTTGAAGTTACAGGCAGAATTGTCGGTGAAAAACAGGAAGTTTACAGAGGGGTAGGACCTGTTATTCTTGCAAGGTCTGTAGCTCCGACCGAAAAAGCCGACAGCGAGCTGGTTTATTTCAATTAAGAGAAAAATATGGACAAAATTTTTACAGTCAGACTTTCCGAGGACAAAAACGCTGTTGAAATTATAGATCAGACGCTTCTTCCAAATGAAATAAAGTTTTTGCGCCTTGAAACGCCTGAAGCTGTTTTTGAAGCAATAAAAGAGCTTCGGGTGCGCGGCGCTCCCGCGATTGGAATTGCCGCGGGATTTGGAATGTACGTCTGCGCAAAAAGACTTAATGAGAATAATTTTTATGATGAATTAAAAATGCTCGGACTTTATCTTGTTTCGTCAAGACCTACAGCGGTAAATCTTTCACACGCTGTCGAGCGTATGCTTTCGGCGGCAAAGGGCGCTGATAAAAAATCGGCGATCCCTTTGCTTTATGAGGAGTGTATGAAAATTTATGACGAGGACAGGCAGATGTGCAGAGCGATCTCCGAATACGGACTAACTCTCGTGAAAGACGGCGACGGCATTTTGACGCACTGCAACGCGGGAGCGCTTGCCGCGTCAGAATACGGCACGGGGCTTGGGACGCTTTTGCTGGGAAAAGAAAAGGGATATAACTTTCATGTGTTCAGTGATGAAACGCGCCCGCTTTTACAAGGCGCAAGGCTTACGAGCTTTGAACTTAATCACGCGGGAATTGACGTTACGCTTATCTGCGACAATGCCGCGTCATTGTTGATGTCGCAGGGAAAAATAAACGCCTGCTTTGTAGGCTGCGACAGAGTAGCCGCAAACGGCGACACCGCAAACAAGATAGGCACGCGCTCTGTTGCGATAAACGCTAAGTTTCACAATATCCCGTTTTACGTTTTCTGTCCAAGCTCTACTATTGATTTCAACTGCGAAAACGGCGGCAAGATAGTAATTGAAGAACGCGACAGCGATGAAATAAAGACAAAGTTTTTTGAAAAGCCTGTTGCCGAAAATGAAGTTAAATGTTTTAATCCCGCGTTTGACGTGACCCCCGCCGAGCTTATAACCGCGATAGTTACTGAAAAGGGAATTTGCCGCTATCCTTATACAAGCTCGCTAAAGAAACTGTTCGGCTGATTATTGGAGGTAAATTTTATGAAACTGCGTTTTTACAACGCTAAGATCCTCACAATGGAGAATGAAAATATAATAAGCGGTGAACTTTGCACCAACGGCGGTTTGATTTCCTATGTCGGCAGCGAAAAGCAGGACGGAAATTTCGACCGTGAAATTGACCTATGCGGAAACCTTATTATTCCCGGTTTTAAAGACGCGCATACTCACACCGCTATGACTTTTCTGCGCTCGTTTGCGGACGATCTGCCGCTTAACGACTGGCTTTACGAACAAGTTTTCCCGCATGAGGCTAAACTTACTGAAGAGGCAATTTACGTTTTCACTCAGCTCGGCAATATGGAGTATCTTACAAGCGGAATAACTTCGAGCTTTGATATGTATTTCAAGCTCCCGAGCTACGCTAAAGCTAATACCGATATGGGTTTCAGAACAGTAATCTGTGGTTCGATAAACGACTTTGGCGGCACTGTTGAGGGCATTGAGGAAGAATACAACACCTATAATAACTATGACCCGCTTATTTCATATCAGCTCGGTTTTCATGCAGAGTATACCACAAAGCTTGAAACGCTTGAAGGACTAGCAAAACTTGCGCAGAAGTATAAAGCGCCGATGTTCACACACAACAGCGAAACGAAAGCGGAGGTTGACGGCTGCATTGAGCGCTATAAAATGACTCCTACTCAGCTTTTCGACAAGCTGGGAATGTTTGAATACGGCGGAGGCGGATTTCACTGCGTTTGGTTTGACGAGCGCGATATGGAGATCTTCCGCGATAAGGGGCTGTACATGGTGACAAACCCTGCGTCAAATCTTAAACTTGCGAGTGGGATTGCTCCGATCTGTGAAATGAAACGTAACGGCATGACGAATTTCGCAATAGGGACTGACGGCGCGGCATCTAATAACTGCCTTGATATGTTCAAGGAAATGTTTCTTGTCGCGGGATTGCAGAAAGTCAAGGAAAACGACGCGGCAGCGTGTCCTGCGTTCGGGGTGCTTGAAATGGCTACAAAAGGAGGTGCGAAAGCTATGGGTATTAATGACTGCGATATTCTCGCCGTAGGAAAGCGCGCCGATCTTGCAGTTATCGACCTTGCGCAACCGAATATGCAGCCTATTCACAATATTGCGAAAAATCTCGTTTACGCAGGCTCTAAGCAGAATGTAAAAATGACCGTTATTGACGGGAAAATTCTGTACGAGGACGGAAAGTTTTTGACAGTTGACGCTGATGAAGTGTACAAGAGAGCGAATAAGATAGCAAGAGAAATCTGCGGGGACTGATTTACGAATGAAAATTCTTGTAACGGGCGGAACTGTATTTGCAAGCCGCTTTACAGCGGAATATTTCTCAAAGGCAAACGAGGTATACGTTTTAAACCGCGGAACTCGTTGTCAGTCAAAGGGCGTTTTTCCGATAATTGCCGACAGGCACGCGCTCGGAGATGTGCTGAAAAAATACTCGTTTGACGCGGTTATAGACGTAACGGCTTATAATTCGGCGGATATTGACGATTTGCTTGACGGCTTGGGTGAATTTGGAAACTATATTATGATAAGCTCAAGCGCAGTTTATCCCGAAACCCTACCTCAACCGTTTTCCGAGGAAATGCCAACAGGCGCGAATAAAATATGGGGCGATTACGGCACAAATAAAATCGCGGCTGAAAAACGCCTGCTTGAACGCGTTCCAAACGCTTATATTCTTCGTCCGCCGTATCTTTACGGAAAATACAACAACCTATACCGAGAGGCATTTGTTTTTGAATGTGCCGAGCAAGACCGCAAATTCTATGTTCCTAAAAACGGAAAAATGAAGCTGCAATTTTTCGACATTGAAGATATGTGCAGATTTATTGAGATAATTCTTGAAAAGAAACCGAAAAGGCGAGTTTTCAACGTTGGAAATCCCTGCTCTGTCGATATTCTCGAATGGGTTAGCATTTGTTATGAAGTTTTGGGGAAGACACCCGAATTTGAGTTTGTACATGATAATATAAGCCAAAGAAGTTTCTTTCCGTTTTATGATTATGAATACGCTCTTGACGTTTCGGAAATGTCAAGGCTTATGCCGAATGTAAAGCCGCTCGGAGAGGGCTTAAAACAGGCGTACGAGTGGTTTAAAAACAATCGCGGTGAAGTTTTAAGAAAGAAACTGTTTGAATTTATAGCTAGTGAATTGAGAGGATAATTTATGCCGTTTTTGCCTGTATGCAAAAAAGACCTTGAAGAACGCGGAATATCACAGCTTGACTTTATCTGCGTTACGGGCGACGCCTATATAGACCACCCGACGTTTGGTATCGCCATAATTTCGCGTATGGTAGAAGCGGCTGGATTTTCGGTCGGCATTATTGCCCAGCCGATAAGCGATGATGATTTCAGAAAACTCGGAAAGCCGAAACATTGTTTTATGGTAACGGGCGGGAACATTGACAGTATGGTGTCGAATTATACCGTTGCGCTGAAAAAGCGTAACGACGACGCATATTCTCCCGGAGGAAAGGGCGGAAAGCGCCCTGACAGGGCGGTGATTACCTACTGCAAGGCGTTAAAGCGCCTGTTTCCCGATACGGAGATAGAAATAGGCGGACTTGAAGCGTCGCTTCGCAGATTTGCACACTACGACTATTGGAGCGACAGCGTAATGCCGTCAATTCTGGTTGACAGCGGAGCGGATTTTCTTATGTACGGAATGGGAGAAGTCACGCTCTCGGAAATGCTCAACCGTTTTAAACAGGGACAAAAGCTCTCGGATATGCACGATTTGAGAGGGACTTGTTATCTAACAAAGCCCGAAAACACGCCCTTAGGCGCTGTTCAGTGCGACAGCTATGAAATAGTCAGCGCCAACAAAAAAGCCTATGCAAAGGCTTGCAGAAAACAGTATGACGAGCAGGACGAGGTTTACGGAAGAACAATTATCCAGCGCCACGGAAATATGATGCTTGTACAAAATCCGCCGCAGCGCTCCGTAACTCAAAAGGAATTTGACTATGCATACGAACTGCCGTATATGCGCACTTATCACCCGATGTACGAAAAAGACGGCGGCGTTCCCGCGATACAGGAGATAGAGTTTTCGATAACCCACAACCGCGGCTGTTTCGGTTTCTGTAATTTCTGTTCAATCGCGCTTCATCAAGGGCGAAAAGTTCAGACAAGAAGCGAAGAGTCGGTTTTAAACGAAGCTGTTATGCTGACGCAAAAGCCGAATTTTAAGGGATATATACACGACGTCGGCGGACCTACCGCAAATTTCCGCCACCCGTCCTGCGAAAATCAGGAAGAACACGGACTTTGCAAAGGCAGAAAGTGTTTAGCTCCGACGCCGTGCAAAAACATTAACGCAGACCACAGCGATTATATTGCGCTTTTGCGTAAACTGCGGTCAATAAAAAAGGTGAAAAAGGTTTTTATTCGTTCGGGTATTCGGTTTGATTATCTGCTTCTTGACAAGAACACAAATTTTCTCGATGAGCTTGTAGAATTTCATGTCAGCGGTCAGCTCAAAGTTGCGCCCGAACACGCCTCAAACAGAGTTCTCGATCTAATGGGAAAGCCGCATATTGAGGTGTACGAGGAGTTTGAAAAAAAGTTTTATAAGGCAACAAAAAAATGCGGAAAAGAGCAGTATCTTGTGCCTTACCTTATGTCTTCGCACCCCGGCTGTACGCTTAATGACGCGATAGAACTTGCGCTGTTTGAGAAAAAGCACAATATCCGTCCAGAGCAAGTGCAGGATTTTTATCCTACTCCCGGAACTATTTCCACGGCAATGTTCTACACGGGCTTAGATCCTTATACAATGGAACCCGTATTTGTTCCCAGAACTTCCGAAGAAAAGGCAATGCAGCGCGCTTTGTTACAGTATTTTATGCCGAAGAACCGCGCTCTTGTGGAAAAAGCGCTGAATATTGCAAAGCGCCGCGATCTTATCGGCTTTGGCGGAGAATGTCTGATTGCTCCCGACAAAACACTTCCCGAAAGGAAAAACAATGCCCAAAAGAAAGAAACCAATAACCAGAAAAAGAAAACCAAGCGTTAAACAGATATACAGAAAAGTCGTTTCTACAGTGCTGATAATTATTTCGGTTGCAGCACTGTTTTTCTTTGTAAACGACAAGTTCCTTAAAATTGAATGGATACCGTCCTCAAACGACGTTGTTATCTTTTTCGGAGGCGGCATAAAGCCGCTCGTAAAACCCAAAGAGAATGAGGCTGTCGTGCATTTTATTGACGTCGGACAGGCTGACAGCGAACTTATTGTCACAAATGATTTTACTGTACTTATAGACGGTGGATTAGAAGATACTTCGGGAAATATTTTCGGCTATCTGAAATTTCAGGAGATAGAAAAAATAGATCTTGTAATATGCACCCACCCTCACGGCGACCATATCGGTTCAATTTACAAAGTACTTATGGATTATAATGTCGATAAGATCATTATGCCGAGAATACCCGTAGACCTTGTTCCCGACACAACGACCTATTTAAAAATGATGGCTGAGATAGACATGAAAAACATTGATGCTGAATATGCCGAAGTCGGCGATAAGTATTATTTTGACAGTGACAGTTATATCGAGATAATGGCACCGTCAGTAGACTATTATGACGACCTTAATGATTTTTCAATAGTAACAAAATTTGTAGACGGCGAAAACTCGTTCTTGTTCACGGGAGATCTTACGAGCATAAGCGAAAAGGATCTTATTGAAAGCGGAGCGGATATTGACGTTGACGTTTTAAAGGTAGGTCATCACGGAAGCGCGGGTTCAAGCTCGGAGGAGTTCCTGCAAAAAGTAACGCCCAATATAGCCGTGTTTGAAGTAGCGGAAATAAATTACTACGGACACCCCAGAAACGAGGTTTTCGACCGTCTTGAAAACGTAGGTTGTTATGAATATTACGCTACGTCACGCGACGGAAATATTGTTATGGTGAGCGACGGCTCGAAGCTTAGAATTGAAACGGAAAAGAATTTCTCGGGGAATGTCGCTTGACTGTTGTTAAAATGCATAAAAACATGGGTTAATGTTTGATTAAAATAATTAAAAACACGGTTTTTAAATTATCATCTTGTAGAAATAAGTAAAATGTTGTATAATAATCGGAGAGCGATTATTATACATTTATGTCCACGCACATCCGCAAAATTTTTTACAAAATTTTGCTCCGTGCGGTAATGGACAATTATACAATAAATTCTTGCGAATTTATTGTATAATACTTTTGGTGTAAATCTATATATCAAGAAAAAGGAAAGTGAGCAAATTTGGTTAGAGAAGATCTTAGGAATATTGCGATAATAGCGCACGTCGACCACGGAAAGACAACGCTTGTAGACGAAATGTTAAAGCAGGGGGGAGCGTTCCGCGAAAATCAGGCTGTCCAGGATCGAGTTATGGACAACAACGACATTGAGCGCGAGCGCGGAATTACTATTCTCGCAAAAAACACGTCCTGTATGTACAACGGCGTAAAGATAAACATAGTAGATACTCCCGGACATGCCGACTTTTCGGGAGAGGTAGAGCGCATACTCAAAATGGTAAACGGCGTTCTTCTTCTGGTAGACAGCTTTGAGGGGACAATGCCGCAGACGCGTTTTGTCCTGCAAAAAGCTCTGGAGCTTGGTCATAAGATAATTGTAGTAGTAAATAAAACAGACCGTCCCGACGCAAGAAATCATGAGGTTGTAGATGAAGTTTTAGAGCTTTTGCTCGATCTTGACGCAACTGAAGAACAGCTCGACAGCCCCGTTGTGTTCTGCTCGGGAAGACTCGGCTGTTCGTCGTACAATCCCGACGAGATGGGAACTGATTTCAAGCCCCTTTTCGAGAAGATAATCGAACATATCCCCGCGCCGGAGGGAGATGAAAACGGCGATCTGCAGGTGCTTGTTTCGTCAATTGATTATAACGATTATGTGGGAAGAATTGCGATAGGCAGGGTAGAGCGCGGAGTTATAAAGCAAAATCAGGAAGTCATGGTCTGCGATTATCACAACAGAACAGCTCCCTTTAAGGCAAAGATCGTTTCGCTCAATCAGTTTGAAGGATTGAACAAAGTGCCTGTCGAGAGCGCGTCTGTCGGCGATATAATTGCTTTTTCGGGAATTGAGGGTGTTACTATCGGACAAACTATCTGCTCGGTAAATAACCCCGAACCGCTTCCTTTTGTAAAGATAAGCGACCCAACGGTAGAAATGACGTTTTCCGTAAACACCTCTCCTTTTGCGGGCAGAGACGGAAAATACGTTACATCTCGCCAGATACGCGAAAGACTTATTCGCGAAACATTAAAAGACGTTTCTCTCCGTGTTTCGGACAGCGATACTACCGATTCCATGAATGTTGCGGGACGCGGCGAAATGCACCTTTCGATACTTATTGAAACCATGCGCAGAGAGGGCTATGAGCTTTCCGTAAGCACGCCGCGCGTTTTGTACAAGGAAATTGACGGAGTAAAATGCGAGCCTGTAGAGCGCGTTATAATAGATGTTCCAGAATCCGCCGTCGGCTCTGTTATGGAGAAAATGGGTCAGCGCAAGGGAGAAATGGTCGAAATGCACCCGATAGGAACACGCACAAGGCTCGAATATCTCGTGCCGTCAAGAGGTCTTTTCGGCTATAGAAGCGAATTTCTTACAGATACTAAAGGCGAGGGCGTTATGAACACGATCTTCGACAGCTATAAGCCTTACTACGGAGATATAGCCAGAAGAACGGCAGGCTCTCTTGTTGCCTGGGAAACAGGAACAGCTGTAACCTACGGACTGTTCAACGCCCAGGAGCGCGGAACGTTGTTTATTGACGCGGGCGTTGAGGTATACGAAGGAATGATTGTAGGCGTATCACCGAAAGCGGGAGATATTGTCGTAAATGTCTGCAAGAAAAAGCACCTTACAAATACCCGCGCTTCGGGTTCTGACGACGCGTTGCACCTTATCCCGTGCAAGCAGATGAGCCTTGAAGAAAGCCTTGAATTTATTCAGGACGACGAGCTTGTAGAAGTAACGCCCAAGAACATTAGACTCAGGAAAGTAATTCTCGAACGCGACCTTCGCTTAAAGGCAGAAGCAAAATTAAAGAAATAACAAAGTTAAGAATAATGGTTAAGGATATGACCCGCGGCGCGGTTACGCCCATATTGATACAATTTTCGATACCTCTGCTGATAAGCGTTGTTTTCCAGCAGATGTACAACATTTCCGACAGCATAATTGCGGGAAGATTTATAAACAACGACGCTCTTGCCGCGATAGGTGCATCTTATCCTATCACGATGATTTTCCTGTCGATAGGGACGGGAATGAACATAGGCTGTTCAGTAGTCATTTCTACGCTTTTTGGAGCAAAGGATTACAAGGGAATGAAAACGGCGGTTTATACGTCGATAATTTCCACATTTTCCCTTGCTTTGATGCTTACGGTTGTCGGTATTTTCACAAGCGGACTGTTTTTAAATTTACTTGGAACGGATGATCTGATCTTCTCCGACTCCAAAACTTATCTTAATATTTACGTTCTCGGACTGGTTTTCTTGTTCGTATACAATATCTGTACGGGAATTTTTACGGCTCTCGGCGACAGCAAAACACCGCTGTATTTTCTTATCGGTTCGTCAATCGGAAATATCGCTATGGATCTGCTGTTTGTCGCAGTTTTCAGAATGGGAGTTGCCGGCGCGGCATGGGCAACTTTTATTTGTCAAGGAATTTGCTCGGTACTTGCGTTTATCGTTCTGCTCCATAGAGTAGGCGAGATCAAGAGCGAAAAATACAAGCTGTTTGAATGGAAAACCCTTGGTAAAATTGCGTCGCTTTCTATCCCCAGTATTTTCCAGCAGAGCTTTGTATCGGTTGGACAGCTATTTATTCAAAGTTTGGTCAACAGCTGCGGAACTGATGTCGTGGCGGGATATGCTTCGGCGATAAAGCTTAATACGTTCGCCGTGACCTGCTGTTCTACGGTCGGGAACTCGATTTCAAGTTTTACGGCGCAGAACATCGGCGCTAAAGAATATTCCCGTGTAAAAAAGGGATTTTACGTCGGAAGCCTGATAACGTTGGTAATATCGGCGGCGTTTTCTATACTCTACCATATTTTTGCGGAAAATCTGATTTATTTGTTTATGGATAAAACTAATGCAAATACTGCCGCGGCGGCGGAGGCGGGAGTACATTTTCTGACTGTAGTTTCACCGTTTTATGCCGCAGTCGGGCTGAAACTTGCGGCTGACGCTATACTGCGCGGCGGCAGGAGAGTTGTTGCATTTATGGTGACAACATTCAGCGATCTGATTTTAAGAGTGGCGTTTGCGTTTATACTGAAACCGCATTTCGGAGCAACGGGAATATGGCTCTCGTGGCCTGTCGGTTGGACGACAGCGGGGATAATATCACTTTCGCTGTACGCTGTCTATATAAGGAAGATCTGCCCGAAAAAGAAAGCGAAAGAAAAGAGCGACCACGAAAACGAGATCAAGCAGTAACGGCTGAACAGGAGCTATTATGACTGAGATAACTGTTCAAAAAAATGACGCAGGACAGCGTGCCGACAGGTTTTTGTCAAAAGCATACCCAAATCTTAAAACAACTCTTGTCTGCAAGCTGATGAGAAAAAAACGAATAAAGCTGAACGGCGCTAAAGCCGAGCCTAACACGATACTAAAAGAGGGCGACGTTTTCAGGTTTTATCTGAGCGAAGAATTGCTTTCAAAAAAGGCAGTTGAGAGAAAGGATATTTCTTCAGATATAAGCGTTATCTACGAGGACGAAAATATTCTTCTCTGCGACAAACCGTGCGGACTGGTCGTACACGAGGACAATGAAAATTCTCAGGACACGCTTATAAACCGCATACTTTGCTATCTTGAAAAAAAGGGAGAATATAAGCCCGAAAACGAACAAAGCTTTGTTCCGGCTCTTGTAAACAGAATTGACCGAAACACGAGCGGAATAGTTATCGCGGCAAAAAATGCCGAGGCATTGCGGATATTAAATCAAAAGCTCCGCGACAGGGAAATAGAAAAACTCTATTTATGCGCTGTTTTCGGAAAGCCCGAGCCAAGCGAAGCGGTGCTTACGGCATATTTGAAAAAGTTGTCGGTCGAAAACCGCGTTGTTATTTCCGACATTCCTAAACAGGACTTTCTCACGATAAAGACAAAATACCGAGTTTTAGAAAGCAGGGAAGACCTGTCGCTTTTAGAGATCGACTTGCTTACGGGAAGAACTCACCAGATACGCGCACATTTTGCTCATATAGGTTGTCCGCTGCTCGGCGACGGCAAATACGGGAGCAATGAACGGAACAAGCCGTATAAAGCTAAATTTCAGGCGCTGTGTTCTTATAAGATAAGGTTTAAATTCACAACAGACGCGGGTATTCTTAAATATCTGAACGGAAAAGAATTTCAAATCGAAAATCCCGAAAGTTTATGGTTTATGAAATATTTTGACAACAATTACACAACAAGTGAGTAGCAATCAAAAGGAATTGATAAAATGAACTGGGGTATATATGGAAGCGAATTTTACAGACAAGTTGAAGAAACATACAAAGCGTCACAATTAAATGAACAAAGAACAACTCAAATTCTTACAGAGCTTGAAAAAATCAAAGAAGAACTTGAAGAGCTGAAAAAGAAAATAGATGAAAAGTAAATTTAAGTATTATGAAAAATCTAATAATTGGAGCTGACATTTGTGCAAAATTTACAAAAAAAAGTCAAAAAAGTTTACATTTATCATTACATAAATTTTTCTAAGTCACTTGATAATTTTCGGAAAATTTTGTATAATATTAGTTGATAGGAATTATCAAATTTTAATTTTCAGGAGGAATATTCCAATGGCAGTTAAAGTTGCAATCAATGGTTTCGGTCGTATCGGACGTCTTGCTTTCAGACAGATGTTCGGCGCAGAGGGTTATGATGTAGTCGCTATAAACGACCTCACAAAGCCTTCAATGCTCGCAAATCTTTTAAAGTATGATACCGCGCAGAAGGGCTACTGCGGCGTTATCGGTGAAAATCTTCACACAGTTTCCGCTGATGATGAGAATAACACTATCACCGTTGACGGAAAGACCCTCAAAATTTACGCTGAAAAAGAAGCAAAGGATCTTCCTTGGGGCGAGATAGGCGTTGACGTTGTTCTTGAATGTACAGGTTTCTACTGCTCGAAAGAAAAGTCAATGGCTCATATCAATGCAGGCGCTAAGAAAGTTGTTATTTCCGCTCCCGCAGGAAACGACCTCAAGACTATCGTTTATTCCGTAAACGAAAAGACACTTTCAAAGGAAGATCAGATCATCTCTGCCGCTTCCTGCACGACAAACTGTCTTGCTCCTATGGCTAAGGCTCTTAATGATTACGCTCCTATCCAGAGCGGTATTATGAGCACGATCCACGCTTATACAGGCGATCAGATGATACTTGACGGTCCTCACAGAAAGGGCGACCTCAGAAGAGCAAGAGCGGGCGCTGCTAACATCGTTCCTAACTCTACGGGCGCTGCAAAGGCAATAGGTCTTGTTATCCCTGAGCTTAACGGAAAGCTTATCGGTTCTGCACAGCGTGTTCCTGTTCCTACAGGTTCTACAACTATCCTTACGGCTGTTGTTAAGGGTACTGACATTACAAAGGAAGGCATAAACGCTGCTATGAAGGCTGCTGCTTCCGAGTCTTTCGGCTACAATGAAGATCAGATCGTTTCTTCCGACGTTATCGGAATGAGATATGGTTCTTTGTTCGACGCTACTCAGACAATGGTTTCAAAGGTTGGCGACGACCTCTACCAGGTACAGGTAGTTTCTTGGTATGATAACGAGAACTCCTATACTTCTCAGATGGTAAGAACCATAAAGTATTTTGCTGAGCTTTAATAATCGGCTTTGAACAAAAACATAAAGCGGTATTCGGAAGAATGCCGCTTTTTCTTATGTTATTACCTTTATTGCCAAAAAATAAGCATTAAAGACAATATTCGTCATTGACAAGTGATTGAAATTTTGTTATAATCTAAATTGCAGGAATTACTTTATGGGGAGGACAAGCAGTGACCGAAAATCAGGATAATAAAGGCAGTATAGCTGTCGATGATACGACTGTTAAAGAAGCCGAGCTGGACGAAAAGCAAAAACAGCTTCTCGGCGCGTTTGATGAAATGCTTAAACGCCATTCTGCCGAAATATATAACGCAGGAAATCAAAAGCACGGTTTTGTTGCGTCAGAGCGTTTTACACGTGAAATATTAAAAAAAGGCGTAGGTATAATTTCTCTCGGACTAATACTTATAACGTTCGGAATAATTATGATATGCTGTTTGTTTTCACAATCGCCCGATTATCTTATTCCGTTAAAACTTTCGCCTATAGCGGCTATTTTATTCGGAATAGAAATTATTGTAACTTTGCTTATAACTCACGGAAGATTAAAGATAAACATAATATGCGTTATTATTTCGGCTCTACTTGTTGTGGGCTGCTGTACAATGGGCGTTCTGTTAAATCATTCTTATAACAAGGATAAGATAGAATACAACAACCGCACTATTGCGGCGGAAATTTATGACAGAAGCTATAAAGAACTTCGCTACATAACGGATATAGAATCCATGGAAGTCGAAGTCGACCTTAATCCCGACGGAACAGGAATTACAAAAGGCATTGACGCTCTGTCTGCGGCCGACAAGGTAGTTGTAAATGTTGAATTCGGCGGAGCCTATTCAAAGCCGAGCGCATTTGCGGCTGACTGTAAAAAAATAATTGAGGGCTTCAGAATAATGGATATAAATATCACGGATTTTCATTTCACAAATCAAAGCACTTTCCATAGTTACAAGCTTGATGTCGAGGGGAAATATCTTCAGGATTATTCGGAAACGCGCCTGACAGAGCTTGTAGATCATATTTATATAGAAGACGCGGATTATCTGGACGATATAGGGGATCTCGTTGATTCGGATAATTCGGAAAATTCAGCAGAATAAATCAGGAGAAATATTTTGAAATACGAAGAAAAATTACAGTTGTATAGTTGTATAAAAAGACAGTTTACAGACGCAGGGCTGTATAGATTATCAAGAGTTTATGAATGGCTGTTTACAAACGGATTTTCAACCGAAAGTCTGGGATATGGTTCTTTCGAAGAACTATGCGAAGATTTTCCCGAAGTGTTTATGTTTCAGGAAGATAAAAACAGCGGTTTTATTTTGATCAAAGATTGGCAAGACGCAGACAAAAATATTTCCGGGGAAAACAGTCATCCTGCCGACAATTTCTTTGGAACAAAGAATATCATTTTAAATGACGATATAATTGAAATGACGCAGCAATCGCTTTATGCGCTTTCAAAGATACTGGGTAATGATCTGGCTGTACAGCAGATGAAACAAGTGGTTTTCAGCCGTTTTGAAGAAGCAAAACAGTCCGATAAACTCGTTTTTATGGGTGATAAATATATATTTCCGATAGAGCATTGTCGTGACGGACAGCTCATAAACGGTATAATTACGAAAAATCTTAACTCATGCGGCAAGAGCCTTTATTTTTCATTTGAGAGATCAAA
This sequence comes from uncultured Clostridia bacterium, assembly GCA_947631115.1. GTDB lineage: Bacteria > Bacillota > Clostridia > Oscillospirales > Ruminococcaceae > CAG-115. The sequence goes on from CANRKB010000002.1 coordinate 82,516, forward strand.
ACAATATGTTTTAAGCTCTTATGAAAAGAGGTCGTCAGAAATTCCCGATGAAGAAAAACGGCGTATTTATAAACTGCTTTGTGATAATTTTGCAACGAACAAACCGCATCATATGGCTGCTATAAGTAAACTCCTCACTGACAGCGGCGTTGACAGGATAAAGTTTGGGTATGGGAAAATGAAAGATTTTCTAGCTCAAATGCCTTTTCTGGAATTAAAAGAGATGATACTCGGGGGCGTACCGCAATATCTCGTTACTATCAGAGATATAGGAAGAACATCCGTTAATTCTTCTGCAAAAACATTAGAAAATGAATTTGTTTACAACGACGCCTATGGGTATTTGAAAAATAACAGAATTCCTTTGGGAAAGCTCAGCGATTTTTGCAATCTTCCTGTAAAGCCAATGTCTATACTTAAAAAATATATTGAAGAAAGCGGAACGTCTGTTGATTTTTTTCAATTGACAGACAACGTTACAGAAGATTTTGAAACAGCAAGAAAAAACGGAACTATACATTTCTACGGCGGTAAAATGATTTTCCCCATAAGATATAAAAAGAGCGACGGTTCTTGTGTGGAGCTAATATTAAAACCAAGCGCGTATGAGGGAAAAGAATGGTTTTTGTATTATGTAGACACATTTGTTCGTGAAAATACTTTTCCTGTTGCCGCAAAATATCCCGATAATTATGATTTTGCCGATATTGAAATGTTACAAGAGCTTAAAGCAATTGCTTTAGACGAAGAATGGGATACTTGCATGCTTGGCGAGTATTTAAGATACACGCTGAAAAAAATAATATCCGAGAAAAAGTTCTGCGTTTCGAGAAATTTTTCAGCGTTTAATACAGGTCTTGTCAATAAGAATTACGACGATATTTATGCTTGTTTTGAATATAACGAATATGGCGATCATGAGTGGAAACTTATGGGATTTTGTACGGCATTTTCAAGTATCAGAGGCAAAAATATCCGTGAAATATTTGGCAGACTGCCGCGACAGGCTGTTTATTTCACAAAAAACGAAGATATGATATTTGATGCGGGAAAGTATATTTATATCGACTATGAGAGGCTGTTTTTGGATAACCGTTTTCCGCTCGAATACATTTCCGAACTGTTTTATGACGTTCATGAAGCAACAGATATTATTCATCAAATAAGAACCGAAGCGCAATTAGATGAACAGCTCTATGATAAAATAAGAGAATTGTATACACAAAGCGGAAAATTAGCTTTTAGGATACAAAATTCTCTGAGGAGCGCTGTTGAAACTGCCGTAAAGCGCGTTAAACGAAATTATAAAGCCGCAGTTCCCGCTTATCTTCCCGACATTGTTTCCAAAGCGTTTATGCTCCCGCTTGCGCTTATTGACGGTAAAAAGCCCGACGCTGCTCTGGCTGTAGAAATAACGCGTTCGGGAAGTTATCAGGCTCGGAAAGTTCTTGATATTCGCCGCGCTTATATCTGTTCAAGGCTTGTTTGCGGCCCTCAGGACGATTGGCTTTCTCCTTTCAAATCGGGAGTGGGAGATAAGGACTCCGAGATGTTTAACAAATAAAAATAAACGGCTTGCATAACAACAAGCCGTTTTTGTTGTAAAATTATTCGTTAAAATAATCATCAAGATATTTTACAAAATCCTTTGGAGCGGTCTTTATTTTATTTTTTATATGATCTGCTTTTTCCGAATTTTCAGCGGTAATTTCAAGAAAATATTTCTGCTTTGTAGTTTCCTCGTCCATTATCCTTATTCCGATGGTGCACGTTTTGTCGGAGTTTTCAATATACCTTACGGCTATCATAGAGCCTTTTTTCTTCATAGCGTCGCGCGTGTAGACTCTTACAGCCTCTTTAAACATTTTATCACGCACCGAAAGGGGAACGTTTGACCCAAGCTCACGAGCGGCCTTTATCCCGAACTCAGTGTTTGTGTATACTGTTTCGTTGTCTAATATGATAGCTTTCAGCAGATGTCCTTTTGCTTTATCCAGTGCTTTCATAAGTCCGAAATAGTTTACCGCGTCTTCAAGAGATGTTATTTCAATAAGCTGATTTTTAGACAGCGGGCATCCGAGAGAATAGATAAGATGACATATCAAGACGCATATATCGTCAATATTTTCAACTCGTATTCTTGGAACTTCCAAAACCAAATCCTCCTTTTTTAAATTTTCGGATCGTTTATCATCGCTGACAAAAGCGCGATATTGAGAGCCGCTTCTACGCAAGGTACTGCGCGCGGCACTATGCACGGGTCGTGTCTTCCTTTTATTTCAAGCTCCGTTTCGGTCATTTCTTTGAAATCAACGCTCTTCTGATGACGTGAAATAGACGGCGTGGGTTTAAATGCCGCTCGGAATATAATAGGCATTCCCGAGCTTATCCCGCCCAATATTCCTCCGTGGTTGTTTGTTTTAGTAAGAACTTTTCCGTTTTCAATGTAGAACTCGTCGTTATTCTCACTGCCGAAAATATCCGCGCAAGAAAAACCGTTTCCGAATTCAATTCCTTTAACAGCAGGAATTGAAAATACTAAACGTGAAATTATATTTTCCAGTCCGTCCATCATCGGCGAGCCTATTCCCGCGGGAAATCCGACAGCTGCACATTCAACTATCCCGCCGACGCTGTCCATATTCATTCTTGCGCTGTTTATTACTTCGCGCATTTTTTCTTCAACGCCTGCCGAAAGAACAGGGAAGCCGTTCTTTAGAGCGTTAAGCTGATTTGCGGAAACATTTACGGGGTCAAATCTTTCGTCGCATACATCTTTTATTCTTTCTATATGCGCGCCTGTTGTAATTCCTTTGTGTTCGAGTATCTGTCCGCATACAGCCCCCGCAAAGCAAAGCGGAGCAGTAAGCCTGCCCGAAAAATGTCCGCCGCCGCGCGGGTCGTTCGCACCGTTATAACGAAGAAATCCCGTAAAATCAGCGTGAGCGGGACGCGCGATATGCGATATATTCCCATAATCCGACGAATGTTGGTCGGAATTACAGATTATAGCGCACAAAGGAGTTCCCGTTGTTTTTCCCTCATAAAGTCCCGACATTATTTCGGGAATATCTTTTTCATTCCGAGTTGTAGAAGTTCCGTCTTTTTTTGGAGCTCTACGCCTCATAAATTCGGCTATTTTTTCGATGTCTATTTCTTCTCCCGCAGGGATATTGTCAATAACCACGCCTATAGCTTTTCCGTGGCTCTCGCCAAAAATCGAAACATCAATACCGCCGTTAAAACAAGATGACATATTTTCCTCCGTATCTATTTTGCCTTTACGGTTTTCTTCGTAGCGTCAAAGCTCATATCCAATATCCATTTTATTTTTTCATCATCCGCCGAGCCGTCGAGAGCCGCGGTTATCCAACAGCTTTTGTTCATGTGATAAGCAGGGAAGAAGCCGCTTTCTCTGATAAGCGAACCTATAAGTATATTGTCGCATTTTACATTCAGTATATCAATATTCTTGTCGCTTTTTATGCCGAGTTTGGACGCGGATATATTCATTAAAAGTGCAAACCACTTTTTGTTTTCGGGATGACGGAAAACTGCATCGGTCGTGTCATTCTCCCACGGGTAATCCTCTTTTACGCCATAGCTTTCAAATATATGCGATTTTATTTCTTCTCTTGTCATTTTAAACCACTTCCGCGTTTCCTCCGAGTTCTCTGTAAACATCAAAGAAATCGGGATATGACTTTGCGACACATTCGACCTTACGAATTATCAGAGGCGCTTCACATCTTGTCGCAGCTACCGCCATAGACATTGCTATCCTATGATCGTTAAAACAACCGACCTCGCCGCCTTTAAGCGTCCCGACGCCCTCTATTTCAAGACTGTCAGCTGTTGACCTAACGTTTCCGCCTATCTTGTTCAGACATTCTTCCATTGCCGCAAGCCTGTCACATTCTTTTATCCTGAGCCTACCCGCGTTTAAAACCCGGCTTGTGCCGCTGCAAAAACAAGCAAGCACCGACATAACAGGCACAAGATCGGGAATATCCGAGCAGTCAATTTCAAACGCCTTTCCTTTTGCAGCATTTTTGCAAATATCTACAATAGCCTTGTCGCCTTGAAGCGAGTTTTCCTTCAGCCCGTTTATTTCAACCGAAGAACCGAGAGCGTTCGCAACATAAAAGAACGCCGCCTGTGAATAATCTCCCTCAACGCTTCCCGAGAAAGGCTTGAATTTTCCGACGCTTTTTATTAAATAACCCGTGTCTGTTTCGGTTATTCCGCATCCGAAATCACGAAGAACACCCAAAGTTATATCAACATAAGGCTTTGATTGCAGGGGAGAGGTAAGCCTAATCTCGCTGTCGTCAGTAAGAAGCGGTAATGCAAACAAAAGCCCTGTAATAAACTGAGATGAAATACCGCCGTCTATCTCGAATTTTCCTCCGCTCAATCTGCCTCTTATATTGCAAGGCAAATTATATTCTCCCGAGAATTCAAACGAAACGTTATGCTTCGGAAACTCGTTTACATAAGGAGTTATCGGTCTTTCGGGCAATTTTCCTCTGCCTATAAACTCGGATTTAACACCGAGAGCAGCCGCCACCGGTATAAGAAATCTGAGCGTCGAGCCTGATTCACAACAATCCAATACTGCTTTTTCGGGAACAGACTTTATTCCGTCAATAACAGCCGTTTTACCGTCATAGCTTATTTTCGCGCCAAGCGCTTCCATACAACCGAGAGTTGCTTTTATATCAACAGAAGGGAAGAGGTTTGATATTTCCGACCTGCCGTCGGAAAGAGAAGCCGCGATTATCATTCTATGTGCGACGCTTTTTGACGGCGGCGCCAAAACCTTTCCGCATAATTTTTTTGGAATAATCTTTATATCCATATTCAGCTGTTTATAAACTCCTTGTATTCTTCGACAGACATTTTTATAACTTCGCTTTTACCGATGTCCGAGCAAATAACGATATTCATTCCGTCCGAGAGATGTTTTTTGTCGCGGAGCGAAAGCTCATAAAGTTTATCGAGCGGAGCGCTGTCGCTTATAGGCAGACCGCATTTTATAAGAAGAGCGTCTAACTTGTCGCCTACGCCTATTTTGCACATACCTCTGCGCTCGGCGATATGCGTGAAAACGCTCATTCCAACGGCAACGGCGTTTCCGTGAGTAATTCCCGTATAGTTATAATATTTTTCAAGCGCATGCGCAAGAGTGTGTCCGAAATTCAAGAGCATTCTTTCGCCTTTTTCGCGCTCGTCGTTTTCTACAACCTGTCCTTTGATAGAAACATTTCTGCGCATTATATCGACGATATTGTCGTTTATATCCCCGCCGGAAAGTATTTCAAACAGCTCGGGAGATTTTATCATGCCGTGCTTTATAACTTCCGCAATACCGTCCGAGAAAAATTCGGGAGTAAGAGTTTTAAGCGTGTCGGTGTCGCAAATAACAAGCTTCGGCTGATGAAAAGCGCCGACAAGGTTTTTTCCCGAATTTATGTTCACCGCCGTTTTACCGCCGACAGAGCTGTCAGCTTGTGAAACTACCGTTGTCGGTATCTGTACAAACTCTATACCGCGCATATACGTTGCCGCCGCATAACCCGCCGTATCTCCGACAACTCCGCCTCCGAGAGCCACAATAAAATCGGAGCGCGTATATCCGTTTTCCGCCATGAAATCGTAAATACCCAGCAGGGTAGAGTGATTTTTAGAAGCCTCACCGTGGGGGAAAACAAACTTTTTTGCTTTTATGCCCGCTTTGTCAAGCGATTTCATCAAACGTTCGCCATAGTATTTATCAACATTATCGTCAGTAACTACGCAAGCCTTTGCCGTAGGTTTCATAACACGGGAAATAAGCTCTCCCGAAACATCTAGCAAGCCTTTGTCAAGCAGTATTTCATAACTCGTGCTTGCGTTTATAACAACTTTTTCCATAGCCGTCCTCCGAACAATTTATAGTTTTTCTGTTTATTCTACAATTGCCAATAATATTATTATACAATATCTTGGTAAAAAAGTCAAGTCTAAAGCTCAATATAATGCGGAATAATGTCCTCATATTGTCCGTTCTTCAGTAAGAAACCGTTCGGAATGATACCGAGCTGTTTAAAGCCGAGCTTTTTATAAAGTTCAAGCGCAGGCGTGTTTGACCTTACGACAGCGTTGAACTGCAATATCTTAAAACCAAGCTCGCGGGCTTTTTTGATACAGTCCTCTACCATGGCTTCGCCTATGTGGATCCCGCGCTTGTCTTTTTTTACAGCATAGCTTGCATTGCAGATATGACCGCATCTACCAACATTGTTCGGGTGCAGAATATAAACTCCTACGACTTCGCGGTTCTCAGCAAGTACTGCAGCGCCCGTATACGATTGACTGTCAAAAAACTTTCTCGCAGAATCAAGGTCGAGAGTTTCGGTCTGGGGAAAACTGTTTCCGTCAAGGACTACGCTGTTCCAAATATCAGTACACTGAGAAAGCTCGTTTTCCGTCATTTTAATAATCTCTGTCATTTTATAACTCCGTTAAATTGCCCCCGACTTATATCGGGGGCAAGATGATATTTAAAAATCAGAATATCGACGCAACCATAACAGCCGCAGGAATATTTCCGTTTGCATTTAAAGATCCGTCTGCAATCGCATCCTTTATCGTAAGCTTTCCGTCAAGAAGTTTCATCATATTATCATAGCTTATATATGCTTCAAGACTGCAGTCATTGTATTCATAAGGCTGTACATTTACAGCGCCGTCTTTTATCTCGATATACAAATGACAGTTACTGTCATTTTCAAGTCCCCAGACTTCAATATCAACAGCTGCATTAGTCTTGATATTGGCAGCTTTTTCGCTCTTTATAAGCTTTCTGAGCTTTACGCACATTTCGTCAGCCGTAGCAAACTTCGGCTTTTTAACAGCTCTTTTTCTTGCAACAGCGGTTTTTGCTGTAGTTTTTTTGGAGGTAACTTTTTTAGTCTCAGCTTTAGTAGTTTTCGCCGGTTTTTCAGATTTGGTCATAACATAAAATCCTTTCAACTTTACCGTGACATCACGATAATTCATTTACAATATTATAATAACATATTCTTCTAAAAAAATCAACTGTTTTTTTTTCTTTTTGTATAATAAACAAAATCGTTTTTTATTTAGCATTAACAAAAACATAAACGTTCGAGAAAATTTCAAAAATCTAATAAATGTATAAGTTGCAAATTGTATTAAATTGTTTTTCTGCATAAGTTTTGATATTCAGATAAATTTGTGTATTTATTAAGGCTATTGACTAATTTCACTTAAAATGCTATAATTAGAGCAGTGGGGGAAATATATAAGCTATTGCGTAAAATAGAAATTTTGCGTAATTAGAGGGAGGTATAAAACATGTCGGACAAAAAATATTATGATTCCGCGCCGCAGTCAATTAAAGATTTTGTCTATTATGAGCAAATCGTCAAAGCTCGTTCGGAGCTTACGGTAAAAAATTATTATAACGATCTTAAAAGTTTTTTCAGATATTATAAAATAAGCAGAAACCTTGCAAAGGAAAAAGATTTTTCCGAAATTGATATTTCCGATATAACCGACGATGATATTAAATCTGTAGACTTACAGGACGCGCAGGAATTTCTTATTTTCATGCAGACTAAGAAAAATAACAACCAAAAAGCTCGTTATCGTAAAGCTGTTACTCTGCGGCAGTTTTACAAATTCCTTACAAACAACAAGCATATGTTTGAAGTCAGTCCTATGATAAATCTTGAACTTCCTACGCCAAAACCCGCTTTACCGAAGTTTCTGACTCTCGAACAGTCGCTTGAGCTTCTTGTAAACGTTGACACGCCCGATCCTAAGCGCGATTATTGCATAATAGTTTTCTTCCTTAACTGCGGAATGCGTTTGTCGGAGCTTGTAGGAATAAATATGAGCGATATTCGCAAAACCCGTAACAGCGCGGGTGAAATAATTTACTCCATGAAAGTGCTTGGAAAAGGCAGCAAAGAACGTATAATTTACCTTAATGAAGCGTGTGTAAATGCGTATAACGATTATATTTCGCCGGATATTACAGATGTCGAAGTTCGCCGCGAAAAAGGTATGAGGGATATGTCCGCGCCGACTAACGCCTTGTTTTTAAGCCGCAGGCGTACAAGAATATCAAACCGCCGCGTCCAGCAGATAGTTGAGGAATGTCTTAAAAAAAGCGGACTTGACAATATGGGGCTGTCCGTTCATAAGCTTCGTCATACGGCGGCAACGCTTATGTATCAGAACGGCGTAGACGTCAGAGTACTTAAAGACGTTTTAGGACATGAAAATCTTAATACCACGCAAATTTACACTCATGTTTCAAACTCTCAAATGGAAACAGCAATGAATAAAAATCCTCTGGCTAAAGTTGAGCCAAAGGACAAGAAATAAAATTACCGCCTTTGGTTTTTTAATCAAAGGCGGTGTTTATTATTTATTTACAACTTTTCCCGCTATAAAAAATCCCGCAAATGCCGCTATATTAACGCATACAATGCTTGCTCCGCAGGGCGCGTCAAAGGCGTATGAGATCATCATTCCCACAATAAATGTTATAACGGAAACAACGGCGGAGCTTATTGTAACAGAACGAAAGCTCTTGAATACTCGCATTGAGCATAGCGCGGGAAAAATAATAAGACTTGAAATAAGCATACTTCCCATAAGCCGCATACCTATAACTATCGTTATTGCCGTAAGCAGCGCTATCATCATATTATACGCGCTCACTGCGCCGCCTGTTGCTTTTGCAAAACTTTCGTCAAAAGTTATGGCGAAGATCTTTGTGTAAAAGAACACAAACATAAATAAAACTATAAGTGCAAGAATAATGCTTATTACTACATCGCTTCTGCTGACGGAGATTATACTTCCGAAAAGATAGCTGTTTATATCAACGTTTACGCCTTTTGAAAGCGAAACAGCCATAACGCCTATTCCGAGAGCGCCCGTTGAAATAAGCGCAATCGCCGCGTCGCCCTTTATTTTGCCGTTTGAAGATAATCTCAAAAGCAAAAACGCCGCAGCTATTACTACGGGTATAGCTACTGCCATTGGCGCTAAGTTCATGACTGTTGCGACTGCAAGCGCTCCGAAACCTACGTGCGATAATCCGTCGCCTATCATGGAAAAACGCTTTAAAACCAGACTAACTCCCAGAAGCGCCGCGCAAAGAGACACAAGAATGCCTACGATAAGCGCTCTTACAAGGACGGGCGTGCTGAAAATATCCGATAATATCTCAGTCACCGTTTTCACCGCCTTTCGCAAATTTTCTTCCGGCAAGATCTGCGAAATCACTGTTTTTAAATTCCTCGTTTGTCCCGAAAAAAAATCTGTCCTCGCGCATACATAGTATGCGGTCTGCGTATGCTGTCGCCGCGGAAATATCATGTGTTACCATAATTACGGTAATTCCCTCGGAATTTATTCTTGCAATTAACTCGTAAAATTCCGCAGTAATTATCGGGTCAAGTCCCGTTACGGGTTCGTCAAGCAATAAAAGTTTTTTCGTCGCGCAAAGCGCTCTTGCTAACAGAACTCGCTGTTGCTGTCCGCCCGAAAGCTCGCGGTAACTTCGGTTTTTAAGCTCCGATATTCCGAGCTTATCCATATTGTCCAAAGCGGTTTTACGCTCTCTTGCAGAATAGAACGGGCGTATCCCGCGCGAATTAAGGCAGCCAGAAATAACCACCTCATAAACGCTTGCAGGAAAATTTTTTTGTGCGCTTGTCTGCTGAGGAAGGTAACCTATTTCGTTTTTCTTCAGCCCGTCACCGAACTCAATAGTTCCCTTTTCGGGCTTTTTGAGCGACAAAAGCGCCTTTACAAGCGTACTTTTTCCCGAACCGTTTTCTCCGACGATACAAAGGTAATCGTCGCTTTCCACCGTAAAATTCAGTTTTTCTGTTACCGTAATATTCTCATACGATAACGTAAGATCATTAACTTTAATTAGCGCCATAATTGTGTTTATCTTTCTGTAATGTTCATCTGTTTTCCGAGAGCATTTTTCAGCATCTCATAATTCCTCTCCATAAGAGAAATATAACTCTCCCCTGCCGAAAAATCGTCTGCGGAAATGTTGTGGCAGGAGTGAAATTCCGCTATATCAAGACCATGTTCGTCGGCAAGCGTCTGAGCGAGCTTATGATTTGAAAGCTCAATGCAGAACACGGTCTTTATCGTATCTTCTTCTTTTAGTTTTTCATCGAGAAACGCTATTATCTGCGCGGAGGGTTCCGTTTCGGAATTACAGCCGGGAAACGCCGCATAATAATTCAGGTCGTATTCCTTGAAAAAATATAGCAGCGGGAATCTGTCGCCGAAAATAAAATATCTGTCTTCTCCCGAAAGCAGTTCTTCAAAGCGTTTATCTAAATCATTTATTTTGTCGATACAGCTTTTGGCGTTTTCTTCAAATTCCGTACTGTAGTCTGGAAACAATTCCGACGCCTTTTCGCAAATGCCGGAAACGATCTTTGCGGCATTTTTTGGAGACGTCCAGATATGCTCGTCATATTCGGCTTCTTCAGTATCATTGTCCTTTTCCCCGCCGAAAACGTCCTCTTCTTCAAGCGCATTGACCGCGTCCATCATTCTGAAAGTGTTTATTTCGTCAATGTCGCTTAGAATATTCTCTATCCATTCATCGGATTCTCCGCCGTTGTAAATAAACAGATCGCAGTTATTTATTTTAACAATGTCCTTTGCCGAGGGATCATAACTATGACTTTCCGTTCCGGGTTTAAGGAGAAGCGTAATGTCAGCCTTATCGCCGAATACCTCGCGCGCAAGGTCATAGGCTGGAAAAATAGCGGTAACTATCTTCAGTTTACCACTGTCAGGAGAATTATCCATACAACCGCAGAACGAAAACACCGCTATCGCTATGCAAACAAATGCCGAGAAAAATTTCTTAGACATTTTCTTCACCCTTTGCGCAATCGCAGCACAAACCGTAGAACACCGTTTTTCCGATGTCTACCAAAAATTCGTGCTTTGTTTTTATATGCTCCTGTATCTGAGCAATAAAATCGCAGTCAAGATGAATTAGCTTTCCGCACCTTTCACACTTCAAATGAAAATGCGAAGAACACTCGTCAGAATCAGCAAGCTGATAACAAGAAGAATTTCCGTCTGTAAAGCGCTTTAAAACTCCGCTTTCCGTGAGCTTTGAAAGCGTTCTGTATACCGTAGCTTCTCCCGAAGTTATCTCCCCGCTTTTAATTATTTCTTTCGCCGAATAACATTTGCCGCGGCGCTTTGAAAAAAACTCTACTATTTCATCGCGCTGTTTAGTATTGTAATTGTTTCTATCCATTATTATCTACACCCGACCTCTGAAATTGAAAATGATTTTCACTTTCAATTTCAAATTATAACATATTTTTTTATAAATTTCAATAGATTTACTTGATTTTTTCAGAAAAAAGTAGTATAATTAAAGAGTAAATTTTGGGCATATCGCCCTAAAAAATTTTTGGAGGGAATTAAAATGGCAGAAATACTCGTTGAAACATCGGCTAGACACGTTCACGTTACAAAGGAGACGCTTGAAGTCCTTTTCGGAAAAGGCGCAGAGCTTACAAAGAAAAAGGATCTTTCACAACCGGGACAGTTTGCGAGCGAGCAGAGAGTTACGGTCGTAGGTCCTAAGAGAGAGCTTGCAAACGTTTCTATACTCGGTCCTTGCCGTCCTGCAGACCAGGTTGAGCTTTCGGCGACAGACGCGCGTTCTATCGGTGTTGATATTGCTATTCGTGAGAGCGGAGATATTGCGGGAACTCCCGGCTGCACGCTCAGAGGTCCTGCGGGCGAAGTTACAATTAAAGAGGGCGTTATAGTTGCAAAGCGCCATATTCACCTTACTCCCGAAACCGCTGAAAAACTCGGTCTTAAGAGCAAGGACGTTGTTTGGGTAAAGTGCAAGACAAACGGCAGAGAAGCTATTCTCGGTGATGTTGTTGTAAGAGTAAGCGAAAAGTTCGCAGACGCTATGCACATTGACACAGACGAGAGCAACGCTATTTCGGCTACTCCCAATCTCATGGGCGAAATAATCAAGAGCCTTTGATTTATTTACTTAAATAAAATAAACGCCTTTGCGCAGTAGAACGTAAAGGCGTTTTTCTTTTATAACAGAATTATTTTTCCGTGTTTATCATTTTCTCCGCGAGATCGGCTGCATATTTGCAGAGCATAGGGCAAGGACGTTTTTTATAATACTCGGCGGTTCGAGGTTCGGGCGCAGCCGATTCTTCCATTTTTTCAAGCCCTAAAAGCTCGCGGCATATTATGCTTCCGTTGTCTTTGCGGAATTGTTCCGCGGCGGCGCGTATTTTTTCATACAGCGCTTTTTTCGCTTCAAGATCTTTCGGCTCGGAATATCCGTAAACTTCGCTCAGTATCATAACAACGCCCGAAAACGTTCCGCAGATTTCTCTCATTCTGCCCATTCCCCCGCCGAAGCCGCCCGATATTTTTGCGAGCTTATCTTCCGAAAGTCCGAAAATGTCCGAAAACGCGACCGTTACAGCTTGCGTGCAGTTATAGCCTTTCAGAAAATTTTCGTAGGCCATGTCTCCCCTGTTCATTTACAAAATTCCTCTACTGCGTCTGCAATTGGATCCGCGGCAGTTGTTTCCATAAGCTCAAGCAACCCGCCGTCAACAAGCTTTGCAAGTTCCGCGTCTATTGGTAGTTTAGCTATGACCTTAAGACCAAATTTTGTTGCGGTCTCGTCAATATGACTTTCGCCGAATACGCTTATTTTCTTTTTGCAGTCGGGACACTCGACATAGCTCATATTCTCCACAAGCCCTATTATGGGAATATTCATCATTTCCGCCATTTTTACCGCTTTTCCGACTATCATGGATACAAGCTCCTGAGGAGATGTAACGACTATAATTCCGTCGAGCGGTATTGACTGGAATACAGTAAGCGGAACATCGCCCGTTCCCGGAGGCATATCCACAAACATATAGTCAACATCGTCCCAGACAACGTCCGTCCAGAACTGTTTTGCCGTTCCCGCGATTATAGGTCCTCTCCATACAACTGGGTCGGTATCATCGGGCAGCAGCAGATTTACGCTCATAACCCGTATTCCCTTTTTGGTTTTTACCGGGAAAATAGCGGTTTCATAGCCCTGCGCCTTTTCCTTTATACCAAATGCTTTCGGAACGGACGGTCCTGTTATATCCGCGTCAAGAACAGCTGTACTAAACCCTCTTCTGTTCATCAAAACCGCGCTCATACAAGTAACTAAAGACTTTCCGACGCCGCCTTTTCCGCTTACAACACCTATAACTTTCTTTATGTGAGAAAGCTCGTGGGGCTTTTCAAGAAAGCTCTTCGGGTCGCGTTCCGAGCAATTTTCGGAACACCCCGAACAATTGTGATTACATTCGCTCATTTTTAACAGTTCCTTTCTTTATTTAACATAAAAGATCACACCTTTTTACTGTAAACGTTTGAGTTCTCGTCTTTTATGTAACTTAACTTTTCCAACAGACCCTTTTTAATGTCGTCGTCAGCACTGAATACAAGTTGACAACATTGCATCTGACCTGTCCATTGTTCTATTGCTTTAAGCAAATATTCGTCTGCGCCTTGGCTTCTGAAGAAATCATTGGTATAAAAATCAATGACTTCGGCATAATGACCGTATCTAAATGAATATACCTCAGTGACATATGCATATCCCGCCATACGGTTTCCATGGTATACAGTAAGAAGTACGCCTCTTTCGTCATTCAATATCTCGTCATAAACGAAACCGCTTTCAAGCTCGGACAAACATTTATCGCCAAAAAGCCTTTTATTCATCAAAATATAATATTTAAGATCTTCTTCAGTGGGTGTTTTCATATAAAAAGTATACATATTATTCCTTTATTATCTCATCAGCAAAACCATTTCCGTCAACTTTTCCCTTTGCTCCCAGCATATCCAGAACAGTACGCGCTATCTCGCAAAAGCCTGCTCGTGTTCCGATATTTCCCGATCTTATATTATTACCGTATATCAATACGGGAATATACTCGCGGGTGTGATCGGTTCCGTTGTGACATGGATCGCAGCCGTGATCCGCAGTCAAAATAAGAACATCTTCAGGACGCATTTTTTCCATAAATCCGCCAAGCCACCTGTCAAACTCATTCAAAGCGTTTGTGTATCCGATCGGATCGCGGCGATGTCCGAACTGCATATCAAAATCAACAAGATTTGTAAAACATAACCCGCGCCAGTCCTTTTCCTGATATTCTGAAGTTATTTTCATATCAACAGCGTTTCCTATTTCACGCTCTGCTGTTTTTATGCCTTTTCCCGCAAAAATATCGCTTATCTTTCCTATTCCTATCGTTTCATAGCCGTTGGCGCTCAATATATCGAGCATTGTATCCCTTGGCGGGACAAGCGAAAAATCATGTCTGCGCGAAGTTCTTGTAAAAGGAAATTTTCCCTCAAACGGACGTGCGATGACTCTGCCTACGGCATATTCTCCCGTGAGTATCTCGCGCGCTATCTTACAATATTCGTACAGCTCTTCAACGGGAACAACGTTCTCATGCGCCGCTATCTGAAATACGCTGTCAGCCGAAGTGTAAACTATGAGCGCTCCCGTTTTAATATGCTCTTCCCCGTAATCAGCAATAACTTTTGTTCCCGAATACGGTTTGTTGCAGAGCGTTTTCCTGCCTGTTCTTTTTTCAAACTCGTCGATTATTTCTTTCGGAAAGCCGTCGGGAAAAGTTGGAAAAGCCTTTTCACTTATTGTTCCCGCAATTTCCCAGTGACCCGTTGTTGTGTCCTTGCCTTTTGAAAGCTCGGAAAGCCGTAAAAATGCTCCGCTCGGATCATTTTCTTTTTCAGCGGCAGAAACACCGTCAATGTTGAACAGACCGAGCTTCGCCATATTCGGAACAACAAGCTTACCCGTATTACAGCAGGAACGCAGAGTATTCGCGCCCTTGTCGCCGAACATCTCGGCGTCTGGCAATTCTCCTATGCCGAAGCTGTCTAAAACAATCAGAAAAACACGTTTAATCATTTTATTCACCCTTGGTCAAAAGCTTTACGGCGCGGCTCGTTCCTATTCTGTCGCAGCCCTCGTTCAAAAATAATTCGAGCTGTTCTTTTGAACTTATTCCGCCTGCCGCCTTTATTTTAACGCCTTTACCTATATATTTTCTGAAAAGTCGTATATCCTCTATATCGGCTCCCGCTTTTCCGAAGCCCGTTGATGTCTTTATATAATCCGCTCCCGCGCTTGTTACTATCCTGCACAATTCTATCTTTTCCTGCTCGGAAAGGTTGCAGGTTTCTATTATTACTTTAAGTATCTTGTCGCCGCAGGCGTCTTTAATCAGTTCGATTTCCTTTTCAACAAAAGTGTATCTTTTGTTTTTAACTTCGTTCTGATTTATGACCATATCAATTTCGTCCGCGCCGTTTTCAATCGCGTCCTTTGTTTCAAACCACTTTACATTTGCGGTCGAATAGCCTAGCGGAAATCCTATGACAGTGCATATATTAAGATCGGGAAAGTTATTCCGCGCACGTTTTACAAAACACGGAGGTATACAAACGGACGCAGTATGATATTTCATTGCCTCATGACAAAGCGCGGCTATCTGTACTGAAGCCGCAGCAGGGTCCAACAACGTATGGTCAATATGAGGAAAGATCTCGGAATTTTCCATAAACTACCTCTTTTCGACAATTTTTTTCCTAAGAAGAGAACGCTCGGGGACTTCAATGTCCGTTATAATAGTTATCTGTTCCATTGCGTGATTTGCGACAGATGTTTCTTCTCCGCTGCTGTAATACATTTTTTGAGGAACAAACTTTATAGGTGCTTTTTTCGGAACTACAAGCTCAAGTTCATCGCTTATCTCAAAATAATTTCTGACCGTAAGTTTCATCACGCCGTTGCTGCAACCGTCTACAGCTCCCACAAAATCATAACCTCTTATATAACCGCTGTCCGCAAAATACTGACCGCCGTTTGTTATAACGTTTGCGTTCTGCGAATCGCTTCCGGAAGAAGGACTGTCGTAGAAAAATCCTGTACAATACGGTCTATGGCTGATTTTATTCATCTCGTCAAATACCCATTCGGGTATCTTTTCATTTTTTAGTCTACAGTCAAGCGCCGCTCGATATGCATTTGTCGTAAGAGCGGTATAATATGCGGACTTTGCCCTGCCCTCTATTTTAAAACTGTCGATACCCGCTTCGAGCAAATCGTCAATATGCTCTATCATGCACATATCACGGGCATTCAGTATATAACTCCCGCGCTCGTCCTCAAAGACTTTATAAAACTCTCCGGGTCGTTTTTGCTCCATAAGGTAATATTCCCATCTGCAAGGCTGGGCACATTCTCCGCGGTTTGCATTTCTACCCGTAAGGTATTCGGAAATAAGGCATCTTCCCGAAAAAGAAACGCACATCGCTCCGTGAACAAACGCTTCTATTTCCAAATCGTCGGGAATGTTTTTCCTTATCTTCTTTATTTCTTCAAGGTCAACTTCACGCGCGAGTACAACGCGTTTTACTCCCATTTTATAAAGTTCGAGAGCCGTCCTGTAATTTACTATACCCGTTTGTGTGGAAGCGTGAATTTCAAGATCAGGCTGTAATTCGCGGATAAGGGAAATAATGCCTATATCCGCGGCAATTACAGCGTCGACTCCCGCGTTTACCGCAGCAGAAATAAATTCGGGAAAGCGTTCTATCTCATCGTTGCTCGGAACAATGTTACAGGCAATGTAGACTTTTACGCCTTTTTTATGCGCTGCCTGCACGGCTGAATATAGTTCCTCTTCCGTAAAGTTTTTTGCTCCCGCTCTCATTCCGAAGCTTTTCCCGCCCAAATATACTGCGTCCGCTCCGTAATCAAGAGCGTATAAGAGGCTTTCAAAGTCTCCTGCGGGAGAAAGAAGTTCTGTCTTTCTAAACAATATCTGCCACCTCAGCTGCCGCTGTTTTCTTCTCTCAAAGCGGCGTCTTTGATATTCTGTTCATGTTCTTCATCGGTTTTCGCCCAGTAGAAAGTTCCGTCCTTACTTGCAAGGAAGTAATAATAATCTGTATTTGCGGGATTAAGCGCTGCTTCTATCGCGTCGAGTCCGGGGTTGCATATAGCTCCTGCGGGAAGACCCTCGCACTTATATGTGTCATAAGCGTCAGCTATAGCCTGCATTTTTTCCTTGTTTGACGAGGTAGTCGCGGGAGTTATAACTCTTTCGATATAAGTGTCGGTCGTATTAGACTGTAACTGAGGGTATATTTCGGGGTTATTAAGACGATTATGGAAAACAGACGAAACTCCCTCCATATTGCTTTTATTGGTACCTTCCCAGCAAATCAGAGAAGCAAGGCGTATAACTTCGTCAAGCGACATTCCAAGCTCTTCCATTCTCTGTTTCATGGATTTGGTTATCTTATTCTCAAAGTTATCGTACATCTTATCGGCGGCCATTTCAGCATAATATGTCGTATCTACCTGTAAACCTTTTTTCAAGTCGTCTACAACATAGAAGAAATAGGTGTCGGGGAACAGATACCCCTCAAGCATATTCAGACGGTTGGGGTTGTCCTCTATGCCTTCTTCAAAATCGTATTTATTCAGTTTCTGCTTGTAGCATTTTTCAAAATCAGACGCTTTGCAGACATAATTCTTTTCAAGAAGCTCGCCTACTTCCT
Source organism: uncultured Clostridia bacterium (assembly GCA_947631115.1). Taxonomy (GTDB): domain Bacteria; phylum Bacillota; class Clostridia; order Oscillospirales; family Ruminococcaceae; genus CAG-115. The sequence continues at coordinate 100,243 of CANRKB010000002.1, forward strand.
TTGCCGTGAGTCCCTCGGGAATAGTGACCTTTACAGTTTCCGTATATTCCTTGGGTGATTTAAGCGTGTTTATAAGGCTTCCGTAGGACATATTTGAATACAGCTTATAGCTTCCAGTCAAGAACGGCTTTTCTCCGTTGTCGGTATATTTAATATATGTTTTCATCAAAAACGGCATATTTATGATTCCGTTGCTGTAAAGCTCGTCGACTATCTTATCGGCTGACATGCTGCTGTCGATAGTAACTTCCGCCACACGAATAGTCTTTGACATTCCCGTAAAATCACGCAGACCGTTTATCGTGTATACAGCGAGTATAACTCCCGCAGCCAGTGAAATTACAGCGATAATAACTCCGAGAAAGACTTGTCCCATAGTTCTCGTGTGATCAACATTTGAATTGTGCTTGTGCTTTTTTCTGCGCTTTACAGTATTTTCTACAGGAACATTATGAACAGAGTTATCTTTTATGCTGCCCATAAGACGCGTTTTTCCCAACTCTTCATTGTTTTCATTTTCTAAGACGTCTTCCGATAATGATAACAGTTTTTTCTCACCTGTAAAGTCGGAAATGCTGGCTATCTCTTGCGTTTCTTCAAGTCCCTCGTCAAACGAATCTTCGAGTTCATTCTCGGGTTCTTTTTCTTCTTTGTCATCAGAATCAAATATTAGTTTATTGTCGTCCATTTACGACCTCCGTCCGGCAAATCATTTATCAAAAATAGTGAAAGTTGTTTGTATATCGTGAGCTTCTTTTGGAACTTCACATTTAAAATCCTTGTAGCAAATAATAACGCTTGTTCCTTTAAAGCTCTTTAAAAACCTGTCATAATATCCTTTACCGTAGCCGAGCCTATATCCCTCTTTGTCCGCGCAAAGCGCAGGAACGATGCAAAGCGTCTTTTCACTCGCATATGCAGGTCTGTTTATCGGCGGCTCGTCGATATTATACCGTCCATTTTTCAGCTCATTTATATTGTCGATGTAGTAAAACGACAACTCGTTTTCGCCGCTGACAGGCAATGCCACGGGAATATTATTCGACAAACAGTATCCTATAATGCGTCTTGTGTCCACTTCTATTTCGGTCGATACATAGCAAAATACACTACTCGCGCAATTTACAAGCGGAACAAGCTGTCTGAAAATACTTTCATCGGCGGCGGCTTTTTTCGCTGCGTCCATCGCTTTTCTCTTGGCAATAAGCTCTTTTCTGAGAGCTGACTTTATTTCTCGCATTGTATCGTAGTGCGTATCGTATCGCTCAGTTCTTTTCCTTTGAGCACTTTTACAAGTTCAAGTCCGAACTCAACCGAAACACCCGCACCCGCGGCAGTTGTGAAAAGTCCGTCGGTAACGACGTTATGTTCCGATATTTGCGCGCCGTCAAGGTATTTTCTGTAATCGGGAAAAGCGGTAGCTTTATGATCCTTTAAAAGTCCTCGTTTTCCGTAGATAGAGGGCGCCGCGCAAATCGCTCCCATAGGGATATGATTTTCGGCGCAATAGTCTATCGCAGACTGAACAACGCTTGAAGCCTCCAGATTTGAAGTTCCCAGAGAACCCCCGGGCAAAACTATCATTTCAAGCTTATCCGAAAGTTCAACATCTTTATCTTCAATATCCGCTTCCATAGGGATCTTATGAGAGCTTGTCACTTCCCTGCCGCCGACGCCGACGGTTATAACATCAAGCTTCGCCCTGCGCAGCATATCTATCGGCGCAATTGCTTCTGTTTCTTCAAATCCGTTTGCCAGAAATACGTAAACCATTTTATTGTTCTCCTTTTGTCATATGATATTATAAAGCTGTCCGCATATTTTTTTGAAAATATCGTCTACAGAAAGCGGGCATCCGTCCTTTGCACATTCCACTATATCCCAGCCGCAGCGGTCTGCCGTGAACAAAGCGCTTTTGCGACACTGTTTCAGAAAGCTTACGTTTCTTTCGTGTATATCCTTTTTGTTTTCATCACCGTTATAACGCTTTTTCAAAAGCTCCTGCGATACCTCGACGGGCATATCGAGAAAAATTACCTTGTCGGGTGCGGGAAGACCGAGCTTGTTGTATTCAAAATCAAAAAGCCATTCTAAAAACAGATCGTATTCTTCTTCGGGCATTTTTGCGAGCTGGTATATCGCATTTGAAGTCGTATATCTACCCGTGATAACCGCTCCGCCGTTCAGATAAAACTCTTTCCAGTCTGTAACGTAACTTACATACCTGTCAATGGCGTAGATCGTAGAAGCCGAATAAGCTCCGTTTTTTCCTTCGCATTTTACTGTTCCGTCAAGATATTGCTGAACCAGCTTTCCGCTAAGCGTTTCATAGTTCGGAAAACTTACAGCGCGAAAATCTTTTCCGAGCTTTTTAAGATGCTCTGTAAGAAGTCCGAGCTGCGTTGATTTTCCGCAACCGTCCAGCCCCTCTATTACAACAAGTTTTCCATTCGACATAATAAACCACTTCCACATATCAACATATAATACATTTTATCACAATTTCATAAATAAGTCAATATATATGAACAATATTTCAGATTTTATTCAGAAAGCTCACATTTGAACCCCGACTGAATAAAACCCAACTTATTATAAAACGACAAATTCTTGTCCTCGCAAAGCAAAAAGATCTTGCTTTTACAAAGCGCTTTGCAAACGGACAAGATAAGCTCCGAAGCCTTTCCCTGTCCGCGCTTTTCGGGAATTGTCGCTATCTGCGACAACAGAGCCTCTCCGCAAAGATTATGCTGAACGGCAAGAACAGAGCTTTCATTTCCGTAAAGTTTTGAAATACCGTGCCTAATTCTATGCGACATATCAAGATACCAAGGCTCAAAATTTATTTCAAACGAAGTTTTAAGAATATCATACGCTTCTGTCAAAGAAAGTTCTGTATAATTACTGCACGCTTCGGGAATTTCTCCGCAGAACTTCATTAAATACAGCTTTTTGCTTTTAAGCGAAAGTTCATCTTTAAGAATTTCTCCGATGTCATCAGAACAGAATATTTTTGAAAATCCGCTGAATGTCAGAAATTTGCTCAATTCGTCTAATTTGTTATTATCCGCCGCGCCGTATTTGCATATGACAACATCATCGTAAAAGCGCGCTAAAATAAACTCGTCCGATTTATATAAGCTGCAAAATTCATAATTCGTTCCGTATGCCTTTAACAGCGCCCTTATTTTCTGAGCTTCCAACCCGCTTTCGGGGAGAATTATAAGTTCGTCATCGGAATTTACTCGTTTTATCATATTTCAGCCGCCGCAGACAGCATTTTCTCAGAAAGACTTTTGACAGCGTCAAGATCGCTTAGTTTGATAACGCATGACGGCGAATGAAGATACCTGCAAGGAACGGATATTGCGCAGGTCCTTACTCCCGAACGGCTAACACTTATCGCGCGGCTGTCGTTTCCGCCCGCAATAACGGTTTTTGTCTGCACGGGGATATTGTTTTCATTTGCGGTATTCATTGCAAGAGAATACAAGTCTCTGTCATAGAGCGTGCCGTTGTCCATATAAGAAACTACCGCGCCTTTGCCAAGTTCGCAAACTTTTTTTGCTCCCGAAACTCCCGCAATATCGCAGGCGGTCGTTGATTCAATTACAAACGCAATATCGGGTGCAACGCCAAATGCCGCGGCAGCAGCGCCGCGCGTTCCTATTTCCTCGCGGACGGTAAATACATACCATGCGTCATATTCGGGCGTTTTGTTTATCATGTCCATAAGGACAAGACAACCCGCTCTGTCGTCAATAGCTTTTCCTTTTAAATAACCCTCGCCGAATTCAAAATATTCCGCGTCAAAGTACGCATAGCTTCCGAGAGGCGCAATGCTTTCGGCTTCTTCGCGGGAACTTGCTCCGATGTCAAGATAAAGTTCGCTTATTTCCGGCATTTTTTTGCGCTCGTCTTTGGTCTGCTGATGGATAGCTTTTGTCGAACAAACGGCATACTTTCCGTTTTCAAGTCTGAATCCTCTGCCGATGATAACAGACGGATCTATACCGCCCACTGCCCCGAAACGCAGAAATCCTTCTTCGTCAGCATAAGTTATCATAAGACCCACTTCGTCCATATGAGCGGCAAACATTATTTTGTTTTTGGAAGTTTTCCTGCCTTTTTTGAATACTATAAGATTTCCGACATTGTCGGTATAAACTTCATCTGCGCTTATATTATCCTTTATAAATTCGCGCACTCTGCTTTCATCGCCCGAAGCTCCGTTTATTTCACATAATTTTCTGAGCATATCGTTATTCCTCCGAATACTTGCAGATAAGCGCAGCTGTAGAATCTATATCGCGCAGATCTATTGTTTCAACGGGCGTATGCATATATCTTATTGGTATTGATAGCGTACAGCATCTTACGCCGCTTTTGCATATTCCTATAGCGTCCGCGTTTGTTCCCGTTGTACTTGGCATTATCTCGCGGGTAAAAGGTATTTTAAAGCTTTGCGAAAGATGGCACATTTTATTTGACATTTCTTTGTCAAGAGATGCTGAAAACCCTATCATAACGCCGCTTCCGAGCTTTGCGGTGTCATTTGGTAAGCTGTCGGGAGTGTTTCCGAATGAAACGTCGACAACTATCGCTTCATCGGGACTCAGCTTAAATCCGTTCATCTTTGCTCCGCTCTCCCCTGTTTCTTCACGACATGAAAAGCATACCGCAATATCATATTTCAGCTTTCTGCCATTCATTTTTTCAAGAGCAGAAAGTATAGCGCACACGCCGCTTCTGTCGTCAATTGCGGGAGCGGATACTATCTTATCCGACAATTCGCGGAACTTTGAATTTACGGTTATCCTGTCGCCGAGCGAAATATATTCTTCAGCTGCTTTTCTGGACATGCCGACGTCTATATAAATATCGCCCGATTCGGGAACAGATGTTTCTTTTTTTACATGAGGAGGGAGAGTTGAAACAACTCCGAGAACATCTTTTTTACCGTGAATAGTGACCGACTGAGCAAGAAGAGTTTTAAGATCGGGAGAACCGCAGGCTCCCACGCCTATAAAACCGTTGTCGTCAATATAGGTCACAATAAGCCCGACTTGGTCTATGTGAGCGTCAAGCAGCAGCGTTTTCGCCTGAGGCTTTCCCGAAGGAATAAAACCCGTGACGCTCCCGAATTTATCTACGCTTACGTTTTCGGCGTATTTGCGCAAATGCTCCGCGGCCTTTTCTGAAGCCGAAAATTCGTCGCCCGAAACTCCCGCGCAGTCAGTGAGGTCTTTTAAAACCGATTTAATGTCCATTTTATTTATCCCTTTAAAAAATCATTTTTAATTTCGGATATATTGAAATCATTGCCCTCGCTGTTAAGGGCAATGAGCTTATACGAAATTATCTCGGGCGGATAACCGAGCCTTTTGGAAAGCGCTTCGAGAGAATTTTCGCTTTCAAGCTCCGACAGTATCTCGCCGTCGGAAATAAGCAAAGACGCCGCAAACAGGTTAGCTTCGCGCTCGGTCTTACTGTTTTCAAGAAATAAAGTAGTCTGACGTACTCCATCTTCCGAAAGTTCTCGGTGGAGCATATCGTGACCAAGCTCGTGTGCGCAAACTACCTCTTTCATCTTGTTATCAAGGTCTTCGTTTATCACTATATATCTTGAGCCGTTTTCGGACAAATAAAACCCTTTCAGAGAACCGAGCTTTCTGAACCACACTTTTATACCGAGATCTTCCGCCGTTTCTATTACGTTTGCGCCGTATTCGCTTCTTATCCTGTTTGCAAGTTCAATGATACGTTTCATTTGCATTACCTGTTTTCAAAAGCAGCGCGGTCACAAAGCAATAACGTCACGACTTTCCTTTGCGGCAGTCAGTATAAATTTCATTCAAACACCGGATCATCAGATCCTTGTCCTCATCGGAAATGGAATTGCCCGCAAACAGACCCTTTGTTTCTTCAAAAAACTTTACAGCGCCCGTGCATCTTTTGCCGCTGTTCATAAGAGTTTTTAAGAGCTTGTCCTCCGCAGTAAGTTCGATGTCAATATTATCGTTTGAAAGAAATTCAGGCGTTACGCCGAGTTCGTCTGCCATTCTCTTCAATATTGCTTTTCTGGGTTTTCTTTTGTCTTTAAGGTAATAATAAAGCGCCCTGTAGGTTATACCAACCTTTTTCACAAAATCGGTTCTGCTTATTCGTTGTCTTGTAAGCAGATATTCAAGTTTTTCAGATATTTTCATAAAGATCCCTCCGTTTCATAGTTATATTATACCAATTTAAAACATTTTTGTCAAGCGCTTAAATATTATTATAAACGAATAATATTCAATTAAATTCAATATAAAATAGAATATCTTAAAAATTTTTGTTAATTTATTAAATTTTATTCGTAAAAATGAATATTTGTACTTGACAAATAAAATGATTGAATGTAAAATTTAATATGTAAATATTTTTTATGTAAAGGAGATTTTCATTATGGCAGAGCAGATAAAAAAAGTAGTTCTTGCATATTCGGGAGGACTTGATACGTCCATTATTATACCTTGGCTCAAGGAAACATATCCCGGGTGCGAGGTAATTTGCGTTGCGGGAAATGTCGGTCAGGACGCAGAGATAGAGGGTCTTGAAGAACGCGCAAAGAAAACAGGCGCTTCAAAGCTCTACATTGAGGACATTCAGGACGAATTTGTAAACGACTTTGTATTCCCCACACTTAAAGCGGGCGCAAAGTATGAGGGTTATCTCCTCGGAACATCTTTCGCTCGTCCTCCCATTGCAAAGAGAATTGTAGAAATAGCAAAGAAAGAGGGCGCGGACGCTATTTGCCACGGCTGTACGGGAAAAGGCAACGACCAAGTTCGTTTTGAGCTTACAATAAAGGCGCTTGCTCCCGAAATGAAGATAATTGCTCCCTGGAGAATTTGGGGCATAAAGTCTCGCGACCAGGAGATTGACTATGCCGAGGCGCATAATGTTCCCATCAAGATCACGCGTGAAACTAACTACTCAAAGGACATGAACCTCTGGCACCTTTCGCACGAAGGTCTTGACCTTGAAGATCCCGCAAATGAGCCACAGTATAACAAAGAGGGATTTCTTGAACTCGGAGTTTCTCCCGAGCAGGCTCCCGACAAGCCCACTTATATAACCATTCATTTTGAAAAGGGTGTTCCTACTGCGCTTAACGGAGAAGAAATGGACGGCGTAAAGCTTATCAAGGCTTTAAACAAGGTTGGCGGCGAAAACGGTATAGGTCTGTTTGACGTTGTCGAAAACAGACTTGTCGGAATGAAGTCAAGAGGCGTTTATGAAACTCCCGGCGGAACTATTCTCTATCACGCACATGAAGTTCTTGAAACAATCTGCCTTGACAAGGAAACGCAGCACTATAAATACGGTCTTGCGCAGAAATATGCGGAGCTTGTTTATAACGGTCAGTGGTATACTCCCTTGCGCGAGGCTATGGACGCGTTTGTAAATAAGACGCAGGAGACAGTTACGGGCGATGTAAAGCTGAAGCTCTACAAGGGCAACATCATAAACGCGGGCGTTACTTCTCCGTATACACTTTACAGCGAGGACTTCGCTTCGTTCGGCGAGGACGATGTTTACAACCAGAAAGACAGCGCAGGATTTATAAACCTGTTCGGTCTGCCTATCAAGGTTAAAGCTCTGCTTGACGCCGAAAGAAACAAGAAATAATGAGCGGATTTATGGTCTACTGGTCAAAGGAATACGTGTCGAAGGTCCAAAAGGCCGGCGACACCGGTCCTTTGAAAGTTGTGTACGGCAGTCACCACACGATCATGCCGCACATAAAATCGGTCAAAGTCGGCGACATTATTTACCCCGTGGCGCTTGTAAACGGGACTTTGGCGGTTATGGCAAGACTTCCCGTTGAGAAAATAGAGTGTGCGTTTGAATACACCATACGCGAGCTTGGCAGAGCGTACAGCGCTCTTATTCCCAAGGACGCGGCGTATTACTGGAGAGAAACGCGCGGCGAGTTTGTCGCAGTGTACCGTGACAACGGGTTTGTTACGAGAAAAAACACGTACATAAGTTTTCGCTACAGCGGAATTGAAAACCCGAAAGAAAACCGTATTCCCGATGATATAACCCGAGAATACCGCGAATGGGAAATTCCCGAACCTCCGCATCTGTTTACGCAAGAACCAAAGACTTGTTGCGCGGAACAAGCGGCAAGCGGCGAACACGGCTCGGAAATATATCCGCGCGAGATACCGCTTGAAACGGCGAAAATCTTGCTTTTTGGCAATACAAAAGCGTCTTTGAAGCCGTTAAAGCTTGACAAAAACGGTCGTTTCTCCACCATGTCGCTTTCGGGATCTGTACGCAAAATGAGCGATGAAACGTTTGAAGTTTTTGAAAAGCTGTTTTAATATCATGCAAAGTGGTGAAAAACCGCTTTGCTGTTTAATAAGATAAATTCAACAGGAGTAACTTTTATTATGGCAATGTGGGCAGGAAGATTTTCAAAAGAGGTTGACGAGGGCGTAAACGCTTTCAACTCTTCCATATCTTTTGACGCAAGAATGTACAGGCAGGATATTGCGGGTAGCATTGCTCACGCGACAATGCTCGGAGAACAGGGCGTTATAAGTATGAGCGACAGCCTTGAAATAATCGGCGGCTTAAAAGAAATTCTCGCTGATATAGACAGCGGAAAGCTTGTGTTCGACCCAAACGCGGAAGATATTCATATGTTTATAGAAGCTGAGCTTACAAAGCGCCTCGGCGACGTTGGAAAAAGGCTTCATACATCGCGTTCGAGAAACGACCAGGTAGCTCTTGACATTCGGCTTTATCTGCGCGACGAGATAAAGGAAATAAAAGAACTTCTTATAAAGCTTATTGAAACGTTATGTAAACTGGCACAAGAAAACGCCGATACAATAATGCCGGGCTATACTCATCTTCAGCGCGCCCAGCCGATAACTTTCGGACATCATCTTATGGCGTATGCTCAAATGCTGTTAAGAGATATTGACAGGCTAAACGATACGGAAAAGCGAATGAACGTAAATCCTCTCGGAAGCTGCGCTCTCGCGGGGACGACATACAATATCGACCGCTTTCGTACAACTTCCCTGCTCAAAATGAAAGAGCCTATGGAGAACTCGCTTGACGGTGTTTCGGACAGAGATTTCTGCATGGAGCTTGCGAATGCGCTTTCTATCTGCATGGTTCATCTTTCGAGATTTTCCGAGGAAATAATTTTGTGGTGCAGCTGGGAATTTAAGTTTATAGAACTTGACGACGCTTTTTCAACGGGTTCGAGCATAATGCCGCAGAAGAAAAATCCCGATGTTACGGAGCTTATCAGAGGAAAGACAGCGCGCGTAATTGGCGACAATATGACGCTGCTTACTATGATGAAAGGTCTGCCGCTTGCATATAACAAAGATATGCAGGAAGACAAAGAGGCGATCTTTGACGCCGTTGACAATATAAAGCTCTGTATTTCAACATTTACGCCCATGCTTGCGACAATGACCGTGCTTCGCAACAATATGCGAAAAGCCGCCGCAAAGGGCTTTATAAACGCAACGGACTGCGCGGATTATCTCGTAAAAAAAGGTATGCCTTTCAGAACGGCTTATAAGATAACAGGCGGACTTGTAGCGCTTTGTATAAATAAAAACACTACGCTTGAAGAACTTCCGCTCGACGAATACAAGAAAGCAAGCGAGCTTTTCGACAGCGATGTATATGATGAGATAAATCTTGAAACCTGCGTTAAAGAGCGAAAGTCTTACGGCGGTCCTTCGCCCGAGAGCGTGTTAGCGCAGATAAAATCGGTAAAGAATAAACTTGAGGAGCTTAACAATGGTTAAGGTTTATATTGACGGGCAGGAAGGCACTACGGGGATTAAAATCCTCGAAAGGTTTGAAGGCAGAAATGATATTGAACTGCTGAAAATCGACGATGACAAGCGCAAGGACAACGACGAGCGCAAAAAGATGATAAACTCCGCAGATTTTACGTTTTTATGTCTGCCTGACGCAGCGGCAAAAGAGGCTGTCGCAATGGCGGGAGATAAAGTGAGGATAATAGACGCTTCTACCGCGCATAGGACAAATCCCGACTGGGCGTATGGATTTCCCGAGCTTGGCGCGGATTTCAGGGATAAGATAAAAGACAGCAGCAGAACGGCTGTTCCCGGATGTTATGCGAGCGGATTTATCTCAATGGTCTATCCGCTCATAAAGCTCGGTATCATGCCCGAAGATTATCCCGTTGTATGCCATGCGGTTTCGGGATACAGCGGCGCGGGAAAGAAAGCTATCGCGGTTTACGAGGGTGAAAACCGTCCTGCGGAATATGACAGTCCGCGCCAGTATGCGCTTTCGCAGCAGCACAAGCATCTTCCCGAAATGCAGAAGATATGCGGGCTTTTAGATGCGCCTATATTTAACCCGCTTGTTTGCGATTATTTTTCGGGAATGGTAGTGACTGTTCCGATATTTACAAAACTTCTTACAAAAAAATATACGGCTGCTGACATAAGAAATGCTCTTTCGGAATTTTACGATAAGAACGGTTCTTATTTTGTAAAGGTAATGCCCGAAGGCGAACCCGAGGACGGATTTATCGGCGCTAATAACATAAGCGGAACAAACAATATGCAGATATTCGTAAACGGAAACGACGAGCGGCTCGTTCTCTGTTCGCGGCTCGACAATCTCGGAAAGGGCGCTTCCGGCGCGGCGGTTCAGTGTCTGAATATAATGATGGGAATTGACGAAAAAACAGGTTTAGTTTAAATCGGTCTTTATAAGTAAAAGCGCTTATCGGCATGATTGAAATTGAGGGTTATTTATGTATTATAAAGAAATCAGGGTCTGGGTACCTGACGAAGAAGTTCTGAATATAAAATTTCTTAAACACGATAAATTTTTTGTTCTTAATTATCTGAACAAGCCGTATATAATTACAGCCGAAGTTTCGGAAACTAAAAATTTTATCGGCTTCGGAGCAGACGGGAATATTTTTCTTCTTGACAGAGAAAGAAACCGCGTTGATTATGCGTCAAGCTCGCTTGCTGTTTTCGGAAGGCAGCTAAAACATTATCGCGATTATATTGCCGAGTCGGATGATAAAGAAGCTGAAATTAAAGAAGATCCTAAAAACACAGAAAATGACGAAGCGGAAAATTCAACCGACAAGTTAAAAAAATTAGAAGAACAAATAAAAAAGCTCGACAAAAACGCTTTTACGGATGATAATAATTTCTGGTCGGAAGTTATGAGCGGGCTTAAAGCAAACGAAAACTGATATAATATAAGAGGTTTAAAATGGTTAAATTCGAGGGATTTAATTTTATTGACGGCGGCGTTTGCGCCGCTAAGGGATTTACCGCATCGGGCGTTATTGCTGGAATTAAAGCGGGAAACACAACAAAACGCGACCTTGCTCTTATTAAATGCTCTGTAAGGTGCAGAACGGCGGCAATGTTTACAAAAAACAAAGTTAAGGGAGCGCCTATTCTTGTCTGCAAGGAACATCTTAAAGACGGCTACGCACAAGCGATCATTGTAAACAGCGGAAACGCCAACACCTGCAACGACAACGGTATTGAAATTGCTGAAGAAATGTGCAGTCTTGCGGCGGAAGCTCTTGAACTTAAAAAAGAAGATATACTTGTAGGTTCTACGGGAGTTATTGGTCAGAAGCTGAGTATTGATCCTATAAGGAATGTAATTGCCGAGCTTACGGGTTCACTAAGCGAAAAAGGAAGTTCTCTTGCCTGCGAAGCAATAATGACAACGGATACGCGCAAGAAAGAATTTGCGGTTGAATTTGAGCTTGACGGAAAGAAATGTCATGTCGGAGGAATTTCCAAAGGCAGCGGAATGATAAATCCGAATATGGCGACAATGCTCGCGTTTATTACCACTGATGTAAAAATAAACGGCGAGCTTCTTGAAAAGGCATTGAGGAAAGTCTGCGCATTGACATATAATATGGTCAGCGTTGACGGCGACACTTCAACAAACGATTCGCTCATACTTATGTCGTCGGGGCTTGCGGCAAATAGTGAGATAATTTGCGAGGACGAAAACTACGAGAAGTTTGTAAACGCTCTATACGCGGTGATGATGAACCTCGCAAGAGAAACCGCGCGCGACGGAGAGGGCGCTACAAAGCTTATTGAATGTATAGTAAGCGGCGCTCCGAATGAGGAAACGGCGAAAATAGTAGCAAAGTCCGTTATTTCTTCGAGCCTTGTAAAAGCGGCGTTGTTTGCGGCTGACGCAAACTGGGGACGTATACTCTGCGCTATAGGTTATGCCGACGCGGAATTTGACATAAATAAAACCGACGTTGAACTTGCGAGCGAAAAGGGAAAAATTCCCGTATGCAAAAACGGAGCGGGCGTTGACTTCTCGGAAGATATAGCAAAGGAAATACTTTCCGAGGAAGAAATAAAGATCATAGTTTCTCTTAACAGCGGCGACGGAAATGCGATAGCATGGGGCTGTGATCTTACGTTCGATTATGTAAAAATAAACGCTGAATACAGAACTTAATTAAGCTGATAAATTATTTTAAAATCGGGCTTTACAGTCCGCGTAATAAGAGGGGAAATTTTAAAAATGGAAATTGATTATGATATTCGGGCAAACGTAATGGTAGAGGCTCTCCCCTACCTGCAGAAATACAACAACAAGGTCGTTGTAGTAAAATACGGCGGAAACGCCATGACAAACGACAGACTCAAACAAGCCGTAATGCAGGATATTGTTCTGCTTTCGCTTGTAGGAATAAAAGTTGTTCTGGTACATGGCGGCGGACCCGAAATAAACGATATGCTCAAAAAGATCGGAAAAGAAAGCAAGTTTGTAAACGGTCTGCGTTATACTGACGAAGAAACTATAGACATTGTTCAGATGGTTCTTGCGGGAAAGGTAAACAAAGACCTTGTGTCAATGCTTGAAAGTCACGATGGCAAAGCGATAGGTCTTTGCGGACTTGACGGAAATATGATCGAAGCAAAAATGCTCGACGAAAATTTAGGATATGTCGGCGAAATAACAGACGTCCACCCCGAAATAATTCAAAACGCGCTCGACAACGGTTATATCCCCGTTATCTCAACTATAGGGCGCGGCAAGGACGGAACTGTATACAACATAAACGCCGATACAGCCGCGGCGAGAATTGCCGCGGAAATGAAAGCTCCGAGCCTTATACTGCTTACAGACATAAAAGGTCTTTTAGAGGACAAGGACGACGAAAACACGATAATCAGAACTGTCGGAGTAAGCGAAGTTCCGTATCTTAAAAAACAGGGTATTATTTCGGGAGGAATGATACCGAAAATAGAGTGCTGCGTCGAGGCAGTCCGCAGAGGCGTTAAACAGGCGAACATAATCGACGGAAGAATACCGCACTCCATTCTTATTGAGCTTTTGACGGATATAGGCGCGGGAACGATGATAGTTGCATGAGAGGTTTGAAATGAGTACGATTGAACAATTTAACAAATATGTTATGCAGTCTTACGGCAGATATGATCTTGTTCTGGATAACGGCGAAAAGGTCGTTTCTGCCGATGAGGACGGAAAAAGGTATATTGACTTCGGTTCGGGGATAGGAGTAAATTCCTTGGGATATTGCAACGACAAATGGGTAGAAGCAATATGCGCACAGGCAAAAAAGCTCCAGCATACCTCAAACTATTACTACACGAAAATTCAGGCTGACTTTGCAAAGGCGCTCTGTGAAACGGCAGGATATACGAATATGTTCTTCGGAAATTCGGGAGCTGAAGCAAACGAATGTGCGATAAAAATTGCAAGGAAGTACAGCTTTGATAAATACGGAAAAGGCCGCCACAATATAATAACGCTGAAGAATTCGTTTCACGGCAGAACTTTAGCGACAATATCCGCAACGGGACAGGACGTTTTCCACAACTACTTCTTCCCTTTTGTCGAGGGATTTATAAACGTTGAAGCGAACAACATCTCGGATTTGCGCAAGAAACTCGACGACACGGTCTGCGCGGTAATGTTTGAATATGTTCAGGGCGAGGGCGGAGTTATAAAGCTCGAACAGGATTTTGTAGACGAGATATTCAAGCTCTGCGAAGAAAAGGACGTTATAACCATTGCGGACGAGGTACAAACAGGCGTAGGAAGAACGGGAAAATTCCTATGCGGAGATAATTTCGGTCATAAGGCTGACCTAACGACGCTTGCTAAAGGGCTTGCGGGAGGAGTTCCGATAGGAGTTTGTCTTTCGGGAGATAAATGCGCAAAGGTTCTTACCCCGGGAACTCACGCGTCTACTTTCGGCGGAAATCCCATAGTTTGCGCGGGTGGACTTGCAGTTTTGGATACCGTAAATTCAAACGGATTTCTTGACGAAGTCAATAAAAAGGGAGAATATTTCCGCGAGAAGCTGAAAGCGCTTTCCGAAGTCGTTTCCGTTTCGGGAATAGGTCTTATGATAGGCATTGAACTAAAATCAAAAGACGCGCACGACGTAGCGAAAGCGGCTCTCGACAACGGACTTTTGGTGCTTACCGCAAAAGAAAAATTGAGACTTCTTCCCCCTCTTACAATATCATATGAAGAAATTGACGAGGGAATGGAAATACTTGAAAAGATCTTAAAGTGAGAAAGGAGCAAAAATGAAAAGAGTAACTCAGATAGTTTCGGTCTTAAGTCTTCTGATAGCTGCGGTGGCTTTGATCTTTAATTTTCAGGTGCTTTTCGGAAGAAGCTATTTTATCAGATTTGCAATTTTTTCAACAATACGAAGCGGCGACATGATGGGCTTTTTAGGAAATCTCCTGGGGCTTATCCTTACTTCTTTAGCATTCGCGGCAATGGGAATTTACGGCGTTATGCTGACGATTTTTAACAAGGAAAAGGCAAGAAAACCCGCTCTTATATCGGGAATATGCGTAACGCTTCTCGCGCTTGTTTCGCTGTTCTTCAGCTTTCACAACAATTTCAACATAGGCGATATTCTTATAGTCCTCTTCCCTGCTGCGTTTACATTTTGCGTGATAGAAACGGCAAAATAAATAATAAAACTGAAAGGATTTTTTATAATGAAACATTTATTGAAACTGCTCGATCTGAGTACTGAGGAGATAATTGACATACTTAATCTCGCGGATCAGCTCAAATACGAGCAAAAGCACGGTATCCCTCACAACATTTTAAAGGGCATGACGCTGGGAATGATTTTCCAAAAGGCTTCTACAAGAACTCGCGTTTCCTTTGAAACGGGAATGTATCAGCTCGGCGGAAACGCGCTGTTCCTTTCTTCAAAGGAGCTTCAGATAGGGCGCGGAGAGCCTGTTCAGGACACTGCCCGCGTTCTCTCGCGCTATCTGAACGGAATTATGATAAGAACGTTTGAACAGTCCGAGGTGGAAAATCTCGCGGAATTTGGTTCTATTCCCATAATAAACGGACTGACGGATTTTTGTCATCCCTGCCAGGTGCTTGCTGATTTACAGACGATACGCGAATACAAAAACAAGCTTGAAGGTCTGAACTTCTGCTATATAGGCGACGGAAACAATATGGCAAACTCTCTGACGGTAGGTTGTCTTAAAGTTGGAATGAATGTTACACTCGCCTGCCCCGAGGGTTATTATCCCGACGAAAAGGTACTTGATTTTACAAGGGATTATGAAAACTTCAAGATCGTAAACAGTCCTGTAGAGGCTGCCGCTGACGCGGACGTACTTTATACGGACGTATGGGCGTCTATGGGAATGGAAGACGAGGTAGAAAAGCGCAGGATTGCGTTTAAGGGCTATCAGATAAACGATGATGTTATGGCTTCGGCAAAATCCGACGCAATAGTTATGCACTGCCTGCCCGCACACCGTGAAGAAGAAATAACCTCTAAGGTATTTGAACAGCACGCAAAGGAGATCTTTGACGAGGCTGAAAACCGTCTGCACGCACAAAAAGCCGTTATGGTAAGGCTTATGGCGAATGAGGGATAATAGCGGACGTATTCAGAATTTTAAAGCAGTTGAACTTGATAAATTAAAATAACGGGCTATATTTATAATCAGCTCAATAAATTTTTTATGTATTTCAGATATTTATATCACCGAACGAATTTTTGTTCGGTGATTTTTTTTACTTTAATTTTGAAATCAAACTTGATATTATTCTCTTTTTTTCGTCGGAAGTGTATCCGTAAATCGCCTTGCGGACAGTGTAAACAAACAGCTTGTCAGTTTCGGATATCAGTCTTTTTAAAATATTTTCATCCGAAATATGTACCACTGCGCTAATTTTCTTTAAATTATCCGTCATACTTAATGCCCCCTTGAAAGTATATTATGACAGCGGACTTGTACAAGATTACGAGTTATTGTAAGAAAGAGGGGTAATATGAAAATTGCGGTTTATTCAAGAAAATCAAAATTTACGGGAAAGGGAGAAAGCATTGAAAATCAAGTTTCACTCTGCCGTGAATATATCAAAACGCACATTCCCGAAGCGTGCGACAGCGACATAAGAGTTTTCGAGGACGAGGGCTTTTCAGCCAAAAACCTCGACAGACCGCGCTTTAAAGAAATGATGAAAATTGAAAACGAACAACCGTTTGATTATATCATAGTTTACAGGCTTGACAGAATAAGCAGGAATGTCGGCGATTTCGCAAATCTTATTGAAAAGCTGAACGAGCAAAAAACGAGCTTCGTCTGCATTAAAGAACAGTTTGATACTTCAACGCCCATGGGACGGGCTATGATGAATATTTCCGCCGTTTTTGCTCAACTTGAGCGGGAAACTATTGCGGAGCGCATACGCGACAACATTGTACTTTTAGCAAGAACAGGACGCTGGCTTGGAGGAATAACGCCGCTTGGATTTACGGGAGAAAAGCTTGAAATAAAGGATTCTGAGGGAAAGCGGAGGTTTGTATACAGGCTGTCGCCTGTTAAAGAAGAAATTTCGAGGGTAAAGACGATTTACGAAAAGTTTCTTGAATTTCATTCGCTGACTAAAACTACTTCATGGCTTATTGCAAACGGAATTAAGTCGCGCGGAGGGAATGACTTCCGCACAAGGACGGTAAGAGATATACTGAAAAATCCCGTTTACTGCACGGCAGATGAAAATTCGTTTTCGTATTTTAAAGAGCTTGGGTGCGACGTTTGCTTTACAAAAGATGAAATAAGCGGAAAGCGCGGTATAATGCCGTTTTGCAGGACAACTCAAAGCGGAAAGAAATCCCGCAGAACTTCTCCCGATGAATGGATAATCGCCCTCGGAAAGCACAAGGGAATAATAAGCTCGGAGGAATGGATAAGAGTTCAGAATTTGCTGGGGCAAAACGCTTCAAAAACATTTTACAAGCCGTCAAGAAACGATGTTGCAATTTTTACGGGGCTTGTAAAATGCGGAAAATGCGGGCATAATATGCGCCCGCGCATTTACGGCAACAATACCTCTCCACGTTCTTTTTCATATATGTGCGAATACAAGGAGCGCTCACACAAGACTAAATGCGATATGAAAAACGTAAGCGGAAACGAACTTGATAAAATCGTGTGCGGGGAAATATTGAAACTTGTGGAAATTAATAATTCGGTTAAGCATGAACTTAGCCTTTTGATAAAAAACATTCCCGAAACCGACAACTCGGCAGAAATCAAAAGTCGAATAGCTCACAAAGAAAAAGAAATCTCAAAACTTATGCGCGCTTTTGCAGGCTCGGACAATACAACTTTCGGATATGCAGAAAGCGAGATAAAAAACCTTGGAAATGAAATTAAAATGCTGGATGAAGAACTTTCACGCATTAAAATCAAGAAATCCGATAATTTGAATGTAGAAACTGTCGCTGAAGAATTACTGAAATTCAGCGATAGGTTTAATGAATTGCCGGTGGTTGAAAAACGGGAGTTTGTAAATAAGGTTGTCGAAAAAATCATTTGGGACGGCGAGAATGTCCATATTTATCTGAAATAATTGTCAACTCTTTTATTGCGGTGGTTGACATTCAGTTTATCGGATGCTATAATTGTATACAAAGAACACTAAAGAGGTATACGATCTTGACTATAAAAGAACAAGTTCTTGAACTTCTCGAAGAAAACCGAAACAATTTTATTTCGGGCGAATATATAGCAAAGAAGCTTTTTTGTACAAGAGGAGCTGTCTGGAAATCAATAAAGTCGCTTAGAAATGACGGATTTGAAATAAACGCCGTTACAAATCGCGGATATAAGCTCGGCGACAGCGGCGACGTCCTCAGCAAATCGGGTATATGCCGATATTTAAAAAACGACTGTAATATCATTCTGCTCAAAACAGTAGGTTCAACAAACGCGTATCTTCATGAGCTTGCTATTAAAGGCGAAAAAGAAGGCACCATGATGATAGCGTCCGAGCAGACAAACGGTTATGGACGGCGCGGACGAAGTTTCTTCTCCCCTGCCGATACGGGGCTTTATTTAAGCATTTTGCTGCGCCCGAAATTCTCCGCAAAAGAGTCGGTTAAAATTACGGCAGCCGCGGCAGTCGCTGCCTGCGTCTCAATAGAAAATGTAACGGGAATAAAAACCGACATAAAATGGGTGAACGATATTTTTTGTGTCGGGAAAAAAGTTGCGGGAATATCTACAGTTGCGGCTGTAAACATTGAAAACGGAATGTTTGATCATGTTGTTATAGGTATAGGAATAAACGTTTATTATCCGAAAGAGGGTTTCCCGACTGAAATATCTAAAACAGCTGGTGCGCTGCTGAAAGAAAACATTCCGAATATCAAGAACAAATTAGCAGCCGAATTCTATGACAGGTTTACGGAGCTTTATAAACAGCTTCCCGAATGTAGCGGGCTTATTGAATACAAAAAACGGCTTATGTGGCAGGGAGAAAAAATCAATATTTATTCTGGCGCTGACAATGAAACGGTCACTCCCGCGGTGTTGCTCGGAGTCGACGATAATTTCGCCCTTAAAGTGAGATACGAAAACGGCAAGGAAGATGTAATTTATTCGGGCGAGATAAGTATAAGGAGAAAAAATGACAAAAGCAAAAAATAAAACAGTTATGATCTGTATGTGCGCGATCTTTGCCGCGCTTATTGCAATAGGAGCGTTTATAAGAATACCTATCCCCTACATAAACGTTACGCTTCAAGTGTTTTTCGTGGTTCTTGCGGGTATGCTTCTCGGAGGAAAATTCGGCGCATTGAGCGTTATTGTTTACGTTATGCTGGGGCTTATCGGCATTCCGATATTTACGGAGGGAGGGGGATTTTTCTATATTCTTAAACCGACTTTTGGTTATCTGATAGGATTTATTGTAGGCGCTTATGTCACGGGAAAAATTGCAAACGCCGTACATAATCCGTCAATAAAACGGCTTCTCACTGCTGATTTTATAGGCGTTTTGATAATGTATGCATTTGGGGTAGTTTATTTTTATATGGCGTCCAATCTTTGGGTCGGGAATGGCGGAATAAGTATAGGAGATTGTTTGTTATACTGTTTTGTACTTCTTTTCCCTAAAGACCTCGCTATAAGCATATTAGCCGTAGTTATCTCAAAGCGGCTTATACCGTTAGTAAGGAAATATCAGGAGGTTGACAAAAATGATTGCTGAGCTGAAAGAAAAGGTCCTCGACGGAGAAAGTATCACACGAGAAGAAGCTGTTTCGCTTATACACGCGCCGCTCGGAGAACTTTGCACATCGGCAAATGAAATAAGGCAGAAATTCTGCGGAAATATTTTCGATATGTGTACTATCATAAACGGGAAAAGCGGGTGCTGTTCGGAAAATTGCAAATATTGTGCGCAGTCTTCTAAAAGCAAAGCCAGACACGACGAATACCCGCTTCTAGATACAAAGGACATCGTAGAGCACGCATTGTACAATTATAAACAGGGGGTTTTAAGGTTTTCAATCGTATGTTCGGGCAAAAAACTTTCGAACAGCGAAGTTGACAGACTTTGCGAAAGCATACGCGAAATAAAAAAGGCTTGTCCAATATCCGTATGCGTTTCGGCGGGTCTGCTTGATGAAAATAATTTCCGAAAGCTGAAAGATGCAGGCGTTACCCGCGTTCATAATAATCTTGAAACATCACGAAGATTTTTCCCGAAAATATGTACAACTCATACGTTTGACGACAAGCTGAAAACAATAATCGCCGCAAAAAATGCGGGGCTTGAGGTATGCAGCGGCGGTATTATGGGAATAGGAGAAACTATGGATGACAGGATAGACTTGGCGCTTACTTTGCGAGAACTCGGCATTAAATCTATTCCCGTAAATATCTTAAACCCTATAATCGGAATGCCGCTCGAAAGCTACAAAATAATGACCGATATAGAAGCGGCGCGTATAATTGCCATATTCCGATTTATTAACCCAACCGCGCAAATTCGGCTTGCGGGAGGAAGAGGACTTTTGAGCGATATGGGAAAAACGCTTTTACTTTCGGGCGCAAACGCCGTAATATCGGGAGATATGCTGACGACAAGCGGAGTTTCCGTTGAAAACGATATGAAAACGACAAAAGAGCTTGGGTTTGTTGTAAAGCTTAGCGACAAAGAAAATGTTTCCGTAACGGTGTAATAGGATTATCAATACATCTGGAAGCATAAGTGGAAAATTTGTTGTTTTTTAGCGGATCAAACGTTTCTGCGGCTCGAATAAGTCCTATTGTTCCAATGGAAACAAGGTCGTCTATATCGGAAAAATCGGGATACTTTTTGTTTACGATATATGCCACCAGCCTCAGATTATGAACTATCAGCTTGTCGCGGGCTTCTTTTTTTTCTTCCACGGTACATTCGGGAGAAGCCATTGTTTTCAGACAGCGTTGTTCTTCTTTTGCGGAGAGCTGTTTGGGAAAGTTGTTTTTCCCCTCAAAATGCAATCCGAAAAACAAAATGTTTTCAAGCGCAAGTTTCACTATCAACCAAATCATAATATGTTCCTTTCGTGTTTTTAATTTATTCTATTATATTGCGCTTGTTTAATATTCGTGATATAAAAGCGGACAGGCTCAGACCCGTCCGCTTTGTTTTATTTATTGTTTTTCTGGTTTTTGTCAAACTTATCAAACATATGCTTTTTGGGTATTTCAGGAGAAGTTTCCGAATATTCCGGAGCTTCAAACCAGAACTTACTTCCCTTTCCGAGACTGCTTTCAGCGCCGTATTTAAACCCGTGCTGTTCGAGTACGCTCTTTACTATTGAAAGCCCTATACCGCTGCCCATTTTAGCTCGCTTATGGGTAGAAGAACGCTCGCTGACTTTATAGTATCTGTCCCAGATATACGGCAGATTTTCGGGCGAAATTCCCTCTCCGTGATCTTCGACCTCAAACCGCACAATTCCGTTTTGTTTTCTGAAAAGTCTTACTATTATTATATTGTCTTCTCCAACATAAGTAACAGCGTTGTTTATAAGATTGTATATGACCTGGTCAAGCTTTGTTACATCAGCGTATATCAATATATTATCCTCCGCCTGTAATTCAATGGAAATGCCCTCGTTAATTCTTATGACTTCAAAACGCGATACGACTTCGGAAATGTTATCGGACAGATCGAACGTTTCTATATTAAGCTCGGAAACGCCCGCCTGCAGCTTTGAAAGATCGAGTATATCCGTTACAAGAGAAGAAAGTCTGTCTGTTTCATCTATAATAACTTTAAGATGTTTTTCGCGTTTTTCGGGATTATCTCCCGATATATCGCGTATCATTTCGGCATAAGCCTTTATCATGGTCAAAGGAGTACGAAGATCGTGAGAAATATTCGACATAAGCTCGCGGCGCAGATCGTCGGATTTTGCTATTTCCTTTGAGGCGTCCGATAGCGTTTCTGCAAGCTGTTTTATTTCATCATAATCGCGCTTTCCTATTTTAACGTCAAATTTTCCCTGCGAAAGACTTTTTGCGGAGTTGTTTATCCTAATAATCGGCTCTGATACTTTATTTGAGAAAATCGCGGACATAAATATCGTAAGTATCATTATCAACAGTCCGACAATATAAAATTGGCTCTGGAATATTTGTACTGTCGTACCTATAGGCTGAAGATAATTGAATATAAAAATATAAGAATCGGGAGAATATTTGTTGCCGCCGAGATAACTTCCCAGCATAAGAATGAAATTGTTTTCCTGTTCGTCACGGAACGTTTTGTATATAAGACCCGATTCCGAATTTTTTACACTTTCAATAAAATCGTCTTTTGAAAGCATAGACAACGAATGACTTCCGCCGAGTCTGTTTATGATATAAGTAGTACTGTCCTCGTAGATGATCTCGATAAACATCTTTTTGTCAGACGCCTGTTTTACGACAATGTTCTGCATATGATTACTGATATACGTCTCATCGTCTTCGCTCCATTCAGAACTTATCTTTGCAAACGTTTCGCTTATTTCATACCGTTTCATCCAACCGTAATACAGCGGAAACATAGCTATAAGGAAAATATAAGTAAAAGCCAGCATTGCAATAACGATGATTTCAAATCTCGCCCAGACTCTGACTTTTATGCTACGGAAAAAATTCATTTTAAACCTCGAATTTATACCCCAATCCGCGCAGAGTTACTATAAATTTTCTATATGGACCAAGATTGTTTCTGAGCATTTTTATATGCGTATCAATTGTTCTGTCATCGCCGAAAAAGTCATATCCCCATACTTCTTCGAGAAGTTTGTTTCTTGTAAGCGCAATATTTTTATTTCTTACAAGATAGAACAAAAGATCGTATTCCTTTGGCGTCAGATTTGCTTTAACTCCGTCGATATAAACATTTCTTGAAACAAAGTTTATTTCAAGCCCCTCAAACTTTTCCGTATCTGACGACGACGTTTGAGCAGAAGCAGTTGAATTTCGCTTTACTATTGCATTTATTCTCGCCATAACTTCCTTTGGCGAAAACGGTTTAACAACATAATCGTCAATACCTATCTCAAAACCGAACAGCTTGTCGTATTCTTCTCCGCGCGCCGACAGCATCATAACAGGTGTTTGTTTATATTTTCTTATTTCCTTGCAGGCAGAATAGCCGTCGAGCCTCGGCATCATGATGTCCATTATTATTATATCATAATCCTTTGCCTTTGCCATTTCTATTGCCTGCATGCCGTCGCTTGCTTCGTCAACCTCGTGACCTTCAAATTCGGCATATTCCTTTATAACCTCGCGGATATGCTCTTCATCATCAACAACAAGTATTTTATACACAAAAGCACCTCTTTCCGTTTTTATCCTTAATTTCCTATTTTAGTAAAAGCGGGCGCTCTTTATGTTTCAGAATCTGTTCACATAAACGCCGCTCCTCGCGGCAGATAAAAATTAGGTTTATGTAGACAGCCCCTGATAGAACGCCCTAAAATAATAAAGAGAAAATTATGAACATTGCCGCCATGTCATAAGAACAAGTTTCCCTGTCCAAAAACAATGATACAAAATTTTTATGAAAACAACGTGATAATAAACTGAAATTTACTAAAAATCAAATATCATCACTAAATAATTCTAATACTTCTCCCATTTTAAGCTCCAAGAAATCAGGAATACCCGTTTCAAAATATGAAAATTCATCGCACTCAAAGATGAGGGCGTTATTTCCAAAAGTTTTAAGTTCGGGGATCTTTAACAGCGTAATAAATTTTCCGTCTTCTTGTAGAATCATAAATTCGCCCTCGGTTTCATCCGCAAACTGTTTTAATATGGGAAATCCACATGGGAATTTATTTAATGAGAGATCATTATCAAACATATTTTTATGATTTTCAGCATAAAAGGAAATGTCGTTTATTATCTTTATAACGACGTAATTATTATTGTTTTCGGTTATAGTGTTTAAAGTTATCAGAGGAACACAATCTCTGGGCGAATATAAAAGCGAATTCTGAATTGCACTTACAAACGCCGCTATTGTATGCCGCCTGTCTGCCGCAATATAGCAGGGCGCATGATCATATGAAAAATCAATACATCTTCCGCAATTTGCAAGAAGTGTGTTGGTTCTAACTACTATGCTGTTTAAAAACTGATAACAATCTATCTTTACAGGTTCGGCTTTTCGCATTACCATATTCAGATATTCAAGAATACTTTGAAAAACACGATTTATTTTTAAAAGACATTCTTCCATATCCAAAGACGGCTTTGATATATTCTGAGCTCTCAATCTTTTCATAATTCCCCAAAGTCTTGAAGAATTAGTCTGAATAATGTCTATACTTGAGATCATTCTTTCCGCAAAGTCTGTATACCTTGCCATTGAGCCGAGCTGATGACTGTTAAACAAACAGCAGATATAATATCCGTCTGTTCTCAGTATTTTCGCACAATACTGAACTCCTTTAACAACAAATATCGTTGTATAATAATCAAGGTCTTCAAATTTATAATCTTCCTTGAAATACGATTTTGCCTCGGACTCGGGTTTTATCATCTCGTTATTACTATAAATACATTTGCTTTGACTGTCAAAGATAGCCACGGGGAAATCAAATAATTCGCAGATTTCGATTATCCTTTTAAGCCTTGCTCTTTCTTCAAGCAGGCTGTCTTTTATATACTGTTCGCTCACACGAGCTTCTCCATTTCATTTAGTAATTCATTTAAAAGTTTCATTGCGTTTTTAGCAGGCACGTCTGACGTCATATCAACGCCCGCGTCTTTTAGCAATGATATAGGATCTTTTGAGCATCCTCCGCTCAGAAACCCTATATAATCCTTTACAGCGCTTTCTCCCTCGTTCAGTATCCTTTCGGATAGGGCTATTGCCGCAAGAAAGCCCGTAGCGTACTGATAAACGTAATAATCATAATAGAAATGCGGTATTCTTGCCCATTCCATATCCAGTCCGCAGTCTATTATAAGATCGTTTCCGTAATATTCACAATTGAGCTTACGGTACATCTCACAAAGTTTTTCCGCTGTAAGGCTGCCGCCGTTTTCAACGGTTTCGTTTATTTTCAGTTCAAATTCGGCGAACATTGCCTGACGGAAAAACGTTGTCCTGAATTGTTCAAGAAAATAGTTTACAAGAAACGCTCTGCGCTTTTTATCTGTCGTGGTTTTCAGAAGATACTGCATAAGCAGGCTCTCGTTACAGGTAGATGCGACCTCCGCGACGAAGATAACATAATCCGAATAGACCGTAGGCTGATTTTTGTTTGAAAGATACGAGTGGATAGCGTGACCCATTTCGTGAGCAAGCGTAAACTCCCAGTTGAGCGTGTTCTTATAATTGAGCAGGACAAACGGGTGAACCTTTGCTCCCGCAGAATATGCTCCGCTGCGTTTGCCCTCGTTTTCGAGTACGTCTATCCAACCGTTTTCCAGACCCTCGCGGAATATCTTTCGATAATCCTCGCCCATAGGAGCTAGAGCCTCGTAAACATCGCGCTTCGCCTGCTCATACGAAACATTGTCGTCTATGCCCTCGACTATAGGCGTGTACAGATCATAA
Organism: uncultured Clostridia bacterium; assembly: GCA_947631115.1. Lineage (GTDB taxonomy): Bacteria > Bacillota > Clostridia > Oscillospirales > Ruminococcaceae > CAG-115. The sequence continues at coordinate 125,695 of CANRKB010000002.1, forward strand.
GCGTGAAGCTCGTCAAGCCCGAGCGCTTTTTTGCGTATCCTCACATATCTATGCATAAGCTCCGCATTATCGTGGACGGAACGAATAAGGCTATGATATACCTTTGTATCGACTTCGTTCTGATTGAGCGACATTTCAAGAGTGCTGTTATATTTTCTTGCTCTTGAACGGAAAACAAGCGTTTTGACCTGTGCGGAAAGCATTGCCGCAGACGTGTTTTTAAAGCTCTCGTATGTCTCATACAAGGCGTCGAAAGCAGACTTTCTCAGTACCCTGTCAGGACTCTGAACAAGAGGAATATAACTCTCGTGAGTAAGCTGATGATGATTTCCGTCCTTGTCCACTGCGTCCGGGAATTTCAGATCGGCGTCATTGAAAAGCGAGAAAATGTCCTCGGGAGTTCCCTGCATTTCTCCCGCAAGAGCCATTATACGCTCCTCGTTTTCGGAGAGAATATGAGCGCGTTTTCGGCGGATCCTGTCTATTGCAATTCTGTACAATTCAAGCCCGGGACAAGTTTTATAAAACTCATTCATGCTTTCGTCGGGAATTCCTATAATTTCGGGAACGGCAAACGCGCAATCGCCCGAAATCTTTACCAAAAGCATTTGCAGCCTGCCGCACATATCCTGATATTTTGACACTCTCGTATCTTCGTCGCTTTTGCGCTGAGCATAATTTATAAGGCTGTCAAACAGCAACGTAAGCTCATCGTCGAGCTTCAGATATTCAAGCAGCTTTTCCGGCTCGCCGAGTTTTCCTTTGTAGCCCGCGCATTTTTCGGCTAAATCTCCCGCCTTTATGAGATCCTTTTCCCAAAGCTCGTCGCTTTGGTAAATATCTTCAATCGACCACTTGCTTTCAGCAGGAACATCCGCTCTTGCGGGTATTCTTTCAGCCATAAAACTCTCCTTTCAATGAAGTCTTTTGCTTATCTTTGTTTTTATAACCTTTTCATAGAAAGGTCTCAGATAACCCAGGAAAATGTCGTATGACACAAACGCAAAGATTGCGAGCACTACGATAACTATCATACTGTATTTTCCGAAATCGTCCGCGCTTTCCAGAAGCTCCGTCATACCGAAAACGTAAATAAGAAGCAAATAACAGCCTGTTGTCGATACGGCAAGTACAGCTAATTTTACTGCTCCTCTCAGCAAAACAAACTTTATCTTCTGAATATATTCCCTCAGTATCGGATAATATCCGAGCAGGAATATAAACATCATCGCCGCTTCATAGTTTGAAGTGATAAGCAAGCACAAAAGCCCGACAGCGACGTAACTCACAAGCCCGTATTTAACGCCGAGATTTTCCTTTATTACATACACAAGAACTCCTGCAAACGCAGGAGTTACATACTCAAACGTCGGTACGAACCCTAAAACGAACATCACTGCGATCGCAAGCCCGCTCATTATTCCGCAAAGAGCAACAACATAGCCTATACGAGGCTTTGACATCTTATCCGCGCCCCTGTCCGTAAAACTCCATACTCTTTTCTTTTTGTATTCTTCCGTCTTTCAAAAGCTCGCGCAATGTATCAATATCGTCATTCATCATAGCGTCGCGGTATTCCGTAAGCGAATGAATAATGTTATTCACCTCGAATAAAAGCGCGTCTTTATTGCACATAAAAAGTCCCGACCACATTTCCTCATTAAGGTAAGCTACTCTTGTAAGATCAAGAAAGCTGCCCGCCGAAAAACCGTCCGCTTTAAGAAGCGATGGACTTTTTACATATGCGTTTGAAACAACGTGCGCAAGCTGCGAAGTATACGCGATATTTCTGTCATGCTGTTCAGGCGTGGCTATAACGACCTGTCCGAAATTCATGCATGCGCCCAGCGTTGAAACAAGATCTATCGCTATCTGCGGAGTATTCTCCGTTGGCGTAATTATAAAGCTCGCCTTGCTGAAAAGCTCCGCGTCTGAATAGTCAAAGCCCGAATGTTCCGTTCCCGCCATAGGGTGTGTTCCGATAAAGATAACTCCCTTTTCTTCGAGTACAGGCGTACAGTTATTTACAATATAACCCTTTACGCCGCATATATCCATTACAATCGAGCCTTTTTTGAATTTATCGGCATTTTCTTTTACAAATTTTACTATAGAAAACGGGTAAAGAGCTATAACCGTGAGATTTGCTTCGCAAAGCCTGTCAACTCCGATCTCTTCGTCAATTGCTCCCGCTTTAAGAGCCTTGTTTACCGTTTCTTTGTCTGTATCTATTCCCATGATATGATGGAAAGTGTTGGCTTTAAGAGCTTTGCAAATTGAGCCGCCTATAAGTCCGAGACCTACTACAGCAATATTCAAAATTATTCCACCTTTTAAATTATTAACATTATAATTATAACATCTTTTTCCTGATTTTTCAATAGCAAATAACTCATTTTGTAAATTTTTTATTTTTTAGGCAAAAATAATTTTACCAAGTATTATAACATCTTAAACACATTTAGGGCGCTGTTTCCAACGCCCTATTGTTTATATTAAGCTTTTCCTACCGAACCGAAAAGCTCCATTTTTTCTTTTACAGTAGCCTTTATAGCCTCTGCGCCGGGAGCTAAGAGTTTTCTCGGATCGAAGCCCTTGCCCTGCTGATCCTTACCCTCTTCGATATACTTTCTCGTCGCCTCGGCAAAAGAGAGCTGGCACTCGGTATTAACGTTTATCTTAGCAACGCCGAGAGAAATTGCTTTCTTTATCATATCAGCGGGAATACCCGTACCGCCGTGGAGTACGAGCGGCATATCGCCGACTTCTTTCTTTACTGCCTCAAGAGTTTCAAAAGAAAGTCCGGGCCAGTTTGCGGGGTATTTACCGTGAATGTTTCCTATGCCTGCAGCGAGCATCGTAACTCCGAGGTCTGCAATAGCCTTGCACTCCTTGGGATCCGCGCATTCGCCCATTCCTACAACGCCGTCCTCTTCGCCGCCTATCGAGCCGACTTCCGCTTCGATGGAAATTCCGAGAACATCGCAGGTATTAACGAGAATTTTCGTCTTTTCAATGTTCTCCGCGATAGGATAATGCGAGCCGTCGAACATTATCGAAGAAAAGCCCGCTCTTATGCACTTCTGCGCACCCTCAAAAGTTCCGTGGTCGAGGTGGAGCGCAACGGGAACGGTTATCTTCATTTCTTCGAGCATACCGTTTACCATGCCGACAACGGTCTTAAATCCCGTCATATATTTGCCTGCGCCCTCTGATACGCCCAATATAACGGGCGACCTCAATTCCTCAGCTACAGCGAGGATAGACTTTGTCCATTCAAGGTTGTTGATGTTGAACTGTCCGACAGCGTACTTGCCGTCACGCGCCTTGTTCAGCATTTCTTTTGCGGAAACCAACATAGAAAAATTCTCCTTTATAATTAAATTTGGGATAATAAATCCATAAGTTGATTATATCACAATTTCCACAAAATTGCAAGAGCTTTTGAATAATTTTTCTTCAAACTTCACAAATTTTGTAAAAATTCTCACTTTGTATTCATTTCATCAAGTGAAATTATGTTTCACATCTATATGTTAAGTGTTGTGGTCGCTTGTGTGGAACTGTTTTAAATTCCCTATCTTCTTTGCTCTTTCGCGCATTATATCGTCAACCTCTTCAACCGAAAGTCCGCGCTCAGCCATAAGCACCGCGACATGATAAAACAAATCGTTTATCTCGTTTGCAAGCTCGTCATTGTCGGCATTTTTCGCTGCTATCACCATTTCCGTACATTCCTCGCCGCACTTTTTGAGAATTTTGTCAAGCCCCTTATCAAAAAGATAGCAGGTGTAAGAACCCTCCTGCGGATTTGCCCTGCGGTCTACAATTACATCGTACATTTCCTTGAACGCTTCGCTCATTGTTTTTCCTCCTGAAAATTTTCATGTTTTATGATCTCTCCCAGTATGGAAAGATTTTTCGGCGTGGCTTTGAAGGTTATCAGCGTTTCCTCCTTGTATCCCACGTTTGCCATTATTGCTATTTTATTATTTTCAAGTTTTGCAAAAACAGGAACAGAATTTTTCATTCTTACTGTCCTGATGCCGTTTTTCGTGATTATTGTCAGATTTCCTACAGCCAATAAAATCATCTCTGCTCCCAAAACCAAAAACAAAACAGCTAATTTGGTGTAGACGTCGGCATTGGCTTTGAGGTCGTTTGCCATATTCTGATAATATACATCGGGGTCTGTAATTTCTATTCCAAACTTTTGCTCGTCCTGATGTGCCAAATTTTCTACATAATCAGTCCCCAAATATCCCTCGACAATTTTAGCGTTTTTAGAAATTTCATTTGCGCGGCTAAAATTGTACCCTGCCGTCACAAATATTACAGCGGACGCGGCAAGAACAATTATCACGCCTTTAGTAAACTTCAGCTTTACCGCAAGAATACCCTCTTTATTACACGCCGCAAAAGCCCTTATATATTTACAGAGCATAATAAGCGCCGCCGCGCATAATATACACATACTTGCAGTAAATAATATATTTATCACGTATATGTCCTCACTTTATCTTGTTAAAAAAGCACGTTCTGTTGCCCGTATGACAAGCCGCACCCGTCTGCTCGACCTTAACAAGCAAAGTGTCGTCGTCGCAGTCGCCGTAAATTTCAATAACACGCTGAACGTGACCCGAAGTAGCGCCCTTGTTCCAAAGCTCCTGCCTTGACCTGCTCCAGAACCATGTATACCCCGTTTCGAGCGTTTTTCTCATGCTCTCCTCGTTCATATACGCCAGCATAAGCACCTCTCCCGTCTGATAGTCCTGCACTATCGCGGGGATAAGCTCCGATTTTTTAAAATACTTTTTTAAGTCCATATTTACCTCAATCCCACCAGAAATACCACACCGACGACTTTATAAGCGTATCCGCAAGCGCGCCGATCGTTCCAACGCCCTGGTCAACTATATCGCAGCAAAACACATATTGTTCAAGCGCCAGCTCCATAGCGGCATTTTTATCCTTTACAGGCCGCGCGGCAAATTCCAAAATATCGTGCGTCATTACCGCGGGGATCGCTCCGTATTTTTCGTACCAGTACTTCGCTATGTACATAATTTCGTCGTTTGTCGGACATTCGTTCCAACCTCCGAACGGTACCCACGCGAACACCTCCCACGGGTTTTTAACGGGGATTTTCGCAATAACGCACTCGACAGATTTTCTCGTATTGTAGTCTATAAGTCCGCCGAAAATGCGGTTTTCATCGCCGCCCGCCACCGCGCCGATACGATCCTTCCACTCATCGGCTGTATAAAACTCGCGGTTCTCCTTAATTCTTTGCCGAAACCAATTTTCGGGGATAGTCGGTTCTTCGGACATAACCTCTTTTTGGTATTCCTCAAGAGGTTCCCATTCGTCAAAATCTCTTTCAAAATACCCGTCAAGCCCGAAAATCATCGGAGTATATCCGCCCATTTCGCGCTTTGCGTACAGGTCGTCATATATGTTCATTATTTTTGAAAGTTCACTGCCCTCAGGTATAACTTCGCACGGACAGTCGAGATAATCTATCAGCTTTTTTGCCTGTTCGCTTATCTTCGCCATGATATTCTCCTTTTATCTTGCGGGAATATTGTGTTCTTTCAGATGGCGCTTTACTTCGCCGACTGTCAGCTCCTTAAAATGAAACAGCGATGCAGCCAACGCCGCAGAGGAATTTGTTTTCTCAAACACTTCGGAAAAATGCTCCAACTTGCCGCAGCCGCCGCTTGCGATAACAGGGATATTTACGCGCTCGCAGACAAAGTTAAGCATATCAATGTCAAATCCTCCGCGAACACCGTCCGTATCAATTGAGTTCAGGCAAATTTCGCCCGCGCCTCGCTCGGAAATTTCCTTTACCCAGTCGCCAAGATCAAGCCCCATGTCCACTCTTCCGCCGTTTATGTAAACCGAATAGCCGCCCTTTCCGTTACGCTTGGCGTCTATTCCCACTACAACGCACTGACTTCCGAATATCTCCGCCGCGTCGCTTATAAGCTTTGGGTTCTTGACCGCCTGGGAGTTTACAGAAACCTTGTCCGCGCCTGCTCTTAACACCTCGCGGAAATCATCGACAGAACCTATTCCCCCGCCGACGCAAAGCGGCACGAAAACCTGCCTTGCCGTTCTTCTGACAACGTCGAGCATAACTCCGCGTCCCTCGTATGACGCGGTTATATCATAAAAAACTATCTCGTCAGCGCCCTGCTTGTTGTATTCAACAGCAAGCTCCACCGGATCGCCGACATCTTTTATTCCCTCAAAATTTACTCCCTTTACGACCTTTCCGTTTCTTACGTCAAGGCAGGGGATTATTCTTTTCGCAAGCATTTTTTACTCCTTTGCCGCGTTTATTGCTTCTTTAAGATCAAGACTTCCCGAATAAATGGACTTTCCGCAGATAGCGCCGTATAATCCGAGCTTTCGGCAAATGTTTATATCTTCAACAGAACGTACTCCCCCGCTTGCTATAATATTAGCGGAGCAGCTTGTGTTTATCTGTTCAAGCTGTTCGGCGTTTACTCCCGAAAGCGTTCCGTCCTTTGAAATATCGGTGAAAATTATATATTCAACGCCGATCCTGCTCATCTGCCGCGCAAGTATCGTGAAATAAACGTCCGAGGTTTCAAGCCAGCCTTCTGTAGCTACATAGCCGTTCTTTGCGTCAATGCCGACGGCTATCCTGCCTCCGAATTCTTTTACCGCGTCTTTTACGAGCTGAGGATCTTTAACCGCCGCCGAGCCGATTATAACGCGCGAAATTCCGTTTTTAAGGTACATCTCGACAGTATCGAGCGAACGTATTCCCCCGCCGACTTCGACTTTCAAATTCGTGTTTTTCGCAACGTCAATGAAAATTTCCTTGTTCTGTTGAGTTGCGTCCTTTGCGCCGTCAAGGTCTACCATATGTATCCACTCAGCCCCCGCGCTTTCAAACGCCTTTGCGGTGTCCATATAGCTGTCCGCTACTTTTTGAACGGTATTATAATCGCCCTTGAACAGTCTTACGCACTGTCCGTCTTTTATGTCTATAGCGGGTAAAATAAACATTATGTTCTCCTTGCTTTTTATTTGCTGCAATATTGTAAATTTACGGCGAGTCGGTCTGCTTTTCCCTGCAAAAACATTTTCAGGCAAAAGCAATTAAGCGGTAAAACAATTGCATAAAATTAAACTTTTATGCTGTAATACCTTTTTAATATCACAAAGCCGCGAATTTTTTCAGAATTTCAAGCCCCGCTTCTCCGCTTTTTTCGGGGTGGAACTGCGCGCCGTAGACGTTTCCCGAAAACACAAGGGCAGGAACTTTCATTCCATAGTCGCAATATGCCGAAACGTTTTCGCTCGGACAATCCGCCGCGTATGAATGTACAAAATAAACGTATTCCCCGCCCTTTTTTAAAAGTCCGCAGGAATTGTTCAATACAAGCTCGTTCCAGCCTATATGCGGGATTGGAAGATCTTTTGGCGTCATAAGTTTTACGCTTCCCTTTATAAGCCCCAAGCCCTTTGTTTCCTCAAACTCATAGCCCTTTTCAAAGAGCATTTGCATTCCGAGGCATATTCCGAGGAGCGGCTTTTTAACAGCCTCTTCTTTGATAACTCCGACAAGTCCGCTTTCGCTTAACATTCTCATAGCGTCGGGAAACGCGCCTACTCCGGGCAGAATAAGCCTGTCGGCATTTCTCAGATCATCTGCGTTTTTTGTTATTATGTTCTCTATTCCGAGATAATCCAGCGCATTTTTTACGCTGAAAAGATTTCCCGCGCCGTAGTCAATTATCGCAGTCATTAAAGCTGTCCCCTTTTGTTTACTTTATAAAACGCCTTTAGTAGTAACTATCTCGCCCGAATTCTGTCTTGTCGCTGCTTTCAATGCATATGCGAGAGCCTTAAACAATGCTTCTATCTTATGGTGGTCGTTTTTGCCGTATTCGCAGCGGAGATGGAGCGTAATTCCCGCATTAAATGCAAACGCCCTCATAAATTCTTCTACAAGACAGGTGTCAAAGCTTCCGACTCTTTCGTTTGTAAACTCCGCATTTAAAACAAGAAACGGTCTTCCGCTTATATCCACCGCGCAGAATCCCAAAGCCTCGTCCATAGGAACGAACGCGCTTCCATAGCGAACAATACCGGATTTATCCCCTAAAGCTTCGCTGAACGCCTTTCCGAGAACTATACCGACGTCCTCGGTAGTGTGGTGAGCGTCGACATTCAAGTCGCCGTCCGCGTCAAGAACAAGACCAAATCCCCCGTGTACCGCAAGGGTATTTATCATATGGTCGAGAAAACCTATTCCCGTATTTATTTCAACGTCGCCCCCGTCAAGCTGAAGGCTTAGTTTTATGTCTGTTTCTTTTGTTATTCTTTTCATCTGAGATTTTCTGTTCATAACTTTTCCTCCGTTTCATTTATTATCAGGCGTTGTTTTTTCTGACTTCGATAGAGTTTGCGTGAGCCGTGAGCTGTTCGCGCTTTGCAATGAGAATAATATCGTCCGCCGCGTCAAGAAGCGCTTCTTTTGTGTAATAAATGTAGCTCGAACGTTTTACAAAGCTGTCGACTCCGAGAGGCGAATAAAATCTCGCCGTGCCGCTTGTCGGTAGAACGTGGTTAGGACCTGCGTAATAATCGCCGAGGGGTTCGGGAGAATATTCTCCTAAAAACAGCGAACCGACGTTGTCGAGCTTTCCTATGTACCTTATCGGATCTCTTACGACACATTCAAGATGTTCGGGAGCTATCTTGTTGGCTATTTCTACCGCGTAGTCCATATCGTCGCAGACTATTATCCCGCCGTAGTTTCTCAGTGATTCTTCGATAATATCCCTGCGGGAAAGTCCCGCGCTCTGACGCTCGATCTCTGCTTTTGTCTTTTCGGCAATCTCCATGCTCGTGGTTATCATTATCGCGCTCGCAAGTTTGTCATGCTCCGCCTGCGACATTAGATCCGCGGCAAGATATACGGGATCTGCGCTGTCGCCGGCAAGAACAAGGATCTCGCTCGGACCTGCGACCATATCAATATCCACAGTTCCGTAAACCAGTTTTTTCGCTGTTGCAACAAAAATATTTCCGGGTCCTACTATCTTTGACACCCTCGGAATTTCTTCCGTTCCGTATGCAAGAGCGGCTATAGCCTGCGCTCCTCCTGCAAGATAAATGCTGTCTACTCCGCACAATGCCGCCGCAACAAGAATATCCTTGTTCGCCGTTCCGTCTTTAAGCGGAGGAGTTACCATTATAACTTCTTTAACTCCCGCTATTTTCGCGGGAATTGCGTTCATAAGTACCGACGAGGGATAAGCCGCAGTTCCTCCGGGAACATAAAGTCCGACCTTGTCGAGTCCTCTGACGCGCTGACCCATTATAACGCCGTTGTCTTCCGTAACGCAAAAGCCCTCGCGCTTTTGTTTTTGGTGAAATGCCGTTATATTTTCGACCGCGTTCAGCATTGCATTTATGAAATCGGGAGATTTTTCGTTTGCTTCGGTAAGTGCATCTTGAATTGCCTCATCGGGAACGCGATAATACCGGGCGTTCGGGCTGTCGAATTTAGCCGTATAAGCTTTGACCGCCTTGTCGCCGTTTTCCTTTACGTCGGCAAGAATATCCTTTACGGTTTTTTCTACCTCGGCATTTACTTCTCCCGCGCGCTTTTCTACTTCTTCAAGAAAGCGCTTTTCGTCGCCGTTTGCTTTTATTATTTTTATCATTTCAATTTCTCCTCGATAAGATTTACAATTTCCTGTATACGTTCTTGTTTGAGCTTCAGACTTACTGTATTAACTATAAGCCGAGCCGATATATTCGCTACGTCCTCGCAAACCTCAAGCCCGTTTTCTTTGAGCGTTGTTCCCGTTTCTACAATATCCACTATCCCGTCAGCAAGTCCAACTAGCGGCGCAAGCTCAACAGAACCCTCTATTTTCACAATGTCGACGTCAATTCCTTTTTTCTCAAAAAAGTTTCTCGTAACATTCGGATATTTTGTGGCTACAGTTTTTACCCCGTAACCCGCGAAAAAATCCGTTCCTTTTTTTACCGCAAGCGCAAATCTGCACTTTCCGAAACCGAGGTCGGCTATCTCGAAAAACTTTCCGCCGTGTTCCATAATGGTGTCTTTTCCTACTACTCCGAGGTCGCACACGCCGTGTTCAACATATGTGATAACGTCCGCCGCTTTTGCCAAAACGACTTCTATATCCTCGTCGGGTATCGAAAGAATAAGCCGTCTTCCCTTTTCCCTAAGATCTGTTACGTCATATCCTATTTCTTCAAGCAGGCTTACAGCCTTTTCTTCTATTCTCCCTTTTGTGAGAGCGATCCGCAGTTTCCTGTTTTCCATTTCTCACACTTCCTCGCTTTTGATTTTTCCGTCAATTTCCGCTTTATCAATGCGCTTTATCCCATGAGCTTTTGCATATAGCCTTGTTTCTTCAATACTGTCTAAAACGGAATTTACCGCGCAATATCCTGCCGAAATAAGTTCTGTACAGTGTTTTAAAGCCAAAACGGGTTCTTCGCTCCATACTATAACATCGGGATGTTTTTTATAACGTTCGCCGCTTTTTTGCAAAAGAACGCGCGCCACCGCCTCGACATTTACCGCAAAGCCCACAGCTCCCGCATCTCTGCCAAAATCTCCAAGCAATCTGTCGTATCTTCCTCCCGAAAGCGCAGGCTGTCCGTAGCCCTCTACATAACCTCTGAATATAATTCCCGTATAATAATTCTTTCTGCTCAGAAGTCCCAGATCAACGCGTATTTTCTCCTTGGGAACAACTTCGCTAAGATCTCGGCAAAGCTTATCCAACTGTTTAAGTTTTAGGTCAAAAAACTCGCCGTGTAAATATTTCTTGGCCTTTTCCAGAACTTCAATGCCGCCGAAAAGTCTCGGCAAAGCCTTAAATGCCTCGGCAAAGCATTTATCTTGTTCTGGTATATTCTCTGAAGAATAAACCTCGTCCAGCTTCGGGAGATTTTTGGTTTCTATCCAGTTTCGAGTATTTACGGCAAGCTCAACATCACATTCATACTCAGCCATAAGCTCGGTAAATATCCCCATATCGCCTATTTCTATCCTATAATCCTCGTCGCATAACTGGAGCGCTTTTGCCGCAAGAACCAGCGCTTCAAAATCCGCCGAATCGCTTTTTCCACCGAGAATTTCGATCCCGCATTGTGATATTTCGTCGTCTCGCCCGCTGTCCTTCGGATTTACCATGTAAATGTTCTGATTGTAGAACAGCTTCAGTGGGAGCTTTTCATCTCTAAGTCTTGTCGCACAAAGCCTCGCGATCGGAATGGTGCTGTCGGGTCTTAAAACCATAAGCCTGTTTTTCCCGTCTACAAGCTTATACATCATTTCCTGCGGGAAATCGCGGACATAGCCGTTAAACACATCAAAGAACTCGAGGCCCGGAGTTATGACCTCGGAATATCCCGAACTCTCAAACAAGCCCGTTAATTGCTCTGAGATCTCGCGCTTTGCCGCACATTCTTCAAAAAGCAGATCCCGCGTTCCCTCGGGAGTAAGCAAATCATTTCGTTTCAAATTTCCTGCTCCTTTTATTTTTGTCTTTTGCAATCACTTTAGCGTGCTAACACGATAGCATAGTATCACACTAATATAATAACATTTTTTGACGATTTTGTCAATAACCAAAAGTTATTTCAGCAAAACGCACTTTTATTTTCAACAATGTTGAAAATTACATATCAAACAATGTAAACTGCGCCGACTGTTGGAAACCGTCAAACGCTCCCATTTCTTTGAGCTTATCTATAACGTTTGAGTTTACGCCGCTCGCTGCTTTAATATCATCAATACAAGCGTTTTCATCCATATCTATAGTTTCTCTGAGCTTTATCGCCGCGCTTTCGCCGCAGCCTGCGACCGCAAGGAAAGGCATCCTGAGTTTTCCGTCCTCTATCGAATATGTAAGAGCGTTTGATTTTCTTGCGTCGACAGGAAGAACTTCTATCCCGCGCGAGAGCATTTCATATACAAGAAACAGCGCGTCAAGCGTATCTTCTTCTTTTGCGGACGGTTTAGGCATTGCCTTTATCTCTTGTATTCTCTGTTTTACCGCGCCTTTTCCTTTGAGAATGGTTTCCAACTCAAGGTTGTTTGTATGCTTTGTAAGCGTCGCAGCATAAAATTCCGTGGGCTTATGTATCTTGAACCAGCCGAGTTTTACAGCCGCCGTTACGTATGCCGCCGCGTGCGCCTTAGGGAACATATACTTTATCTTTTTACAGCTCTCGACATACCAGTCGGGAACATCGTTGTCCTTAAACGCCTTGTAAATTTTATCGTCAAATTTTTTCCGAGCGTTTCCTTTTCGGGTTATTTCCATGATATTGAACGCCATCGACGGATCAAGCCCTTTATGCATAAGATAAGTCATTATGCTGTCGCGCGTTCCTATGACATTTGAAATAGTGCAAGTTCCGTTTTTGATAAGATCCTGCGCGTTTCCGAGCCATACGTCCGTACCGTGTGAAAGTCCCGATATTTGCAATAGGTCGGAAAAGTTTTTCGGCTGTGCGTCCTGAAGCATCTGCATAGCAAAGTTCGTGCCGAATTCGGGTATACCGAACGTTCCGCAGCTTACGCCTATATCTTCCTGAAGTTTAAGCGGTTCGGTCGATACAAAAAGCTTATAGACATCGGGGTCTGTCGTAGGAACATCGGCTATTTTCATTCCCGTCATATCTTCAAGATGCTTATACAAGGTCGGTACATCGTGTCCGAGTTCGTCAAGCTTTAAGATAGTATCATGAAGCGCGTGGAAGTCGAAATGCGTTGTTATCATATCGCTTTCGGTCTTATCGGCGGGATGTTGTACGGGAGTAAAGTCGTATACCTCGTGGTCGTTTGGCACGACGACCATTCCGCCCGGGTGCTGAGAAGTCGTTCTCTTTACGCCCGTGCAGCCTTTAGCAAGCCTTTCTATCTCTGCGTCGTTTAATTCTAATCCACGCTCTTCGCTGTACTTTTTCACAAAGCCGTATGCCGTCTTTTCCTGAACGGCAGATATTGTTCCCGCTTTGAAAACGTGATCTTTGCCGAAAAGCTCTTCGGTATATCTATGAACTTTTCCCTGTACTTCGCCCGAGAAATTAAGATCAATATCGGGCTGTTTATCGCCTTTAAAGCCGAGGAAAGTTTCAAACGGAATATCGTGTCCGTCGCGTATCATTTCAACTTTGCAATTCGGACAATTTTTCGGCGGCAAGTCAAATCCCGAGCCTATTGAACCGTCTGTAATAAACTCCGAGTGGCGGCATTTCGGACAGCGATAATGCGGAGCAAGCGGATTTACCTCGGATATACCCGCCATTATCGCAACAAACGAAGAACCAACCGAGCCTCTCGAACCAACAAGATAACCGTTGTCTTCGGAATATTTTACAAGTTTCTGCGCTATCATGTAAAGCACGGAAAATCCGTATTTGATGATAGATTCAAGCTCGCGCTTCAGGCGGCTTTCAACGATTTCAGGAAGCGGTTTTCCGTCTTCTTTATACCACGCGTTTGCCCTGCTCCAGCAAAGATCCTGAAGTTCCTGCTCCGCGCCATCTATGGACGGCGTAAAAGTACCCTTTGGAATGGGTCTGATGTCGCTGTCGATCATATCTGCTATTTTATTGGTATTTGTAACAACAACCTCAAACGCCTTTTCTTCTCCGAGATAATCAAATTCTTTCAGCATTTCGTCCGTTGTTCTGAAATAGAGATCCGCCTGATTATCGGCGTCTTTATAGCCCTGTCCCGCCTGGAGTATCTTTCTGAAAATTCCGTCCTCTTTATCCTTGAAATGTACGTCGCAGGTAGCTACGCAGAGCTTTTTATGTTTCTCGGCAAGAGCAACGATCTTTCTGTTTATGTCTTTTAATCCCTCGTCGTCGTTTACTTTTCCCTCGCGTACAATAAACCTGTTGTTACAGATAGGCTGTATCTCATAATAATCGTATACGGAAGCGATCTTTTCGATCTCTTCCTCGGATTTGTCGTCAAGAATTGCCCTGAAAAGCTCTCCTGCCTCGCACGCCGAACCTATTATAAGTCCCTCTCGGTATTTCTGCAATTCGGAAAGCGGTATCCTCGGTTTTTTGTAAAAATACTCAAGGTTTGAAATGGACACAAGTTTATACAGATTTTTAAGACCAACCTTGTTTTTAATAAGTATTATCATATGATAAGTCGGGAGTTTCTTTACGTCGACCGTTGAAAACAGTTTATTGAAATCGCCGAGTTTTTCGAGCTTTCCGTTCTTTTCCGCGTCTTGAATAAGATGAAGAAAGATCTGACAAAGCATTTTCGCGTCGTCGATTGCACGATGATGATTAAAATCGCCGAGCTTGTATTCTTTTGCAACTACATCGAGCTTATACTTTTTAAGATTAGGCAAAGCCGCTTTGCAAAGCGGTATGGTATCAATATACCCGAATTTATATTCAATGCCGCAGCGTTCTGCCGCTTCCTTGATAAACGAGGTATCAAACGACGCATTATGCGCGACAAGCACGCTCTTTCCCGCAAATTTTATAAACGCTTTCAGCGCCTCGTCTTCAGACGGCGCGTTTTCTACCATTGCGTCGGTTATTCCCGTAAGCTCAGTAATAGGCGCGGGGATAGACATTTCAGGGTCGACAAAAGTCTGAAACTCTTCTATAATTTCACGGTTTTTAAGTTTTACCGCTCCTATTTCCGTAATTCTGTCGTATTTTGCGGAAAGTCCCGTTGTTTCAATATCAAAAACTACTATCTCGTCATTAATAGGATATTCGTCCAGACCGCTTACAAGCACTCCGCCGTCATCTACAAAATAGGCTTCTACTCCGTAGATCATTTTCATCTTTGAACCTTTGGCATTGAGCGCTTCTATTGTATTCATAGCTTCGGGATAGCTCTGAAGATTTCCGTGGTCCGTTATAGCCACGGCGGGATGTCCCCAAGCGTCGGCTTGTTTTATAAGATCCTCTGCGGAAGAAACTGCGTCCATATCGGACATCTTCGTATGCATATGAAGCTCGACGCGCTTCTGCTCTGCGTTGTCATTTCTGCCGGGAAGTTCAATAAAAGCTATAGAACTTGGACGGAAATTTATCTTATGAGTAAAGCTGTCCTGTTCAAATTTTCCCGTTGTTATAATAGTTTTTCCTACAGCTATATTTGACGTAAGGACGTCTTTGTTTTCGACGCTTGTTATTATTTTAAGTATAGCAGAAGAAGTCCTGTCCGAAAAATATGCGCTGAAAATAAATGTTTTTCCGTCGCGGGAGGTTTTTTCATCGGATATTTCAAATATGGTACCCCACAAAGTCGTTTCATCGGCTTCCGAAAAATTTTCGGACATATTTTCGGGATACTTGAAATTGTCTTTTCCGTAAAATAGTTTGGCATTTTTACCGAATTTTTCATGGTCGAAGCCTAAAATTATTTCAACAGGTTTTTCCAAGAACTGCGGAGTTCTCGAACGTCCGCCGCGAAAACTCTTCTTTTCAATGTGCTTTTCTTCGACGGGAGCAATGGACATCTGCTCTGTCGGAGCGTTGTTTTCCTGTTTTATATATTCGTCTATATCAAGCTCGTTTTCCGACGACAATATAACTTTTATCTGCTTATCAAAAAAGCCGCGGACATAGTTCTGTATCCTATTCTCGATACCCAGACCCATAAGAACTTTTTTTCCGCCGTTTTTAAGCGTTATTTCAAAGGTCGAACCGTCGTCGTTTATCTTTGCGCCGTCAAAATAGCCGTTTACAGAGATCATCTTCTTTTTGAGAAGTTCAATTATTTCGTATATGTAATCAGTTTCAAATAAACTTTCATGGTATTTCGGATAAATAGTGACCTCGGCTTTTATTGCCGCGGAAATAATTTCAGCCGCCGAAAAAAGCTCCGCCATAGGCGTAAGCTCGTCGAGCGAAAGGTTTATCTTTAGATCTGTTTTATCTTTATTGCTGACAATATTAAGCACCGTTCCGTTTCCGATATTATCTGGCAGCTTTACGCTATCGACCAGCTCAAATAACTTTGCCATAATTATCTTCCTTTACAGTTTATCTATTTCCTTCTTAAGTTCTTCAAGAAGCCTGTCCTCGGGAACTTTACGCAGAACTTGTCCTTTTCTGAAAATAAGTCCTTCTCCGCTTCCTCCCGCGATGCCGACGTCGGCTTCTCTTGCTTCACCCGGACCGTTCACCGCGCAGCCCATGACTGCTACTTTTATCGGCTTGTCCACCGTTTTGAGCATATCTTCAACTTTATTTGCAAGTGAAATAAGGTCAATTTTCGTTCTGCCGCAGGTCGGGCATGAAACGATCTCCGCGCCCTTTCCCAGACCGCAGGCTTTTAAAATATCTTTTCCCGCATAAACTTCCTGCACTGGGTCTGCCGTAAGCGAAACGCGGATAGTATCGCCTATCCCGTCGCAAAGAAGAGAGCCTATACCAACTGCCGATTTTATAAGCCCCATACGCTCCGTTCCCGCTTCCGTAACGCCTAAATGAAGCGGATAATCGGTTTGTTGTGCGAGAAGTCTGTATGCGCTTATCATAAGTTTTACGTTTGAAGATTTTATGCTTATCACAATATCGTCAAAGTCAAATTTATTCAGCAGCCTTACATGACCCAAAGCGCTTTCTACAAGCGCTTCAGCCGAAGGACTTCCGTATTTTTCAAGCAGGCTTTTTTCAAGAGAACCCGAGTTTACGCCTATTCTTATGGGAATGTTTTTTGCTTTACAAGCGCTTGCTACAGCCTTTACCCTGTCGTCCGAGCCGATATTTCCGGGATTTATGCGTATCTTGTCAACTCCCGCCTCAACGCACGCAAGGGCTATCTTATAGTCAAAATGTATATCCGCAACTATCGGAACGGATACCGCGTTTTTTAATGCATAAATAAGCTCTGCGTTTTCGATTTTCGGTACTGCCGCGCGAATTATCTCGCAACCTGCTTTTTCAAGTTCTACAGCCTGTTTAACGCTGTTTTCAATATCGTCGGCAGGAATGTTAAGCATTGACTGAACATAAATTTTCCCGTTTCCGAGAGCAATATTTCCGACTTTAACAGTTTTCAAGTTAAGCTCCTCCTGTCGCAAGTCTTACTATATCATTGAACGTAACGACTATCATAAGCAAAAACAGCGCCGCAAATCCCACAAAATTCACCGCTCCCTCTATCTGAGGCTTTACGGGTTTTCTTATGATAAGTTCAATAAGCAGGAATATAAGTTTACAACCGTCCAGCGCGGGTATGGGGATAAGATTGAATATTCCGACGTTTATCGAAATTAACGACACTATGCTTAAAAATTCGGCAATGGTATAATGCTTCACCGCTTCGGTTATTACAGAGCCTACGCCTATAGGTCCCGAGAGGTCGTTTATACCGTATTTTCCCGTTATCATATCAAACAGCGACAGAATAATTATCCTCGCCGTCGAAAGGCTTTCGCGAAAACCTTGCGTTATAACATTTACAAAATTCTTTTCGAGCCGATAAACATAAAAGTCAAAATAAACTCCGTTAGTGCCGTCGTCATTTGTTGTCGTCATAAACTCTACGTTTTTAAGGGTTATCTTTTCTCCGTTTCTTTTTACGACAAAGTCATATACAAGATTTCCCTCGGCATTTTTTCTGTCGCTGTTCTGGAGCTTATAGGTTATATCGGACGTTGAATAGATAGGAAGTCCGTCTATACTCAAAATCTCGTCGTTTACCATAAGCGTACTGTTGCTGACGCTCTGCTCACGAAACTGGGCGATGGTTGTCGAAGCCATTGCTTCCGAAGCGCAGAGCGAAATAACAACTACAATGAAGCCCAAAATAAGGTTCATAAGCGGACCGGATATGATAACTATTATTCTCTGCCAAACGGGACGTCTGTTGTATGCACGGGGATTTTGCATTTCAGCAGGCTTGGGAGTGCCGTCGTCAAAATCATCTTCAAACGCGCAAAAACCGCCTACGGGAAACGCACGAACGACAAACTCCGTTTCTTTTCCTTTTTTGCGGAATATCGCGGGACCCATTCCGAAAGCGAACTCTTTTACATAAATACCGCAAGCCTTTGCCGCAATGAAATGCCCCAACTCATGCAGCATTATAATTACGCAAAAGACCAATATTGTTATAATAATTGAAAGAAAATTCATATTTCCCCCTGCTTGAATTTTGAATACACATAATTTTCCGCTGCCCGTTTTGTTTCAAGTATTTCTTCGAGCGACGGATCTTTTATAAATTCGACGTCGGAAAGCGCCGAATCGACTGCGCTTCCTATATCGAGAAAACCTATCTTGTCGTTTAAGAAAAGTGAAACAGCCGCTTCGTTCGCGCAGTTTATGATACACGGCGCGTTCCCGCCCATTTTTATCGCCTTTTTTGCAGCTTTAAGACAATCGAAAACTTCTTCATCCGGTTTTTCAAAAGTAAGCGTTCCGACTTCTGTAAGTGATAGCTTTTTCGCGGGACAAGGCAGTCTATTCGGATAAGTCAGCGCCAGTTGGATCGGGATACGCATATCCGCCGTTCCGAGCTGCGCTATTATAGCGCCGTCTTCAAACTCAACGGCAGAATGGACGACGCTCTGACGGTGAATGACTATTTCGACCTGTTCGGGGCTTACTCCGAAATACCTGACCGCTTCTATAAGCTCCAAGCCTTTATTCATCATTGTCGCGCTGTCTACGGTTATTTTCGCACCCATTTTCCAGTTAGGGTGAGAAAGCGCCCGGGATTTTGTCGCATTTTTCAGCTCGTCACGGCTTTTGCCGAAGAAAGGTCCTCCCGAAGCGGTTAGAATTATTTTCGACAACTTGTTTTCTCCTGCTCCCATAAGACACTGGAAGATTGCCGAGTGTTCGCTGTCTATAAGCAAAAGGCTTGTGTTATTTTCTTTAAGCGCTTTCATCACAAGCTCTCCGCCTGCGACAAGAGTTTCTTTGTTTGCTAGAGCAACGCTGTTTTTCGCCTTTATCGCAGCCAAAGTAGGCAAAAGTCCCGCAAATCCCACGACCGCGTTTACCACTCTGTCGCACTTTAGCCGCGCGAGCTCGCAGACAGCTTCTTCTCCGCAAAGTATTTTTATATCCGTATCGAAAAGCAAGTTCTTTATCTCGCCGTAATATTTTTCGTCGGAAACGGCAATATATTCGGGGCAAAACTCGCGAGCCTGTTTTTCGAGTATCTCAATGCTGCTGTTTGCGGACAAAGCCTTTACTCTTATATTATGCATACGGCAGACGTCTAATGTCTGCGTGCCTATCGAACCTGTTGAACCGAGCAGAACAATTTCCATAGCATACTCCATTTTCAGCGACAATTTTTGTTTTTCAATAAAAAATAATCAATAGGGAGAAAACAAGGTTTTCTCCCTCAGAAGAAATTTTTACTGCATTATCGGCGAAATAAACTTAAAAACAATGAACAAAAACGGTACTGTAAACAACACGCTGTCAAAACGATCCAGCACTCCGCCGTGTCCCGGCATAAAATTTCCGAAATCTTTTATTTCATACTGCCTTTTTATCACCGAAGCTGTCAAATCTCCCAAAACACCAATACCCGAACCGACAATTGCTACAGGTATAAGCACTGCGTAATTCATCACAACATCATGCTGTATCAGGAAATTATAAACCAGGCACTGAATTGTAACTACTATGCCGACCGTCACAAGTCCTCCAATAAGACCTTCTACAGTTTTCTTAGGACTTATTTCGGGGCAAAGCTTATGTTTTCCGAGAAATGTTCCGACAAAATAAGCTCCGCCGTCGCCGAACCACGCGCAGAAAAGCATATAAACTATCATAAATACGCCGACCGACTGACTTTCATAAAAATATCTTATCATGATTATACAGCTCAGCGACATCGGTATAAAAAGCCCTGATCCCCCGCAAGCCGCAAGCTCGGTGAGTTTTATGGTCTTATGATTTACAAGCATTATCAAAAGAAGACCTATCACATACACAAAAAGCGCGGACAACCTGTACGGAGCAAAAACATCTAAACAAACGGCGAACGGTATTATAAATGCACTGATTATACAATACCACGACAAGAACTTGTGTTTTCCGCATTTAACGGCATTTATAAGCTCAAACGTGCCTACAGCGGAAAAAGCCGCTATCACCGCCATATAAAGATAGCTGTTGTCAATAATCAGAATACTTACACCGACGATTATTCCTACAACAGCGGAAACAATTCTCTTAACCATTAGAATGCCTTTCGGATAAATACGCTCATATTCCTCCAAATCTGCGGTTTCTCGCAGAATATTCCGAAATAGCGTACTCAAGATTTTTTTTGGAGAAGTCCGGCCAAAGAACGTCCATAAAGACAAATTCCGCATATGCCGCCTGCCAGATAAGAAAATTTGAAAGCCTTTGTTCTCCGCTGGGACGGATAATAAGATCAAGCTGCGGCATCTCGGCGGTATACAACAATTCTTCTATAGAATTTTCCGATATGTCTTCGGGATCGATCTCCGAATTTGCCGCTCTTTTTGCAAGTATCTTCGCGGCGCGCGTTATCTCATCTCTCCCGCCGTAATTCAGCGCGATTCCCGCGATAAAGCCGTCGTTGTCCTTTGTGCTGTCCATTATATCGCTGAGTTCCAGCCGAATATCCTCCGCAAGTCGGGACATATCGCCGAGTATAATAAAACGTACATTTTCCTTTGCATAAGAGCGTATATCCTTTATATACCTCCTGAGCAAATTCATTATACCCTCGACTTCATCGGCGGGACGTCTCCAGTTTTCGGTGGAAAAAGCATAGAACGTAGCGCATTTTACTCCGAGTTCCTTACACCAGTTTATGGTCTTTTTAAAGACCTCCGCGCCCTTATTATGACCGAAATTGCGCGGCAGTCCGTGCTTTTTCGCCCATCGCCCGTTTCCGTCCATAATAAAGCCGATATGAGCGGGAATTTTATTTTCTTCCATCAGATAGACATAATTTCCTTATCTTTATCTTCGCCGATCTTATCTATTTTTTCAATATACTTATCGGTGAGCTTCTGAATTTCCTTTTCAGCCTCTTTAACGTCGTCCTCGGTTATTTCGTTTGCCTTTTTCTTTGCTTTTATCTTATCCATTCCGTCGCGGCGAACGTTTCTTACGGCAACCTTGCTTTCCTCGCAGGTCTTGCTTACAGTTTTACAAAGCTCCTTACGGCGCTCTTCGGTAAGCTGCGGGAAAACTATTCTCAATACCGAGCCGTCGTTTGCGGGATTTATTCCGAGGTCGCTCGCCTGTATCGCCTTTTCAATAGGCTTTAACTGCGATTTATCATACGGGGTAACAACAAGTATTCTCGCTTCCGCAACAGAAATTGAAGCCATTTGATTTATGGGAGTAGGCGTGCCATAATACTCGACTGTAATTCTGTCAAGAACGGCAGGATTCGCTCTTCCCGCCCTTATTGACGCAAGCTCGTTTGAAAGCGCGGTTATGCACTTTTCCATTCTTTCTTTGGTCGTTGAAATAACTTCTTTCATAAAATTCTTACCCTCCCATTTTAGTTTATAACAAGCGTTCCTACAGGTTTACCCATTGCCGCGTCATAGATATTATCGGGGCGGTCGAGGTTAAATACTATGATAGGAACATCATTGTCGGTACATATAGCGGCAGCGGCGCTGTCCATTACCTGAAGTTTATTTACAAGAATATCATGATAAGTCAGTGTATCAAACTTTTTCGCATCGGGGAATTTTTTGGGATCTTTATCATATATTCCGTCTACCATCGTAGCTTTAAGAATTACGTCTGCTTTAAGCTCCGCAGCTCTCAAAGAAGCCGCGCTGTCGGTTGAAAAGAACGGATTTCCCGTACCGCAGCCGAAAATAACTATCCTGCCTTTTTCAAAATGTCTTAAAGCCTTTCCGAGAATAAACGGCTCTGCGACCTGCTGCATAGTTATTGCCGTCTGAACTCTTACTACACAGCCCAGACTTTCAAGAACATCTGCGACAAAAAGAGCGTTCATTGTCGTAGCCAACATTCCGATATGGTCGGCTCTCGCACGGTCGGAACCTACCGCGTCTCTTCCGCGCCAGAAGTTTCCGCCGCCGACAACAATTCCTATCTGAACTCCCGCGTCGGCAGTTTTCTTTATGCTCCTGCATATCTTTTCAACAGTCGGCATATCAAGACCCGTTTCCTTGCTGCCTGCAAGAGCTTCTCCGCTAAGTTTCAGCAAGATCCTTTTGTACTTTGGAGCAGACATTTCGCCCATAACAATTCCCCCGTTTTTTAGTTATCAATAATCCAGAACTCTGATTCTTCCCAGAATTTCCGCTCCGTCGGACACTTTTTCAAGCGCCGAAACAGCGTCCTTTTCTTTCATAACGTTCGTTACGAAAGCAAGCTCGTTTTCTTCCTTTTTGTTTGAGGACAAATACTTAACATCTCCGAAAAGAGCCTTTATGACAGCTTTTGTTACGTCGATGTTCCCTGCTTTTAAACGAACATAATTAGCGCAGGTAAATTCGTCAAAAGGACTTATAAACGACTGTTCGCTGTCAGACCAGCCGAGCGAACGGCTCGTTTCATTGTGCTTTACGGCGGAAACAATATCGCTTACTACCGCGCTCGCAGTAGGAAGTTTACCGGCGCCCTTTCCGTAGAACACGACATCGCCCGTAGCGTCGCCCCGTACAAGTATCGCATTGAACACGTCGCTAACGCCGCTGAGCTGGCTTTCGTCCTTGATGACCGCGGGGAAAACACCGATAGATATTTCGTTGTTTTCTTCGCGGCGCGCGCAGCCGATAAGCTTTATCTTGGCGTCAAAGCTGTCCATGTATTCAACGTCCGCAAGTGTCACATTTGTAATACCCTCCGTATGAACGTTTTCGGGATAAACGTGACGTCCGAACGCAAGAGAAGCAAGTATGCATATCTTTCTGCAAGCGTCTACTCCCTCGACATCAGCAGACGGATCTCTTTCGGCATATCCGAGCTGCTGAGCGATTTTAAGCGCTTCGTCAAAAGACATTCCCTCGCGGAACATCTTTGTAAGAATAAAGTTTGTCGTTCCGTTGAGAATACCTGCGATAGCGTCTATTTCATTTGCCTCAAGACAAGCGTGAATAGGCTTTATTATGGGTATACCGCCGCCGACGCTCGCCTCGAAAAAGAAATTTACATGATTATCGTGAGCGAGTTTTAAAAGCTCCGCTCCTTTTTTGGCAACAAGCTCTTTATTTGAAGTAACAACGCTCTTTCCCGCCAAAAGTGAAGACTTAACAAAATCGTAAGACGGCTTAATACCGCCTATGACTTCCGTCACAACTCTTACTTCGGGATCGTTAAGAATAACGTTAAAATCCTTTACGAATTTGTCTGCATATGGGCTGTCGGGAAAATCGCGCAAATCAAGGATATATTTTATGTCAAGTTCTTCTCCCGCTTTTTTTTCAAGGTTTTCTTTATTTTTATAAAAGACCTCGACAGTTCCCGAACCGACAACGCCGTAGCCCAGGACGGCTATCTTCTGCATATTGAACAATCCTTTCGTGTTTATATAATACTACTTATGTATTATAACACAATAAGGAATTTTTTTCAATAGCAAATTACAAAAAACTTTTTAAGTTGAAATTTCCGACTTTGCGGCGCACTTTTTCAGTGAAATCAGCAGAAGTATTATGCCAACGCCCGTAAGAATATGACCGATACCCGCAATGCCCGATATAGCCGCGTTTGCTCCTTTTGAAAGTTCCGTTCCCAAGACCTCGAAAACGCCTCTGACTCCGAGCATAATGCCCGTAAGCGGAACTCCTATGTTATACAACGCTCTGAAAACTTTAAAAGTCTTTTCGGCGTAAAGGTCATAATGCCTTGCAAACAGCGCTATTATCAGATATATTACCATTCCCAGCATAAAGAAATGCGTATGTACTTTTCCGAGAGCGGTTGTTCCGTCAAAACCGTTTGCCCTCGTAAATTCTCTGTAGAAAACGCCGCCCGCCATTGCTAAAACAGCATAGCACAACGCATAATTAAGACTTTTCTTCATGACTATCCTCTTTTCATAAATTACCGTTTAATTTCGGGATTTGACTTTTGCAACAGTCGACTTTCGTACAAAGCAAAAAGCAGTCAAGACAAAAGTATACATCTTGTATCCCAAAAATATGGCGGAGAAATTCCCCGCCATATAATTATTATTGTTCGCCCGTAAGTTCTTTGTAAAGTCCGATGTATAGCCTTGCGGAAGCCTCCCAGCTGAAATCTGCGTTCATAGCGCGGCTGACAAGTTTCTTCCACTCGGTTTTGTTTCTGTAAAGCTCTCTTGCGCGCTTTATGGAATTAAGCATATCTCCCGCGTTATAGCTCTGGAATGTAAAGCCTATTCCGTTGTCGCCCGCGTCAATTATACTGTCTCTGAGACCGCCCGTAGCGCGTACTATCGGAACTGTTCCGTATCTTGCCGCTATCATCTGAGCAAGTCCGCAAGGCTCGCTCTTTGAAGGCATAAGGAACATATCCGCGCCCGCATAGATCTTCTTTGCAAGAGAAGGGTTATATCCGCGGTAGAAGCCGACCTTATCGGGATAACGCCAGTGCATTTCCTGGAAGAAATCCTCATACTGCTTTTCGCCCGACCCGAGAATAACAACCTGCATATCCGTCGCAACTATCTCGTCGAACACGTATCTTACAAGGTCAAAGCCCTTATGATCCGCAAATCTCGAAATCATAGCTATGAGCGGAATGTCGTACTGCGGCATTCCGAACTCTTCGAATATCGCCGACTTGCAGGCAGCTTTGCCCTTAAGATTTTTAGAAGTGAACTTCGCGGCAATGGTATTGTCGGTTTCGGGATTATAAAGATCAACGTCTATTCCGTTTAAGAAACCGCAGGTCTTATACTGTTTATTGCGGAGAATCCTGTCAAGTCCGTGAGAAAACCATGGGTCAAGTATTTCTTTAGCATAAGTAGGAGAAACAGTCGTTACCTTATCGGCAACTTCTATAGCGCCTTTCATAAAGTTTATGTCATGGTCATACTCGATTATGCTTACACTCTGAGGCGGTATGCCGACAATATCCTTTACAAGATCAAGCCCGTACTGTCCCTGATAACCGATATTATGGATAGTGAATACGTTCTTTATATCTCCGTAACCCCACTGGTTCTTATAGAACAGATGATGATAAACGGGAATAAGCGCGCACTGCCAGTCGTTTGAATTTATTATCTGCGGGTGGAAATCAATATGACGAAGCATTTCGAGAACTGCCCTGCTGAAAAATACATATCTCTCGGCGTCGTCATAATAGCCGTAAAGACCGTTGTCGCGTTTAAAATAATATTCATTGTCAATAAAGTAATAGATAACGCCGTTTACTTCCTGCATAAACACGCCGCAATACTGGCTTCTCCAGCCGACAGGAACGGTAAAATTTGTGAGATAGGTCATATTTTGTTTCTGCTCGGGCTTAAGCGTATTTACATAATACGGCATTACCACGCGGGCATTGTGACCCGCCGCCACAAGTGCTTTAGGCAGAGAGCCTGCTACGTCTGCAAGTCCTCCGCTTGCTGCGAAAGGAAGCGCTTCGCTTGCTGCATACAAAATGTTCATAATACAGAACCTCCGATTTTATTCAGCATTAGTATCCAAATATAATATATCATATATGCCATAAAAATTCAATAGCTTTTTAAAAATTTAGGCAAATTGACCAAATCTTCATAAAACGCTTTTAATATAAAATATTTTGAAATTAAGTTTAATTCCAAATACAGAAACGGCACTGCTTATCCGTTTTCGGACAGGCAATGCCGCTGTAGATATTCGTTATTTGATCAAGAAACCTTATTTGCCGCCTGCTGTAAGTCCCTCGACGAACTTGTTTTTCGGCATAGTCTGGAGATAAATTTTGCCGGGACCCGTAACTACGGTATTGAACAAACCCTCTCCGCCGAACAACGTGTTTCCTATTCCGCCGACAGATTTTATTTCCATTGTGCAAGTACCCGACATTGCCGCAAGATAGCCCGTGTCGATTATCATCTGCTGACCTGCCTGCAGATCGTATTCAACTACATATCCGTCAACTTCAATAAACGCCATGCCCGAACCCGACATACGCTGCATAATGAAGCCCTCGCCGCCGAAGAAGCCCGCTCCGATATTTTTCTGGAACGCTATAGAGAAACTTACCGTGGGCTCGGAAACAAAGTATCCGCCTTTCTGAACAATAAGGTCGCCCTTACCGATGTCAAACGGAATTATTGAGCCGGGCAGCGTAGACGCAAAGCCTATCATACCCTCTCCGCCCTGCGCGGTATATGTATTTTGGAACATAGACTCGCCTGAAAACATCTTGCTGAAAGCCTTTCCTATTCCGCCTGCGCTTGTCTGCATTTTCATGTTCGGCGTCATCCAGCTCATTGCGCCCTTCTGGCACATAATGGTTTCTCCTGCCTCAAGATAGCAAAGCAGCACGGGCAGCGGTTCGCCTTTGATTTCGTATTTCATAGATTTTCTCCTTTATAAATAATTTTTTGCAAAAACCTGCATTTTCATTATAAAATATTAAAATATCAATGTCAAGGCAAAAACAGCATTTTTGTTTATTTCGTCAATTTTCTGCATTAATTTTGTAAAATCATACAGCTATGTCTTAAGGAGGCTGATAATCACAATATACAGTATTATTGCGCCAAGCGAAAAAGAGATCCCGCCCGAACAGAAAATGAAAGCCGCTAAGATAACCGCCGAGACAATTCCCGCAAAGCGCATTATCTTGTCTACATTTTCGGGCTTACAACAGCTTACAGCAAAAAATTTCAGAAGTTGTGCGCCGTCGAGAGAACCTATAGGCAGAATATTGAACAGAGCCGTAAACAGATTTATCGCCGCGGCTACGGCGTTTCCCGTATATAACATAAGCAAAGCCGCGAAAAGGTTTCCTATACAGCCTGCCGAAAGTATTATTATCCGAGGAAGCGTTTCGGCGCGGGATATTTCGCGAGATGATATACATATCCCCGCGCCGTAAAACAATATCTCATCCGCCTCAATTCCGAAAACGATCATCATAATAAAATGACAAAGCTCATGCAGTCCGCAGGCGCAAAGCGCGGCAAAACCAAAACCGCTGTTCGTGAGAAGAAACAATGCTGTTACGGCAAAAAACGTAAAACTGAGCCGCACACAAGTATTTTTTATCCTTACTTCTATCATATAGAAATATATGACGGCGGTTTAAGCTATATGCAGGCAATACTTTGTTTAGTGCAGAAAATAATACCGTATATGAAGTTTTTTTGATTGTCATAAAAAAGAAGCTAGAGTGATTACGAAAAGCGAACATCCTCTCCGTTAAACTCTAACCTCTTACCTCTTATTTCTAATCTCTAAAGGGGAAAACCTTTTTCAAAAGGTTTTCCCCCTTGCGTTCTTAGTGCCTTTAGGGCTTTTAATCCTTAAACACCGCACCGGTGTTCGACGAAGTGACAAGCTGCGCATAGCGCTTGAGATAGCCCTCAAGCTCTTTCGGAGGAAGAACGCCTTTCTTCTTGCGCTCCTCTATTACAGTGTCATCAACAAGAAGCGTTACCGAACGGTTCGGAATATCAATGTGTATCTTATCTCCGTCCTCAACAAACGCTATAAGGCCGCCCTCTGCAGCTTCGGGTGAAACGTGTCCTATCGCCGCGCCTCTTGAAGCGCCGCTGAAACGTCCGTCGGTAATAAGCGCAACGTTTCCGTCGAGTCCCTTTCCTACAATTGCCGCGGTAGGCGCGAGCATTTCGGGCATTCCCGGTCCGCCTTTCGGACCCTCATAACGGATAACGACAACGTCTCCCGCCTTTATTTCGCCGCCGAGAATTGCGTCGCACGCAGGCTGCTCGCCGTCGAAAACGCGCGCTGTTCCCGTGAAGTCCATCATCTCGGGCTTTACGGCGCCCTGCTTTACAACAGAACCGTTTACGGCAAGGTTTCCGCTAAGTATTGCAATGCCGCCGTCCTGTCTTATAGGATCGTCGATCTTGTGTACGATCACGCCGTCCGCGTCTCTTGCCGCCTTTATTCTGTCACCCTGAGTACCGCTTACGGTCAGTACGTCCTCGTGTATATGACCTTTCTTTGAAAGCTCTTTAATAACAGTCTGTATACCGCCTACTGCATTAAGGTCTGTTATAAACACGCTTGAAGCGGGATTAAGCTTTGCAAGCTGAGGAGTATTCCTGCTCATACGGTCAATGTCGTCAAGACTTATGTCAACCTTTGCCTCGTGAGCGATTGCAAGCAAATGCAAAACCGTATTTGAAGAAGCGCCTATTGCCATTTCTACGGCAAGCGCGTTTTCCATATTCTTTTTCGTCAGTATATCGGACGGACGAATATTCTGCTTTACAAGCTCAACGACGCGTTCTCCGCTCTCTTTTGCAAGACGGCGGCGCGCAGAAGTTACTGCAGGCTCCGTTCCGCCGAAAGGAAGCGACATACCGATGCTTTCGTTCAGGCAGTTCATTGAATTTGCCGTGTACATTCCCGAGCAAGAGCCGCATGTAGGACAAGCGTTATCCTCATAATCCTTTATTACTGAATCGTCTATCTCGCCGTTTGAGTACTGACCTATCGCCTCATATATCTCGGAATAACCGACTCTTTTATTCTGAACGCAACCCGGGAGCATAGGACCGCCGCTTACGAATATTGACGGCAGGTTCATTCTTGCCGCAGCCATTACCATTCCGGGAACTATCTTATCGCAGTTCGGAATAAACACAACGCCGTCGAGAGGGTGCGCCGTAAGCATAACTTCAATGCTGTCCGCTATAAGCTCTCTTGAAGCAAGAGAATATCTCATTCCCTTATGATTCATTGCGAGTCCGTCGCAAACGCCGATAGTAAAGAACTCAAACGGAACGCCTCCCGCGTTTCTTATGCCGTCCTTTACATAGCGCGAAATTTCCTGGAGATGCTGATGTCCCGGAACATAGTCGCTCGCCGCGCAAACAACTGCGATAAACGGCTTATTCATTTCGCTGTCGATAACTCCGAGCGATTTCAGGACCGCTCGATGAGGAGTTTTTTCAACTCCCTTTTTAATAAGATCACTTCTCATTTTTATTATCCTTTCATATTTTATACGGTAACAACCGTTATTTTGCAAATTATGTTCTATGCAGCATTGCCGCGCCTATTATGCCCGCGTCGTTTCCAAGACGGCAGACCTCTATTTCCGTGTTTTTGGCGCTGTTTTTCGAGTATATCTGTCTTCTGACTTCTTCTCTGAGCGGCAATAAGAGCGTATCTCCTTCGTTACAAACTCCGCCGCCGATACAAAGTTTCTCGGGTTGGAAAGTATTTATAACGTTAGTTATTCCGCAGGCGAGATATTTTACATATTCGTCCGTAACCGACTTTCCCGTGGCGTCTCCTGCTTTCATCGCCTTATATGCGGTTCGCGCGGAGCATCTTCCGTCCTGCTCTATTATCTCGTTTATAATGCTTTCGGGGTGTTTCTGAGACGCTCTCAACGTCATTTTTACCAGACCCGTAGCCGAAGAATATGCCTCAAAACAGCCGCGTCTTCCGCAGCTGCATGGCTCTCCGTCTACTACAATGACCGTATGCCCTATTTCTCCGCCCGCAAAGTTAGAGCCGCGGTATATCTTTCCGTCAATGATAATTCCCGCGCCGACGCCTGTTCCGAGCGTAATAATTACAGCGTTATTCGCGCCCTTTGCCGCTCCCGCAACAAACTCTCCGAAAGCGGCAGCGTTTGCGTCGTTATCGAGATAGACCTTTATTCCGAACTCTTTTTCCAGATCGGCGCAAATAGGCGAATTATTAAATCCGATATTGCTGCAGTTTTCTATTATTCCGCTCTCGCTGTTGCATACTCCCGGCGAGCCTACGCCGAGAGAATAAGCGTTTGAAACGTTTATACCCGCGTCTTCACACGCAGAAACGACTGCGGTTTTTATTACTGCAAGTACGTCTTTGTATTCGAGAGAATTTCCCGATGATTTTGTTTTTACTTTAGAGCGCGCTATTATCTCGCAGTTTTCGTTTACCACTCCGCAGGCGATATTTGTTCCGCCTATATCTACACCTATGTAATAAGCCATGATCCCTCCGCGAAAATCAATAACCAAGCTCCTCGTCTACAATTATGACCTTTATTCTGTCGGGAACTCTCTGCTGTCCCAGAAATACATACGAACAGCATATTCTCGCGGGGCTTCTGCAAGGTTCACCCGAAATGAGCTTTTCACACTTCCCTGTTTTCGCGCAGGGCGTCTGGCAGTTAAGTCTTGCGGCATTTTTCGGAGCTGTATGTTCTTCGACGCGGAGTATTGCGGCTTCTCGGTCTTTTACTATTTTATTTGCTCCCGCTACTATAACGACCTGTTTCGGACCGAATATCATCGCCGCGACGCGGTTTCCGTTTCCGTCTACGTTATAAAGCTCCCCATCTTCGGTTATTGCGTTTGAGCTTGAGAAAAAAGTATCGGAAACAAAAGCCTTTCTGAATATCTCTCCGACTTCATCGGGATTTTTCCCCTCCGAGCGGTCAAGATAGATCCCTTTATACTCATTTAAGAGCATGTCCGTAACTCCGCTTTCTTTCAGCGTCATCGAGCCGCCCGCTGTTATGAGCTTGTCATTTTTTACAAGCTCACGAATAAGGCTGTAAAGTTCTTCCCTGCCGCTTACAAAATACGGTTTCATTTTGTTTCTCGAAAGAGCTTCCATCGTGCGTTTAATTTTTTCGTCCATAAAAAGCCTCCTGTTCTAATTGATACCCGCTTTTTGCTTTATTGTTATAAGTGAATTATCGGAAACGACAAATCCTCCGTCGTCTGTATATTCACCAAAAGGCACATAAAATTCAGCGGGAGAAACTCCGTTTTGTATCATATACAAAAGAGCAGCCTTATGCGTAGAAAAATTAGCCGAGTTTAGGTTTGTATTGCACTTGCCGATTATTGAATTATAAAGCATTTCAAGTCTGCCGCTGTCAAGATCGCGATAATTCTGATTTATAAGCTCGGAAAGTATATCGCCTACAATATTAAAACGATAAGTTTCGCCCTCGGTAAAATTAGCACGCATTATATACGCATAAAGCGTATCAGCAGAAAACAGCTTGTCCCCTGCATTTATGGTTTCGGCGTTTCTGTCGTCGGAAATAATTATAGTTTTCGGAACTTTATACATTACGTTTCCAAACGACTGAACAATGTCCGTAAACGCGCTTTCGCCAAAAACGACATATCCCTCGCAACTAACGCCCGTAATATCCGTTATTGTGTTTACAACGCCATCTGCTCCCTGCGCAGTATAAATATTCCGAAGATCTACCCCTTTGCTCCCGATACTTATCCCGGAAGCTAAAGGTATAAAAACAAATCTGTTTTCCGCAGCATTAAACTCGCATAGCATGAAAAGATCGGGATTTGCATAGGAGTCATCCGATAAAATGACTACGGTATTAAAATTATCCTTTACGGTCGGAATATAGTTTTCCGAAAGCTGTCCGTTGCTGTCTACAAAAGCGGGAGTTTCGTCATCGGGAAACAAAAACCACTTAAACGCAACTATTGCCGCAAACGCAAAAATAAGCGTTATCCCGAACGCAATGAAATATATATACCAGTTACTTTTTCTTTTAACCGACATAATTATCCTTTCTTTATTAAAAAATAATACTATTGACAATTTACAAAAGTTGTAATATAATAAATGATGTGCATATAGTACCTTTCTATAGTATAACACATTATTCTGAAAATTTCAAGCGGTGAGGTGTATATTGATGAATAATTTTTATCAAAGGACATGGGCTGAAATAAATCTTGACAATTTGTGCGGAAATATCGCGGTTTTAAGAGATATTGTCCCGAACAAAAAAATAATTGCCGTTGTAAAAGCAAACGCATACGGACACGGAGATATACAGTGCGCAGAAGCGCTGAACGGCTGCGGTATAGAAAATTTCTGCGTTTCCAATTTATGGGAAGCACAAAGACTTTACGACGCACACATAAAAGGCGAGATACTTATCTTCGGTTATTGCGATATTCCGCTTGTTTTGGAAAATATAGAAAAAAATTTTGTTTTTACGGTAGGAGATACCGAATATGCAAAAAAACTGTCTGACGCCGCCGAAAATTGCGGAAAAAAAGTTCCCGTAAACATAAAGATAGACACGGGCATGAGCCGCGTCGGAATAGACACCGAGGAGCAACTTGACAAGATAATTTCTCTAGGCGGGCTTGACTGCCGCGCGTGTTATACTCATTTTGCCGTTTCGGACAGTCTTGATGAAAACGATATTGCTTTTACTAACGCTCAGCAGGAAAAAATTCTCAATATGTGCAAAAATCGCGTATTAAAATTCCACTCTCAAAACAGCGGCGGAATAATCTATCACAAGGATTTTTTGGGCGACTATGTCCGCGCGGGTATCATAATGTACGGTCAGAAACCCGACGCGCGTTTTCCTGTTCCCGACGGAATAAAGCCTGTTTTCTCTCTGAAAAGCGTAGTTTGCCAGCTTAAAACAATTCCCGCGGGAAAAACCGTAAGCTACGGCAGAACGTTCACCGCGAAGCGTGACACTAAACTTGCGCTCATTCCCTGCGGCTATGCCGACGGCTTTAACAGGCGGCTTTCCGAAAACTGGAATGTAACGATAAACGGACAGCCCGCGCCCGTATGCGGGAGAATATGTATGGATCAGACTCTTGTGGACGTGACGGACATTCCCGTTAATTTAGGCGACGAGGTAACCGTTTACTCAAACGAGCTTGACGGCGGGAACTCCGTAACTCAAGCCGCCGAGCAGATAGGAACAATAAACTATGAGCTTTTATGCGCGATAGGAACGCGCGTTCCAAGAATTTACATAAGAAACGGCGTTAAAACAGATATGCAGCGGTATCTTTAAAAAATAATCCGATAAAAAATCTCCCGAAGTTAAATTCGGGAGATAATTTTTTTAAAATTTACAACGCGCGTAATAGTCGACAATTCCCTGCGCGATAGCGTCAGCCATTTTGCTTTGATTATCACTGTTCGCCATTACAAGGCACTCGCGCTCATTTGAAACGAATCCCATCTCGACGAGTACCGACGGGAAGTTCGGCAATAACGTTACAAGGAAGTAATCATACTTTTCGCCGCGATTGCTCTTTGTTCCGTCAGAGTAATAACCGTCAAAAAATTTCGCTAAATTATCTGTAATATTCTTTGCGAGAGGCTGCGACCAAGGAGTAAAGTAATATGCTTCCGTGCCGTGAGGAGAAGTGCTTGTGTTAGCATTGCAGTGCAATGCGATAAACATATCTGCGTTTATCTTTCTCGCTTCATACGGACGCTGAGGCGTCGGATAAACAGTGCTTTCGGTGTTAAGGCGAACAACCTTTGCTCCGAGAGCAGTGAGCTTTTCCTCAAGTTTTTTAGAAACCGCAAGGTTTATAGACTGTTCCGTAACGCCGCCGATAGCTCCGGGATCCCAAACTCCGGGATTTGTATATCCGTGTCCGGGATCAATTACAATGGTTTTACCGCTAAGAGACGGAGTAGGCAAAGGGAAACTTATCCTGAGCAAACCGTTCTCGTCATATTTTGCAACAGCGCCGCTATAAATGCCTGCCTGTCTGAGAGTAAGCTTCAATCTGAATTTAGGAATATTATTTTCATTTACGACTTCCCATTCACCCGCGCTGAACAGTGAACATTCGCTGAAATCGGGAAGCGCCGTAACCGAAGTAACATTGTCGAATGTGATATAAATATACTGCGCGTTAAAGTTGGTAACTCCATACGGACCCTCGTATGAATCAACAAGCTCCTGCGAAGTAATGAGATTAAAGCTTGTCCTATAATCAAGAGATATTGAGATATAGCTTCTTCCGCCGCTGTTTCCTATTTCTTTTACAACAAGGGAATTATAGCCGATGCCCTTTCCGTCGAATACCTGAACATCGCTTTGTGCATAACGGCGTCCCGAATCTGTCATAACATAACCGTCGGTCTTTGACTTATAGTAGTCAAGCGTTCCTTCGGGCTGACGGAAAATCAACGGTGACGGAATTCTTCCCGTTGTTTTTGCGTCGAATATCTCACAACCGTCGTTTAATATCTTTACAAGTTTGACCGCCGTATCGTCTTTAATTATGGGATCAATCGTTCCCACAATCTCGCCTGTTCCTGCGGCTGACTGATCAGGAATTATCTCAGCCTTTATGTCGTCTTCTTTCGGAGGCTCGGGCAACGCCTGTATGGTAATGCTTCCGCCCGTCATTACTTCGTCATAACCCTTGTACGTTGCATAGAAACTAATATTTCCGAGGTTCTGTTCTTTTCCTATAATGCCGTTTCCAACGGTATAATATCCGACAAATTGAGAATATGTACCGTTTGCGTCTACCTGCTCCGAAGAGGTCTTTTCATTAAGAGAAACAGTCTGTCCGTTTATCGTAGCCGAAACTTTCGAGCCGCTATACGCCACCGCGACCAGCGAGATCCTTGTTCCCTCTTCGACAACAACATTACCCGTGTTTTCTATTGATTTCAGTACGTCTACCCTGCGTTCGATATTGTAAACTATTTTCCTTCCCTTATGTTCAAAGGTAAACCTGTTTTTGCCTACGGCAAGTTCTTTTTGGAAATAGAAATTTCCCGCTTCATTCAAGGTCAGCTTTTCGCCGTCGAAATAAACGTCAAAGTTCTCGTCGAATGTACCCATAAACTTTTCATAAGTGTTATAAGTTACATAATTCAACTGGTTCGGCGTAACCATTTCAAGATCTTCAAAAAGCGTTTGTGTATTTATCTGATTGTTGAAATATTTTATAAGCGTAGTTGTGCTGTTCAGATTATTTTGTTTCAGCGCCGACAAAGAATTGAATACGCTGCCGCCTACTTTATCAAACTTATCGTCAATGACGGATAGCTGACGCAAAAGCTGATCTTCGTTCCAGCCCGCACGGGTTCCAATTCTGTCGTTAAAATGATAGACGTACATTTTCGTACCCGATTTTTCAGCAACGTCATTCCACCACGAAATTACTTTTTCAAAATTAAGCGCGGCATTTTCCGTCGTTCCGTACGCCTTTACCATTACAAAATCAGCAAGTCCGCTTTCTATGTACTTCTTCGTGTCGCTATGACCGTCATAATACGCTGTAGCCGTATCGTCTGTAGCGGAACCCTTTTCGTTCTGACTGGCGTTTGCCCACATATCCTCTATCATAATTCCCGCGCCGACAGAGTTATTTGTTTTATGTATAGCCTCGCAGACAGTCCTTATCATATATTCGTTTATTTCATAAAGCCACTTTTCATAGCCTATGCCAGAACCCGACTTCAGATATTCCGCATATGTATCAGCAGAGCTTCTATTATAATAATCAACAAGTATCAAACCCTCGCACGCATACTTCATAACAAATTTATGCGCCGCTGCGGAAAAGCCCTCTTTAAGACCTCCGCCCTGCTCTATAACCTTTTTTAAAAGCGAATTTACGTCTATGGTCACATATGCGGACAGACCCGAATTATGAGCTTCTTCTATTGCTTTTTCAATAATTCCTTTATTTTCAAGCTCTAGGTCATAAAAATCTTTTTCTTCCGTCGCAGAAGAAATTATGACGCTGTTCATACTGTAATCGAGTATTTCCGAAAATACCTCAGAAATATTTTCCTCGGTAAAATCGGTTTCGGGAGTGACAAAAACCGCTTTCATGTCATCCTGTAGGAATACCTTGCTTTCAGACATCTCGGGCGAAGCCGGCTGTTGTGAATTTTCCGAAGAGCTGTCGGGTACTTCGGGGAGATCCTCCGTTTCACCGAACACTGTCCCGACAAACATGCTCGCCGCAACTACAACCGATAAAATTCCCGTAAATATCTTTTTCATGTTAATTCCCCATTTTAAATGCATTTTTAAGTGCTTCTCTTTCCTTTTCAACTTTATCTTTTACATTTCCCCCGGGTTTGAACAAGCTGCTGTAAGAAAAGAGGCACAACCCCGAATAACTATCAAGCTGCTTTGCAGACATAAACTGTCTTGCAAGTATATTTTCATCATTTATCCATTCATTTTTTCCCTGCGTCCCTGCCCACGCGTCTTCCGTACCGATTTTGTATACCGCCACGCCTATGACAAGTTTTGCATTTCCTTGTTTTACTATATCGTTCCATTCCGAACAGCACTTTTCAAACGGCTGAGATTTATTATTAAATCCATAATATATCTGCGGCATTATAATATCGAGATAACCTTTTTCAGAACACCATTTCTTTACGTCGGCATACAAAACTTGGTAATCGTTGCTTATATTGCCCTGGGGACTGACGCTGAACAACATAGTATTGTTGACATTCTTAATTGCACTGTAGATCGAAGAAACAAGTTTATCGCAATTTGCAAATCTGAAATCCGAAAGAGAACTGTATCCGCTTGCATTAAACGCCTGTTCGTCAAACGACTTATCCGTTGTCGGGTAAAAATAATCGTCTATATGTACTCCGTCCACATCATAGTTTGAAACTATTTCTGCCACGCCGTCGGCGATCAGCTTTATAACATCGTCATAAGCGGGATTGAGATAATAATAACTTCCTACAAGTACTGCTTTTGTGCCGCTGCCTATCCATTCTCCTATCTTATAACCGTTCTCCCTTTGCACATCGCCCGAAGAACAAGCCCTCAAAGGATTTATCCAGGCATGAATGGACAATTTTCGTTCATGCGCTTCTTCAACGGCGATCTTGAGCGGGTCGTAGCTGCCGCCAACGCATTTTGTCCTCGGGAAAAGCGACGAACTGTAAAACGCGTCGCCGAAAGAGCGCGCATGAAAATAAACGGTATTTATTCCCATATCAACGCAGTTGTCAAAATATTTTTCGAGCGAACTCCTGAAATTGCTTTCCGAAGAACTGTTTATTGCCTCTATATCGCCGTATGACATCCATACGCCTCTTATTTCGCTGTAATTTAGCGCTGTATAGTCACTGTTCGGCACAACGGGCGGTGTTTCAACTTCCGGAGAACTTGAACTGAACGAAACGGAACCCGATAAGCTTAAACTCGGTAATTCGGAAGACGATGAACTCATGCCCGAAGATCCTACAGGAGCAGGACTCATGCTCGAAGATCCCACAAAAGAAGGGCTTATGCTCGAACTTTCTGTCGGACTCACGCTCGAAGATTTGGAAGACGACGAACTCAACGGTCTAGAGCTTGACGACTTGTTGGATACTTTAGAGCTTGATTTACTTGAACTTGACGATTCCGAGTCAAAGCTTGATGACGAAGAACCCGAATTATGCAAGCTTGAAACCGACGGACCCGATACGGGCGACTGCATAATATCCGACGGGCTGAATTCCGTAGAGAAAAAAGACGATGAACTTTCATTTGCAAAGCTTGAACTCTGCGGACTGTAGGGCTCGACAATAAGCACCGTTTTGTTGTTCTCGTCCCGCATTTCAGCACAACCGCACATTCCCAATGCAGCTACAAGCAGAACTGCCAATAATTTATTTTTCATAGCTTTCCCCAGTATGTAAAAATTATCTTTTTCGGATATATATAATATATTTTAGCACATTTTATTATGTATGTCAAGTACTAAAAGCAAAAAAGAGTGCATTTTCTTGCACTCTTTTTTATAGAAATTCATTCTTCCATTTGTTTTCCGAAATACATTGCCGCTGCCTGGACGAGGGCGGACTGTTCAGCAGTCGCGGTGTTTGTGGTGTTGTCGGAGCTTAGCATTATAACGGCTCCGTTTACATCTCCCGATGCAAGTATCGGCGAGCATACCAACGCATATCTGTCTACTCCCTCGATAGGATTTAACTTCTTGTCGCTGTCGTTTTTCAAAACGTACGTTTTTCGCTGTTCAATAAGGTCTTCAAGCGAGCCTGAAACTCTTCTCTCGATTATTTCTTTTTTACTCATTCCCGACACGGCGATAACGTGGTCGCGGTCGCAGATAACGGCGGGACATCCGCCGACTTTAGACAGAACGTCGGCATATTGTGAAGCCGTTGTGCTTATCTCGCCGACAGGCGAATATTTCTTAAAGATAACTTCTCCGTCGGGGCTGGTATATATTTCGAGCGGATCGCCCTCGCGTATCCGCATTGTCCTGCGGATCTCTTTCGGTATAACAACACGTCCGAGGTCGTCTATCCTGCGGACAATACCCGTTGCTTTCATATATTCTGTTCCTCCAATATTCTAAGAATTTTGATGTCGGGATATAGTGTCTGCCGTTTACTTTTTTTTATTCATTTTTTCGACAACTTTCTCTTAATAATGGAAATCTCTAATATGAAAAGCGGAATTTTATGTATTATACTTCATTTGTCGTTTCTACAGATATTTTTCTGCGGAAAACAGCTTTAAACAGCGTCCTTATGAGCGGTTGGATAAAGAAAAGCTGTGAAAAGAATGCAAATGGGAAATTATAGCAAACAAGCTTAAGCCAATTTGCCAGGAATGTTACAATATTAAATCCCGCATAGAACGGATAATATAATCCTGCTGCAATAAAGCTCATCATAGGACACATGATACCTACGGTAGCACATATTATAGCTGTTTCAAAAATGACCGGATCTGTATTTTTCGGATCGAATACCTTGCAAGCAAGTCTGAATGAAAGAGGGCTTCCGACAAGACATTCTAGCGCATAAGCAAATAAAAATTCAATAACAACGACCTCCCATATCGGCAAATAATTTCCGAACATATAAACTCCGCCCTGTTTTGAAATTGCTTCAAGCACACTCGCGGCATTATTTACCTCCATAAGTACCGTACCGTTTACAACATAAAGACTGTAGAAAACGTAAGCATGGACGGTTATAACAACAGTCATTAGGGCAAACATCATCCTCTCAAATTGGTTTCTCGGCATAAATATAGATCTCCTTTTGAGTATTTACGCAAACAAAAAACTATACCTCTGACTGTAGATCAACATTACGAGATCCGATCTGCATAACAAGGGTATAATATGTTTCAATGCGTATTCTTTTCTTTAAAATTATAACATATTTTTACCGAAATTTTCAAATGGTAATATTAAACAAACATATTCAACCCTATAACTAATAATATTATCAAAAATTCGGCAAAAAATAAGCGCATACGAAAGGAGCAAAGATAATGAAAAATAAACCCGTAAAACCTATAATCGACAACGAAAAACCTATCTCAAAAGTTTATCCCGTGATAGACAACGATCTCGCGAGGGACAATATAGAAAACGATATTCCCGACGCGGATCTTCAAGACTTGTAAAAAGGAGAAATTATGGACTCTGTATGGAAAAACAATGTGGAAATGCCAAAGTTTCCGAAGCTTGAAAGAAACGTAAAGACAGATATACTCATAATCGGCGGAGGCATAACAGGAATACTGACGGCGTATTTTCTTGAAAAATGCGGCGCAAATTATATCCTTGTTGAAAAGGACAATATCTGCGGAGGAGTTACGGAAAACACAACGGCAAAGATAACTGTCCAGCATAAGCTTATATATCAAAGGATATTCAAAGAAAAAGGGCTTGACGCAGCTAGGCTTTATTATAAAGCAAACGCCGAGGCTTTAAGAAAATATGTCGAATTGTGTTCAAAAATTGATTGCGACTTTGATCTTAAAGACAGCTATGTGTTTTCAAGAGAT
This sequence comes from uncultured Clostridia bacterium, assembly GCA_947631115.1. GTDB lineage: Bacteria > Bacillota > Clostridia > Oscillospirales > Ruminococcaceae > CAG-115. The sequence goes on from CANRKB010000002.1 coordinate 165,409, forward strand.
GATCTCGGCGCGCTCGAACAGGAAGTTAAGATATTAAAAAAAATCGGCTGTAAAGCCGAACTTATATATAATTTACCGCTGCCGTTCCATATTGCGGGCGCAGTAAAAATCCCGGGACAAGCCCGGTTTAATCCGCTTAAATTCCTCGCGAATATATCAAAAGGCTTAAAGATATACGAACACACAAAAGTAACCGAATTTATGAACGACGTCGCCGTGACTGACGGAGGGAGAATAAAGGCGAACAAAATAATAATAGCGACTCACTTTCCTATTCTCAATAAACACGGAAGCTTTTTTCTGAAGCTCTATCAGTCGCGTTCTTATGTTATTGCTCTCGAAAATGCGCCCGATCTTAACGGGCTGTATGTTGAGGATACGGAAAACGGACTTTCGTTCAGGAATTATAAAAACTTGCTGCTGATAGGGGGCGGCGGTCACCGAACAGGTAAGAACGGCGGCAATTGGAACGAACTGAGGCGGTTTTCAAGAAAGGCTTATCCCGAAGCCAAAGAAGCATACCATTGGGCAACGCAGGACTGTATGAGCCTTGACGGGATACCCTATATCGGACAGTATTCCAAAGCAACTCCGAATCTTTTCACCGCAACAGGCTTTAATAAATGGGGAATGACTTCGGCGATGGTAGCCTCCAATATGCTAAAAGACCTTGTAACAGAGAAAAGCGCTCCGTATGCAAAGCTCTTCGACCCCTCGCGAAACATTCTCACTCCGCAGCTTGCGGTAAACAGCTTAGAAGCAATATCAGGTCTGCTCACTCCGTCTGTCAGGCGCTGCCCGCACCTCGGCTGCAGGCTGGTATGGAACAAAGACGAACATTCCTGGGACTGTCCATGTCACGGTTCTCGTTTTTCCGAAAGCGGAAAGCTCCTCGACAATCCCTCAAACAACGACCTGTTATAATGTCTTTTTTGAATTCTCTGCCGCCTGAAGTCTTCCGAGCTTCCCTACAAAGCTCACCGCAAACGGAAGCGACGCTAAAGCTGTCAATATGTCCGAAATAGCCTGGGAAAGCTGTATTCCTACCAAGCCGCTTGTCGCCGTAAATATCAGCAATATCGGGATAAAGAACAGTCCGCTCCTCATCATTGAGAGCAGCGTTGCTATTCCCGATTTGCCAGAGCTTTGGAACATCATATTTGTACAGACTGCGACAGGCTGGAAAAACTGTCCGATAAACTGCGCCGAAAGCGCAAACGTTCCTATTCTTATAACCTCGGGATCGTTTCTAAATATCGCTATAAGCTCATCGGAAAAAATAAATCCCAGAATGGCAACGCTTCCCAAAATGACCTCTCCGACGGCAAGAGTAAAGATAAACGCGCTTCTTACTCTTCCGTATTTCTTTGCGCCGTAATTAAATGCGCAAACAGGCTGAAATCCCTGACCTATGCCGAGAGAAGTAGCAAACGTAAAGAAACAGATCCTGTTTACAATGGACATCGCCGCTATGGCCTCGTCTCCGTATGCTTCGGCGCAGTTATTGAGAAGCATTGTAGAAATGCTCGTAAGTCCTTGTCTGACAAGGCTCGGAAAACCTGTCTTGCATATATCGAACCAGTCGGCAAAACTTTTTGATATTTTCTTAATCGAAAGTTTAGAAGAAGTTTTTCCGACAAAGAACATTATAAGCAGTATCATAAAGCTTATAAACTGAGAAACAGCGGTCGATATGCCCGCGCCCGTAACGCCGAGGTCAAAAACTTTCATCAATATCCAGTCGCCGAAAATATTCAGTATACCGCCCGAAGCAAGTCCTATTGTCGCCAAAGCCGCCTGTCCCTCAAAACGAAGCACGTTGTTTAAAACGCAGCTTGAACACAAAAACGGCGCGGCTATAAGAATATATACCGCATACTCTCTTGCATAAGGGAGTATAGTGTCGGTGCTTCCGAGAAGATACATAAACGGATCTATAAATATAATTCCGAAAACAGCTATAATTGCGCCCGACATAACAGACGCAAAAAATCCCGTCGAGCTGTATTTTGACGCTCTTTCAACGTCTTTTGCTCCGAGAGCGCGCGACGCAAGGCTGCCCGAACCCTGTCCGAACATAAACCCGAACGCCTGTAAAATAGCCATAAGACCGAATACAATTCCTACTGCGCCCGAAGCGCTGTTTCCGTATGAGCTGAGGAAAAACGTATCTGCCATATTGTAAATGCTCGTAACCAGCATACTGAGCGTTGTAGGTATCCCGAGCTTTATTATAAGCTTAGGGATAGGAGTTTCGGTCATTTTTTTATATTGTATCTTTTCTCTTTCCGCTGCGTCCATTTTATTCCCTTTTCTGTTATTCGTCAAATCTTGCGCGAAGTTTTTCGAGAGCCTTTTTTTCGATCCTCGATATATACGAGCGCGATATTCCGAGTTGCTTTGCTATTTCGCGCTGGGTCATCGGTTCATAGACGTTTCCGTCTTTATCGGCTATTCCATAGCGTTTGCAGATGATCTCGCGTTCACGGCCGTCAAGTTCTTCGGAAATGAATTTATACAGCTTTTCGCTGTTTATTTTTAATTCGGCTGTTTGCTCGATATTTACGTCGCTGCTGTAAATATCCTCTATAGTAAGAGAGTTTCCCTCCGCGTCGCAGTCGATAGGCTCGGTAAAAAGCACCTCGTCTTTCTTGTGTTTTATCTTTCTGAAGTGCATTTTTATTTGGTTAGCAATTACACCCTAACGGAAACATTTGAATATTCCGCTAATGCGACAATTTAATTATATCACAACTTTGTTGGATTGTCAACAATGTCACTTTTATATAAAATTGATAATTTTCTGAAAATTTTAAAAAACTGTATTGACAAAAGTATAATTTTATGTTATATTGTATATATCGTATATATACATTTTTAAAAAGGGGAAAATATGGACATAATTTTAAGCAATATGACGGACAAGCCTATCTATCAGCAAATAATCGAGCAGATAAAGGCGCTTATAATGAGCGGAGAACTCTCTGAGGGCGAAGCTCTGCCGTCAATGAGGACGCTTGCCCAACAGCTGAGGATAAGCGTTATCACAACAAAGCGCGCATATGAAGAGCTTGAAAACGAGGGCTATATTGAAAACTTTACGGGAAAGGGTTGTTTTGTAAAAAAACAAAACAGCGACTTTCTGCATGAAGAAATGGTACGCCAGACGGAAAAGCTGATTTCGGACGCCTGCGAAAAAGCGAGGCTCTGCGGGCTGACGCTCGATGAAATGAAAGAAATACTGGAAATTTATTATGGAGGTAATATAGATGAATGATTATGAAAATGCAATTGAAATAAACGGTATTACGAAAAAATATGACGGGTTTACCCTTGACGGCATATCATTTAATCTGCCAAAGGGCGACATACTCGGCTTTATCGGTCAGAACGGCGCAGGCAAAACAACGACGATAAAATCAATACTGAATATAATCGCGCCTAACAGCGGAGAAATAAAAATTTTCGGGCTTGACCACATCAAGCACGAAAACGAGATCAAAAAACACATTTCGGCGGTATTTGACGAGATACCGTTTCATGACAGCTTTACCGCAAATGCGATAAATACGGTAATGAAAGGTATGTACAGCGAATGGGACGAAAAACTGTACTTCTCGTATATTGAAAAATTCGGACTTCCGAAGAAAAAGAAGATAGGAAAACTTTCAAAGGGAATGAAGATGAAACTTCAAATAGCCTATGCCCTTTCGCACAACGCAAAGCTGCTTATTATGGACGAAGCGACGACAGGGCTTGACCCGATAGTAAGAAACGAGATACTTGATATATTCCGCGAATATCTGAAAGACGGCGAGAGAAGTATTCTTATGTCCTCGCATATCACGAGCGATATTGAAAAAATAGCCGACTGCGTTGCTTTTATAGACAAAGGAAAAATTCTGCTTTCGGGATATAAGGACGATATTATTGAAAATCACGGTATAATAAAATGCTCTAAAGCCGATTTTCAAGAAATTGCCAAAGAAGATTATATCAGCGCGAGAACAAACGATTTCGGCGCGGAAGTTCTTGTATCGGACAGAGCGGCGGCAAAGCAAAAGTACAGCGGAGCCGTAATAGAAAAAGCCTCGCTCGAAGACATAATGCTGTTCTATGTGAACAGGGATAAAAAGGAGTGGACATAATGAGTTCGTTTTTGCGGCTTGTTTATCGCGATATTTATATGTCAAAGAAAGCGCTGCTTATTTCGGCTTTTTCGTTTATTGCATTTTTTGTGTTGTCGATACTTATCGTCATAAGCTTTGACAATGGAAACATAAGAACTATACTTCTTGAAACCGTGCTTAAAGATCTGCCCTACGCAGAAGAAATGCTCGGAATATATAAAGAAAACTTCGGATTTGTCCTTAAAATCTATCCGATACTCTGCGCCGGTTTTATGTCCGTAGAAATCGCACAAGTTTCAATAAACGACGAAAAGACAGCATGGAAATATTTTTACAAATCAGCTCCGATAAGCTGCCGGAAAAAAGCGCTGGTCAAATTCTTTGAATTTTTTGTTCTTGATATACTTGGCTTTGTCATAAGCTACGGGTATTCGCTTGTTTTCTCGGCGGTTTCAGGAATAGAGATGAGCCGCTCGGATATGGGAATGATACTGGCGGGAATGGCTTTGGGAACAGCCATAGCGGTGCTTTTGTACATTTTTATACTTATGTTTCATTCTTTGGACAAAGCAGGACTTATGCTTACAGCAGTGTTTGCAGCGGTGATAGTAGGCATAGAAACCTATTTTGCTTTTCACCCACAAAAAGATGTTTCCGACATAGGACCGTTTGAAGTACTAAAAAATGCTTTTGAAACTCTCTCTTTGTATTCCGTTTTGATAACGGCGGCGTTTCTGCTGGTCGGATTTATTATTACCGAAATGCTTTACAAAAGGAGGGAGAAATAATGAAAAGCTATCTTTTTAAAGAATTATTTCTGAACAAAAGCACGCTTTTAGTTCTGGCTTCGTTACAAGCCTTGAGTATTGCAGTGGTAGTTATGTGTGAGGTTTATTATGGAGATTCGGATATTGAATTTAGTGAAACTGTTTGCGTTGTTTTACAGCTTATGAATTTTGCTTTTGCGGATTTTTTCGGCGCAATGTTTAAAAACGACGAAAAACATTCGTGGACGGATTTTGTCTGTTCTTCTCCGCAGACATTCAAAGGGCAAATACTTGCAAAATATGTTTATCTGTTTTCAATAAATTTGATCATTCTCATTTCGGGACTTATTATGTCAATGTTTATACTGAAACTGAAAGCAAGCTCTTTTTCCGTTCTCTGTATGTGTCTGTTTTTCGGGATATGCGTTTTGCTTGACGCGATAAAACTTCCGTTTATCTACCGTTTCGGATACAGCATAGGCTCAAAGTGCGGGCTTATATCTTTGGGAGTTATAGCGTTTGCGGCGCTGATTTACGTTTTGTTCGGGGATATATCGTTTATAGACTTTAACGACCTTTGGGGAAGCATACTTGACTTTGCGAATAATAACGGTATAAGGAACATTGTGGCTGTAATATGCATAGCCTGTATTCCCTGCTATGCGGTCTCGCTTCTTATATCTTCAAATGTATACAAAAAATGGATAGAAGTTAGGGAATGAAATATTTACGAAATTTTTGCAAGTCCGGTATATAAAAATTGCATAAAAATTTTAAAATAAGTTGAAAAGATAGATTAACAAAGCCGAAAATTCAAAGCAGACAAGAAAATTCTGTTGAATTAAAAATATTTATGTGCTATAATGATTGCACGATAATATAGTTTAACTCATCGGAGGTCTTTTTTATGGCTGCTGTTTTTGCTGTCATTATCTTTGTGATAATGTTTATACTGATAGTGATAGACAAGATAGAAAGGCAATACGTAACGCTCGGCTGCGGACTGCTGACAATAATTGTCGTGTTCGGTCTATGTATGAAAAGCATGAGCGCTATATGGGATACTCTTGCGTTTAAGAGCTTTGCGACAACAGAGTTCTGGTATCAGGTAACAGAAAGCGAAAGCAAGGGCATAAACTGGGCTACGATAATCTTTATAGCGGGCATGATGATAATGGTCGAGGGAATGGCAAAAGCGGGATTTTTCCGCTGGCTGTGCCTCAGGATAGCATATCTTGTAAAATGTAAGACCGTTCCTATTTTCATAACGTTTGTCATTATGTCGGCGGTGCTTTCAATGTTCATCGACAGCATAACGGTAATAATGTTCCTTGCAGCGGTTACGATTGAACTTGCGCACGTACTTAACTTCAACCCCGTTCCGATGATACTTTCTGAAATATTCTGCGCAAATCTGGGCGGCTCTGCGACGATGTGCGGCGATCCGCCGAATATAATAATCGGAACCTCTCTCGGATTTTCGTTCTTCGATTTTCTTTCAAATACGGGAATTGCCGCGGGAATAAGTCTTGTTCTGTGCATTATATACTTTTATCTTGTTTTCAGAAAAGATCTTGTTTCAAAGGACAAAACCGAAAAGGCGGATATTTCAAAGCTCCCGAAACCGAGCGACGCAATTAAAAGCAAAAAGGATTTTATCATAAGCAGCGTTATTTTCGGAATAGCCGTCGTACTGCTTGTTACGCACTCAATGACGCATCTTACGGTCGCGACAATAGGTCTGTTTATTGCGATAATTACTCTTATCACTGCGGGAAAGTCGGCGCTTGAACATATAAAAAGAATAGACTATAAAACGATATTGTTTTTCATAGGGCTGTTTATAGTAGTAAGCGGACTTGAAGAAACGGGAATACTCGTGTTTATAGCCGACTTTATCGGGAAGATAAGCAACGGAAACGCAATGATAATGATAATTATAATAATATGGGTGTCGGCTGTTGCGAGCGCGTTTGTGGACAATATTCCGTTTGCGGCGACAATGGTTCCCGTTATTCAAAGCCTTGCGGCTTCAACAGGCGTCAGCATAAACACTCTCGCATGGTCGCTTTCTTTGGGAACGGATATTGGCGGCAGCGCAACTCCCATAGGCGCTTCGGCAAATGTCGTTGGTACGTCTATTGCCGCTAAAAACGGTCACCCTGTCGGCTGGGGCAAATATTGCGCGAAGCTTGCTCCCGCAACGGTTATTGTGCTTATCATATCGACCGTGTATATATTCGCAAGATACCTTTAAAAATCAGGAGGACGCAACATGTCACAAATTATTATTTCCGTAGGGCGTGAATTCGGAAGCGGCGGCAGAGTGATAGCCGAGGCTCTCGCAGAAAGATTTCAGATACCGGTATACGACCGTCATCTGATAACAGAGATTGCCGAAAAAACGGGGCTTTCACATGACGAAGTTGAAAGATATAACGAAGTTCCGAAATCAAGGCTGGCTTCAAGGCGCGTTAGAGGTTTCAGCAACTCGATCGAGGACAATATTGCCGAAATGCAGTTTGAGATCATGGATAAAAAAGCCGCAAGCGGAGAATCGTTTGTTATTGTGGGGCGCTGCTCCGAAACAAAGCTCAAAAAGTATCCGGGGCTTGTTTCGATATTTGTTCTCGGCGATATGAGCGCTAAAATAAAACGCGTTATGGAAATATACGGTTTATCCGAAAACGAAGCAAAAGCGCTTATTGAAAAGAAAGACCGCAGAAGAAAAAGCTATCACGACTATCATGTAAATTCGCGCTGGGGCGAAGCGAAGTTTTACGATATTACAATAAACAGCTCGCGCCTAGGAATAGATAGAACGGTAGATATTCTCGAAGAATATATAAAAGCAAGGGCTGAAAAATAAACATAGCGGCGATTATCGTCTGATGATAACCGCCGCTTTTTATATGATTATCCCGTTTAAATGGTCTATCTCATGCTGTATGATCTGAGCCGTAAAGCCCGTGTATGTTTTTATCCGCTGTTTTAGATCAATGTTTTGAAACTTTATCTTTATCGTTTTATAGCGTTTTGTTTTTCGCGTTCCCGAAAGGGATAAACAGCCCTCTTCCGTTTCGTAAATTCCCGAACGGCTGATTATTTCGGGATTGAACATAAGAGTATAAACTCCGTTGTCGTCAAAAACAATTATAGATTTTGCGACGCCTATCATATTTGCCGCCATTCCGACACAATCGGATGAATGAGCTTTTAACGTATCGAGCAGGTCATAGGCTGTCTGAAGATCGCTTTCATCGGCAGGCTTTGACTTTATGCCGAGAAAAAACGCGTCGTGTACGATTTCTTTTACCATTCAGCGCCTCTTGCTTTCAACTTCTAAAAGTTCAAATCTGTACTTCTGCTCGGCGTCGGGATATTTTTCTCTGTCCACTTCTTCAAGGAACATTTTCAAAGGGCGCACCCAAAGTTCGCCTTTGCCGTAAAGCTTTCTGTATATAACAACTTCCTCGCCCGTTTCGGAATAGTGGGCAACGGCTTCTACAAGATAATAATCTCCTTTAAAATGTCTGTAAATTCTTCCTGTTTTAATTTCATTCATTTTTGTACTTCCTCAAAAATTCACTCAAAAATCTATGCGCAAGGCTGCCCTGAAATATCTTTTGTTCAACTTCTTCAACAGAAAACCACTCTGCGCTGTCGACCTCTTGTTCGGCAATATGAAGCTCTTCCGTCCTTGCAACGCACGAAAAGTTTAACATAATGGTATTGCTCGGCTCGAAAAACTCGCTTTTGTTGAATTTTATATCCGTTACTTCAACGCCAAGCTCCTCCATTACTTCCCTCGCAACGGTTTCTTCCGCGCGCTCTCTCCTGTTTACATAACCCGCGACAAGTACGTATTTATCCCTGCCGTATTGTTTTATTAAAACTATCTTGTTTTTATCGGGGTTTAATACTTCCATGCTGACGGCTGTATTAAAAATCGGAAAACGAAACGCTTTGCATTTTTCGCAATAATCAATTATCCCCTCGTTTTCAAGCTCTTTTGGAACTAGCTTTGTCCCACATTCATAACAATAATTCAATTAAAATGCTCCTTATTTTTTAAATCAACTTCCCAGAAATATTTTCTCCTGCACTCGGGAAAGTCTTTCATTACGCCGTGTTCGGGGTCGTAAAATACTCCGCCGTAAAACAACGACCAGTGCCAGCAGCGCGGAGTTTCAAGGCTGAGTACCGCACATTCGGGCAGGTCGGAGATATAAAAAGCCTGCTTTCGTTCATTGCCCATACTTATCCCGTTTTCTGAAAGTACAAGCCGCATTTCTTTAAGAGTCGTTTCACGATAATTTCCTAGCCGTTCGCATATCGCTTCGGGAGTTGTACCTAAAAGCATTGCAAGAACAGCCTGTCCGCACTGCAGGTCTGTCGGCTCATGAATATAGTTTATTGTCATAAGTTTTATCCGCCAAACGTTGTATTCTTTAAAAACCGCCTTTTCCTGTATCGAAAAAGGCGGTCTAAATCATTTTGCTCTCTGCATAAGAATATCTATCATTTCGCCGACATTCTTCATTCCGCTGACTTCGCGCATTGTAAAGCGCATTTTAAAGGCTTTTTCAACTGCGGCAATAAGGCTTATATGCTCGAGACTGTCCCATGCCTCTATGTCGTCCGCCGTCGTAGCGTCCGAAAGCACTATCTCCTCGTCATCGAAAACATCGCGGAAAACCTCTGTCAGCTTTGCGGTTAACTCTTCCCTGTTCATATGCTCACTCCTTGTTTACGGCAATAGCCGTGTTTTTGTTTTCATATCCCGATATATCAAGACGCCATACGGTGTTTCCGTCCTCGTCCGATATTTTTTCAAATCCGAAAGTTCCGTAAAGGTCCTTTACCATCGAATTCTTCTTTGTCGGATAATAATAACCGAAGATCTCGGTAATGCCGCTCTCCTTTGCCTGTTTAACAAGCTCGTCGAGCATTGCAAACTCCATATCTCTTTTCAGCACGCGGCAGCTCATAAGCCAAAGCTCTATATGAAGCTTTTCAGCGTCTTTTCTGCCTATTACCACGGAAACAATGCCGTTGTCGCCGAACTTGTCGCAAAGTCTGCCGCAAAGCCTTATATATTCTTCGGAAGCGGCACATTCTTCCATTTCGCTTTGAGTATAGCGTTTAGTAGTGAGGTTGAACTGATTGCTCTTATTTGTAAGCTGAGTTATGCGCGGAATATGAATCTCGTCAAAGTCCTTTATCTGCGCTTTCATTTCAAGGCTCTGCAAAAACTCTCCGTAATTAGAAAATTTCTTTTCAAGAGAAGCTCTTTCGGCGTTTGCGCGGTACATTTCACTTCGGTTTGCGTCGTCCTCGGAAAGCGTAGTGACCTCGAAAAATCCGAGCTTATCAAGCGCTTTTATACATTCTTCGGGGCTGTCGAAATCAACTACTTCCGCTTCGGGAAGCTGCGCGCGGACAATTTCCCTTTCCGCGGGATTGTCGTCTACAAAAACAATGCTCTCGGGAAGAAGATTTAATTCATTTGCCATATCGGATAAGTTAAGCCATTTTTCGTCCCAGTTTGCTTTTATGCAGGCAAAGTCGTTCGGCTTTAAAACTCCGTCGGGGTGTTCAAGACCGAGAACAGCGTTTTCGGGATCGTTCTTAGAGCATACTGTAAGCAATATGCCGAGCTTTTTATGCTCCTTAAAATACTGCTGAACGGCGGAAAATGTCTGACCCTCGCTTGTTTCGCTGCCTATCTCGATCCCCGACTGACCGTCGTCGCCTATAACTCCGCCCCACAAGGTGTTGTCAAGATCAAGCGCTATAACTTTCTTGTTTCTGCCCATTATCGAGCAGATGATCTTAGACAGGTTGAAAGCAAAATCGGGTATCGCGTCAATGTTCATGGCATACTTATACAAATGCCAGTAACGCGGCTGCGCCCATTTTTCAAGACCGTATGCCGCAGAAACATAATTTATGTCGTTTATATAAAAGTTCTTGTGCACAGCCGAATAATCATAGAACCTGCAATTAAGGCGCGTGACAAAATCTATTTTTCCGTACGGTACGCCGACCTCGCGGTTTCCCATAAGCCGATAAAACGGCATTTCAAAGTTGTTCTGGATAATCGGACAGCCGAATTTTTCCGAAAGCGCCGTCCACATCTGCTCATAACGCGCAAATTCTTTAGCAAGCTTTGCGTCCGCTTCTTCCCTGCTTTCAAGTATTTCGGGGAAATTTTCGATGTTGCGTATGGTAGTATGGATGAAAATAAGCTCAGGCTTGAATGAATCAAGCTTTTCATTTCCGAAAACGGCGTCGTTATAAAACTGCGCATACTCCGACTCGTAAAATTCGGGAACGATACCGCGCTGTCTTAAAAACAGTTCGAGTATCTTTACTATATCCGACGTCGTAGAACCGCCAAGTACGGCAATTCTGAGCTTTATCGAGCCGTCTTCATGTTCTTTCAGTATACGCAACAGCTTTTTCTTGTCGCCGAGTATTTTCGTGCCGTCAAACGGCGGCGTAAGTTCACCAAGCATATTTTATCTCCAAACACTTTTTAATTACGGAAGCATATTCTTGCTGTTGAGCATTATCTTAAGACCGTTTCTGTTTCCGCCTACGGCACTGAATGTGTCCATATTAAACAGAACGTCCGTTGCGCCCATCTTCTTTATAAAGTCAACGATATTCAAATCGAAGTAAGTATAACTTGACGTGACCGATCTCATATCGCATACCCAAATTTCCTCAAAGGAATTTGTAAGATTCAAGTAAAGCGCGTTGTCATAGCTGTCGCCTATAATAACAAGCTTTCTGCCGTTTGTGCAGTCGGTCTTTACGTAGTTTATCTGAGTATCGGTGCCGTAGATCATGTAAGTGGAATTCTCGGTGAATTTAAACGACATATCATACTGATATTCATACTTCGGATCATAGACCGAAACCGTAAATTTATTCTTCGGTTTATAGAACGTAAACGTATCGGGATTTTTTCTGAGCTTCGCGTTTTCTCCGCTATAACCGTAAAGCGAACCTATATAGCCCTCGCGCTCAAATTTTTCATACTCCGAAAGCGGTGCAAACGGAACGCCCGCGACTTTCGCAAACTCCTCGGCAGCATAATAAGCTCCGAGCTGAGTCCAGTGATGGTCGGTACGGAAATAAATATCCTCGTTTACATGCTTTAAAAGAGCCGTATAAGCGTCTACAGGAGTAACTCCCACAAGATTATCGTTTATGTTATCTATGTTATCGGGTTCACTCGCCATTTTGCTTTTTAAATTATCGGGAAGATAGAACGAACCCGACGTCGGAGCAACCATTGAATAAAATTTAACGTTGCCTCCTACCTCGGCTTTTATCTTGCTTACCGTTTCGGCATAATCCTTTCCGCCTTGTTTGCCGCCGCCAAACAGAACTATACCGCGATTCGTGTTATTAAGTATCAAGACCGTTCCCGACATTTCTCCGCCGTCATCGGGTACTTCATATTCCGGGATCTCCTCCGATGAATCCGTAGCCGACGACTCGGATCCCGAGCTGTCGGCAGAATCCGAAGAACTGTCCGCAGCAGAATTATTATCGGAACTTCCATCGGGCGTACTTTGGCTCGGAGTGATGAATCCCGAATTTGACTCGGAAGATTGTCCTCCGTCGTCTACGACAAGATTACATCCGCTTATTCCGAGAATAGCGGTAATCGCGACAAGCGCCGCAAAAATCCTTTTAAACTTCATTATTATTTCCCCCTATTTTTATATCAGAGCTGTTGCTCAATTTTACGTTTCAATATCGGGAAGCGGACCTACAAAATCCACTCCGTCATCGGACTTTATTCCGAGATTATCGCGAAATTCCGATATTATAAGCTTCCAGGTGCTTCTCATAGGAACGGCATCGTTATAATATTCCGAGAATTTTTTGGTGAACATTTTGTCTTCGTCATCGCTGAAAAAACTCTCCCATGTAAACTTCGGACACTTTGCGAGCTCCCTCTGCTCTTCTTCCGAAATAGTCGGACGCGGCGCCGTATTTAAAAATACGGTTATTCCCGCAAAAACCGCGAGTATTGCCGCGATGTTGAATATAAGCAGTCCGCGCGGCGTTTTCTTTTCGGTTAACTTCGTATTATTACTTTTCATTTTCCCCTCCGTAATTATTCAGGGTTTACTTACTTACTTTCAAACGCTCAGAATCTCCAGTACAAGAATGCGTTTGTGGTTGAATCTACAAGGAGTATGCTGCTGAACGCAAGCAAGCACACGCAGACAAGCGTCCCGCTCACTGAAATAACAGCCCTCGCGGTATCGTTCTTCTCCGAAAGCTTTCCGAATGCTTTCATAAGCGGGAATGTGCAGATGACCGCCGCAACGATAAGGAACAGATTTGACATAAGCGACGCCTGCTCGAAAAATCCGCCCCAGCCGTTCGGATTGAACGGAGTAAGGTTTTTGAGGAACGTTCCGAGCTTTCCGATGTCTTCAAAATAGAATATTCCGAAACCTATGATTATAACGAGCTTGCTGTAAATATGCCGTATGACAAGCGGTATTTTGTTCATTCTCTTCTTACCGATAAACGTTTCAAGAAGAATGAACATTCCGTAGTAAAGTCCCCAGATAACGTAGTTCCAGTTTGCTCCGTGCCATATTCCCGTACAAAGCCACACAAGGAAAAGGCTTAGATATTTATTTCTTTTCCCGAAGAAAGTTATCGGCAGAAGATAATCTCTGAAGAACGAACCGAGCGAGATATGCCAGCGCTGCCAGAACTCTGTTATGTCCTTACACAAATAAGGGTGGTCGAAGTTTTCGTTGAAGTGGAAGCCGAATATCCTGCCCAAGCCGATAGCGATGTCCGAGTATCCCGAAAAGTCGAAATAAATGTACAGCGAATAGAGAATAACGCCATACCATGAACCCGCGACAGTAAGCGATTCAATGCTTCCGCCGAGAAAATCCTCAACTATCCTGTAAAGCTGGTCGGCGAGTATAACTTTTTTAGCAAGACCGACAACAAATCTTGTAAGACCTTGGCTGAAATCAAGGAGAGTTGTTTTTCTGTTGTCAATTTCAGCGGCTATAGTTTCATAACGGACGATAGGTCCTGCGATAAGCTGCGGGAACAGGCAGACATACAAGAGCAGCTTGAAGAAATTCTTCTGCGGCTGAACCTTTCCCCAATAGCAATCGACAATATACGAAATGACCTGGAACGTATAGAAGCTTATTCCTGCCATTACGACAATATCGGGAACAGGAAGATCTGCGGAAAAGATAGCGTTTATATTTCTCATAATGAAACCGCTGTACTTGAAAACGCCGATCATTCCGATATTAAAGATCAAGCCGCCCGCAAGACAGAGCTTCTGATGTTTTTCTTTTTTAAAATATCCTATTCCGACGCCGACAAAATAATTTACGACAGCCGAAAGCAGCAGAAATATTATACGAGTAGGTTCGCCCCACGCATAAAATGCGAGCGAAAGGATAATAAGCACCGCGTTTTTTACTTTAATAGGTCTTGCGACCAGATATGCGACAAGGCATATCGGCAAGAAAAGATACAAAAAAATAAGGCTTGAAAAAATCATTTATACTCCAGTATATTAACCCGTAAAAACGGAATTTATTTGCGAACAAAACATTTTTTTCACACTATAAATATATCACTTTTAGCAAAACTTGTCAAGAGCTTTTTTTGCAATTAAGCATTTGTAATTATTTTGTAATTTTTTTGTAAGATATAAACAATTCAATAACATCATATTTTCTAAAATTTTCTCAAAAACCGCAATCAATTTATACGAAATTAACAAAATAATTTCGGTTGAAGAAGAAAAAATTTAAAAGAACAGGAATAAATATTAAAAAACTACTTGATTTTTTAAATTATATGTGTTATAATAAAAAAGTTGTTGAGGCAGATCTTTTCTCAACTTTACTCGATTTACTTGACTTTATAAATCGCGTATCTTCCCTGCTTCAGACGGCTATTTTTCGAGGCGTGGCTCAGCTTGGTAGAGCGCTGCGTTCGGGACGCAGAGGTCGTGGGTTCGAATCCCGTCGCCTCGACCAGAGTCGCCCGCGACCTGCGGGGAACATAATAAAGGCTGATCATTGGTGGTCAGCCTTTATATTTTTGTATTTCCATTACGATAATTTATCATATAAAAGAAGCTATTGTGCGAAAATCACAATAGCTAGTTTTACTAAAAATATTCCTAAATAAATATCTAAAATCTATAATGTTACAATAATATAAACATTTTAAATTTTAATCATTTTAATCAACGTATTAGCAACATCCATTGCATCTTTCTCAGAATTTTCCTTGCCAAAAGTCACCCTGACCGTACCTTCACGATATTCAACAGGAACATTTATAGCCTTAATAACGTGCGAAACTTGCTGATTTATGCTGTCACAAGCAGAACCAGTGGAAATACAGATTCCTTTCAAATCAAGCATATGCATAAGGCCTTCTCCCGACTTGCCTTTAAACGAGATGTTGAGATTGCCAGGCAGGCGCTCTGTCGGATGCCCGTTTAATATAAAATCCACATCAGAGTTTTTTAAGATTGTAAAAAACGCATCTGTTAAATGGAGCAAATGCTCTGTGTTATGTTTTATTTCCTCAACATTCTTTTTTAAAGCAACAGCCATTCCAACTATAGCAGGCACATTTTCTGTTCCTGCTCTCATTCCCAACTCTTGTCCTCCGCCATGATGAAATATTTGCAATAGTCCATTCTTGCTGTAAAGAAATCCAATCCCCTTTGGGCCATTAAACTTATGCGCTGATGCAGATAGCATATCAACTCCTAAGGTTTGAACATCAATCGGAATATGCCCAACTGCTTGCACAGCATCAGTATGAAAAATTGCCCCATAACTATGTACAGTTTCCGACAGCGCTTTAATATTCTGGATCGTCCCTATTTCATTGTTTGCAGTCATAATGGATACGAGTATGCTAAATGGCGAAGTTTTCAAACAACATTTATCAAGCGCTATTTTTAACTCTTCATTTGTAACCACACCATATTTATCAACGGGCATAATGAGCTGCTCAAATCCACTGTTTTCACAGGCATATAATACGGAATGATGTTCAATAGAAGAAGTCACAACACAACAGTGTTGATTTTGCGCTGTAAAACACTTTATAGCATGATTATTACTCTCAGTCCCGCCTGACGTGAATATTATCTGTTCAGGTTGGGCATTGATGCATAGAGCAACTGTTCTGCGCGCTTCTTCAATGGCTTGTTTTACATTTTTAGAAAAGTTGTATGCACTTGAGGGATTAGCAAAATCGTCAAGGAAATACGGTTTCATTGCTTCAAATGCGTCTATATCAAGTCTGGTCGTTGCTGCATTGTCAGCATATATCTTCATATTTACACCTCACGAAAATAACGTACAGCCTTCTTCTTTGAACTCTTCTATTTTTTCATAAATATCCACAACTGATACTCCAAGAACATCTGATAGACAATCAATGCAATAAAAATTTTGGGTTTCTGCACCTATCAATTTCATATTGATGCCGATTTCATCTTTTGAAAGATCTGATTTTCCACATGAAATGCATCTTTTCTTTTCGGTGTTTTTCATTCCTCATCAATTTCCTCTACATCAAAATCCGGCACAGTCTTACCCTGCTCCTTTTCATCTGTATGTCCCATTTGAATTCTGATGATTGCTCTCATATCCATTGCAGGCTTAAGACAATAATTCCAAAAATTATCCCTGCTTATGTCGCTTGGTTTTCTCACTCTCGGGAATAAGAGTTTCAAAAATGCCGTACAAATTTTTTTGACAGCCTCTGTGTCTCTCGTATCCGATGCAGAAGGCATTTTCACTAACTTATCTACAATAACTCTGTAAGAAGCATCTTCGCGAAGCTGGTGCATTATTGTTGCAAAGTACTCTGAATTTAATGCCCATCCACAAGCCTTCATATCGTCTTTCATTCGCGGCAAATCCCAGCCTTTAATAAATCCGTGTATTCTGTCAAGAAACTGTGGTTGATGAAAAGGTTTAGGCAACTCTGCGCACATATTGACATATTCATTCTGCCTGTCAGAAGAGATATTTCCAAGAAAAATTATTCCTGCATCGACATTAACCTCATGATTGTCCGGAGCACGATATTTTCCATTTTCCATAATAGCTTGAAGCGCCGATTGAATTTCAGCATCTTTCATGTATTCTGCTTCTCGTATCTCATCTAACGCAACATAATCTCTGAAAGCAACAACGCCTTCCTTTTTTGTTGTCAAATCATAAATCAATTTAGAACGAGTTACTTTTCCTGATACTAGCCAACCATACCTTGAAATTTGACCAAAAAGATATGACTTGCCTGTGCCCGGAGGCGCAAGTTCCATAAGATTTATTCTCTTTTCTACAAAAGGCAAAAGTCGTTGAATCATTAACAATTTTTGTTCAAATGATTCATATCCGGCAGGATTGTAATCCACAGCCGAAAGAATAATGTCGACCCATTCAGTCAAAGAAAAATCTTCATTGGCTGATTTATAATCGTCAAGAGAAACCTCATAAGGACAAAAGTCTCGATAACTTACAAGTTTAATCTTGCAAGGCTCTTTTTCATCTTCAGGAATATAATACCCCAACTCAATTATTCCCCAATTCTCCTCAGATTTCAGAAGTTCGTCAGAACATGTCTCCCACACATCTTTGGGAATTATTGTTTCTTTAAACTCTAATCCGAAATCAGGCAGGCGAAAAGAAACCATCTGATTTTTGATATTTATGTTTACAGAAATTTTTCCTAAGAATTTTACTGTTTTATGTTCATTAACTATAAGATTTAAAAAGCTTTTCCAGTTTTCTTTTTTAGGTATAAACTCACTTATAAAATCAGTAGCACCATCAGCATCAATTTCCCCGTCCTCATCCTGAAAGCGCTTTATAACCCAATCGCGCATAAATGAAGGAAGTTTAAAAGATGAAATAAAATTACTTTTTTTAAGATCTTTATAAAGCACCATCTCATCAAAAGCGTCACGAAGTCTATTGATAAAATCCTCATTCTGATATTCTTTTTCGTTCATACTGACCTCCGGTTAAAACAAATCTTTTGCAGTGCCGACAGCTTTTTTAGTTTCAAAAACCATTCCTTGCTTAACAAGCTTATCCCCATCATACAAATCAACCATAAATCTGCCGCTTCTCTTTATTTCGGGTATCTCAAACTTATAGTGAAAATCGTTTATCACATGACTGCAACTACATTCGCATAAAAAAGAAACATTTGATAGTCCTTTAACAATAATTTTCGGGACATGAATGATAATATTCGTAAAAACAACAATTGATACTGCTTCCTTGTTATGAAAAAGCACAGGTTTATCTGTATCTACAATGTTAATATCAAGATTATTCGGTTTCTGTGTTATCTCTATAATCGGTATTACAGTTTCTTCAAGAGTCGCACCTCCATGAACTTCTACGTTTGCAGAACGTCCGCCCTGAAATCTGTCATAATTTGCAAGTACCGCATAACCGTTTTCATATATAACTTCCGGGAGTTTTGGATCTTCATTTACAGGACAACATCTACCGCTGTGTGTACCGCTATTATCCAAAGTATGCATTTTACATGTTGATTGATGAATAACAGACAGTCTACTCGAGCCATGATCTGATATAACTATTATTTTCTCAAACTCATGATTAACCAACATTTCCTGAATTTGTCTTAATTCTCTGTCTATAATGCTAAGTTCAAAGAACAAGTGTATAGGTTCTTTTATTCTTTCGTAATCAATTGTTTTACTGTGATGTTTTAATTCATCAAGGTCCTTCGTACCGGGGATTTTCTCATTGCCGCTACTATCCTCTTCAATTTTAAAGGTTTCCATAAAGTCTTTATTCATGCTTGTAATTGAAGGGAGTTCACAACGCGCTATGTGCGCTACTGCCTGCAAACCCAAGGAATCACATTTCTTTAGTATATAAGCCAGATATTCAACGCCTAATGAATCAAAAAAATGTATTTGAGCATTTGATTTATCTATATCTTTAACTATACTTATTCTTGGCAGCAGTTTTGTGAACGGACGTGAAACAGCATATTCATCTACTTTTTTCATAAAATCAGGGAATATGCGGTTGGTTACCTTTTGTAGTTTATAATCATGGAAATATTGTGTAAGCATATTGAATAATTCGGGATTACCTTTTGTATTTCTATCGTTGAACTCAAATTCTCCAAGGTAGTCATAAATCTCAGGGAATGCATGTTTCACTATACCGAGGATTTCCTCTTCGGTAAAAGAATAATCAGGTTTTCCAAGATAATAAAGAAAAGTACGTTTTTCTTTTTCACTCAAATTTGTTAAATAATAAACTGCGTCTCTGTCAAATTTTCCAACCATGTTGCAGTAATTCTGTATCAATGCCAAATTGTTATCAGGCAAATCTCTTACAAGTTGTTTTCTCTCATTGTATAATTGCTGAAAATCATCATCGTCATTTTTATAGCATAATAAATCAGTAACAATCAGTTCAACCAAATCTTGTACCGAACTGCTCTTTTTTACAGCCTCAGACAAATACTTGTTTTCCTTTGTTCCGAACACTTTCATTGCAATCCACAACAGCCACGCTTTGTCAGATTTTATATCAATAAAAGCATTCTTTATCATCATAGATAAATTGTATACGCTGCCAAATTCTTTATCTATGACGCCTGACAGTGATCCTGCCTTCTCCATCTTATCATACAACAATTTCCATTGTATTTCAGTTCCCCATTCTCTATTTGTGCCGGATTTTATCTCATAATACTTTTTACTTAATACATCATAAATTCCGTTCATAGCATCAATCTGAAATACGGATTTTTTATATATACTAGGCGAAACATTTGTATAAACAAGTATGTCAACATCATTTATAATTTCCAATGCTCTTAAAAGTTTAGAGAAGCCATTTACAGTCTTAGATGTCAAATATTCTGCTGATGTTGTCATAGTGATAGTTGGCAAAACAAAATGTTCGTTTTCAAGAATGATTGTTCTGTGTTCTGCCCTGTTCCCGTCAACATGTATTGCGTTTTTAAGTAATCCGCCGCAACCATAAATAATGACAACTACATGACCTTGTACCGAAAGATTTAAAAGATTAGATATTGCTGTTTTTAACTCCTGCTCACCAAGGAACATATCATTTATTAAGTATCCAAGAACAATCCCATTCTCAATCGTTTTTACATCTGATTTAAATCTGTATACATTAGGTAATTCATCGTCCCTGCAATAATCAGAAACTCTGACTATTTTTTTGCAGCCGTCTGCTTGCATTTTAGAAACTATACTTTGCAGAATGTTGCTGTCATCTATGTTTGCAATAAAAGGATAGCCGCTAGGCTCTGAATTAAAATAAGCGGTTATTTCATTAAAACAACTCGTTTCATCATAAAGCTGCATTATTTACCATCTTCCCCTTTGAGAATTTGTATACCGAATTCTGAGTCTTCATCAATTCTGCGTTTCAAATATTCTCTGAGCTGTGCGGTGTCCATTCTGTCTATGATCTGACTAGCCATTTCACTGCCTCTCAGTTTATATTCCTTATCAACCATCAAATGCAAAATCTTTTGAACATCATTATTTAAAAACCAATAATAAGGAGATTCATGCATTTTAGAACGCAGCTCGTTTCTAATATAATTTACATCCTTTAAAAGCACGGAATTAGATCCCACAATATGTTTCATAAATAGAAAATCTCTTTCCGAAGCATTTTCCAATATGTCATAAAAATCTGCATTATTCATAAACTCTATGGCAGCCTTCGCATCGTCCTCACTTGGATTTGCACTTTTTATAATGTCAAACATTTTTCTGGAATATTCTCTCTTTTTTTCATCAATCATACAAAGAATAGGAGTATTATACATATCCGACCATTGAACCGGGTCGTTTGTTCTTGTCTTATCATACCAGAGTTTCTGCATTTTCTTCTTCCACTGGTTCTGAATAAACTCTTCAATTTTGCTTTGAATATAGTTATAATATTCCGTTTTAGATTTTGTAAACTGCCCGCTTGGCAGACTGCTATATATTTCTGCTATATCATTGTCACTCAATTCAGCAAGAAGTGAGTTGGCGTCTGCTTTAAAATACGGAACCTGGTCTTTATAGAAAGCATCAAATGCTTCTCTCTGCTCTACTAACAATTCATAGAATTTTTCCTTATTCTGCTCAGCAATCGTACCGTTTCTTTTCATAGAACTTAATTCCCAAAGGAAAACGCCAAGATCTCCGACCTGTTTTGCTGCAGCCTCACAAGGCATCTTAATATTATTAGTACGTCTGTTCCATTCGGTTATGACATCTCGTAAAGATGTGCAGGCAGATAAACTTTTATTGCTCTCTTTGATAATCTTATATTCAAGTATTACATCGGATATTTTTTCATCAGCTGTCTTGATACTCCACACCCAGTTACCATCTCCGGCGCTGAATTTTTTCTTTACCTCGTCAATATAAGCGCCATTGTCGTGAATTTCAGCGGCAAGCTGTTTCAATTTTCCATCTTGGTATTGTGCAATATAAGCAATCATTCCCTCTTTACACTTGCTGTCAGTAATAAGCTTTGTTAAATCATCTATCACAGAAGACGATTCCTCAAAGATTTCGCCTATCCTTTCTGCAAGTTTATTTTCAGAATCCTGATTGCTGTTGGCTGTATTTGCAATTCCCGTATAACAATCAATAACTTCTTCTATAATTTCTCTCGGATTATCATATTTCTCTTTATCAAGCAAATACTTTATACACCAGATAGGGAACTGAAATTCTTTCATTTTTATCCTTATCTGATTTCTTGTATCAGAAATAGATGTACACATGGACGCAGGAATACCAAACACAACAGCCGAACCGGAAATAAAACTTTTGACTTTTGATGTCATAGTTACAATGTATTCATTCTTGTAATTCTTCATCGAATTTGTCTTTTCGGTAAGGGCATTCGAAATCATTGACTTCATCTTGTTTATAGTCATGGTTTCTGTATTGGAGTTATTGCTCCAGAAATAATCCGCTGTTGCATATTCCTTCAGACAAAATCCAAGTACAAACGAAGCTATTGCGTTTGGCATAAAGCCATACGGAGGTTTTTCCATTTCCTCGAAAATTTTCATAATCGAGACTTGCCCGTTATTCATCTTAAATTCATCGGCAATAATCTCTTCAATTCTGTTCTTTACCTTAACAATAACAAGACTCTGCTTTTTTGTATCCTTCCAATAATTATCTACATTCCATACATCAGCAAGGGCATCTTCTGTTCTCTTGTCATATGCGCTTTTTGTTTCTCGTCTAATGCCGAGTTCTGCTCCTTGAGAGAGATTAAACGCACCATAAAGCGTACCGTTTAAAGCATACTGTTCAAGACATACGGGATACGCAT
This sequence comes from uncultured Clostridia bacterium, assembly GCA_947631115.1. Classification (GTDB taxonomy): domain Bacteria; phylum Bacillota; class Clostridia; order Oscillospirales; family Ruminococcaceae; genus CAG-115. Next base: position 187,744 of record CANRKB010000002.1, read on the forward strand.
TAAAAACATATTTTTTCAGAGTGTCCTGCAAATCAGAAAGATTTGCCTTTCTTTCTCCATTTGGATTTGACGGAGTATAAATATAGAATGCACCGTTTGAGATGTTTTGTTTCCACTGACGAAGTATGCTGTCAGCCTGATCGTGATAGTGCTTGCCCTGACCATTTTTGTCCTTTGTAGAGTAATACTTTGTAAATGCAAGTGCATCTATATACTGGTCATAAAGATCTTTTCCCATTGGTGTAAGCGTTTCAATAAAGATAATATCATTTTCAGGCATGGATACAGTTTTAAGGATACGATTCTTAACTTGTTGCGCTTCTGTATCATTCATTGCAAATGTGATTATAACCTTAAAACGCTCGGGATAACTATGCCGCTGTTGTGTGGTTAAAGCTGCGTTGAAACCGCTGTCAGATGTGAATTCCGGAATATATCTCATTTCAACAGGCTTCGGAATTGTAACAGAGTCCGAAAGTCCTGCAATAGTAATCAAATTCGTTGTTGTGGTTTCAGCAATAGCCGCTTCCTTGTGTTTCTTAATTCCATCGCCTACATTCCCATTGGCAACACAATATTCCTTATTACCATTTGCAACCGGTTTTTCAAATATCAGCCCTTTATCCTGCAGTCCTCTTGCAATAGATACCGCTTTGTTTATTGCCCAATCTGTTCCTCTAAAAGAAAGATCAAGCGTATTGGGATTTGGCGACAACAATTCATCATTGGAGATACGAACGGAAACTGCCTGTAAAATCAAAATAGTTTTTAATACTTTTTTCTCCTCTGGCAACAGGCTTTCCGGCTTCAGGCTATCATAGCTCATAAAGATAGCACGAACATCATCTGCAAGACCGTTTATCTGTTTCCCGGCAAAGAAATCCCATAGTAGATCTACTGTAAGTATGTTGTCCGTTTTATCCGAGGGACCATGATTATTAATAAACCATTTAAATCCTCTTGTATCCTCATTCTCGTTGATGACAAAATCAAACATACTGCGCTGATTTGAATTAAACATACTTGCTATTTGACGAAGTATCAATGCAGCATAAGGATGTATGGGTGATACATTCTGTAAATCTTCATCGCTAAATTCAGATTTCTTATTCTTAATGCCTCTTTGAAAGCCAAGTATGCTTTTTCTAACATCCGAAAGCCGATCATTAAGCGAAGGTAATATACCGTTTTCCCACTCATTCAAAAGCACAGGGTCATCTGTAAGCTTCATAGCCTGATGTAAGATTTTGAAAGCAGTATTCTCAGGCAAAGAAATCTCGATCGGTTTCTGAAAACGATCAAGAAACTTCTTTGCAGCACTTGAATCTGCAAATACCTTTTCTGCTTCATGAGTTACGATAATAAAATAGAACGGACTGGAAAGACTAATTTCAAGCAATGTCTGAAAGCCTGTAAGTCCCATAGGATGACTGGTCATAAATTCCGAAAATTCATCCCAAGCGAAAATAATTGCCTTGATATTATTCTTTTCAATTATATCTTTAATCCATGCGGACATAGAATTAGTGTCTTTAAGAATACCATACTGACCAATGCTTGTCATGACATTCATGACCTTACGAAGCATCTCTTCGGAAATCTTTTCATCATCACTGTTAATAATCTGCTCAATTGCATCAACGTTCATGCCCTGAAAACCGGCGATATACTCTTCTTTTTTGATAACGTTATCAAAATAATTGCGATTAACAGGATCGGCAAGAAAAGAAAGGAATGATCCTTTCATAGATGCAGAGCCTTGATTTTCGATACCGTTTTCCTCAAGAGCTTTCATAATACTCTGTTGAACAGCAAGGACAAGATCGGTTTCTGTCTTGATATCAGAAGAACCAATTCGATGAATAGAAATAATTTTACCGCTGTTCTTCATAGTTATAAACTTATTCATCAAATCATTAGAAAGCTTCTGTTCATTAAAATATTCTGTGATTTCTTCATCTTTAGCATTAAGCATAGATATCAAAGTAAGAAGCAAATGCGACTTGCCCGAACCATACGGACCCCATGTAAAAATAGAGCGTTCATTCAGACCATTTACCATATCGCATGTCTGCTTCAATACCTGTATAAAAGAATCGTTAGCAAAATAGTTTTTCCAGCTTACCTTGCCCTGCTTGATAAGCGCCTCGGTCACTTGTGGGAAATATTTCGGGTTTATTTTAAAATAATCTTTATATAACTTTTTGTCCATTTTCATCACCTCATTTTCAGAACAGTGTCAATACATCTTCCGATGTCTTATCATCAGAAAGTGTGATCGTTTCCAGATCGAGAGTAAACGAAGCCCGTATGAAATTCGGATAATGCGTACTCAGGTTATTTAACAATCCGATCATAGTTTCGCGGTCAAGACCGAATATGCGCGATGGGCTGATACCCTCCCTTTCAAGCGTGTCATCAAGCAGTGTTGAAAGTGAAAATTGGTAGTACCCGTCACAAGCTTCTGCGAACTTAAACAAAGAGTAGAGGATTACTTCAGGGATTGGAGTTTCCCATTTGGTGCGACTGATATCTTTTAAAACACGATTTTTACTTTTTTCCTTCAAATGACAAACCCCTAAACCCAATGTGTTGCCAAGAATATCGTTAGAGGCAAAAATATTCTTATATGCAGAAACAATATGTTTTCGCGAATTTTCTGATGTTACAGTGTCAGAAAGCATGCTTAGGAGCTGAACAGTGGTATATGTCATACCATTGATAGTGTTCATCACCCACCAATTAAATTCGGCTGTATATACAAGATTGCATAAAATGATGCCCCATGATGTTTCTGTTTCGATTCCAATTTCTGAAATTTTTTCTCCAAATGGAGAAAGTGTATTCTTCTTGGGAGTTGTAATACCTGCGTCTGCAAGGAACAAACGCATATTTTTAATTTTATTTGTTCCCAATTCATTATCATTCCAAAAATTATCTTTTTTTGAAAGATAGTCAACAACCCATTTGTATTCAATACCTATGTTGCCATATCTATCAACGCTGCCCATTTTCTTATCTCCCTTCGGTAATCTTAATGAATTTGCTACCAAACAGCCATGAAATACATCATGGCATTTTTTACACTTAACGCATCTATCATCTATACTTACCTTGCCATCTTTCATGGCTATATAGCCATTTGGACAATTTGCTTCGCACACATGGCAACATATACAGTATGCAGATTTTCTAAAAACTGTTTTCAGAGCTGAACCAAATAAAATATCTGTTTTACTGTTTTCACTTAAATCTACAGAAAATATTTGTATTTTACCTACCAATTTACGTTTTATAACATAACTTTTATCATCATAAATTAACTGTATAAGATTTTTGCTAACATTTATGATATTACCAACAGTTTTTATCCATTCTTTCCAATCTGTCCTTTCACGAACAAGTGCAATGGTTAAAGTGCCATTCTCAGTATTTTCAATACAGTAATCATCAGATATGTTTAACTCCCGCCCGCTCCTACGTGCCTTCCATCCACAGGTTTCCATAAAATCAACTTTGTCTTTTTTTGTTGAAAAAACTTTTGAGGTAGTTTCAAGAATAATCTTGTTATATTTAGAAGTCGTGTAAGGTGAATTAGGATCTCCACTATATGATTTTTCTTTAAAAAAGAAATTTTTATATGCTGCCATTGGACATACAAGACAACCTGCTCTGGAATTACCCTTTTTATATGTTTCATTCAACAGCAATTTGTTATCATAAATATACAGGAAAACCTCAGCAGAACTCCATTCAAGTATTGCATGACAGCTGTATTGCCCCTTATGCTTTCCACCATATGTTACATCATCATATTGACTGCGTGAAACACTTTCATGTCCTCGAATACCTGTAAAAGCCATTCCACGGAACGAAGGGTTTCCTGTCAATTGCCGTAATGTTAATATTTGAGGTGCAGTCTTATGAACACTGCAACACCAACGCATTGTTTGCGATGGTGCACCAAATTCTCGCCAAGTATAACCCGGATCTTGTTCTGATTTAGATACAATAAACTTGATATTTTCTTTTTTACAGATATCCTTTTGCTTTTCAACTAATTCGTATGTATCACTAAACTCCATTTGAGTATCGCCAAAAAGGACCCAAAAACCATCGTGCGGCAGAGCTCTCTGAACCAGATCCAATGCAACCACGCTGTCCTTGCCTCCACTAAAAGCTACATAATAGATATCAATCTTCTTGCGATATTCCATATAGGTGTTATATATCTTTTGTATTGTTTCTTGAACCAACGTTTCAAGTATATCTCGATTTTTGGCGCACATTGCTTGTATATTTACAAATTCAAGCATACCGCCATTTGGTTCGGGTTCATCAAGCAATATGATCTCAGGCTTAGTATAAAGTGAACCGCCCTTTGTTTTGGCAACTTGTCTTCCTTTGTATATGTAGTTATTTGCCTCTGCCCACATAAGAGGAGCAAAATCATCTTTGGGATAATTCCAAAACTTGTCAAATCCAAGAATGTCAAGTTCTTTGTAATAAACAGGACGAGGTTCTTTGCTGAATTTTGCCTGATCAGTAGTCAGAAGTAATCCGCCTGTTTCCTCGTCCCAGTGGTATTCATACATTGTGTATCTTCCTTAATTCATATTTAATCTTTTTTGCTTTGCCGCCTTAATAATAGCGGAAATACTGCTGTTAGCAGCTTTTTGTTGGAAATTCATAGCTTTTAGCAATTGCAAGGCGGATTTTTCATCTGACCAGCTATTATTTCGTGCAAGCATATCTGCCGCCACATCGTTATAATTTTCCAGTTTTGAAGTTCGTTTAAGCATAACGCCGAAATAATCATCCTGCGATATATTTAACTGAATAAGACGAAACTTCTCGCTGTACTCACGCAAGAAACTTTCCAGTAAGAAACCATTCCACCGAACAGATACAGGTGGTAAATTAAGAAACAACGTTACGTCCTTAAGTGGAGTATATTCCTCGGGATACATTTCTTCCAGAGCTCTGTCAACAGCTTTCACATCAAATAGAACCGTTCCCTTTCGAACAAATTCAGTGGCGCTGATGCGTATCATTTCCTTGAAAATATTGTCCCAATAAACGGACGGTAAACTGAGTTCTTTCTTTAACTCCAACAATTCATTTATAGTAATTCGCTCGCGTTCTGCTGCATAATTCTCAAACACCTGACCATAGTCAAGTTGTTTTCCTGTTTCTGTTATTACAGATGAACTGAACTCAAACTCATCTCTCAGTAACACCCTCAAAATATTTCTTATAGCGTTATCCTTAAAACATTCCGAATCCATAGCTGAAAAAGGACAGGCACTTCTGAAAACCTCGCGCAAATCTTTTGCTACTAAAAAGCCTCTATTAGACATAGCCGAACGAACAGCACGAATTAATGCAATTTTTTCTTCAGCGGAAATATAGAAATTTGGCGCATAGAAATATGTACCTTCGTCTACATTTACAACGTCATCTAATTGTACCAAAGCTTGCTTAATCCTGTACATAGGAATATGCTCAACTTGTGCTTGTATATTCTCAACTTTTATGGGAACATGACTGTCCTGAAGCACTTTTCTGATTTCTTCGTTTGAGTCGGCTTCTACACCATACTTTGCAATATATAATTTCATAGCGCGATACTCTCGCGGGAAATTGCGATCGCTTTGAATAACAGACCTCAACGCATCAACACCGTAAACGCTCATATTCGAAGCCAGCCTGTCCGAATAACGGTCGTAAAGATAGTCATAATATACTGCAGTCGCACCTCTATCAAATGCTGTTTTTAAATCATCATAAATAGACGAAAGCAGAGTTTGATTAAAGTTATCCACATAAAAAATTCGATTATCTCTCACTTGCCCAACGCTTTCCAGAATTTGCTCTACTTCGTTCATGTCAAGTTCTAAATCCCCGCCAAACCTTTCATTGTAGGCAGACTGGAAGCGTGTTCTATGTAAATAATCACCAATGCAATAACCCTCGTCAAATTCCTGTGAGAGAATTGCAAAATATTTAGAAACGTTATCGTCATTATCGATAACATCAGTCTTGTCATAAGATGTATTCTTTATATAATCAGCAAGAAGACGCAAAACTTCATCTGCGAAAGGCAGATACTTTTTATATCTGACAATAAAAAATTTGTGATTTATAACTTTCTTTTTGAGAATGGCTATGGTTTCGTCGGTTGGATTATCAAATATTGAATGAGTCAAAGCCTTTGTAGAAGTAGCAAAATTCTCCATATATTCTACAACCTTAAGAATTACAACCGAGGATTTTGGTCTCAACTCGCGGACATATTGAAAAAATCCATTCTTGAATTCTATTGAATCAGCCACCATTCTCTCAGCTTCCTCTTTTAATTTTTGATAAGTACTTTGATCATTCTCATATAACTCAACCGTTTGACTGAACAGCTTTGTGGCCGGCTTTCCCATATCCGTCTTTTCAAACGCTGTCGCCATGCTTGCCAACTGAAAACGAATGCCGTTAGTATTGCGAAATGTTTCATCTATATCAAGCCCTTGATTAACAGCTTTTAAGCGCAGTTGATTTGAAACCAAATTAACCATTTGCTCCTTTGGAGTTCCGGATTTTACTTTTAGCCAAGCTTCAAGAAGTATGATTGCCTCATATTTATCCCAAGGAACCTGTCGTGCCATATAATCACAAGCCTTTTCTCGATGAAATACACAATTTGTATATATATAAAATTATCAAATTTTACAAAATAACACATTTTAATTTTACATCATTTTATATATTTTGTCAAGTATTGTTTTCATTTTTCTTAAAATCTGTTAATTGTTAACAATAAATTCAAGTTGTTATGTATTTATTGCAATTATTTATATCTACTATGATTTTTTAGCAAACAAATCCGAGATTACCTTTTAAGGCAATCTCGGACTTCTTATAGGATTTTAGCTGATTACTTTCTCTTCTTCAATGCGATAATTGCTCCAAGGGCAATTATTCCGGCGATTGCAACTACTGGGCCTCGTCCTGTGCCAGGATTTGTGTCGTCAGGCTTTGTTTCGCCTGTTGCTTTTACAACAGTATCTTCAAGTGAAATCTCAACATTTCCGGCAGCATCAGAATAATATTTTCCGCATGATTTGCAGATATAATATTCAATGTTTCCGTCCTGTGTCGCAATAGCAGCCTTAGCTTCTACCTTTGTTACATCGCTCATATGAACCAGCTTAGGTATTACCTCACAGCCTTCAACAACTTCACCACAGTCCTTGCAAACCTTTCCTGCTGTTTTACCCTCGGCAGTTTCGGTTGGCTTTACTTCGGCTGAATCAACAACGTTTGTGTGATTATCTGTGTTCTTATCACCGCTTTCAAATGTTTCCGTACCCTTTTCGCCGCACATTGAACAGCTCTTATAGTATACGGCAGGGTGCTGACAGTTTGCTTTACTTACAAGGTATTTTTCGTCAACCGTTTCAACATAGGTATGATCTTTCTTCTCTACTATTATTTTTTCAGCAGAGATCTCAATCGTTCCTTCTGCATCAGAATAATACTTTCCGCAGTTCTTGCAGTAGTAATATTCCACGTTTCCTGCTTCTTGACAATTAGCGTCCTTTGCCTCGTGATATTCTGCGTCTTTCATATGTTCAAGGGCAGGTATTACCTCGCAGCCTTCAACGACTTCACCACAGTCCTTGCAGACTTTTCCTGCCGTTTTGCCGTTGGAAGTTTCGGTTGGCTTTACTTCAGCTGAATCAACAACGTTTGTGTGATTTTCTGCGTTTTTATTGCCGTTTTCAAATGTTTCGGTACCTTTTTCGCCGCACATTGAACAGCTCTTATAGTATACGGCAGGGTGCTGACAGTTTGCTTCATTTACAAGATATTTTTCCTCAACCTTTTCAGATGTGAAACTGTGCTCGATGGTTGGCAAAGTTTCATCAGCAACGGTCGTAAGTGTCTTTCTTTCCGAATCCTTGTATACACGTCCGCAATTGTCTTCGCAAACATAATATGCTGAATTGCCTTCCTTTTGACA
>CANRKB010000003.1 GCA_947631115.1 uncultured Clostridia bacterium
TAGCGGCTGATGTCGTTCAAAGTTATTAGCATCATATTTTTTTGAGAAAACTGTAACATATCATTGACAAACGTACAGTTTTGAACGTAAAAATTTGTCAAAACTATTGACATAATCACCGTTTTGGGTTATAATATATTTGTATGCCGATATGGCGGCAGTGCGTAAATGTTTTAAGACGCTATTGCACAAACTGTTTAGTTGTATAGCCGATCGCTTTATCTTACGGCAAGTTTTTTAACGGAGGAATTTCTATGTTGGATTATCTGAGAAGACTTCCCGTATATCTGCTGCTTGACTGCAGCGGGTCTATGTCGGGCGAACCCATAGAAGCGGTAAAGCAGGGGATTAAAACGCTTTTGTCGGAGCTTAAAAGCGACCCGCAAGCCCTTGAAACAGCTTATCTTTCTATAATAACCTTTGACAGCACGGCGAGGCAAATCTGCCCGCTGACGGAGCTTTTTTCCTTTAAAGAGCCGCAGATAAGCGTGGGCGGAGCTACGGCTTTGGGAGGCGCGCTTAAAGTGCTGGCGGAATGTATAAAAAACGAAGTGCGAGTTTCTACCAAAGAGCAAAAGGGCGACTGGAAACCGCTGGTATTTATCATGACGGACGGCGCGCCTACGGACGATATTGACGAGGGGATAAACGCGTTAAAGCAGGTTTCGGCGGGAAACATCATCGCCTGCGCGGCGGGCGCGAACGCAAACACCGAGCCTTTGAGGAAAATTACGAACAACGTACTTATGATGAACAACCTCACAACCGGGGATATGGCGCAGTTTTTCGCGTGGGTATCGAGCTCGGTAAAGCTTTCATCTAAGAGCGTTGACGCAAAACCCGGCGAGGCTGTTGTTCTTCCTCCGCCTCCGCAGGGATTTGTGATAGTGCCTTAAACGCTTCGGAGGTAGTTTATGAACGAGTATTCCGAAACGAACGGCGAACAGCCCGAAAGCAATGAACAGTTGCCGAAAACAAGCGGAGAAAGCGAAAACAAAACGGACGAAAACAAGCCTCTGTCGGACAGAGAAGTTATGGAGCATACCGCCAACATCTGGAAGTATACCGAGATAATTGACGACGGGACCGAAATGCACGGCGAGTTTCACGAAAAGTTTTCAAAGACCGCTTTTGGAAATATCATAGGCGCAAGAGTGCGCGGAAAAGCCCATAAGCACAACGGCACAAACTGCGACGATTATTTTGAAACGGCTTTTACGAAGGACTTCGCGGCGGCTGTCGTTTGCGACGGAGCGGGCTCGCAGAGGCTTTCAAGGATCGGTTCGAGGGTAAGCGCAGAAAACGCGGCGGGTTATCTTAAAACCAAGCTTTCGGAGCTGTTTTCAAAAGACGCTTCTATAAAAGACAGGCTTTGCGCTGACATAAGTTCCGAGGAATTTATGAGCGCTTGCGGAAGTATTGCTTTGCTTGTGCAAAATTCTGCGAAAGAAGCGCTCAAAGCGCAGAATGACGAGCTTTTAAGACTAGAAAACGACGAGAGCTATTTAAACGTTTTGGGAAGAAAGCCCGTTATCTCGGATATGTCGACGACGTTTCTTGCGGCGGTGGTTGTGCCGCTGGACGGCGGAAAAGGGCGGTTCACCGCTTGCGTTCAGATAGGCGACGGCTGTATCTGCGCGCTGGACACAAAAGAAAGCGGCGAACGCTCCGTAAAGCTTTTGGGCGAAGCGGACAGCGGAAAATTTTCGAGCGAAACGGTCTTTCTCTCGCAAAACACCGTAAGCGACGCGGCAATCGCTTCCAAAACGCGCGTCAGCAGAGGAAACTCGGATATTATAATGCTTATGACGGACGGAGTTGCGGACGATTATTTCCCTGCCGCTACGATGATGCAAAGGCTGTATATCGACCTTTGTTTAAACGGTATTCTTCCTATGAGCGTCGGTGGAGAAACGCCGAAATCTCCCGCTCCGATAAGTTATCCCGCGGTTTCGGCAGAAAGGCAGAGCGTTGCGCTTCAATATGCGAAACAACTCGCAGAGGACAGTTCTCCCGAAAGCATGAAAGCGCTTTGGGAAAAGCGCGATATGCTGGGAGCGTATTCGCTGGAAGCCTATGGTGTAAGTCTCGGGGAAAAGCCCGAAGAACGCCTGAGAGTATGGCTTGACAACTACAACGAGCGCACGAGTTTTGACGACAGGACGCTTGTTATAATAGACTTTAAAGACTTCAATTAAGGACGTGTAAATTTATGCAGAGCGGCGAAGTTATCCGCGCCGTATTTGAAAACGGAGAATCGATTGAATTTGTATTTGACGCAAACGCTCCGCGCGGCGGAATGAAACACACGTTTTTTACTCCCGACAAGAAATATGCGGTGCAGTTTTTCAACGACCCGAAAGACGCGGCAAATCCGCTCATTCAGGATCGCATAAGAACGATAACGGGGATATACAATCCCACCGTATCCGAAGAAAACGGCGGCGCGGCGGGAAATACTGAAAAGACCGCGGCATATTTCAGACAGCGGTTCTGCTGGCCGGTGGGGATTCTGAAATATCCCGTTTTCGGCATTGTGTGTCCGACTTATCCGAAAAACTTTTTCTTCGGTGCGGACGCGTCCGCGGTGCTGAATTTAAAGGGCAAGGACAAGAAATCGAACTGGTTTACGGGGAAAAACAGAAAATACCTTGCTCCCGCGGAACGGGGAGATTTTCGGACAATGCTGGGCGCGGCGATAAGTCTTTGCCGCTCGATAAGAAGACTCCATGTAGCGGGGCTTGCGCACTCGGATCTTTCCTGCAACAACGTCCTTATAGATCCGAAAACAGGCTCGGCGGTCGTTATTGATATAGACAGCCTTGTTGTTCCAAACAAATATGCTCCCGAAGTTGTGGGGACAAGAGGATATATAGCGCCCGAAGTCCTTTCGACAATAATGCTTGATTTCAGAGATCCAAAGAGAAAACTGCCTTGCGTTCAGACGGATCTACATGCGCTGCCTGTGCTGATTTATGAATATCTGTTCTGCCGTCACCCGCTGATAGGTCCGAAGATCTACAGCAGCGCAAACGCAGAAGAAGATGATTTCCTTTGTCTGGGTCCCAAAGCGACATTTATCGAAGACCCGAAAGACACCTCGAACAGACCGCCCGATCTTAAGTTTACGATAAACTCTCTTTCGGACGGACTGGAAAGGCTGTTTTTAAAAGCGTTTTCGGACGGACTTCACGAGCCGTCGGAAAGACCGACTGCTATGGAATGGGAGCGCGAACTGCTCAGAGCATGGGATAAGCTGGTAAGCTGCGACAATCCCGCCTGCGAGCAAAAATGGTTTATCTTAAGGGATAAGAACAGACCCGTCTGCCCTTTCTGCGGGAGAAGAAAAAACAAGGAAATAGTGCTTTTGGAGCTTAAAAGCGAAATGTACGGCAGAAAAGGCGTCTACCGCGACAAGAACGAGATAGCGGTTTTCGACAGGATGCCCGTCTACGACTGGCACATATTTTCAAACGTCAGAAACGATGAGAAAGCCGACACGCAGATGAGAGCGTATATCGCTCTGCATAACGGGAAGTGGCTGTTGGTGAACAGCGGCGCGGAGGGAATGTTGTCGCCGAGCGGGAGGCTTGTTCCCAAAGGAAGCGCGTTTGAGCTTAAAGACGGCGATCTTTTCAGAATTTCGGCAAAAGAAAACGGGCTTTTATGTAAAGTGACCGTGTGCAATAAAAGTTAATCAGCGGCAATACCGCATTATATATCAAAACATCAGAGAAAGGAAAACCTATGAAGAAATTTGGACTGACAGACGCCGAGGTCGCCGAAAGTAAGGCGAAATACGGCGACAACTCTATGACCGAGCAAGCTCACGAGAGCTTCTGGGATAAGCTGAAAGACAATCTCGGCGACCCGATGATAAAAATTCTTATCGTCGCGCTGCTGATAAACGTTGTGTTGGCTGTTCTCGGAATAACGGGAGTTATAAAAGAGGGCGCGCCCGAATGGTACGAGCCGCTCGGAATTTTCATAGCGATATGCCTTGCGACGCTCGTTTCGACGTTCTCCGAATACAGAAATGAAAACGCATTCCAGAAGCTTCAAGAAGAGGCTTCGAGAATTATGGTAAAGACCTACAGAAACGGCGTTATCGCGGAAGTTGCGATAAATGACATCGTAGTAGGCGACGCTATTTTGCTACAGTCGGGAGATAAAATTCCCGCGGACGGCATTATAATCGACGGCGACATTAAAGTCGACCAGTCGGTGTTAAACGGCGAGAGCCGCGAGGCTAAGAAAAAGGCAATTCCCGACGGCTGGAAAGACACTGACGAGAACACTAACTTCGACAACGAATACAAAGTATTTAGAGGCGCGGTCGTTTGCTCGGGAAACGCGGTTATGCAGGTAACCGTTGTCGGCGACAAGTCCGTTTACGGAAAGATAGCAAGCGAGCTTCAGACCGACGATGACAGAGAAACTCCTCTGAAATTAAAGCTCGGAAACCTCGCGAACGGCATCTCGAAGTTCGGCTATATAGGCGGTATAGCTATTGCAATAGCAATGCTGGCAAAGACAATTTTATTCGACACGAATTTTGACCCGTCGGCGTTTTTCTTTGCGGCGGACGGCGCGTTCCAGTGGATGGCGCTTGTTGAAGCGGTAATTCAGGCGGTTATGCTTGCTGTTATCATCATAGTTATGGCGGTACCCGAGGGACTTCCGCTTATGATAGCGATAGTTTCCGCACAGAATATGGGCAAGATGCTTAAAGACAACGTCCTTGTCCGCAAGGTAGCCGGAATTGAAACTGCGGGTTCGCTTAACATTCTCTTCTCCGATAAAACGGGAACTATAACAAAAGGCAAACTCGAAGCGATAAACTTTATTGACGGCGCGGTAAATGAGCGCAAGACAATGAACGAAATAAACGGAAAGCTCAAAGAGCTTCTGTCGCTGTCTATCCACAAAAACACGCTCTCTATGATAAGCGGCGAGGGCAAAGACCGCAGAGTTCTCGGAGGAAACGCGACTGAGCGCGCTATCCTCGGCTACGGCATAGACAATATTTCAAACGCAAACGTAAAGGCAGTAAAGAACATTCCTTTTAACTCTACAAATAAGTACTCCGCTACGCAGGTAGAGGGCGAATACAACCTGACGCTGATAAAAGGCGCTCCCGAAAAGATACTCCAGAGATGCTCGCATTATTATGACGAAAACGGAAACAAGCAGCCGTTTGATATGGCGAAGCTCAATGCGAAGATAGACGAGCTTGCAAACCGCGCGATACGCGTTTTAGCGCTTGCGACAAGCGAGGACGCTCTCGGCGAGGACGCGCTTCCCGACGGTAACAACTGGACGCTTATAGGGTGTCTGGGAATACGCGACGAGGTTCGTCCCGAATCCGTTACGGCAATCAAGGAAGTTAAGGGCGCGGGCGTTCAGGTCGTTATGATAACGGGCGACCGCCGCGAGACCGCCGTTGCTATTGCAAAAGAAGCGGGACTTATCGACGACGAAAAGACAAACCTTATGCTCACCTCCGACGAGCTTTCAAAGATGTCCGACGACGAGATAAAGGCAAAGCTTAAGGACATTAGAGTTATCGCGCGTGCGCTTCCTACCGACAAGAGCCGTCTTGTAAGGCTCGCGCAGGAACTTGACCTCGTTGCGGGAATGACGGGCGACGGCGTAAACGACTCCCCTGCCCTCAAAAAAGCCGACGTCGGCTTTGCAATGGGCGGTGGAACGGAAGTTGCAAAAGAGGCTTCGGATATTGTAATCCTTGACGACAACTTCAACTCTATCGACCGTGCTATACTCTACGGACGCACGATCTTTAACTCAATCAGAAAGTTTATAGTATTCCAGCTTACGATAAACGTTGCGGCGGTTCTTATCTCGTTTATCTGCCCGCTTATAGGGCTTGCAAACCCGCTCGACGTTATTCAGATACTCTGGGTAAACCTGGTTATGGATACTTTGGCGGCGCTTGCATTCGGCGGAGAGCCTGCGCTCACACGCTTTATGCACGAAAAGCCCAAGCGCAGAACAGAACCGATCATCAGCAAGAACATGATGTCGGAAATTATCGTCGGCGCAGGCTGGACGTTCGCTTTATCGCTCGTTATGCTCATTCTCGGCAACTACTCGCCTTTCGGAAACGACACGAGCTATCTCGAAAACTGGGGCTTTATAAGAGAAGCAACAGGCGACGCGTTGAAGCTTGACGGCTCGCACGCTATACTCCACACGGCATATTTCGCGTTCTTTATCTTCATCGCAGTATTCAACGCATTTAACGCGCGTACCGAAAAGATGAACCTCTTTGACAACATCGGCAAAAACAAGGGCTTCCTTACGGTATTCGGCATTATCGCGATTGTTCAGATAGTTATGACCTATGTCGGCGGAGATATTCTTAACGGCTGGGGACTGAACGTTACGGAATGGCTGGTCGTTCTGGTACTCGGAATTTCGATAATTCCTATAGACCTTATCAGAAAGGCAATTGCGAACAGCGTTTCAAATAAAAATTAAAAGAACGTTTATTTAAAATAATTTTGCGGGGGATTTGCTTTGGCTGAAAATAACGATAAAATCGAAAGCTTGGAGCTAATAATAGCCAAAGCAAGCCCCGACAGCAAAATAACGCTTCCCAAAGGCGAATTTAAAGGACCTGTTACGATCTCAAAACCGCTGAGAATAATCGGCGAAAACACCACCGTCTGGACTGATAAAGCTCCCGCAGTTATCATAAAATCAACGGGAGTGAGCCTTAGCGCCATGCGTATCGAGGTTACGGAAGACAGTCCCGAAAACGCGGCTTTGTGTTCGATTTTTCCGTGTGAAATAAACGACGTGGAAATAAACGGCTCTGTAAGCGGGTTTGGGAGCGAGGACGGCTTTTTCGGCGTTCCGAGGACAATTGAACTCGGGGAATTTCAAGCCGAAGAAGAAAACACTTTTTTGATGACGGTCGTTGTTCCCGAAAGAACGGAGATAAAGGCGGAAAACATTACGTTTGAGCCGAGCGTTCTTTCAAAGGGCAAAAACGAGCTTTTGATAAAAGTAGGCGGCATACCCCACGGAACATGTCTTTATGCCGAAGTCATATTCAAATCGAAGTTTATAAGGAAAGCATTTATTTGCGGGAAAGCGCTTTCCGGTGCGGAAAAAGCCGACCGCAAAAGGATAGATTGTGAAAACTCTAACGCGCCTGATATTATAAAAAGCGCAGAGCTTTCATTGCCGGTTGAAAATTCAACGCGCGAGGCGCTTATTCTCACAC
Organism: uncultured Clostridia bacterium; assembly: GCA_947631115.1. GTDB lineage: Bacteria > Bacillota > Clostridia > Oscillospirales > Ruminococcaceae > CAG-115. Next base: position 7,253 of record CANRKB010000003.1, read on the forward strand.
GGGGAATGAGAGTTCCGCTGGCGAAATATTCGGACATGAAATTTTCGGCTTTTTTCAGCTGCAAGGATATGCCCGACAATTTAGACGTCGACCCTTATGTTTTTCTTTTGGGGGAAAACGGAAAAGCGCTTTCGGATAAAAGCCTTATATTCTTCGGAAACGAGCGCTCCGAAAACGGAGAAGCTGTTTATTTCCCGAAAGACGGGCATGTTGAAATCGATCTGTCAAAAGCGGACTCGAAAATAAAAAAAGTTGTTCTGGTGTATTCCGTATACGCGGGGAACAACGCCAAGAACTTTTCAAAAGTCAGAGATCCGCGGGTAAGCCTATGGACGGATCGCGAACGGGTTTCGTTCGTTATGAACGATGTTCGCGAAGTTACGTCGGCTGTTGCGCTTGAATTTTACATCTACAAAGACGAATGGAAAATTTCCGCCGTCGGCGCGGGCTTTAAAGAGGGCATGGCGCGGTTTTGCAGGGAACTGGGAATACAAGTGGACGAGTAATCAAATTAACTTCTATTTATAAAAGGGTGGTCGTTTGAAATGCAGGAATTTACGAGATATGTGGGATATGACGATCCCGACAGTTTCAGAGGTCTGCTTATCGAAAAATTCGTAGCTGTACAGAAAAACGGTCTGTTCTTTAAAGGAAAGCTTCCTTCAGCGTCGGTAGAGGAGATAACAAACGCTTCGGGCTATACTGCGGCAAGTTTCGATAATATCGACGACATAAAGAAAAGTCTGGATATGTGGCTCCATGACGCGAATATTCCGTGCGACAGCGCGGATATTGCAGAAGTCATGACAAAGGCGGTAGCGGAATGCGGAGTAAACAAGAAAAACAACTTCTTCGTTTTCTTGTGCTGGATAATAAAATATCTCGCAAGCCGACCGACAGAGCTTGTATATATTGGCGGGGCTACACAGAAAGAACTTTATTTCCTGCTTATGATGCAGGCGGCGGGAGTAAAGATAACGCTCGTAAGCTACGGGCTTGACAAGGACTATGTAAAGCTTTTGTTTAAAGACAGGATAACGGTAAAAAGCGGCAGGCTGAACGCTCCCATACAGATAGATTTCACGAAGATCGACCTTTCAAAAGAAGCTACTCTGGCAAGCATGAGAGCCGAAGGCGAGCGCGTAAGCGGTCTTGTAAAAAAGCTTTCCACCAGCGCGGCGGGTATGTTTGAAGACTTGATAACTACCCGACAAACGCGCGTTGTGAAAAACGGCGGCGTTTATACAGAGGACGGAGATATTCCCGTATACTGCGCGGCGCTTCTGGGATACGACAGCGAGGACGTTTATACGAATATGCTCGTTAAATTCAAGGAGAGCTTTTCGGGGCTTAAAAAGCAGCTTATCTTTATAGAAAAGCCGCTTACAAATCCCGATGCGGACGAGATAAAAGCCATAGGTTCGGTTACGAGAACAAGCACCGCGGGAATGATAGACGAAATGGCCATGCAGATAAATCTTCAGGGCGACAAGAACAGGACCGCTCTGGCGAGAAAGGCTCTCAAAGATCTGCTTTCAAATCTGGGTACGGCAAATCAGACGGTCGTTTTCAACTATGCGATGAAGTTGGTTACTTGGCTTTACAGATGCACACAGGCGAGAAAATATTCCGTGGCATACGAGGATATACCCGTTGTATTGTATTACGGCGACATATCGCAGTCCGAGGTCTATTTCCTGCTGTTTATGTCGATGTGCGGGTTTGACGTTGTATATATTTCGCCTAACCTCAACAATCAGAAAACTGTCGTTGACAAAAACGTCGACGGGAGACTTCAGATATTCTCTCTTCCTCAGTCAAAAGAGAGCGGAGAATATCCAAAAAAAGCCGTAAAGATGAAAGTGTCCACCGTCGCATACAATGCCGAGCGCGACCTCGACACTATGCTTTATAACGGCGACACGGGAATATTCAGAAGCTTTCAATTTCCGAACAGTCAGAGCGTTACGCTCAAAACGACTTATGAGGAAATAGCAATTCTCTGGAAGCAAGAGGCGCGCTTCAGACCTGGATTTGCAACGGCGGGAAATCTTGTTTCGGTGCCGAATATTTTCGCAAAGATAAGCGGCGTTCAGGACGGCGACACGGGAAAATACTGGGACGGAGTCAGAGATAAACTTACTCCCGAAACGATACTCATAATAAAACAACCCAATAAAACCGAAACGAGCGCGACGGATCTTTCCGTGTACAGACAGTTTTACAGAAACGGAGAAATTGACGCGGAAAAGCTCAAGAGCAGTATGCTCAATAAATACAGCTACCTTCCCGACAGAATACAGGATATGCTGTTCTACAAGCTCCAGGAAACGTGTTCGAGCAGATTTCTGAAACTAGAGGGCGACGAGCTTATGTGCTCGGTTTTGCACTACGGAATGAATTTAAGTCGGGAATTTTTGCAGATGGTACAGCAGTTTGACTTTACGAAAAAGATCCCGAAGCTTATTTACATTGACGCAATAGAAGATACGTTCACGCTCGAAGAATGTATACAAACAGTTTTGTGCAGCCTGATAGGATTTGACGTATTGATATATACGCCGTCGGGCTATAAAAACCTCGAAACCTATGTAAGCAGCGACGCTTTCGAGGAGCATATAATGAACCAGTTTTTGTACAAAACGGAGATTCCGAAATTTAAGATACCCTCCGAGGATAAGAACAGCGGTTTTTTCGGAAAGCTGTTCGGAAAACACTAAACCGAAAGGATAAAACATTATGGGACTTCAATTTACCCCCTCCTCAGCACAACCGCAGGCTCAGCCGACCGAGATAACCGCTACGGGAACGGTCGTTACCGCGCCCGCAGACGCAGATCTTGACGCAAAGATCGAAGAAGCAAAGAACTTCAATATCGTAGTAAAAACCGATGAGATCAAACAGCAGCTTGCTTCAAGCGATGAGATCGACAAACTCGTTTCGACTATCAACGTAAATGACAGCCAGACTATTGTTAAGTTCGGAGCAGAAGCCGCAGACGAGATCTCAAAAGCTTCCGACCAGGTTTTAAACTCCATGAGCATTGACCAGATAAACGACACGGGTACAATGCTTAAAAACCTTGCGGCGATTATGGATCAGTTCGACATAAAGGAAATTCAGGACGAGAAGCCCGGTTTCTTCGGAAGCCTCAAGAAAAAGATCGAAAAGATTCTGAACAAATACGACACCATGGGCAAGGAAATAGACAAGATCTATGTTCAGCTCAAGCAGTATGAAAACGAAATCGAGCAGGCAAACCATAAGCTCGACTCTATGTACGACGCGAACATCGGATATTATCAGCAGCTCGTAAAGTATATCATGGCGGGCGAACAGGGCGTTAAAGAACTGGATACGTTTATCGAGGAATATAAGAAGAAAGTTGAAGCTGCTCCGGACGACGGAACTATCCGCATGGATCTTTCAAATTTACAGCAGATGCGTGAAATTCTCGACCAGAGGGTTATGGATCTGAAGATAGCGGAAAACGTTGCGCTCCAGACAGTGCCTATGCTGAAGACAATGGAATATTCAAACTTAAATCTTGTACGCAAGATAAACTCAGCATTTATCATCACCATGCCCGTGTTCAAGCAGGCTCTCGCTCAGGCTATCATGCTCAAGCGCCAGAAGATCCAGGCTGAAAGCCTTGCGGCTCTTGACGAAAAGACGAACGAGATGCTCATAAAGAACGCTCAGAACACTGTTGAGCAGTCTAAGATGGTTGCGTCTATGTCGGCTACTTCTTCCATTAAGGTTGAAACTCTCCAGCAGACATGGCAGACCATTGTAACGGGTATAGACGAGGTTCAGGCTATCCAGGATCAGGCTCGCGAAAAGCGTAAGGCTGACGCTGTTGCCCTTGAACAGATAAAGGCTGATTACAAGAGCAAGATGAAGGCTTAAATTCTTTTAAAGTTGTAAACAAACTGTAATAAAAACCGCTTTGTAGGGAGCTTCCCGAACAAGGCGGTTTCTTTTTTGTTTAACATATCGGGCGACTTCGGCATAAAATATCTTGCGTGGGTCAAAGCAAAACCAGTTTTGTACGACCGACGCAGGGTAAAAAAACACGGCCGCGCCGATGGTGGCAGAGCTTGTGCAATGCCCGCGAATAGCCAAAGGCTTTCAACGGCTGTTTAAAATACCCAAATGGCGGGGATACGGTATACCGTTTATAGGGTAAAGTATTCAGTAATTGCCGGACTTAACGGACTGTATACCGTCACCTGCCGACAAGGAGAGCGAGGGGATCCCGATAGGGGTTCCCTCGTGATCTTTTACAAGTGAGCGCAAATAAATACCGCCCTCTGTATCGTCAACTACAAAGGGCGGCAAGCCGTGTTTTTGGCAAATTACTGCCTAATATAAATGCCTTGCTCTTCGATATAATCTTCAAGCTCCTGTTTCATATCGCGAATTTTTTCCTCGTCTTTTGTGACTTGGTCGTTCGTTTTCTGTTCGGTGTTTTTCTCTTTATCGTCCATTACAGCGTTCACCTCCAAAAAAGCTCCCTATAACAAGCGTGCGGCAAACCGTCTGCGCGCTTTTTTCTCGAAAAATCAGCCGTTATCTCGGTCTTTTTACTTTTCTTATCTTAACTCTTATCGCGCCTGTATCGGACCTTTCGGCTGCATTGTTTGCAATATTCGCGTTTTGTTCTTTTATGCTGTTTGCAGCGTTATAAGCCTGCTCGTAAAAATAGATCTGAGAGTTAAGAGCGGGCGCGCCGTTTTGCTGTACGCGGCGATATTGTCCGTCGGACATAAGCTCGCGGGCTTTTACGTTGTCTTTCATACAAATGCTGAAAATATCGCAGACCCTGTCCGCAAGCCCTTTGTCCAGAACAGGCGCGGCGACTTCTACCCTGCGCTCGGTGTTTCTCGTCATAAAGTCCGCGCTCGAAATATAAACCCTGCGGCGCTCGTCTTTTCCGAAAATGTAGATTCGGCTATGCTCGAGGAAACGCCCAACAATAGATATAACGCGGATATTCTCGGTTTCTCCGGGAACTCCGGGAATAAGACAGCATATCCCCCTCACTACAAGCTCTATCTTTACTCCCGCGCGTGACGCCTCGGCGAGCTTTTCGATAAGATCCTTGTCCGTGAGCGAATTTATCTTTATCGCAATATAGCCGTCCGAGCCGTAGGTTATCTCGTTGTCGATAAGCTCGACAATGCGGCTTTTCAGTCCTTTCGGTGCGACAAGCAGCTTGTTTGTGCTTTCAACGGTGCTTTCCTCCGTAAGAGCGTTAAACACCACGGAAGCGTCAGCGCCTATCTCCTTGTTCGCGGTCATGAGCGTAAGGTCGGTGTAGAGCTTTGAAGTTCTTTCGTTGTAATTTCCAGTGCCGACCTGGGTGATGTAGCTTACGTCCGTTCCGTCGCGAAGCGTTATAAGAAGTAGCTTTGAATGAACTTTCAGCTCTTCCAGCCCGTAAATAACGTTTACTCCCGCGTCTTCAAGCTGTTTTGACCAACCGATGTTGTTTTCCTCGTCAAACCTTGCTCTGAGTTCCACAAGCGCCAAGACGTCCTTTCCGTTTTCCGCGGCTTTGTTCAGGGCGTTTATTATCTTGCTGTCGCGCGCAACGCGATAGAGGGTTATCTTTATTGACGATACATTCGGATTTTCCGCCGCCTCGTCGAGCAGTCTTATAAACTGATTTATGTTTTCATAAGGGTAATTGAGCAGAATGTCCTTGTGCTGTATCTGCTCAATAAGCGAAACGTTTCGCGATATGGAAGACGGCTGCTGGGGAGTGAGCGGTTCAAAGAACAGGCTCTTTTCCTTTTCAAGCCGCTTTTCAAGCAGGCTCATAAAGTTTAGCGAAAGCGGGGAGCGCTGTTTAAAAACAAACGAATGTTTTACGTCAAGCACCTTTTCGAGAAGCTCGACGCTCTCGCTGTCGGGATTTCCCCAGAACTCAATGCGGACGGGCTGGAGCTTTTTGCGCTTTTTTATGAGCTTTGACATAATGTCCCTGAAATCCACATCATGATCGAAAAGCGCCTCGTCTATGGAAATATCGGCGTTTCTCGTAACTCTGAAAATGCAGCGCGACTCGATGATAAAGTTTGAAAACACCTGTTTTGCGCAGTGGCTTATTATCTCCTCAATAAGCAGGAATTTCCCGCTTTTTGGGAGGAATACCGCTTTCGGAAGATTTTCGGGTACGGGCAGTATGCCGAATGTACAGCGCGTTTCCGCTTTTTTTCTTATCTTGCAGCCGACATAAACTTCTCCGTTTTTGAAAAACGGAACGGGATGTTTCTTGTCCACAAGTCCCGTAAACAACAACGGCAGCACCTCGCGCATGAAATACGCCTTGAAAAAGGCTTCGTCCTGAGGAGTGAGGCTGTTTGACGAAAGATGCTCTATACCGTATTCCGAAAGCCCTTTCATTATTTTTTCATAGGCTTTGTCTTTCGGAGAAATAAGCTTTCTTACGCTCGAAGCTATTTCCGAAAGCTGTTCTTTCGCGGTCATATTCGTTTTATTGTCGCGGTCTTTCGGGTCGTAATTCATCTTGTCGAAAAGACTTCCGACCCTTATCATAAAGAACTCGTCAAGATTTGAGCAAAAAATGCTCACAAATCTGAGGCGCTCAAAAAGCGGCGTGTTCTCGTCAAAAGCTTCTTCTAGCACCCGTTCGTTAAATTTTAGCCACGAAAGCTCACGGTTGTCATAAAAGCTCATTTTGATCCCTCCGATAATTATTTCTGACTTTGCATTTTGAGATACGCGTTTATAAATCCGTCAAGATCCCCGTCCATAACGGCGTTTATATTTCCGCTCTCGAAATTTGTGCGGTGATCTTTGGCGAGAGTATACGGCATAAATACATAAGAGCGTATCTGGCTTCCCCATTCGATCTTTAATTGTTCGCCCTTTATGTCGCTTATCTTTTCAAGGTGTTCCTGTTCTTTTATCTGAATGAGCTTACTCATCAGCATTTTCATTGCGAAATCGCGGTTCTGCACCTGCGAGCGCTGGGTCTGGCAGGCTGTAACAATGCCCGTAGGTTTGTGGATAAGTCTGACTGCAGAGCTTGTTTTGTTGATATGCTGACCGCCCGCGCCGCTTGAACGGTAAACTTCCATTATAAGATCTTCGGGGCGTATCTCTACAGAAATGTCCTTTTCGATTTCGGGCATAACTTCGACGGAAGCGAAGCTCGTATGTCTTCTTCCCGCCGCGTCAAACGGCGACACTCTGACAAGCCTATGAACGCCGTGTTCGCTCTTTAAAAAGCCGTATGCATTAAAGCCCTCTATATGAATAGAAGCACTTTTTATTCCCGCTTCGTCTCCGTCGAGAATATCGAGTATCTCTGTTTTAAAACCGTGGGAATCCGACCATTTCGTATACATTCTCACAAGCATTGACACCCAGTCTTGCGCTTCTGTTCCGCCTGCGCCCGCATGGAATGAAAGAATTGCGTTTGAGCTGTCGTATTCGCCTGTGAGGAGCGTTGAGAGCTTTTGTTCTTCGAGAGAAGTCTTTACTTTTTGCGCAAGCTCCTTTACCTCGCCCAACATACTCTCGTCATTTTCTTCTTCCGCAAGTTCGATCATCGTAAGAACATCGTCGCGGTTTGAACAAAGCTTATTGTATTCCTCGATCGTCTGCTTATAATGCCCGATCTGCTGTAGAATAGCGCTCGATTTTTCAGCGTCGTCCCAGAAGTTCGGCTCCGTTGTTTTCATCTCAAGCTCGTCGAGCTTTATCTTCACCGCGTCAAGATTTAAAGCGGAGCGAAGATCTTCCAGCTCGGGCTTTAAATTTTCCATTTCAAGGCGCGTTTCATCATATTGTATCATAAAAATTATTCCTTTCGTTACTTTAGGTTTCTGTTTTCAATTTAAAATAAATGCAAGCCCGTCAGTAACGCTTATCATCAGAAAAAATGTGCATGGGTTATCTGCCTTTCTTTTTTGCAAGGTTCCGTTATTAAGAACAATGCGCCGTTTCTCTGAATTATTATACATCATTTGTCATCAAATGTCAAGCGCTGAAAATTGTCCGCCTGTTATAACGCTTAAATCGGCTCTGTCGCTTTTCTCAGCCACTCTTTTTCTTCTTCGTCCATAAGCGGAGAGAGCTTTTCAAAAACGAGCGCGTGATAATCGTTCAGAGTTTCAATTTGCCGAGAAGTAAGATACTTCTTTTCAATTCCCTCGCGGTCGAAAGGAACAAGCGTAAGCGGCGAAAAATTTAAAAATCCCGTTTTTTTGTCCGTTTCGCACAACAGCAGACTCTCGTGCCTTATCCCGAACTTTCCCTCGACATAAAGCCCCGGCTCGTCGGAGGTTATCATTCCCTCTTTAAGCGGCGCGTCGTCTTCCGCGCGGCAGCTTATGCGCTGCGGTCCTTCGTGAACGTTCAACAAAAAACCTACTCCGTGACCCGTGCCGTGGTTAAAGTCAAAACCGTTTTGCCAGAGCGGTTCGCGAGCGGCATAATCAAGGGTGCTTCCCCGCGTGCCTTTGGGGAACTTTGCGATAAGGAGATTTAAATGCCCCGCAAGCACGAGCGTAAAGGCGCGTTTTTCTTCTTCGGAAATTTCTCCGAGAACAAAAGTTCGGGTTATGTCCGTTGTGCCGTCGAGATAATGCCCGCCCGTATCTGAAAGCAACATTCCGCGCGGCTTTATATCCGCGTTTGTTTCTTCCGTCGCGGAATAATGCACTATAGCTCCGTGTTCTCCGTATGCCATTATCGGCGCGAAACTCTGACCGAGATAATTCTCTCCGAGCTTTCTAAGCTCTTCGAGCTTTTCCGCAGCGGAAATTTCGGTCACATTTTCAAAGCCTACGGATGACTTCAGCCATTTCATAAAGCGCGTTACGGCAAGTCCGTCGCGGATATGAGCGTTCTTTTCGCAAAGTATCTCCACTCCGTCCTTTACCGCTTTCATAAGCTCTATGGGACTCGGCTTTTTTATGACGGACTTTTTAGATGAAACAAGCCTGAAATTCGCGGTGTTTTCATCGAACCAGACGGTTTTGTCATATGCTGATAATTCACTGTAGATGTCGTTGTAATCAAGAATTTCGATATTGTCGGCTTTAAGTTTTGCAATTATCTCGTCGCCGAATATCGTTTTATTCGCAAACAGCTTTGTGGGAGAGTTGTCCGTAAATATCATCATAAAAGCCAGAAACAGCGGACAGTATTCTATGTCCCCGCCTCGCAGATTTAAGGTCCAAGCTATCTCGTCAAGCGCGGAAACGACAAGGCAGTCTGCTTCTTTCTCTTTCATTTTCCCGCGGATAAGAGCTATCTTTTCCGCTCTTGTCCTGCCGCAATTGTTTTCGGGCAGCATAAAAACAGGTTCTGCCGAAAGCGGCGGGCTGTCTTTCCACACAAGCTCTCCGAAATCAATATCGGAAAGAAACGATATGTATTTCTTATTGAGGGTTTTTTGAAGCCTGTTTGCAAATGCGCACGAAACCGTTCTTCCGTCAAAACCCAGAACGGAATTATCGGGCATTTCATTCTTCAGAAAATCTTCTACAGTAGGCGTTTCGCTTTCTCCCATTTTCATAAGGGAAATGCCGCTGCCAGAAAGCTCGCGTTCAGCCTGCAAAAAATAGCGCCCGTCAGTCCAGAGAGCCGCCTTGTCGAGCGTTACGACAAGCGTTCCCGCAGAACCCGTAAAGCCGCTCAGATACTCGCGGAGCTTGAAATATTCTCCGATGTATTCCGAGCCGTGAAAGTCGCTCGTAGGGATAACAGCCGCGTATATTCCCCTGCTTCTCATAACTTCCCGAAGCGCTTCAATTTCTTTTTTCATGGGTTGTACTCCTTGCAATAAGAACGCCGTGTTTCCCGCAGGTAAGCCTTTTTCTCAAATACAGCGGGCTGTCCGAAGCGGAATTTTCATCAGCGTAAATTTCATATTCATAGTTTTTATCAATTACAAGTTTTTTGTCGGTAGGGTTTATTATCACCATAAACTTTTCGTTTTCCATGATAATACAGCCGTTCGTTTCGGAAAATGTCACGCCGTCCAATTCATTTAAAAACCGCTTTCTGAAAGCCAAAAGCCCTCGGTAATACTCGCAGAGAGCGCGGTTTTCGGTGATCATATCCCACTTTACGGAGTTTACGCTGTCGGGGAGGTCATAGCTGTTTGAGCTGCCGTTTTTAGTACGGAGAAACTCCTGACCCGCGTGCAGAAATAAAATGCCTTTTGATAGCGCCAAAAGCGCGGCGGCTGTTTTTTCGAGAGGCATTATTTTTCGTTTGTCATGTGTTTTAAGCGCAATGCATAGCCTGTCGAAAAGCGTGTGATCATCGTGACATTCGGCGTAATTTATACTCTGCGAAATACTGCAAACTCCGCGCTTTCCCGAAACGGCTTTTTTTATCGGCTCAAAGCGTCCCGTGTTCCCACACAAAAACCCCTTGTCATTTACGTCAAAGACATTCCCGCGAAGCGCGTCGCGAAAGCTGTCGCCGAAAAAAGCAATTCCCGAAAGCCTGTCTGCGTTTTTAAGTACCGCGCGGCGGTTTTCCGAAAGCGCGCTCTCCCCGCCTGTCCAGCCCTCTCCGTAAATGAGAATATCGGGGTTTATTTCCTTTAGCTTTTTTCGGATAAGCCTCATTGTTTCAATATCCAGAAGCCCCATAAGGTCAAAGCGAAAACCGTCCAGATGATATTCTACTGCAAGAAATGTAATGCTGTCAATAATAAACTTCCGCGCCATTTTCCTTTCGCTCGCAAACTCGTTTCCGCAGCCCGAGCCGTTTGAAAATCCGTTCTCTCCCCTGAAAAAATACCCGGGCATCTGCCGTTCAAAAACAGACTTTCCCGCGTCAAAAACGTGATTATAAACAACGTCAGCTATAACTCCCATTCCCGCGTTATGAACAGCCATAACAAGTTTTCTTAGTTCAACAACTGCGTTATCAACGGCATAATATCCGCACGGAGCGTTATAAAAACGCGGGTTATAACCCCAGTTATAGGCTTTACCGTCGCTGTCAAAATCGAAAACGGGCATGAGCTGAATATGCGTTACGCCGAGGGTTTTTATATATTCAAGCCCGCAGACGCCGCCATAGCTGTTCTTTACATTCTCTTCGCAAAACGCAAGGAATTTTCCGCGGTTTGAAAAGCCCGCGCTTTCGTCCATAGAAAAATCGCGGACGGAAAGCTCGTAGATTATCGGGTCTTTAATTGATACGGGCTTGTCGTTTTCCCAACCGAGCGGCGTGTTTTTGTCCATATCCGTTATGATACCGCGCGTTCCGTCTTTGTTTATAAGATATGAATAGCTGTCTGCAAACTCTCTTTCCTTGCCGTTTTGAATAACCGAAAAGTCATACTCTTTTCCCGAAAGGTCTCCTTTTACTTCAAGCTCGAAAACGCTTTTGTTACGTTTCATACGGGCTTTAAAAATACGCTTGTTGTCCGCGTTGTAAAGCCTTAAAAAAGCCTTTTCGGCAAAAGGCTGCCAAAATCTGAAAAGCGTTTTATTCGGAGAATAAATTGCTCCCAATTTGCCGCGAAAGCCGCTCTTTTCAATTTTTTTAAGCTCACTTTTTGTCATCATCTTCAAACCTGTCAAGAAAGCTGTGTACCCCGTCGCTGTCCTTGTATGAGATTATCCTGTCAAGGCGGACGTTATGCACGCTTCGGAAAATATTCATCGCTACCTGCGGATTTTCCTCGCAAAGCTCTGCGATAAGCCGCTTTACCGCCGCACGCTCCGAGCCGTTTTCGCGGTCCTTAAGAGCGCAGTCGCAGCCCGCTCTTTCTATTTTGCACCTGTCCGCCCACTCGATTATGTCCTTTTCCCGAACAAAATACAACGGGCGGATAAGCTCCATTCCCTCAAAATTCTGAGCCTTTACGCGCGGGAGCATTGTCTGAGCCTGCCCACCATAGAGCATACCCATAAGTATGCTTTCTATTGCGTCGTCGAAATGATGACCGAGAGCGATCTTGTCGCAGCCTAGCTCCTTCGCTTTTTTGTACAATAAACCCCTGCGCATTTTTGAACAAAGAAAGCAGGGGTTTTTCTCCTTTTCCACAAGCCTGAAAACATCGGTTTTAAATACCGTAAGGTCAATACCGAGGCGCTCTGCGTTTGATCTTATAACGCTAAGCGTCCTCTCGGAAAAGCCCGCGTCCATTGTGAGATATTTTACGGATATGGGCGTTTTCCCATATAGCTCGTATCTGCGAAAGAGCGCCGCCAGCAGAAGCGAATCCTTCCCTCCCGAAACGCAGACGCATATCCTGTCGCCGCTTTTAAACAGCCTGTATTCTTCTATTGCCTTATAAAACGGCTTTGTAATGCCGTGGGCGAAATCTTTGCTGAGGCTGTCGAGAATTATGTCTTTCATAGGCGCATATATATCTCGGCAAATTCTTTGAGCATTTTGGCGTGTTTGTTTTTCAGTGCGTTTTTGCCTATTCTCCAGCTCCAGTTTCCGCCGAGAGTAGACGGAACATTCATTCTTCCCTTTTTGCCGAGTCCTAAAATGTCCTGCGCGGGAATTATCGCAAGGTTTGCGGGAGAAGCGTATGCCGCGCGGATAGCGCATTTATTGAGCTTCATTGAAAACAGCTTTCCCAAATACTTTCTGCACATCGCCTTTGTTTTAAGATCCGCTTCGGAATACCACTGCGCGAATGTCGCGTTGTCGTGCGTTCCCGTATAACAAACGCAGTTCTTCGGATAATTGTGCGGGAGATGATCATTGTCGGAATTTTCGGGATTAAACCCGAACTGAAGCACTCTCATTCCCGGAAAACCGCTTTCGGCAAGAAGCTGTTTTACGCTGTCGAAAATATCTCCGAGATCTTCGGCGATTATATCCGCGTTTGGAACTTCCTTTGCGATAACGTTAAACAAATTCATGCCGGGACCTTTTTCCCAGCTTCCGTGCTCCGCCGTTTTTTCTCCGAACGGAATTGCATAATAAGTGTCGAAAGCGCGGAAATGATCGATCCTGAGCATATCGAAAAGCTCGGCGGATCTCTTAACGCGCGCCACCCACCACGCATAATCATTCATCTTCATAGCCGCCCAATCGTAGAGCGGATTTCCCCAGAGCTGACCCGTCTTTGAAAAATAATCGGGCGGTACTCCCGCAACACGCCTCGGATTAAGTCTTTCGTCAAGCTCGAAAAGATTAGGCTGAGCCCAGACATCAGAGCTGTCGGGGGAAACGTAGATCGGTATGTCGCCGATTATCTTAATGCCCTTTTGCGAACAGGTGTTATGAAACCGCGTCCACTGACGGAAAAAGATATACTGGCAGAACTTGTGATAACGAATCTCTTCCGAAAGATCTTCGGAATACCTTTTTACAGCGTCCGCGCGGCGGAATTTTATATCGTCGTCCCACTGCGTCCAGGGTCTGCCGCCGAACTTGCTTTTTACCGCCATAAACAGCGCGTAATCATCGAGCCAGCTTTTCTGTTCAAGCGCAAAACCCGTAAACCCGACGTCGTCCGTGAAATTTGAGAGAGCCTTATGCAAAAGCTCAGAACGAGTTTTCGACACCTTTCCGTAGTCGACCGCAAGAGGATCCGCGCCATAATCGGCGTTCTCACATTCCGTTTTCGACAGAAGCCCCTGCTCGCAAAGCTCGTCAAGGTCTATCAAAAGCGGATTTCCCGCGAACGATGAGAACGGCTGATAGGGCGAATCCCCGTATCCCGTAGGTCCTATAGGAAGCACCTGCCAGTAGGTCTGACCCGCGCTTTTGAGCCAGTCCGCAAATTTCTCGGCTTCTTCTCCGAGAGTTCCTATTCCGTATTTTGACGGAAGCGAAGTTATGTGCATAAGAACTCCGCAGCTTCTGTTATCCATAAGAACACCCCTTTAAAATGCATTTACCGCAACTGTAAGTTCATCTGTTCCAGTACTTTCTGTCAAGACTCCTAAAGCCTATCGCTTGTGAAATGCAGGCTCTGTCTATATCTTTCAGTCCCGCAAGATCCGCACAGGTTCTCGCGACCTTTAATATTCTATCATAAGCGCGGGCTGAAAGTCCGAGCCTGTCAAACGCCGCTTTGAGCATATCGCTTGCGTCCGGAGTCAATCGGCAGACCTCGCCGATTATATCTGATGTTATGCGGCTGTTTGACTTTATATTCGTGCCTTTAAAGCGCTGTGCCTGTATATCGCGGGCGCGCTGTACCCTCTCGGCTATCTCGGCGGAAGTTTCCTGCGCTTTTCTTTCCGAAAGGTCATCATACTCGACGGGCTTTACTTCGATTTGTATATCAATCCTGTCGAGAACGGGTTGTGAAATTTTATTTAAGTACATTGTGACCATTTTTTCGGAGCAGGTGCATTTTTTCTTCGGATTTCCGAAATTGCCGCAAGGACAAGGGTTCATTGCCGCGACAAGCATAACGTCGCACGGATAGCTCACCGAACCGCTGGCTCTCGAAATCACTATCTCGCAGTTTTCAAGAGGCTGTCTTAAAGTTTCAAGCGTTCTCCTGTCAAACTCGGGCAGCTCGTCCAAAAACAAAACTCCGTTATGCGCGAGCGATATTTCGCCGGGTCGCGGAACAGTGCCTCCTCCTACTAATCCCGCGCCGCTTATGGTATGGCTTACGGGACGGAACGGACGGTTTGTAACGAGCGGATCTTTCGGGTCTATTATGCCCGCTATGGAATGTATCTGCGTCGTTTCAATGCTTTCCGCGAAAGTTATCTTCGGGAGAATGGACGGAATACGTTTTGCGAGCATGGACTTTCCCGAGCCGGGAGGACCGAGCATAAGGATATTATGCGAGCCTGCGGCGGCAACTTCAATGGCTTTCTTTGCCGCTGTCTGACCCATAACGTCGGCGAAATCCTCGCGGTATATAAGCTTTTCCGCGCTGGGTATGTAGCGGGGCTCGGGAGTAAGTCCCGTTCCCGTCCGCAAAAAATCGACTATCTGCGTTATATGTTCAACGCCGTATACCTGTATACCGTCCGCAACGGAAGCTTCTTTTGCGTTTGACTTCGGAAGGAACAACCGCTTTATGCCGTTTTGAGAAGCGGTCAAAGCCATACTCAGAGCGCCGTTTATATGGGCTATTCTTCCGTCAAGCGACAGCTCCCCTATAAACGCCGCGTCGGAAAGGTCGCAGTCTACAACCCCTCCCAAAGCCATTAAAGCTATAGTTATGGGCAGGTCGAACATCGAACCTATTTTTTTTACGCTTGCGGGAGCTAAATTTACAGTAACGCGCCCGTTTAAAAGCTTCAGATTGAGCTGTCCCAACACCGCGCGTATCCTCGCTTTACTTTCCTGCACGGCAATATCGGGAAGCCCCACGACGTCGAAAATGGGCTGTCCCGGAGAGATACTCGCTTCTACGTCTACCGCAAACGCATTGAGTCCGAAAAGACCTACGCTGTTTATTTTACTGAACATGACCGAACCTCGCAATTGTTTTTTTAGAACGCCTTTAATATATTTTAACATAATTGTAAATAAATTGCAACGGTTATAATTATTTTTTGCGAAATTTTATCGGCATATTGTGTTTTTGTTATTGAAAAATTTTTTTATTTGTGATATAATAGATAATGTATTGTTATGGCTTGCTTAATTTGAGGAAAAAAATGGAAAATAATTCTGAAAATCAGATCATCTTCGGACGAAACGCCGTAGCCGAAGCGCTTCGCTCCGATAAAGAGATCAACACGGTCTATATACAAAAAGACCTTAAGATCGAGGGAATAGCCGCTCTTGCAAAAGAACGCGGCGCCGTGGTAAAAATAGTCGGCGCGGAAAAGATAGCGTCCCTTTCGGGAACGCAGAAAAACGGCGGCGTTTGCGCGGAATTGAGCGCGGCGGAATATGCAAATCTATCGGATATTCTCGAAGTATCAAAAATTAAAGGAAAGCCTCCGTTTATAGTTATCGCGGATGAAATTGAAGACCCTCATAATCTCGGAGCAATTATCCGAACGGCTGAGGCTGCGGGGGCAGACGGCGTTATTATCCCGAAAAGGCGAAGCGCAGGACTTAACGCGACGGTGTTCAAAACCTCTGCGGGCGCGGCGGCATGGATAAAGGTCGCAAGGGTCACAAACCTTGTGGAAACAATAAAGGCGCTTAAGAAAAACAATATATGGGTATACGGTATGGAAGCCGACGGAGAGCCTTATGAAAAAACGGATTTTTCGGGAGGCGCGGCAATTGTCGTAGGCTCCGAAGGCTCGGGACTTTCAAGGCTTGTGAGAGAAAACTGCGACAGGATCGTGTCGCTTCCGATGAACGGAAAAGTTAATTCTCTCAACGCCTCGGTTTCGGCGGGTATACTTATGTACGAAATAATCAAATACAGGAAATAACTCAAAGGGAAGTGTATTTTATGGCAGAAAAGAATTATGACATCGATAAAATTCTGAAAGAAGTTGACAATCTGCGGCTTGACGAGCCTGATGAAAATTCGGACGGCGACAAAAAAAGCCTTGCGGGATCGCAGAAAAAATCGGGAAATAAGGCTGATAAAAAGCCCGATCTCAGCGTTACGCAGGTCATAAACCAATATTCCGACAAGAAAAAGGGCGCCGCCGCAAAGCAGTCCGATATGCGTTCAAAAGCGACAGAACCCGAGAACGAAAAAAGAAAACGTCTTTTTGACGACGACCTTGGCGGAAAGAAAAAAGCGGACGACAAGATATTTCTTGACGACAGCACAAAAGCTTTAAGCGAAGAACCAAAGCCGTCAAGCGACGAATTTGTTTTCCATACAAAAGAAGATCTCGTTACTACGGACGACATGAAAAAGCGCAAGCAGCAGCGCATAGACGAAATAAACGAGGCGCTTCTGAAAGCCGACATTGAAGCGCAAAGCGACGACGATATGCTGGATCTTATGAATCCTGCCGAAAAGCGGGAGAAAGTTGCGGATATGCTGAGGTCGGACGATGAAAAAAGCGCCACTCTCTCCGTTTCGGAAAAAGATCTCAAAAACGCCGCAAAAGAAGAATATGTTATAGAATATAAGCCGCATATAAAAGAAACCGACACTCCCGACGAAATATTGGGTGCTTCGGCTAAACAGCAGTCTAACCGCGGTGAAATGCATATAGGCGAGTCCATAACCGACGCGCTTGATAAAAAGATCGCCGTTGAAAGCGAGCAGGAACGCGCTTCGGATATAAGCGGCGAGGAACAAACCTCGGACGTTTCGGAAGACAGCGCGGATGTTGAGAAAATGCGTGAGGCGAACGAACTTGCGCAAAAGCGCAAGCGCAAAATAGCCAACTTTATCCTCGAAGACCCGAGCGAGGAAGAAGATGAATTTAAACCGACAAACAATGTTTCCGAAGAAATAAGCGAGGAAGAAGAGGACGACGAGCCTATCGACCTCGATGATGAAAACGTTATACGCGAACGTCTTAACCGCTCGTCAAAGGGACTGTTCTGGCGTCTTGTCATAACGGGCGTTCTGTTTTTGGCTACGCTCTTTATAAACATAGTGAACACCGCGAACGTTCAGGACTTGGGAGTGCTGGGAGGAGTTATAAGCCTGCGCTATGCGACGGAAAACTATCTGTACTGTATGCTGACTATCGGCGTTTTGTCGTTCGGTTCGTGTTCTTCGGTCATTGCAAACGGCTTTTCAAAGCTCTTTAAAAAGCGCCCCGACGGCGATACGCTTTGCGCTATAGCGCATACGGCGACTATAGTTGCGATGATACCGTATCTTTTCAGGATTGACTATACTCAGCTTTCAAGGTCGCACGTTTACCTTGCGGTATCATTGGCGTTGCTTTGCTTCAACACCGTATCAAAACTTATAATGGTAAAGACGGCTCAGAAGAATTTTGAATTTGTTTCGGCTGACGAGGCTAAATATTTCGCGGACTTTTGCGAAAAAGGCAGCGCCGAACAGCTTGCGAAAGGCGCAGTAGCGGGCGTTCCGATAACTGCTTCCGTAAGAAAAACCGAAATGCTCAAAGATTTCATCGTTTCAACATACTGCGAAGACGCTTCGGATAAGGTCGCGGGAAAAGCGTCGATCGTTACCCTTATAGCGGCTTTGATAGCGGCGATCATCGCGTTTTTCACAAACGGCGACGAGGCGATGAACAACCTTTCCTGGAGCTTTACGGTGCTTTCGGCGGTGTGCTGTCTGGGAGCGTCGTTATCATGCTCTATGACTGTCACGGTACCGCTTTTGCTTGCTTCAATAAAGGGAAAAAAGGACAAATTCGCAATACTCGGCTATAATGCCGTAGAAAATTTCAGCGAGACGAATTCGGTGCTTGTAGAAGCTTCCGACCTCTTTACTCCATCAAGCGTGGTTATAAACAACATTTGCGGCTATGACAAACCGTCGACCCGCGGCGAGGGAAAAGTAAACATAGACGAAGCAATTATCCTCGGCGCAAGTCTGGCTTTAGCCTCGGGCAGTATACTTTCGGACGCGCTGTTCAATATGCTCGACTATAAGAAAGAGCTTTTAAAGCCCGTAAGCGGCACGGTCTATGAAAACAACCTCGGAGTTATGGGCTGGATAGACAGAAGAAGAATTCTTCTCGGAACGCGCGAACACATGATAGCCCACGAAATATCCGTTCCGAGCGTAAAGAAAGAGTCGGCCGCAAACACCAAAAACGACAATGTAATTTATCTTGCCGTCGGAGGAGAAGTCTGCCTGCTTTTCTTCGTATCGGTAAAAGCCGACGAGGGCATAAAGGAAAAGGTAAACAGACTTTCGGATGAGGGCGTTACCCTTCTTGTAAGGACTGTCGACGGAATGATAACCGCTCCTTTTGTGGAAAACATATTCGGACTCTACGAGGGTTCGGTAAAGGTAATACCGTTCGACTGTCACGAGGTATTCAACAACTGCACGAAATTTGTATCCAGCGGAAGCGCGGCGCTTTCCACGGACGGAACGTTCTCCTCTTTCGCGGAGAGTATATCGTCGGCAAAATCGCTGCGTTCCAAAATTTCAATAAGTTCCGTTATACAGGTCGTAACGGCGGGACTCGGCATACTGCTTGCGGTAATATTTATGTTCGCAAAGAAATATGATATGTTCGACGGGCTTTGGATACTTATCTACGGAGTGATAAGCGCGGCTATAACCATAGGCGTTCCGTTTATAAAACGGTTATGATACTGACTGACGAAGAATATATGGAAAAGGCTCTTGCGCTGGCAAAAAAAGCTTTTGAACTGGGAGAGATACCCGTCGGCGCAATAGTCGTAAACAAAGACGGAGAAATTATCGCCGAAGCCTATAACGAGCGCGAAACGCTTATTTCTCCCACTGCTCACGCGGAGATACTGGCAATTGAGCGCGCCGCGAAAGTTCTTAAAAGCAGAAGGCTTTCGGACTGTACTCTTTATGTTACGCTCGAACCGTGTCCGATGTGCGCGGGAGCGGTCATAAACGCCTGTATGAAGCGCCTTGTTTACGGGGCGTTTGACGAAAAGAACGGCGCTTGCGCTTCGGTAGCCGCGTTGTTTGACGAGAAATTTACGCACATTCCGCGCGTAAGAAGCAGAGTTCTTGAAGAAAAATGCGGGAAAATACTTTCGGATTTTTTCGGGGAATTGCGCGGGCAATAGAAAACAGGTCATTCGGAAAGACGCGCGTTTTTCCGATAATCTATAACGGATCGGGGAAAACATCGGAATGAGAGAAAAGCCTAATTCACAAAACAGATACCGTACTCTCGCGGGTAATATAATCATATTGGGCATAGGTCAGTTCAGCTCCAAGCTTCTTGTGTATGTAATGCTGAAGTTCTACACAAGTATGCTCGGGACGGCGGGCTATGGCGATATGACAAACCTCATAAACGCGGGTGCGCTGCTCATATCGGTTTTCTCGCTGTCAATTGCAGAGGGCGTATTGCGCTTCGGTCTTGAAAAAAACAACAACGGCGGTATGGTATTTTCTATCGGGATAAACGTTGCGGTATGCGGGTGCGTTGTATTTGCTGCGTTCGTGCCGCTGGTAGGGCTTATACCGATGCTTAAAGGCTATGAGTGGATGCTGTTCATCTACGTTCTGGCGGGCGCTGTCAAAGAAGTATGCGGCATATATGTAAGAGCAAGAGTTTCCGTAAAGCTGTTTGCGGTAGACGGCATACTGACTACGGTTTCGATGATAGTGTTCAACCTCGTTCTGCTCGGAATTTTCGGACTGGGAATAAACGGTTATATCTGGTCGGTAGTTCTGAGCAACCTGGCTTCGGTTATTTTTCTAAACATAACGGCAAAGCTCTACAAGCGCTACAGACCAATAGGAAACGACAAAACGCTTTATGTTTCCATGCTCCGATACAGCATACCGCTTATGCCGACGACGATAATGTGGTGGATCATAAATATGTCCGACGGCTTTATGGTCACTTCTTTTATCGGAAGCGACGCAAACGGTATTTACGGGTTTGCCTATAAATTTCCGAACCTTGCGGCTGTCGTGGTGGGTATTTTCGCGCAGGCATGGCATATGTCCGCCATAACCGAAAGAAACTCGCGCACCGTTTCAAACTTCTACTCGAATATTTTCAGCATGATGCAGACGGTGGTGTTTATCGCCTGTGCGGGGATAATGCTTATTTTAAGACCTGTCATTATGCCGTTTTTCGGAACGGAAGAATTTGCGCCTGCATATTTTTATGTTCCTACACTATTGGGCGCGGTTATTTTCCAGTGCTTCAACAACTTTCTGTCAAGCATATACGAGGCTTCGAGAAAAACTACCCATGCGCTCATTTCTTCGGCGATCGGCGCGGGAGCTAATATAATCCTAAACCTTCTGCTCATTCCCGCTATGGGCATAATAGGCGCGGCTGTTGCGACGTTTGCGAGCTATCTTATAGTATTTATCTACAGGGTCATTGATACGAAGAAGTTACTTTATATGACGATATACTGGCTTAAAGTCATTGTAAATATCTTGCTTCTTACAGGCATGGCTTGCTCGATAATGTTTTTAGAGTTCGGTTTGCTGCAGAATCTGATAAACGCGATAGTTTTCATTATTATAGCCGCGCTGAACTTCAAGACCTGTATTCAGGCGGTAAAACTTGTAGTAAACAAGAAAAAGGAAAAGAATGATGAAACAGTTTCTTGAAATTGCAAAAATAGTTTCTACACACGGTATTCACGGAGAAGTCAGGTGTCAGTATTACTGCGACGCTCCCGAAATTCTCTGCGAGTTTGAAACGCTTTATCTGAACAAAGGAAAAACGCCCGTAAAGATAACGCGCGCTTATGTTCACAAAAATGTGGTAATAATAAAAATTGACGGCGTTGATACCATAGAAGAAGCTCAAAAATATATCGGGAAAATGCTCTATATGGACAGAAACGACGTGGAGCTTCCCGAGGACGTTTATTTCATTCAAGATATTATAGGGCTTACGGTAAAAAATGCCGAGACGGGCGAGGTCTACGGGAAAATATCGGACGTATATCAGAACGGCGCGACGGACGTTTATTCTATAAAAAAAGGAAACGGACGCGAACTTATGTTTCCGTATATAGACGACGTTGTGAAAAAAATTGACATTGAGGCGGGAGAAATGCTGATAATACCGCTTGAGGGGCTTTTTGATGAGGATTGATATAGCGACGCTTTTTCCCGAAATGTGCGAAAGGGTGTTCGGCGAGAGCATTGTCGGGCGCGGCATAAAAAACGGGTATCTCGAAGTTTATGCGCACAATATCCGAGATTACACGAACGACAAGCACAAAAACGTTGACGACAAGCCCTTTGGCGGCGGCACGGGAATGGTCATGCAGGCTCAGCCAATTTACGACTGCGTAAAAGCGATTGCGGCGCTCCACAAGACACCTCCCCGCGTTATTTATCTATCGCCGCAGGGAAAAACATTAACGCAGGCTAAAATATGCGAGCTTGCAAAAGAAAGCGGACTTATACTTCTTTGCGGGCATTATGAGGGAATAGACGAGAGAGTTATAGAAGAACTAAACGCCGAGGAAATTTCAATAGGCGATTATGTGCTGACGGGAGGAGAATTGCCCGCGCTGGTGCTTACCGACGCAATTGCGCGGTTACAGCCGGGGGTCCTTCCCAACGAGGACGCTTACAGCATAGAGAGTCACTATGACGGGCTTCTTGAATATCCCCAATATTCGCGTCCCGAGGTATGGAATGAACGGAAAGTCCCCGAAATATTGCTTTCGGGAGATCATAAACAGGTCGTTGAATGGCAGAGGAAAATGTCGCTTGAAAATACCGAAAAAAAGCGCCCCGACTTATACGAGGCGTATATCAAAAAAGCTCTTGAGAGTTTTATTAGCGATATGAAAGCGGCATGCGAAATTTCGAACGGCATAACGTTTTCAAGCGTTTCCCTGACTGACGAAATGTTAAAGCAGGTAAAGCGCGGAAAACTCAGAACGCTCGATATTGACAAGGAAAAGGGAGAATACGTTATTCTTACGGACGAGCAGGGCTTGCCGAAATTTACGATAATCATAACCGAAAAGCTTTTGGACGGAGTAAAATTCAGGCTTGTATACAAACCGAAAAAGGAAGAAACAAATGACTAAAAACGTTTTTATAGCTATAACGGGCAGACCGAACGCGGGAAAAAGTTCGCTTACAAATCTGCTTGTGGGAGAAAAAATTTCCATTGTAAGCGAAAAGCCGCAGACAACGCGAAACCGCATAAACGGCGTTCTTACAAAGGACGACACGCAGTTTGTGTTTATTGATACTCCGGGATTTTTAAAGCCGCGGACAAAGCTTGCCGAACATATGGTAAAAGCCGTCAGGACAAGCGTAGATGATGTTGACGTTGCAATTCTTATGGCGGACGCCACTAAAAAACTTTCCGCGATAGAACAAGAACTCGCGCGGTCGTTTGCTTCTCATAATACAAAGGTTATACTTCTTTTAAACAAGATTGACCTTGTAAAATCAAAAGAGGAGCTTCTGCCGCTTCTCGACGAATACAGCAAGCTCTACAACTTTGAGGATATTATACCGATAAGCGTTAAAAAGCGGATAAACACCGAGCTTATTATGCCCCTGCTCGAAAAATACGCAGTTGAGGGAGAGCATTTCTTCCCCGACGACATCGCCACGGACCGCACGGAAAGGTTTTTATGCAGCGAACTTATACGCGAAAAGCTCCTTTGGACAATGCAGCAGGAGATCCCCCACGGAACGGCTGTAGAGATAGAGAGCTTTTCCTCCCGCACAAATAAAAACAACGCCGAGGTCATAGATGTCGGCGCGGTAATAATATGCGAAAAACAGTCCCACAAGGGAATGATAATCGGAAAAGGCGGAGAGCGTCTTAAACAGATAGGCTCTCTCGCAAGAAAAGATATTGAAGAAATGCTTGACGCTAAAGTTAATCTTCAGATCTTTGTAAAAGTAAAGGAAAACTGGCGCGACAACGAGCGCTTTATAACCGACAACAAGATAGCCGACGACTAAAGCTTTTTTAGCTCCTTTTCGACGTTTGTAACAACCGAAAACAGCGCGGTGCTTTGCTTCGGATATTCGCGCTCTATACGTGAGTTTGTTATCTTTTCATCGGCTGTTCCCTCTTTTTCGGCAGTCTTTGCGGCAACGTCCTCAAGGCTCAGCTCTGCAAGCGTTATTCCCGAAAGGCTCTCACGCGGAACGGAAAACAGGTTTTCGTCGTTTTCCCCGCCAGCGCTGTAAACCATTCTGAACGCGCGGTAGACCGCCGTCAGCATATAGTTTCCGACCGACCTTGCGAGCTTTTGGTTATTGGTTTTTATAAGCAGCGAGAACACGACCTCCAATGCGTTTGTAACCAGCTTTTTCCTTAGGGTAATGCCCGAAGAATTTATGTTGGCGCTTTCATTTACCGCGCTTTCCTCAAGCTCGGTTTCCCTAACGACCGCGCCGTTTCGCGAATTTGTCCTTCCAAGCAGATAATCCGTCGAAACATTATAGAAATCCGCTGCCTGTATCAGGAAATCCAGACCACATTCGCGCTTACCGTTTTCATAATGCGACAAAAGCGCCTGGGCAACGCCCAGTTGGTCCGCGGCTTCTTTTTGTCTTAGTCCGCGTTCTTTTCTAAGCAGCTTTAAAATTCTCGGAAAATCTTTATTCATCTTTTTATCTCTCCAAATTTCCCACATAATATTCACAAAGTATATTATATTACATTTGGACATAGAAGTAAAGCGGCATATTTACCAAAATTTCGACATTAGCATAGGATATAATTCCTAATTATACAATATATAGGAGCATAAAAAATGAGAAACTACTATCTATACCTTATCCGTCACGGTATCACTCAGGGAAATCTCGACGGGAAATACATCGGGCAAACCGATCTTTCGCTATGTCCGGAGGGGAAAAAAATGATCGAATATTTCTGCGCCTGCGAGCTTTATCCCGAAGTTGAAAAGGTATATTCCTCGCCGCTGGCAAGGTGCCTTGAAACCGCCGAGATAATTTACCCCGACCAAAAACTTATGATAATAGACGAGCTTTGCGAGATGAATTTCGGGGATTTTGAGGGAAAGACCTCCGAACAGCTCGCCGACCTGCGCGAATACAAGGACTGGCTTAAAGGCGGGGTGGATTCCGCGCCGCCGAACGGAGAGAAATACAGCGAGTTTATGCTTCGCTGTATAAGCGGTCTTGACAGCGTTTTCAGTGATATGATGAAGAACGACCTGCAATACGGCGCGGTGGTCACTCATGCGGGAGTTATCACAAATCTTCTTTGCGGCTACGGACTTCCGAAAGGAAAGCCCGCGGACTATATGTGCGCGCCGGGAGAGGGCTTTGAAATATCGCTCACGCCGTTTTTATGGCAGAAAGGTCCTACGTTTGAAATAACGAATAAGCTGACATTAACGGGAAATATAAACCCGTAAAACTATTGCTTCGGCTTGTATAAAAAGTCAAATTTCAGACTGTAGAGAAAGCCCCGGATACTAGGAAGCGTGTCTGCAGCTAGGCTTTGTGCCTGCCGCAGTCGCGCTGACGACGTAGATTGGGCTTTATATACAGTCTGAAGCCCCGTGTGCATTTGCATACGGGGCTTTTGTTTTCTCAAAAATTGAAAATGACCGAGCAAAAATTTATAAGAAAGCACAATACGCAGCCTATTATAAGAGGTATCACAAATCCAAGAGCGACCCATTTCCAACCGCCCGTTTCTTTTTTTATCGTAAGGAGCGTTGTTGAACACGGGAAATGAAACAGCGTGAATACTATAACGCACGCAGCCGTTATCACCGTCCAGCCGTTCGCGGAAAAAATCCCGAAAAGCTGTTCCGTTGAGATCTCAGATATAACGCCGCTCTGCTCGTAGATCATTACTATAAGCGGGATAACAATTTCGTTTGCGGGAATACCGAGCAAAAACGCCGTTATTATAGCGCCGTCCATTCCCAGAAGCTTTCCGAAAGGCTCGAAAAAGTTTGTGATGTAAGAGAGCAACGTTCCGCCGCCTATGCTCACGTTTGCCAGGAGCCATATGACCGCGCCCGCAGGAGCGGCAATTGCCGCGGCTCTGCCGAGTACGAATACCGTTCTGTCAAGGCACGAACGTATAAGTATCTTTGTAATCTGCGGTTTTCTGAAAGGAGGAAGCTCCAGAGTAAACGAGGAGGGTTCTCCGCGAAGCAGCGTTTTTGCGAGAATTTTAGACGCGGCAAAAGTCATGAAAATCCCGAGCAGAATTGTAAAAGTGAATATCAGAGCTGACAAAAGGCTTGATAAAAGGCTTTTGTTTTGAGCGCCGTTTACGAAAAACGCCGAGATGAGCGCCAATATCATCGGGAAACGTCCGTTGCATGGGACGAGCGAATTTGTGAGTATGGCGATAAGGCGCTCGCGGCGGCTGTCTATTATTCTCGCGCCAGTGACTCCCGCGGCATTACAGCCAAAGCCCATGCACATACAAAGCGCTTGTTTCCCGCAGGCGCTGCATTTATGAAACGGCTTGTCGAGATTATACGCTATGCGCGGAAGATAACCGAGGTCTTCGAGCAAAGTGAACATCGGAAAAAATATCGCCATAGGCGGGAGCATTACGGATACCACCCACGCAAGCACTTTGTACGCTCCGTTAACTATTATTCCCGAAAGCCATTTTGGAGCGTTAAGCGCCGCGAAAAGCTCGCCGAGCCTGTCGCCGAGAAAGAACAGCGCCTTTCCGAGATATTCCGACGGATAATTCGCGCCGACTATGGTTATCCAGAAAACCAGAACAAGCAGAAGAATCATTATAGGAAATCCGAGCGCTCTGCTTGTAAGTATCCTGTCGAGCTTAGATATTTCGCGCTCGGGCATTTTTACGGCGTCCTTGCAAATGTCGCTTGCGTTCTGAAAAATGCAGCCGACTATTTTGTCCTGCAGAACATCCTCGTTTATGCCGTCCTTTAAAAGGCGCGCTTTCGACTGTTCAACCGCCCGACAGACGTCGGCGTTTTTTAAAATATCGCCGTTTATATCGGCTTTAAGCGTTCCGTCGACAAGCCTTAACGCCGTCCATTTTGCGGGAACTCCGAACGACAAGCCCTGCTGTTCAATTGCCTTTGCGGTAATATCGGCGGCTTCTTCTATGGGCTTTATGTAATCAAGCTTTCGGACATTTTTTGGAGCGGGAGAAGAACAAAGCTCGTCGAGCCTGTCTGTAAGCAGTTTAAGCGTTCGCTTTTTATGCGCGGTTATCCCCACGACGGGAACTCCCAACCGCTTTTCGAGAAGCTCTATATCTATTTTTATTCCCGCACGCTTTGCCTCGTCCAGCATATTTATGCACACAAGCGTTTTCGGGCATATCTCCGTTATCTGTAAAACAAGATTAAGCCCGCGCTCAAGGCAAGTCGCGTCGCATACAACTACCGCCGCGTCCGCGCCGCCAAAGCATATATAATCACGCGCAGCTTCTTCTTCGGCGGAATGTGCAATAAGCGAATAAGTGCCGGGAATATCCACAAGTTTATATCTGAAAGCCTCGGTCTTAAAATAACCGCTCGCTGTTTCAACGGTCTTTCCCGCCCAGTTTCCCGTGTGCTGGTGTAAACCCGTGAGGGCGTTAAAGACCGTGCTTTTGCCGACATTCGGATTTCCCGCGAGAGCAACGGTCTTGTCAAAAGAACTGTTGTTCAATTTATACCACCCCCTAAATTTCCGTTACGATTATTCCGCCGCTGTCGCAGTTTCTTATCGCTATGACCGCGCCGCAGATGATATACGCGCTCGGGTCGCCGAGGGGACTTCTGCCTATGCACTTTACGACCGCTCCCTCTACTACCCCTATATCCGAAAGCCGCCGCCTTAGCGCTCCGTGCGACATCAGCTTTTTTACTACGGCGCTCTTCCCTACTTTTAGACAACTGAGCGGAATTTCCAACATAAGATCACCCTTTTTCACTGTTAGTATTACATAATATGCTTTATGAAAAATTAAGTGAGGGAAGTTTAAACAGTTATATCAATAATTGATTTTTTGAAAGTTAAAAACAAAAATCCTGCAAATTTTCGGGATTTTTAGAAATAATTTGCCTTATTAAGAATTTTTCGAAAATTTTAAATTCATAATTTTTGTGAAAAAGTGACAATAAAAAAATCATATGTTATCTTTATTTGTTTGAAATTGCTGTAGACAAACGAAAGCAAATGAGTTATAATAATACCGTAAGAAAGAAACGACGGCGTTTCGAGAGCGGACTATCCGCGTCTTGGCGCCGTTTTTTCGTATTTAAAAGTAATTATCAGGAGGAACGGGACTATGGAAAATTTTAATGTTGTAGAGCAATTCGGCATTGATGTGTTCAATGAAGAAACAATGCGCCAGCGCCTGCCGAAAAATGTTTTCAAGACGCTGAAGAAAACAATTGCAGAGGGAAAAGAGCTTGACAGCTCAATTGCGGACATTGTCGCAAACGCCATGAAAGACTGGGCTATAGAAAAAGGCGCTACGCACTATACTCACTGGTTCCAACCTATGACGGGAATTACCGCCGAAAAACACGACAGCTTTATCTCGCCCACAAACGAGGGTACTGTTATAATGGAGTTTTCGGGCAAAGAGCTTATAAAAGGCGAGCCCGACGCTTCGAGCTTCCCCTCGGGCGGTATAAGAGCGACGTTTGAAGCGCGCGGTTATACGGCTTGGGATCCGACTTCTTATGCGTTTGTAAAAGGCGGCTCGCTTTACATTCCGACCGCGTTTTATTCATATTCGGGTGAAGCGCTCGACAAGAAAACTCCTCTGCTGCGCTCGATGGACGTTGTTTCGGACGCGGCGCTGAGAATACTTAAACTTTTCGGAAATACCACCACAAAGCGCGTTGTCGCTACAGTCGGCGCCGAGCAGGAATATTTCCTTATTGACAAAAAGAATTACGACAAGCGCAAGGACCTTATTTTCACGGGCAGAACGCTTTTCGGCGCTCCCGCTCCAAAGGGTCAGGAGCTTGACGATCACTATTTCGGAGTTATCAAAGACCGCGTTGCGGACTATATGAAAGATCTCGACGAGCGTCTCTGGAAGCTCGGTATTACATCTAAGACCAAGCACAACGAGGTTGCTCCCGCGCAGCATGAAAACGCGCCCATATTCGCTCCCGCAAACCTTGCGACGGACCAGAACCAGCTCACTATGGAGCTTATGAAAAAGGTCGCTCTCGAACACGGGCTTGTGTGTCTGCTTCATGAAAAGCCTTTTGCGGGCATAAACGGTTCGGGCAAACACGACAACTGGAGTTTGTCTACGGACGACGGTCAGAACCTGCTCGATCCCGGAAATTCGCCCATGGAAAACGCTCAGTTTTTGACGTTCCTTGCGGCTATTATAAAGGCAGTTGACGAATATTCCGACCTTCTGAGAATGTCGGTTGCTTCTCCCGGAAACGACCATAGACTTGGCGCAAACGAAGCGCCCCCCGCTATCATCTCGATATTCCTCGGCGAAGAGCTTCAGGGCGTTGTAGACGCGCTTGTTGAGGGCAAGGAATACACCTCTAACGGAAAGCAGATGTTCAATGTCGGCGTTTCGTCGCTCCCTGACTTCCCGAAAGACAGCACGGACAGAAACAGAACTTCTCCGTTTGCGTTTACGGGCAACAAGTTCGAGTTCAGAATGGTTGGTTCTAACCTTAATATTGCAGGTCCCAACACTATCCTCAATACTATCGTTGCAAACTCTCTGACGGAATTTGCAGACGAGCTTGAGGGTGCGGAGAATTTCAATGAGGCTCTTCACGACCTGCTTGTAAAGACAATAAGCGAACACAAGAGAGTTATCTTCAACGGAAACGGCTATGGAAACGAATGGCCTGTAGAAGCTGAAAAGCGCGGACTGCCCAACCTCAAGTCAACGGTAGACGCAGTAGCCTGCGTAACCGCTCCGAAGAACATAGCTTTGTTCAAGAAGTTCGGCGTTTACAGCGAAGTCGAGCTTTATTCAAGACAGGAGATACTTTTCGAGAACTACTCGAAAGTAATAAACATCGAGGCTCTTACAGCAGCCGATATGGCAAAGACGGAGATTCTTCCCGCAGTAATGAAATTTGCGAAAGACGTCTGCGACATTGCCGCAAGCAAGAAGGCTATGGGTCTTGAACCTACGGTTGAAACAGAGATGGCAAAGAAGGTAAACGACCTTACCGCGGCGCTCTCCGAAAAGGCTTATGCGCTTTCGGACGCGGTCGTAAAAGCGCAGGCTGTCGAGGGCGAAGAAGCGAAAGCGCGCTGCTATCATGACGAGGTATTCAGCACCATGCAGTCGCTAAGAGCCGTAGCAGACGAGCTTGAAACAATTGTCGGCGAGGAATACTGGCCTTATCCGACATACGACGAGCTTTTGTTCAACGTTTAAACAGATCGCAGATCACACCAGGAGGGCAGTGATTTCTGCTCCTCCTCTTTCTTCTGTGGTCTGAAAATAATCCCGCTCCCTTTTCATTTGGGCTGTCCTTTCGGGCAGCCCTCTTTCTGTATTGACAATCCGCGCGGATTGTGGTACAATATAGGAAAAGTTTTAAGGAGTGAACAACTTTTCCTTTTAAATTCTAGCCTCCAGCCTCTTTCTCTGAAAATCAAATAGCTTTATCTCTAAAACAACCCTTGATTTCTTACTTCTTACATCTTACTTCTTACCTCTAGAAGGGAAACTCTTGTTTTCCCCGCACCCCAGGTTCAATGCCGCAGGCATTTAACCTGATGCGCTTTGGCTTGCGCCGTTTCGCGGCTTACGCCGCGACCAAAGGGAAAAAATTTTTTGAAAATAATTTTTTCCCTTTGGAATCCCTTTTCAAAAAACTTTCGTGCGCCGCCCGATTGGTGGTTTGAACGGAAAGTCTCTTCGCCGCTCGTAACAGTTTCTAGCCTCTAGCTTCTAAAAGGAGTGAACAATTTGAACGCCGACTGTACTATAATCTGCGGCGCGCCTTGCGGTGCGCTTGAAAAAGATCTTATAAGCGGCTTCGTTATCGCCGCAGACAAGGGTCTTGATTATGCTCTTAATGCAAGTATCGTCCCCGACTTATGCGTTGGCGATTTTGACAGCGCAAAGTGCGATGTTCCCGAAAATCTCGACTGCATAAGAGCTGTCCCCGAAAAGGACGACACCGACGCTATCCTCGCCGCAAATATCGCGGTTGAACGCGGATTTAAAAGACTGCGTTTTCTTTGCGCCTTGGGCGGTCGGCTCGGGCATACGCTCGCAAGTATCCAAATGCTTTACAATCTCAAAAAACGCGGCATTGACGCGGAAATGTACGGCGAACACGAGCGCGTCGAGCTGATATTGAATGAAACAAAAAAAATCAAGCGGTTTAACGGCTACCTCTCGGTTTTCGCATATGAAAATACCGCCGAAATAACCGAGCGCGGCGTTAAATACCAAACTCAAGACCGCGTTTTCACAAGCGACTATCCGCTCGGCGTAAGCAATGAAATCACCGAAGAGTTTGCCGAGATAACCGTTAAAGGCTGCGCGATAATTGTTGAAGAATACGGAGAATAAACCATGAAATTTATGATAGCGTCCGACATTCACGGTTCGGCATATTGGTGCGAAAAAATGCTGAAAGCATACGAAATCGAAAAGGCGGACAGGCTTTTACTGCTCGGAGACTTGCTCTATCACGGACCGAGAAACGACCTGCCGGAAGAATACGCCCCGAAGCTTGTAATTGAAATGCTGAACGGCTTAAAAAACGAAATCCTCTGCGTAAGAGGAAACTGCGAG
The DNA here is from genome assembly GCA_947631115.1 of uncultured Clostridia bacterium. Classification (GTDB taxonomy): domain Bacteria; phylum Bacillota; class Clostridia; order Oscillospirales; family Ruminococcaceae; genus CAG-115. Next base: position 38,443 of record CANRKB010000003.1, read on the forward strand.
GCGGAAGTTGACCAGATGGTGCTTAAATTCCCCGTGCTTGCGGAATACGCGCTGATAAGCGCGGAAAGAGCGGAGATATTTATGACCCACGGGCATAATTATAACGAGGAGAACCTGCCGCCGCTTAAACCCAAAGACATATTGCTTTGCGGACACACGCACATTCCCGCCTGCAATATTCACGAAAATTATGTTTATATGAATCCCGGCTCGGTGTCGCTGCCGAAAAACGGCAGCGCAAACGGCTATATGACGCTTGAAAGCGGTAAGTTCTTATGGAAGAATTTTGACGGAGAAGTGATAAACAGCTATGAAATGCGGTAAGATGATAAAAAAAATCGCGCTTGTTACAGCGGCGATCTTTTGTATTTTTACGCTTGGCGGGTGCGAGGACTTTACCGAACAAAGCGAAACAGTATCGCCGCCGTTTTTTACAGTTCGTGATGAAAACACAGGCGGCGTTGTTTATATGCTCGGTACAATGCACGTTGCCGAAAACGGCGTTCGATACCCCGAAGAAATTTATAAAGCGATTGACGAATGTGAAACGGTAGCTGTTGAAGTCGACCTTATCGCCCTTGACAAAAACCAAGACGCAGTTAATGAAGCAATGACGCTTCTTGAATGTAAAACGGGAACGACAGCCGATATTTTGGGAGAGGACTATGAAAAAATAAAAGCGTTCTTTATTGAAAAAGGGCTTTATAATGCGGCTTATGACAGGTATCTACCGACGGTCTGGAGTTCTATGCTGTCAAACAAAATTGCCTTTGACTGCGGATATTATGCCGAAAACGGAACAGACCGCGCGGTCATTGAGTACGCGATGAAGAAAAACAAGAACATCTTCGAGTTTGAAAGCGTTTATGAGCAATATAAAATGAACTCCGAGGAAAGCTCCTCGCTGCAGACGTTCGTTCTTAAAGACGCGGCTGAAACCGACTATGAAGATCAGCTTTCGGCAATGCGCGAGCTGTACGAGGCATGGAGCGAGGGAGATATTTCCGCGCTCGAAAAAATGCTCGAAAGCGACAGTATCCCCCAAGAATTAAGCGACGACTACGCCGACTATTATGCGGCAATGTACACAGACCGCCAGGAGAAAATAGCAAAGCAAATATCCGAATGGCTCGAAAACGGCGAAAAGGTTTTTGTTGCGGTAGGCGCAATGCATTTCGCCGCAACGCCCGATATACTTGATTTTTTAGGGGAAGGGTGACTGTTTTCAGCTTTGAGCTTTATTTAAATGTAATATTGCATGCAGGCAGTTTGGTTTTTAAATTGTCAATTGATTCTTGAGGAACAGGATTTTGAGACAATTCAAGTGTTTTCAGAGAAACGGCTTTTTCAAGCGGACTCGGGTCGGTGATTTTATTTGCGCCCGCTAATAAATAAGAAAGTTTTTCAAGTTCGGATACGGGCGAAATGTCAGACACAAGACAATTGTTTATATCGAGATAACCAAGCTCCGAAAAACCGACAAGCGGCGAAAGGTCGGCTATCTGATTTGAGCTTAACTGAAGCTCCGTTATTTTTGTAAGGTTTTCAAGCGGCTTTATGTCGCTTATTTTATTTGAGCTTAAATCTAAATACGAAAGCTCGGAAAGCTCCGAAAGCGGAGTTATATCGCTTATATCATTATAGCTGAGGCTAAGCTCCGAAAGATTTTTGAGATTTGACAGGGGCGAGATGTCGGTTATGTTGTTAATGTAAATATCGAGAACTTCAAGCTCAGACAGTCCCGACAAAGGCGAGATGTCTGTTATTCCATTTGAATTTGCATGCAGCACACCAAGTTTTGAAAGCCCCGATAAAGGCGCAAGATTAGCTATATTATTCCCGCTGAAAGTTAGGTATAAAAGCTCTGAAAGCCCCGCTACGGGAGAAATGTCCTCAATGCCGTTTGAATCCATATCAAGCACTTCAAGGCTTTTAAGTGCTGAAAGCGGGGAGATATCGGTTATCAGGTTCATCTCAATGTCAAGCTCTAAAAGAGCTGAAAGCCCCGAAAGCGGAGTTAGGTCGCTTATCCCGTTATAACCGAGGTCAAGATATTCGAGCGCTTTAAGGTCTTTAAGGGGCGAAATATCGGTTATCATATTTTCGCCTATGTCAAGGGTACTAAGCTTAGTAAGCTTTGAAAGCGGACTTATGTCGGTTATATCATTTCCCGAAAGGGTAAGGTTGCTAAGCCTGCCAAGCTCTGCAAGGGGCGTTAAGTCGTTCACTTCGCACCTGTACAAAGTAAGCGACTGCAGATTTTCAAGCTTTCCGATGTTTTCAATATCTGCCGCCGAAAGCTGTTCGCCGTATAAATAAAGCTCGGTCGTGTATTCAATATCGTACTCCTCCCCGCATATTTCCGTTACGGGCAGAGGATTTCCGAAAGGGTCGGTAATTACGCTTCCCGAAAAGCTTGAAAAACTTTCGGGCGAAGTTTTATTGTCGCAGCCCGAAACAAGAATTGCGACGACCGAGAGCGCCGCTATAAATTTAATTGAAGTTCTTTTTTCGTTCATTTTTACTCTAATTCACTTTTCCGATTTTTAGCGCTTATTCTGTTCAAGAAATGACACAAAATTTCAATGCCCGGCAGCTAAATTTTCTATATTCACAATTCTTGTATAACGGCTCATAGGGTATTCTCCGTCATGCGCTTCGCCGCTGAAATACTCGGACATATTCCCCGCGGAGGTTATTCTTGTAACGCCGCAGCGGGAAAGTATATCGCAGAGTTCATTCCGCTTTTCGGGAGAACATATAAGCCCTGCGGTCTGAAGGTATCCCTTGCTTTTCCTGAGTTCTTTTAGAATTTTGTCCTTCGGGAGCCGCTTTACCAGCACTCCGCACATCATCGGCGAAAGCTCAAGCTCGCTGTCCAAGCGTATGATAAGACGGCAGCCCTTTCCGCGAAATTCACTTTGCGCTTTGTTTCCGATAATATCTTCGAGCAGTTCCGTACAGCTTATCAGAGAGCCATACGCCCTCTCGCCCAAAATGGGACTTTTATGACGTTCGACAGCTTTTTCGAGCAAAGGAAGAAACTCTTTGCAAAAGCTTTTGAGTTCATTTTCATCTTCGGCGTCAAGAAATATCGTCTGGCATGAGCTGCACAAAAGCTGTCTTGTTTTGGCAATATGTTCCGCAAGCGCAGAAAGCTCGCCTGTTTTGTCGGTATATCCGGAAATATAACAAAACCCCAGCTTCTGACCCCATTCTATAAGCTTTGCGCCCGTAGGAGCAAGCGTTCTGACAGCGCTTATCGCCGGGTCTCCTCCCCACACGGATATACCGTCCGCAAGCTGCGCCATTTTCTGCATTGCGCGGATATCCGAAGAAGGAGTGTCAAATACATAAACGAAATCCGAAAGCTCCGGCTCTAACTCTATTAGCCTTGAGATTAATTTAAGCGACAAGCCGTTGTCCGCGCTCGGAAGCTTTAATATATTTACGTTTCCCGAAAGCAGCCCCTCCGCAAGAGAAAACGCGGGAAGTCCGTCCATATTCCCCGCGGCTATGTGGAAAATAACGCCGAGCGGCATTCTCTTTGAGCTTATTTTTGAAAGTCCTTCGGGCGGTTCAGGAGCTTCTGTACTTTTGAGTTCGATATTCAGCTTATATTCAAGGTTTTCCCTCGCCAGCATTTTCGCGCACAAAAACTTTATCCGTTCGGGCTGTTCTATCTTTATCTCGTCAAGCTCTTTGTCATATTTTCCCGAAGCGATTTCTTCTCCGAGCTTTGAAACAGCGCTTATCACCGTTTGCGGCAAGAGCGTTTTCATAGACAGAACGCGGTCTAAGTCATCGCTCAGCCTATCGAGCAGAGCGTCCTGTAAAGAGCTTTCGTAAATTTTTCCCGCATATAATATCATAATTTCCTCTTTGTTTACAATTTTTCCAAAAGCTGAGCTGCGCCCGCCGCGCAGGTCTTTATGTCGCTCGGAGCTATCCGTCCGATTATTTCAAGATACGGCGAGCTTATCCCGCATCTGCACTCTTTTCCGCTGTGCATAACGCCGAGATCATCGGTCATTACCGACAAGAGCGGCGTTGCCTTAACCATAGGAGTAATGAGATTTACAAGCCCTACTTTCCCGAAAGGAAGAGGCTTTAAGGTGTCCACATCGCGTATTATTACCCTCGAATAGGCGGGGATATGAAAATGATGTTCGGGACAGTCGCAGTAAAGAACGGGGTGTTCTACCGCGCCGAAAAACTCTATAATGTTTTTATCACTGACACCGAGAACCTTTTTTGAAAGGCTGTAGAACGACTGCTTGTCGCTCTGCTCGGCGTAAAACTGCTTCCAGCCGCCTCCGAGCATTATCTTTGAATTTTCAGGGAGCTTAACTCTTATCCCCCGCTCGTCCATGAGCTTCATCAGAAAATATGTATAAGACGGAAAGCCCATAAATCTTACGGGAAACGCCGATCTTCCGAGCCTTTGCACAAGCGATATTATCCCGTCAAAATCAGGCTCGTACTTATTGTTCTTGTATTTGAGGATATAATTTCTGCTTAAAGCGGGAGTAAAAAGCGTTGCGCCGAACGCTGTCTTTGTAACTGCCGCGCGGTTCGATATGCTCGGCTTATAACCCATTATGATATAGTGACACGGAGCATGCGAAATAAGCCCTCTCAGAGCCGCGATCTTTACCGACATTTTAAGCGCGTTTGCAAGAGCCTCCGCGTCAAAATTTATTTCACTTTTATTTCCGCCGCTCGTGCCGAAAGAAGTCGCGGTATATATCCCCTTTGAGGAACTTATTTTGTTTCTCTTGAAAAACAGTGTCGGCAATATCGGTAGTTTTGAAATATCGCGGATATTTCTCAAATCATGAACGCCGATCCCGAAATATTCCGCGATACTTCTGTATTCGCCGCAGTTCTCCAGCTGATACGAAAAATTCTCTCTGACCGCTCGGAGAAAAATTTCATCCGAGCGGTCGCCATACGGTCTGAGAGAAAAAAGTCTGTTTATATAGTTCATATTATTTCATCATTTCCTCAATAAGCTCTTTCAGGCGGCTTACGGCAGTTTCGGGAGCTAACTTTTCCGAGATCGACTTGTCGCGCGAAGAAAGCTCGTAAACGCCCTCGTCAAGATTTCTGGGACTTACGACAACTCTCAGCGGCACTCCGAGCAGGTCTGCGTCCGAGAACATAACTCCCGCTCTTACGTTTCTGTCGTCGTAGATAACTTCTACTCCCGCGCTTTGCAGGTCGCTGTAGAGCTTGTCGGCGGCTGTCCTTACGCGCTCATCGTCCGACCTTACCGCGCAGAGATGCACCTGCCAGGGCGCTATAGCCATAGGCCAGATAGGTCCGTATTCGTCGTGAGAGCTTTCCGCGACAGAAGCGGCAAGCCTGCCCACGCCTATTCCGTAGCAGCCCATTATGGGAGTTTGCTCGTTTCCGTCCTTATCGAGATAGGTCATTTTCATGGATTTTGTGTACTTTGTGCCGAGCTGGAAGATATTTCCGACCTCAATTCCGCGAGAGATGTTTATGGTCTTTTTGCCGCATTCGGGGCAAATACCGCCGTCCGCTATCTTCGCGAAATCGTGATATTCGGCATTAGGAACATCGCGCTTCATATCAAGACCCGTGAGGTGATACTCGTTCTTATTCGCGCCGCAGGAAAGGTTGTTCGCGTTTTCAAGCGACGAATCGTAAAGCACGGTGTATTCGCCGTTTACCTTTAAGTTTACGGGTCCTATATATCCCGCGCAAAGTCCGCATTCGTCCGTAATTACGGCGGGGTGAATATCACAGCCGAGGAAATTCGTGACCTTTGTTTCGTTTATTTCAAGCTCGCCGCGAATAAAGATAACGATATAGCTGTCGTCGGAATTTTTCTGATATACGACCGCCTTGCAGCTCTTGTTAAGCGGCATTTTCAAAAACTCGCAGATGTCCTCTATTGTATGAATTTCGGGAGTATAAACCTCTTTAAGCTCCTCGGAAGTTTCATCGCGAAGGTCTTCTACAATAGACTTTGCCGCCTCGACATTCGCTCTATAGCCGCATTCTTTGCAGATAGCTATGCTGTCCTCTCCCACGGGCGTCAGAAGCATAAATTCATGCGATACGCTTCCGCCCATCATACCGCTGTCGGACTTTACGGAGATGACATTTTTCGCTCCGCAGCGCTCGTATATGCGCTCATAAGCCTTGTGAACGCGCGCATAATACTCCTCTAAGTCCTCCTGCGAGGTGTGGAAAGAATAAGCGTCTTTCATTGTAAACTCGCGCACTCTGATAAGACCGCCGCGCGGACGCGCCTCGTCGCGGAATTTTGTTTGTATCTGGTAGATCATAAACGGATATTTGGAGTAGGAATTTGCGTACTCTCTCACGAGCTGAACGGCGGCTTCTTCGTGGGTCATACCTAAAACCATAGGCTGTTTGTTTCTGTCGGTAAAGCGCAGAAGCTCGCTTCCTATGCTCGTATATCTGCCTGTTTCCTGCCAGAGAGCCGCGGGCATAACTACAGGGAACATAACTTCCTGTCCGTCTACGGCGTCCATTTCCTCGCGGATAATGCGCTCTATCTTGCTCGTTATTCTCTTCAGCGGAGGAAAGCTAGAATATATACCGTTTGCGACATATTTTATGTACCCTCCTCTCACCATAAGCGCGTGGCTGTCTATCTGACAGTCGGAGGGGCGTTCTTTAAACCTGTCGCCTATCATCTTATCAAGTTTCATTTTTTATCTCCTTTTTATTTTATTTTTTTCAACCATTTCGGCAATTTCACATAACCTGTCCGCAGAAGTTTTAAGCTCGGAAAAATCACCGTAATTTCTCCTGTAAAGCTCAACTATAAGGTTTCCGTCAAAGCCGTTTGCAACAAGCTCTTTTAAAAGTCCTTGAAAATCATATTTCCCCGCCCCTATTGCTAAACAATCGCGCTCGCCGTCTGCGTCGCTCATGTGGCAGTGAACTATATTTTCTCCCAGCGCTTTTACATACTCGGCGGGTTCTTCACGGCTTCTGCGGGCTTGTTTTAAATCGAGGACAAACTTCGCCTTTTCGCCAAGTTCTCTTTTCATCATCTTTAAAAACTCTAATCTTCCGCTAAGGCAATAGCTGACGTTTTCCTGCGCTACCGTAACGCCGTATTCTTTCCCTGCGTCGGACAGCATTTCAAACTGCTTTATATAATGGCTTTCGGTGCATTTAGAGCTTGATATTGCGCCATGAAGCACGAATATTTTCGCTCCGAGCTTTTTCATGCTTTCAAAAAAGCCCCTGTAAAGCGTCATCATCTCGTCTATGCGCCTGTCATAATCGGAAAACAAAAACACGCTTTCCATAGGAGAAGAGAACGGGTGGAAAGACGTTATGCAAACGCCGTATTCTTCCTGCATTTCGTTTATAAGCGAAACGCACGGTTCTTGCCCCTCGCAGGTGCTGTTTGCAAAAACCTCTATGGTTTTTACGCCCATTTCGCAAAGTGTTCTGAAAGCGTCCTCAATATGCAGCGGATAGAGCGACGCGGTCGAAACACCGATCTTCATAAATTTCACCTCACATAACTCTTTTTATTATACCACTATTTCTTATAAATTTCAATAGAATATTTTATTAAATTATGATTACAATATGAACAATGTTATTTCCGAAAAGGAGCTTTATTATATGGCGATCGTACTTATAAGAGCGGTAGTTCTCTATATCGTTATAACATTTTCTCTCAGACTTATGGGTAAAAGACAGCTCGGAGAGCTTCAGCCCTCCGAGCTTGTGGTTACAATTCTTATCTCAAACATTGCGGCTATTCCCGTTGAGGACATAAGCGTTCCCATGATAATGGGGATCGTGCCTATTCTGACGCTTGTGTGTCTTGATGTGGTGATGTCGGGAGTTATGCTGAAATCCGCGAAGATAAGAAAACTTATGATTGGAAGTCCGCGAATAATCATAAGCGAGGGGAAAATCCTCCAGAAAGAAATGAAACGGCTTCGCTATTCGGTAGACGACCTTACGGAAGCTATGCGAAATCAGCAGATTTTCGACATAAGCGAGATACAGTATGCGATAGTTGAAACAAACGGAAAGATAAACTTTCTTCTGAAAAAAGACTATCAGCCTGCCGAAAAACAAGACGTAACAGCGGGCGGCTCGACAAACGATCCCCCGTCGGTCATAATACGCGACGGTATACGCGACCGCGACCAGCTTAAAATTATAGCTCTCGGAGAAGACTGGCTCACAAAAATACTGAGGGAAAACAAGATAAGCGAAAGCCGTATATTTCTTATGACCGCCGACAAAAACGGGAACTACGACATTGTTGAAAAGGAGAAAGACAAATGAAGCGCATTGTATTAAGCTCTGTTATTTTAGCGGTTATGTTCGTAGGTTGTTTTTATTCGGTAAAGGTAACGTGCGATTTTACCGACGAGCTGATAAACCAAATCCACGAAATTGAAGACAACTATGAAAAAGGCAACAACGAGCGCGCCGAAAGCGGCGCCGAAAAGCTGAAAGAAGAATGGGAAAAATTCGTCGACCGCTCTATACTGATAAACGACCTCGGTCACGCCGTTGAAATAACCTCGTCTATTGCCGAAATACAATCATTTGCCGAAGACAAAGACGACGAAATTTACGCCTCCTGCGACCGAGCAAAAGCGCAGATTGATATGTTCAGGGATATGCAGGTGCCGTCTGTCTGGAAGATCTTATAGCTTTGCGACTTCAAACGCATTAAGCGCAATAAGCCTGTTCGGAACATAACAGCGGTTTATTGTCCACCAGCTTGCTCCCGCAAGATCGAACTCATCTACAAGTCCGAGCTTTGCGGTTATGCTGCGAGGGTCGTCAAACCAGATCACTTTTCTTACGCCGTTGTTGGTATAATAAAAATACGGGGTCTGCGTTTTTTCGTCATAAAGTATCTCGGCGTTATTTGCTATGGCTATTTCCGTAGCCTCGGTAAAGCCTATGCTTCTTGCGGCTGTACCGCGCATATAAGGAAGCGTCCATTCATAGCCGTAATTCGGCATTCCCATTATTATTTTCTGCGAGGGTATCTCGCTTACGGCATAGCTTAACACTTTTCTTACTTCTTCTATCGGCTGGACGGACATAGGCGCGCTGTAGGTATAGCCCCATTCATACGACTCAACACTATCAGGCTTTCTCAACAACCTGATATTTGACTATCAAAACTGTTTGAAATTTGATATTGACTTTTTACTTATTCTTTTCCGGCAGTCGCAAATACACTCCGAGGGTAAAGCTGTCGGGAGCCTTTCTGCGGTTTTCTTCGGCGTTCTTGTCATAAACTATTCGCGCAAAAACGGCTTTCAGCAGTCTATTCTTCCCTTCTATGTCAATATCGCCGTATATCTCTGTCAGGCGTCCTGCGGCAGCAACGGGCTTGCTTTCCGAAAGCTTGTTCATATTTTGAAGTTCCTGGCTTTGCAAGGCTGTTTTTTCTTCAAGCTCCGATATGCGTTCGCCTACTTCTTTAAGACGTTCTTTAAATGTTTTTTCATCATATATTCCCCGCTCGAAATAGTCGTATATGTTTTCACGCTGTAAGCGGTATTCGTATATTTTCTGCTTCGTTTCTAAGATCGTATCTTCAATTTCGCTGTTCAGACCAGTATTCTCCGAGGCTGTTTTTTGTATCAAATATCCGCCCAAACAGACGTTCAGTATTTCAAGCAGCCGTTTTTCCACAAGCTCAAACGGCGAGGAAACGCATTTACAGCCCGCGGTATTGCAGGCAATATACTTTCTTTTCCCTCCCGCCTCCGAACGATAGGTCATCAATCGTCCGCATTTCGCGCAGTATAAAATCCCCGCCAAAGGATTTCTAAGAGCAGTTTTGTATTTTACGGGCGCATGACTGTTTTGCGAGATAAGCTCCTGAGCCTTGTAGAAAATATCCGTAGACACTATCGGCTCGTGAAGTCCGTTTGAAATAACAGCGTCTTTTGCCGTCCGGCGCGTTTTCTTTTTCACTCCGTCGGGGGAAATTTTCTTTTTTACTTTTCTGTATCCGTATCTTATCTTCCCGATATACACGGGATTTTTAAGAATGTTCCTTATACCGTATGACGTCCAGCTTTCGCTTTTTCCCTGCGGGGAGATACATAGCTCGTTTAAGCGCTTTGCAACAGCTTTAAACCCGAGGCGCTTTCTAATGCCGTTAATTTCCGTTCCGTATACATACCACTCGAAAACGGCGCGGACTATTCTCGCCTGTTCTTCTATTATTTCAAGCGAAAATCCTTTCTCGTTTTCGAGCTTCACTTTTTTATAACCAAACGGCGCTATGCTCCCCAAAAACTTTCCCTCTTTTGCAGATGCCTCGCGTCCCCGTACAAGGCGGCGGTTTGTCGCGGTAAATTCGCGGCGCGCCATAAACAATCCGAACTCAAAATATTCTTCGTCAAACTCGTTTGTCGGGTCGTAAGTTTTTATCGGGGTGATTATCTTTGTTCCCGTGGCTTTGAACATCTGCGCTACAAGACCCTGATCCATTGTATCGCCTCTCGCAAGCCTCTCTATCTCCGTTACAAGCACGCCGTCCCACACTCCCGCGCCTACCTCGGACAAAAGCTTTTGCATCTTGGGACGGGCTGAAACGGTTTCACCCGAAACTATTTCCTCATAAACCGCGCCTATTGTTATGTTCATCTTTTGCGCAAGCTCCAGCAAAGCGGTCTTATGCCGCAATAGCGTTTCTCCCTCGCCGTGAGCTTCGGCTTCAATATCGGCGCGGGATTTTCTAAGGTATATTGCACATAACATAATCACACCTCGTTTTAAGATAGTGTTAAATTATATTCTGCATACTGCTTGTAAAAGCACTGCCGCCGTGCCCTAAAACGGGCGCGGCGGCAGTTTTATTTTCAAAAACATTACGGTTTGCATATCTTGCAGGGGCTGTATCCTTGGGCTATTGCGCTTTCGCGGCTGTCGCAAGTGCCGTAATTTTCGGGCTTTATCTTCTTTGCCGAACTGCAGTCGGGACGGTGGAACTTCTTTGTGGAAGTGTTAAGAACGTATGTAACTAAAGTCGGGTCTTCCTCGGGAACACTGTTCTCGCTCGGAACAGGAGATCTGTCAGGTACTTCTGAAGATACTTGCGGCTCGGGCGGACTCGGGGTTTCCAATGAACTTTCGGGAGCCTGCGAACTCGCGGGAGCAGAAGAACTTATCTCTTCAGAAGAACTTTCAACCGTTGAAGGACTTTCAACCGTTGAAGAACTGCTGCTTGTTTCATCTTCGGGCGGCTCAGATGAAGAACTCGACTGTTCGGACTCGCTTTGCTGAGAACTAAATTCGCTTTGGGAAGCAATTTCGTTCTTCGCGGGGAGGGTAACGGAAGATTTATGATCAACTGCAATGACCGAGCAATTTTTCAGGGTAACAATTCCCGACGCAAAGGAATCGAGTTCTCCCTTTATTATAACAATGTCGTTTACGCTCACGCCGTCAAGGTCGTCAAGACCTCCGAATATACAAACCACTCTGTCTTTTTCGTTTTGACTGCCAAGCAAATCTCCGATATTAAAAACAATGCTGTTGGAAAGAAGCTCGTCCTCTTGTATTACGCCGAATACGGTAAAGATTTCGCCGCTGTCGCGGAGACTTCCGTCCTGAAACAAGCCGTAAAAGTCGTAAAGATTATAAATGTTTTCGTCTGTAACGCTTCCGTTTTGCGGCGTATACTTGGGAGTTGAACCGTCTCCACACCCGCAGAGCAGTACAACACAAAGCAAAACCGAGAAGAACATCTTCCACTTCATTTATGCTATTCTCCTTTAATAATTGTTTTACGAATAATTACAGGTAAATTTCAGAGCTTATGCGAATAAAATAAACCGAGGTGATATAAATGCCGCGTACAACTCCGAAAGAAATAATTGAAACAGCTCCGAATATCATAAGGCACATATATGACGAAAACGGCAGAGAAACAGGTTTTATTGCCGATAATTTCGCCGTTTGCACCGACGAGGAGACAGAGGATATACTAAAGCAAATAGGAAAGCTATGGGGAAACTCCTGCACGGATAATGGTGAAAAAGATGAGGAGGTTTAAAACATTCGCTTTTATTCAAATGAAACAAGCTCCGCTGTTAAAGTACCGCCCGGACCTAACTTATATTTATATTTTAAATCCTTTACTTTTATTTTTAATTTTGCGGATTCTCCTCTTTCAACTACCCCCGAAAAGTCATCAGCCATTTCTTCATAATTTCCGAGCCTTATTTCCGCATAGTCTCCGAGAAATGCTAATTTAGATTTTTCATCTGTCCACCAGGTTCCTACAAAGTCAAATTCGCCAATAGGAACAGGAAAATTAGTTGATTTAGCAGAATCCACAAAGAATATAATTTCGTCCTGATAACTGCCATAAACATCCTCGGGAACACGGTATACTATACCCTCAAGCGTAAGCTCTCCCTCAAATTCTATGTTAGATTGGCTAAAGCCGCCGTGATAAAGATAAATATCCGCGCTTTTTACGGTAAGACCGTTTTCGAGCTTATCACCCGCTTTTACTTTGAAAAAACCGTCGGCTTCTTGCGACCAATCAAAGTCAACGCTGAAGTGCATCGTATCCCAATTTATAAGATCGGGGTCATCAATTGTATTATAGAAAATCGGCTTTGTATAACGGATATATGAATGTTCAAACTTATACATATCATCTTCCGTAAGCTCCCCGTCAGTAATATTCAGAACTTCACCGTTTGGCGCTTTAAAAGAATTCTCATCCGGTTCTTCGGGCGGGTTTTCCGCAGGAGAACTGCTTTCATCAGCTGAAGAACTTTCCGTTTCAGAAGAACTCTCTGATGTTGAAGAACTATTGTCGGAAACGGAAGAGCTTGAAGAACTTTCAACGGAGCCGGTGTTCATGTCAGAGCTGTTTTCCTTGGTCGTGTCGCAGGCGGAAAGTAAAAGTGCGCTGAGTAAAGAAATTGCAATAATTTTTTTCATAGTGTAACACTCCTTATTCAATTTTTTAGGACAGTTTGTCCTTATCCAAATTATAGCACAATGCTCTTAAAATGTCTATAAGTTTTACAAAAATGTAAAGAATTTTTATGCTCTTTTTTTATCATGTTTATCCCTATTCATACGTCATGATCACCACATAGTCGGCATATTGTCCCTGGACGGGATAATCGTGAGATTCGTAGAGTATACCGGGCTGGTCGGCGCGGTATTTGGGCGCTACGGCGGTTATAAGCACATAATTTCCTCTATGAAGTCTGTCGGAAAGCTCGCCGAGAAACTCGTTGTATACCTCCTTATCCTCGGGCGCAATGTATTCCATATCGAGATTAACTCCGTAATATCCCTTTCTGTCAAGCTCGTACATTATAGAATCTATAAGCCTGCGCGTTGAAGAGCTGTCCGAAAGTATCTGCGAAAGCACTTCCGTAGAAAATGTTCCGTCATAAATATTCGTGACTACCATAAGCGGCATGACCGCGCTTCTCACGGCGCTGTAAATAAGTTCTTCATCGGGCGGCGAAATAAGCTCTCCGCTGGGCGTTACGGAATATGAAAACGGGCTTAAAAACGTAAGAAACGGCACCGCGCAATTAAGCGCTGTTTCGGTTATGTTGGAATAAGCGTATCCGTTTGTAACGGCGGGTCTTCTTATAACATTGCTTGAAACGGGGATATTAACCGTTTCTCCTATTCTCAGAGCTATGGGATTTATATCGGGGTTTGCGTTTAAAAGTTCTTCAAGAGGTACGTTAAACTCCTGCGCTATAGAATAAAGCGTCTGGTTTTCCTGTACTCTGTATCTCATTATATCCGACATAATAACAAGGCTTTGACCTACGGCAAGCCCGCTGTTAATGCGCAAATTGTTGTCCGCCGCTATCCTGCCCGCAGGAATGGCAAACATCTGCGCCAGACCGCTCAAAGTATCTCCGCTTTTTACAGTGTAAATATACATAAACAGCACCTCCAAATTAGTTGTCAACGGAAATTTCTTTTCTTGCTCCTATTATGTGTATAGGGAAAATATCCGCATAATTATAAGTGGACAGTCTTCTGTTGCGCGAATCGTCCGTATGCGCGCAGACAAAAATGTTCTGAGGTATTTTCGGATATAAGACCGACGACACAATTACCGTATGATAAAATCTTCCCTGAGAGTTTATAAGCTGTATTATATCGCCGCGCTGTATTTCGGACAGCGTGCTTTCTTCGCCGTAAACTCCCGTACCCCTGTTTGAAAGCAGAAATTCTCGGAGAAAGTTTACTCCCGTCCAGGCGGGCGCTCTGTCGTCTGAGTTTATATAATACCAGCCGTTTTCCTGTGAATAATTCATCACCCCGCAGCCCGCATACAAACACTGTGAAATATAATTTGTACAATCCCCGCCTATGTCCGAAAAATCATAAAACCGCGGGTTTCTCGCAAACGCCCAGTTCAGCGCATAGATTACCGCGGCTCGTCGGTCGTAAACCGTTTCTATAAGCATAAAAATCACCTCTTACCCCAAACTATGCAGGAGGAAGGAGAAAGGTGACTGTGAAACTGCGAGGGGGAAAACTTTTGAAAAAGTTTTCCCCTTGACCCCTTTTAAAAACTTTTATTTAACTTGCTGTAAAGGAAAACATTCCCGCTTTCCGACAGAGCCGCAAGACGCGGTATAAGAGCAATTGTCAATTAAAATAGCTAACGGCGGAAATAGTTTGCAATAAAAAGTAATGTTTTACTTATTCATCGGGAACTTGTCCTCATTTATCCATGCCCATTGAACATTTTGGCGCTTGCCCGGCTTTCTGCCCTTTTCGAGGAAGTAGGAAAGCGCTGTCATATATTGCTCAACGTCCGTACAGACCATGTACGCGGGATATTCTCCCTCAAAGAATTTTACGGGCTTTCGCGCCTTTGTGCCGTTTCGCCAGCTTGCATAGCCGCCTTCCTGCGAGGTGTGTGCATCATAGCTTATACGACAGCATCCCTCTCCGAAATTGAACCACATCTCTTCGCCGTTGGTGTGTTGAATGGTAAGGACGTTCAGAGTACCGTTTAAGAACACCTCTCGGAAATGCAAAAGTAGTTCTTTAACGCCGTCAGCCGAGAAATCATACATCTCGCGCTTTACGCCGCCATCGCGCGCTTTTTCCGTTACCCATATTGGTTCTTCGGGGAGCGCTTTTACTGCCGTAAATTTGCTTGTGTCAATGTGGAGCTTGCGTTTCGGAGTAACTTCAAAAAAGTAAATAAACAGGTTCGGGTATTTTTCCGACAGGAAATCGCTCTCGCCGTCGCTTTGCATATTGTAAAGCGAAATCACCTCTTTTTTGCATTTCAGAGCGTTTTCTTTCGGTATATCCCAGCACATGAGGTCTTTTTTGCACCCGTATATCTCCTCTTTCGTAAAGCCGTGAGCTGAAAGGCTTTGTACAACATTTGCCGTCACTCCCGCATACCACTTCATTTCTCCGTCAAAATACCTTCCGTATTTTATCTGTCCAAGTATCGTTTCAACAGTGTTTTCGCTGTAATTTCCGCGTCGCCAGATCATTTTAATCCCTCGCTTTAATGAGCGAAATGTCTTAACTCCGACATTTCCGAGTTCAAATTTTTTTCACATAATTACATTATCCGCTTGAATTAAATTTTATCGAGCGAAAAACGTGATTTGGGGAAAAACAAAAGTTTTCCCCCAAAAACCAAAAGTTTCACTCTTAAAGAGAATTTACTTCGCCGTAAACCCTTCCCAGTCTTTCAAAAAGCGCTCAATGCCATTGTCGGTGAGAGGGTGTTTAAGCATTTGCAGAAGTACTTTCATGGGAACAGTCGCAATATCGCAGCCCATTCGAGCCGCTTGTGTAACGTGAATGGGATTGCGGATAGAAGCCGCGATTATCTCGGTTTCAATTCCGCAGGCGTTGAAAATATCAACAATCTCTTCTATAAGGCTCATGCCCTCCATGCCGATGTCGTCAAGCCTGCCCAAAAACGGACTTACGAAAGTTGCGCCCGCTCTTGCCGCAAGAAGCGCCTGCGCCGCAGAAAATACCAGCGTTACGTTGGTCTTAATGCCGAGGGCGGTGAGCTGTTTGCAGGCCTTAAGTCCCTCCTCGCACATCGGGAGCTTTATAACGATATTCTTGTTTATCGCCGCAAGAGGCTTTGCTTCTTCGACCATTTTGTCGGCTTCGAGTGAAATGACTTCCGCTGAAATAGGTCCGTCAACAATTGACGCTATCTCAGTCACGACTTCTTTGAAATCCCTGCCCTCTTTTGCGATTAGAGAGGGGTTTGTGGTGACGCCGCAGATAATTCCCATATCGTTTGCGCGTCTAATTTCATCAACATTAGCGGTATCAATAAATAACTTCATAAATTTTCTCCTGTCATTTTTTAAACTTCGGCTATAACTTCAACTTCGCAGAGTGCGCCTTTCGGTATCTGCAAGCCGCCAACGCACGAGCGTGCGGGCTTTTCGGTGAAATATTCTGCGTAAACGGCATTGAATGCCGCAAAGTCGTTTATGTCCTTCAAGTAGCAGTTTGTCTTTACGACCTTTTCGAGCGATGAGCCTGCCGCAGTGAGAACAGCCTTCAGGTTCTCGCAAACCTGCTTTGCCTGCGATTCAATACCGCCCTCAACAAGGTTTCCCGTCTTTGGGTCAATGGGAATCTGCCCCGAAGTGTAAACAAGGTTGCCCGTGACCTTAGCCTGAACATAAGGCCCGATTGCCGCAGGGGCGTTTTCGGTGTGAATGGTTTTCATATAAGTCCTCCTTAAATTAGTTTTATATAAATTTCAGCCTTTACTTTATGTAATCCACCAGCTTATAGCCCGCATTGATAAGCGCGTTTCTTATCTCCTCGTAATGCTCGGAGTTGCGCGTTTCAAGCTGAATACGCAGAAAACAGCCGTTGATGTCGGGATTTTCGTCAGCGCGCTCGTGACGTACAGCCGTAACGTTTCCGCCATGCTCGGCGATTATTTCGGAAACTCCGAGGAGCTGTCCGGGCTTGTCCACAAGCTCAATATTAAGCGTACCAGAGCGTCCGCTCTTTACAAGACCTCTGCGGATAACGCGGTTTAATATTGTAACGTCTATATTACCGCCCGAAACCACGCAGACGACTTTCTTGCCCTTAACGGGAACTTTATTGAACATAACCGCCGCCACTGAAACAGCTCCCGCGCCCTCGGCGATAAGTTTCTGCTGCTCGATAAGCGCCAAAATCGCTCCCGAAATTTCGTCCTCGGTGACTGTCACTATTTCGTCAACATACTTTTGACATAGGTCAAAAGTGTTCTTTCCCGGCTCTTTTACGGCGATTCCGTCCGCAAGCGTCGCAACGCTGTCGAGGCGCTCGATCTTCTTGTCGTTAATTGAATTAAACATTGAGGGCGCGCCTGCCGCCTGAACTCCGTAAACTTTAATCTTCGGGTTCAACTGTTTAATTGCAAACGCAACTCCCGAAATAAGACCGCCGCCGCCGATAGGAACAACTACCGCGTCAACGTCCGGCATATCGTCGAGTATTTCAAGACCTATAGTACCCTGCCCCGCTATAACGTTCTCATCATCAAACGGGTGAATGAAAGTATAACCCTTTTCATCGCGCAGGTTCAGCGCCTTGTTGTAAGCGTCGTCGTAAACTCCCGGAACAAGGCAGACCTCCGCGCCGTAGCCTTTTGTAGCCTCGACCTTTGAAATAGGCGCGCCGTCGGGCAGGCAGATGAGCGATTTAATTCCCGCCTTAGTAGCCGCCAACGCAACGCCCTGCGCATGGTTGCCCGCAGAACAAGCTATAACGCCCTTTGCGCGTTCTTCGGGGGTGAGCTGAGAAATTTTGTAATAAGCTCCGCGAACCTTAAACGAACCCGTAACCTGAAGATTTTCGGGCTTTAAATAAACCTCTGCTTCGGGGTTTATTTTCGGGGAATTTATAAGGTCGGTGTGGCGGATAACTTCCTTTAAGACGTGGGAAGCCTTGTATATGCTGTCAAGTGTGAGCATTTTTTCAATTCCTCTCCTAAAATAATTTATTACCAAATTTCATTATACAACGATTGTTTGATTTTGTCAAGCACTAAAAAATATCCGCTGTCATTAAAACAGCGGATATAAAACTTTTTTTATTTCTTACGCTTTGTTGCTTTTATTTTCTTTGAGCTTTATCGACGCAAACAACGCCGCTATGCACAAAACTACGACTATCGTTGTGGCAATGCTGCCTTCAAGTCCGAACGCTCCTCCACTTATAAACGAGCTTGCGTCAGTCTGGTTAGCGGAAAAGACAGAAGGCACCTCACCCATTCCGCTGACAGAAAGTCCGTAAAAATTGCCCTGGGTGAAATTCCAGACGGAATGGAACGCTCCCGCTATCCAGATGTTGTTGAAACGGATCATTAAAAGCGCCGAGAACACTCCGTACAGAAAAAGGTTTATAAACGCAAGTATCGAAATTCCGGGATTTGAGAGATGCAAGACCGCAAACACAAGCGAACTTACTAAAACTCCCACCGTCAGCGAATATCTTCTGCTTATGCTCGACATCAGATACCCGCGGCAGAAAACCTCCTCGCCCATTCCTTGAATAAGATAACCGAAGAAAAACAAAACGACTATACCTATCTTTGAAGCGCTGTTCATATCCGGCGAAACACCGTTAAGCTCTGTTCCGCCCATAAGCATGGATAGGAAAAATATCGCCGAAAAAACAGCCAACCCGCAGACTAAGCCTATAAGATACTGCGGCACGGCGCCCTTTTTCACAAAACCCATTGAGCTTGCTTTGCGCTTTTCAAACATCTTACAGTAAACTATAGGGCAAATTATCAGGAATACGTTTGAATACAGCATCGGTACAAGCACCCACAACGACGACGTCATTGCTTTCATTACCGCGTTGTACATTTCGATAATGTCTTCGGGCGGGTTTATAAACAAGTCTCTAAGCGCAGGGTCATTAAAAAACCCGAACACTATACCCACGCTCTGGATTATCCCCATAAGCGTTTGAGCCGCAACAAAAACAACTATCGCTATACCCACCTCTGCGAAAATATTACGACTCTTTTCGCCGAGGTCTTTCATATAAGACGGTTTTTGAATTAACACTTTACGTTCTCCGTTCATTACTTAAAGCTGTAAAGCTGTACCTGTTCAAAACCGTCAAGAAGTTCGTTCGACATTGTAAACGCAATATCAACGCCGCGAGCCACACATTCTATCGGATTTTCCGCGACAAAGCACGGCGCGCCGACATTCTCGCTTATAAGCTCGGGAAGTCCTCCTAAAAGCGCTCCTCCGCCTGTCAGCAATATCCCGTTTGAAAGTATATCTCCGACAAGCTCGGGCGGCGTGCTTTCAAGGACAAGCTTTACCTGCTCGACAATTTCCATTGAGTTTTCATGGAGCGCCTCGTAGATGTCCGTATCCGTTATCTCAACGCTTTCAGGAAGCCCTTTCAAAAGGTGTCTTCCGCGTATCGTCATTTTCTTTGTGCCGGTGGGATTATAAACATTCGCAAGCTCGAACTTTACCTTTTCGGCGGTTTTCTCGCCTATGAGCATTTTATATTTCTGCGTAATATGACGTACTATCGCCGCGTCAAATTTATTTCCCGCCATTTTCACCGAGCGCGACTGAACGATACCGTTAAAAGAAACTATAGCAACGTCCGACGTTCCGCCGCCTATATCGACGACCATTGTGCCGTTCGGCTTTGATATGTCAACGCCCGCTCCTATAAGCGCCGCAATAGGTTCTTCTATCAAGAACACCTTTCTTGCACCCGCGGAAAGCGCCGCCTCAACGACCGCCCTGCGCTCTACATCGGTAACCGAACTCGGAACGCACAAAACGATCCTCGGCTTTACCATAAAGCCGCCGTTTACCATATTTATAAACTCTTTGATCATAGCCTGCGTCATGTCGTTGTCGGAAATAACGCCGTCTTTGAGAGGTCTTACCGCAACGATATATTCGGGCGTTCTGCCTATCATTTTATACGCTTCTTTGCCGACAGCCACGACCGCTTTCTTTTTGCGATCGTATGCAACGACCGATGGTTCGTTCAGAACGATTCCCTTTCCCGCGATAGTTATGATTATATTAGCCGTACCGAGGTCTATTCCTATATCAAGTGACATTTTTCATTCTCCCAACTTTTGTCTTTATTATACTCCGTTTTACTTTCCTCATTCGTCCGTTCTTTAAAACAGATAAATCCGCTCCGCAGGCGCTTTCTGTTTCGCTGCGGAGCGGCGCATTATACTTTTGCCGATCAATATCCCTCAGGGTCTTTATACTCGTCGTTTTCGCTGTCCTCGGGAACGTAAACGTGGTAGTTGTTCTTTCCGTTTTTCTTTACGAAATACATCGCCGTATCGGAGAACGAGATAAGCTCGTTTACGTCTGTCGAATGGTCGGGGCAGTATGTAATTCCTATTGATACCTTTATGTTTATCAGTATGTCGTTTGTCGAGGTATAGCCCATATAAAGCTCGTCGATCACGTCCATAGCGATCTGCTCAACATTTGCGATGTCGTCCTGATTTGTCATGCAAATTACAAACTCATCGCCGCCGAAGCGTCCTGCAAAGCCGCCTCTGCCGTCCACTCTCTTCTTTATCGTGTCAGCGACAAACTTTATAACCTCGTCGCCTATCGAATGTCCGTAACGGTCGTTTATAAACTTAAAGTCGTCGACGTCGAGGAACAGAACCGCGATCTTCTTCGGACCTCTGCGGTCAAGCTCGGTGTTGAGCATTGTCGTAAACGTGCTTCTGTTGTAGAGCTGCGACAGGAAGTCGAACGACGCACGCTCGGAGAGCTGAAGCTCGAGTTTCTTCTCGTTGTTTATATCGGTCATAACGCCGATAACTCTCAGAAGCTCGCCTGTACGGTCGGTAACGCAGTTCGCTCGGAACGATACCCAGACCTTGTCGCCGCTCTTGGACTTGATATAATACTGCGCGCTGTAGCCTTTCTGGCCTTTAAGCATTGCGCTTATGTCGCGCTTATACTTATCCGCGTCTTCGGGCGACATAAGTCCGTCGATAAAGCGTCCGTTTGAAAGCGTAGCGCCCTCTGTTTTAAGATCGAATTTCGCAAGAGCGTTATCGGAAATGTACATTCTTTCCTTGCGGAAATCCCACTCAAAAAGCATATTGTCCGAAAGCTTTGAAATCGTCTTATATCGGTCGCTGTTTATCTCAACTTCATCAAGGAACTCGTTGAATGAACTCTGGATACTGCCAAGCTCGCTCTTGCTGTTCTTAACGTCAAAACGCATGGCGGTAAGACCGTCTTCGGGGTCTATGCTGTTCATTGTCTTTATCATTTCGTTCATGCTGTTTACGACTTTTTCTATAAGGAAAACGCCGAGCAAGCAAAGAGCAACAACCAGCACCACAAGAACGATTATTGATATGACAGACGACATCGACATTCCGACTGAGCCGTTCATAAGACCGATCCAGCGCCAATTCGTTACATTCGGGACAATGCCGCAGATATATGTATAACTTCCCGCAGTACCCTTATGAATATTTTCGGTAATATCCGAAGAAGTAAGATTTACATCAGAAGCGTTAAAGAATGTTGTAAGCTCGTTTGACAGAGCCTTGTCAAGCTGCGCCGAAGTCATAACCGCGCCGTTTCCGTTGTAGTTTACGGTGTTGCCCTCGCTGTCGATAAGTACAAGGTGAGCCGCGCCGCCGTCGGTATATGTACCCGCAAGCGCCGTCGCTATAAGACCCGTAGACGGAGAAATGACGATACAAACATAACCCTCCGTCTGTTCGTCAGAAACGATCTTATGAGAAACAAAGAACGCGTCCGAGCTTTCATATTTGTCAAAATGCAAAAGCGTAGATACCGCAGGCATATCGTTTGCCTTGAAATGTTCAAACGTACTGCCCGAAATGCCGCTTACTGCGGAGCTTACTACATTTCCGCTTTCATCGAGCAACAAAACGTCGATAACGCCAGCGTCGCTCTCGGCAAAGTTCTTTACGGTATTATCCGCTCCCGTGCCGCCGTTCATTACAGCGTCGACAACAACATTGAGCTTCGCAAGAGCCGCCGCGTCGGAACTGTACTTTGAAAACAAAGTTCCCAGCGAACTTGCCTTTGCATATGAACCGTTCTGAAATTCGCTTTCTCTTACACTGCTGTTAAATCCGATAGCCGAAACTGCTCCGACCGCGCCTATAATAATGGCGGGGACAATTGCAAATACTATCAGTGCAATAATAAGAGAATACTTCATCGTGTTCTTTTTCATCGTTATTCCCCCTGATGATAAAAATATTGAAAATGAACATATACAACCATCGCCGAAGCGAACCCGTAAGAGCCTGTATGCCGCTAGGACAAATGCTTTTTGCCCGGCGGTCGGTCTTTCGGGATCCTCTCATTTTCAACACATAATAATCCTTTTATATTATACAATATTGATTAAAATAAATCAAGTGATATTATAAATTTTATAAACATTATACAGTTTTTCTAAAACTTTTTTGGTGATTTTTTTAACCCGTTCTTGAGAACAATTTTTGCATATCCTCGGGAAACGGGCTTTCAAGAGAAACCGTTTCACCCGAAAACGGTTTTTTAAAGCTTATCCTGCCGCAATGCAGAGCCTGACGCTTTATCATTGTCCTGTCTCCCCCGTACAATTCGTCGCCGAGCAAAGGATAACCGATATGCGAAAAATGTACGCGAATCTGGTGCGTTCTTCCCGTTTCGAGTTTTATTTCAAGAAGCGTAAGTCCGTTTTTGCAAAGCACGGGTCTGAAATGCGTTACGGCGCGCTCTCCGTCGGCGCGGACGCAGCGCGTTATAATGCTGTCGGAAACGCGAGCTATGGGATAGTCGAGCGTTCCGGGCTGCTCTATATTTCCCTTTATCACCGCATAATACGTCTTATCAAAGCTCTTCGGCAATATAGGCGCGGAAAGAAAATTCTTCGCGCAAAGGCAAAGCCCCGTTGTGTCCTTGTCCAAACGGTTTACTGCGCGGAAAACGCAGTCGGGATATTTTACCGCGAAATAATTTCCGAGCGTGTCGGAATAATGCCCCGCAGACGGGTGTACCGCAAGCCCCGCAGGCTTGTCGAAAACTACCGCGTCCTCGTCGTCGTAAACTATCGGCGCAAAAAGGCTGTAATTCGGCTCGAACCCGCACTTTTCTTCGGGAGTTCTGACTGTTATGCTTTCTCCCTCGCATACTTTGTCAATTGTCCGCAGAATCCCGCCGTTTCGGATAATTCCCCCGTTATGCTTTAAGGTCATAACAGAGCGCCCCGAAATGCCGCGCTTTCCGAGAAAGGCTTTTGCCGAAAGCCCGTCCTCGTCTTTTCCGACCTTAAAAACTACCTTTCTCATATCAGCTTGTCAGAGCGAGCTTTTTGAGATAGCTCTCGTCGCAGAACGTTATGGCGTTATATACAAACAATATCTGGTCGTACTCGCGGATATTTACAAAACGGTTAAGATCGGTGTTTACATAGCGCAGATCTACCATAGTTATCTTCTTATAATGCTTTGAAAGGAACGGAACGAGCGAATGAGCGTAGCTGTCCTTTATTATAAGAAGCTCTTTGTCGTTGTCGACGTCCGTTTCAATTGTAACAACCGGAACATTGCTCCCCGTAAAAGAAGAATACTTGTCCTTTACTTTGAGATGATCCCTTACATAGAGCGAATCAAGGATCTCTACGTCGTCGCCGTCTATCCTCGTCATCTTTACGCTCGGTTCTCCGCTCGCAAGATAATAATACTCGATGCTGTCGGGGGTTATGCTTTCGTCGAGGGTTTTTGAATAGAGCGTTCCGCGGAAGGAATTGCTCGCGGTTTCAACGTTGAACTTTTCAAGACCTATCGCGTTAAAGCCGAGCTGCTTTGCGGACGCGCTGTATGCATAATAAGCGCCGAGACTCGTCCAATGGTGGTCCGTGCGATAATAGATATACTCGTCCGATCTGCCCGAAAGATAACTTAAAGCGTCGATCACATTTACGTTTGTAAGTTTTTGCGAACATTCGTCAATAAACGCTTTTTCATTTGTAACGCCCGAATACGGCGGTATTACCGATTTGTATATTTCCTGCGCCGTAGGAGCAAGCATAAAGAACATGGGAATATCCGCATATTTTGCGGCAAAATCATTTACCGCGTTTATGGAGTTTTCAACTTCTTTTTTATCATAATCGCGGAAGCTTTCTATCATCATATTGTCTCTTACATAAACGCCGTTTATTTCCTCTTTGCCCATCAGCTTTGAAAACCTGTTTGAAGCTTTTACCCAAAGCTCTCGCCCTGCGAGATGATCGGCGAAATATGTTTCAAAATCGTCCATAAAACTCGCGTCCTCGCGCTCTATAAGATAATCCCACTTAAACGAGTTTATGACGTCTTCAAGGTTTTCGGCGTTATTTAGCTTCGTCTGATTTACAAGGCTCGGGAATTTTGCAAGAGTGCGGTTTTCGTTTTCGCTTCTGTCGGCTTTCGGGAGCAATACGGTGGTTATCGGCACGACGAGCAGTATTATCGCGAACAGCGCAATCATCAGCTTGTCGGGAGTCATTTTAAATTTCATGCCTTGCCTCCTTAAAAGTTGAAGTAAAGGAAAGGATTATAGGTCGAAGTCGTTATAAACGCGACGCTCGCAAGCATTACCGCCGTCTGAATAACGGGATAGCCGTACATAACCCATTTCGGAGCGCTTTGTTTTATCTTTTCAGCAATATTTTTCAGCATATCCGTACAGCCTACTATGCACAAAGCAAAAACTATTCCGTAGTTTACAAAAGCGTTTACCGCCCTGTCGTCTATGAAAGTTCCGTTCGCTCCGAACATTGCTCCCAAATATCCGAATACCTGACCGAACATATCGCCGAGATCGGTCGTTCCTTTTGCCGCTCCGTCAAACAATATCCAGCCGAACACCACCAGAATGAACGTATAAAGCCAGCTTAAAAACGGCGGAAGTTTTTCCAGCCATTTTCCGAGAAACAACTTTTCCAGAACGATAAGTATTCCGAAATAAAGTCCCCAGAGCATAAAGTTCCACGAAGCGCCGTGCCATATTCCCGTAATCAGCCACGTTATAAGCAGGTTTACTGCCATCCGTGCTTTTCCTTTTCGGTTGCCGCCCAAAGGAATATAGACATAGCTTCTGAACCATGTGCCGAGCGTTATGTGCCAGCGCCTCCAAAACTCGGTTATGCTCTTTGACATATAAGGGTAATTGAAGTTTTCGGGGAAGTGAAAGCCCATCATTTTTCCGAGCCCTATCGCCATATCCGAATATCCCGAAAAATCAAAGTATATCTGAAACGTAAACGCCAATATTCCCAGCCACGCCGTTCCCGCAGAAAGCGTCGAATAATCTAAAGCTTTTATTTCCGTCCAGAGCGCGCCGATGTTGTTGGCGATAAGGACTTTTTTCCCGAGTCCCGTGATAAAGCGGGAAATGCCGCTTCCTACCATTTTTTCATCTACCGTGCGCTCGTCTATCTCGTTGCAGATGTCGCCGTATCTGACGATAGGTCCCGCGACTATCTGCGGGAAAAGCGTCACGAACGCCATAAAACTTACGGCGTTTTTCTGCACTTTTATGTTCCTGCGGTAAAGGTCGATGGTATAACTCATCGACTGGAAAGTGAAAAAGCTTATTCCTATGGGAAGCGGTAAATTCGGGTTTGGTATTTCGAGTCCGAACCAGCCGTTTACGGAGTTTATAATGAATCCGAGATATTTGAAAGCGCACAAAAGTCCTAAGTTCATTGCGATCGACGCAATAAGACAAGCCAGCCTTATTTTCGGTCTGTCGTCATATTTTGCCATTACCCTGCCGGCAGTATAATCAACAAAAGTAGACGCTATCAAAACAAGAACGTATACGGGTTCGCCCCATGCGTAAAATATAAGCCCGCTTATAAGAATGACAATATTCTTAAACCTTTTCGGAACAAGATAATAGATTATCAGCGTCAACGGCAGAAATCCGAAAAACAAAAACGTAAGGCTTGAAAATACCATTACTTCAAATCTCCCAAAATCTTTTGTGAAACGTTTAAAAATTCCTCACGCGAATACAATGCGTTTACCGCTTCAAGAAGCATATTTGCCGAAAGTCTTGTAGGAAAACCGAGTTTTTGCTGGAGTTGTTTTCTCTTCATTGCAGAGTTTTCTCTTCCGCAAAGTCCGAGGTCGAAAAGGTCGGCTTTTGTAACGGGATCTTTTTTCTCCGTACATTCCTCTGCAAAGACCCCGGCTCTTTCAAACGCTTCGAGCAGCACCTTTTGAGTCATTCCCTCAACTCCGAGAAGCCCTTGCTTTGACGGAGAGCGTTTGCGCTTTTCCTTTCCGCTTATTTCGGGAATATAGACGTTTGTTATATTTCCGCCGCCGATAATGTTTTTTAGCATTGAGCGTATCTGAAAACCCGCGCTGTCGCTGTCTGTAAGCACTATAACGCCCGTCTTTTGAGCAAACATTTTTATCAGCGCGGCGGTTTCCCCGTCCTTGTATATCGAAAACCCGTTCGTCGGTATTATCACCGCGTCAACATAATTTGAGAGCGTAATTTTGTCATACTTGCCCTCGACTATTATCGCTTTATCTATTTTTATCATCGGTCTTATTCAGCATAGATATTTCCGCTATTGCGCTTTCTACTGCAGTTCGTTTGTTCATCTTGGAAGAATTCAACAGTTTGTTTGTCCTGTATAAAACCGTTATACAGTCGCCGAGGTATCTTAAAGGCAGTTTTGCAGACTTCTGATAAGCGTTCTTCATCGCATAGCTCCTGCCGCCGTAATATCCGAAAGCCTGAGCCGCGTCCTGATAACTCTTTCCCGCTAATTTTCCAAGCTTTGCGCGGTATAGGTCTACAAAATATCCCGACAGGGTGAAAAAAATCTTGTGTTCGTCAAATCTCTGTATAAAAAGCTCGTCGAGTATCTCAAAAGCCTTTTGCGTTTTACCGTCAAAAAGAGCGTCCGACAGGGTATAGATTCCCGCGTCCGCGCGTTTCGGGACAAGCGCGTCCAGGTCGTCCTTTGTTATCTCGCCGCTCTGTCTGTAAGCGCAGAGCTTTTCTATCTCGTTTCCGAGGACAGTCAGGCTCATGCCGCATTCTTCCGCAAGAAAAGCCGCGTTTTCACCCGAAATGGTACAGCCCGCGCGCTCGACTTTTTTTCTTATCTGAGTGCAGACCCTGTCCATTGACAAAAACTTGAACTCGCAGACCGAGCCGTTTTTGTCCGCCGCTTCTAAAAGCTTTTTGGGCTTTTCTTTTATCTTTTTGCCGTTATAGGTTTCGGGCGGGATATGGAGCTGTTCGATTATAAGCACGGAAGACTCGGGGATATTTTTAAACAGCGCGAGATAATTTTTCTGCTCGTTTAAGTCAAGCTGTTCAAAGTCAAGATCCTTTATCAGCGCGCACTTATATTCCGCAAATACGGGCATTCCGTCCAGATAATCCGCTATCTCCGCGGAGCGCGGCGCGTCCGTGAACTTTATAAAGTTCATGTCGCGGACTTCTTCGGGCACGGCGGCGTCAATTATCCTTTCGGCATAGGTCTTTACAAGAAAGTCCTCTTCGCCGTACAGAAAATATACCCGCGAGAGCGCGCCCGATTTCAGCTCGTTTTTAAGCTGCGTTTCCGTAAGTCTGCCCATGGTTTTAAGCCATTTCCGTATTCAGCTTTTTACCGCCGAGGATATGAAAATGCAGGTGTCTGACGGTCTGACCGCCGTCTTCTCCGACATTTGATACCACGCGATAGCCGTTTGAAAGTCCTTCTTGTTTTGCTATTTCGGCTATCTTTGCAAAGATGTGCGCAACAACAGCCGAGTTGCTTTCATTAAGCTCGTCCGCTCCCGCGATATGCTCCTTCGGGATAACAAGAATATGCGTCGGAGCCTGGGGGTTTATGTCGCGGAACGCAAGTATTTTATCGTCCTCATAGACCTTTGTAGAGGGAATTTCTCCCGCGATTATTTTACAAAACAAACAGTTTTCCATAATACTCTCCTGTCAACTATAATTTACCAGACTGTATAAAAAGTCTTACTTCAGATACTTTGCGACAATTTCCTCCGCCGCTTTTAAAGCGTCGTTTATCTTTGAAGCGTCGGGAACTCCCGCCATAGCCTGGTCGGGCTTTCCGCCGCCCTTTCCTCCTGCGACTGCCGCGATTTCGCGAACGAGCGTTCCCGCGTTAAGACCCTTTTCAATTGCGCTCTTTGAACATTTGCAGAGGATATTGCTCTTGCCGTCGGTCGTTCCCGCAAGAACTGCCGCAAAGCAGTCATATTTGTCAGCTACGGTATCTCCGACCTTTCTCAAGCCGTCCGCGCCCATTCCGTCGAGCCTTGCGCATACTATCTTTACGCCGTTTATTTCGGGAACGTTTTGGAATATGTCGCCGAGCTTTGCGTTTGCCGCCGCCTGCTCCATACTCTCTATCTTCTTGTCCTTTTCGCGCATTTCTGTCATTATGCTCTCCGCTCTGCGGACAAGGTCGTCCTCGTTCTGCGCTTTAAGAACCGCGCAGGTCTTTTCGAGCGTGTTCTTATAATCATACAGCATCGACATAACGCCCATGCCCGTGATTGCCTGGATACGTCTTACGCCGCTTGCTACCGAAGTTTCAAAGCAGATTTTAAACAAGCCTGCCTGAGCCGAGTTTTTAAGGTGAGTTCCTCCGCAGAATTCCGTTGAATAATCGCCTACCGAAACTACTCTTACTACGTTTCCGTACTTTTCGCCGAACAATGCCATTGCGCCCTTTTTACGTGCTTCTTCTATGGGAAGAACTTCCGTTACAACGGGAACAGCCGCCATTATGACGGAGTTAACATAGTTTTCGACCTTCTGAATTTCGTCGGCTGTCATTGCGCTGAAATGAGAAAAGTCGAAACGGCACTGATAGGGGTCTACATAAGAGCCGCACTGGTGTACATGGTCGCCGAGAACGCTTCTCAACGCCGCCTGAAGAATATGGCAGCAGGTGTGGTTGCGCTGTGTAGCCATTCTGAGCTGTTCGTCTACCTTTGCGGTTACGGTTTCTCCTACCTCAAAGCCGCCCTTTGTGACCTTGCACTTGCAGATAAACTGACCTCCGCCGAGCTTTTTCGTGTCGAGAACTTCAAGCTGGTCGTTGTTGTGGGAAATAATTCCCTTGTCTCCGACCTGTCCGCCCATTTCCGCATAGAACGGAGTTTTGTCGATAACAACGCCCACTTCGTCGCCCTCTCCGCAGAACTCAACGCTTTCGCCGTCCTTTGTAAGAGCGAGTATCTTCGCGTCGCAAACGAGCGTGTCATATCCCAGAAACTCTGTTTTAAGCGCGTCAAGATCCGAGTTCTTGGCATTGTCCCAGCCGCCGCCGAGTTTTTTGTTCTTGCGGGCGGTCTCCTTTTGTACTTTCATGCACTCCTTAAAGCCCTCTTCGTCCGCCGATAGACCTTTTTCCGCGAGTATTTCCTTGGTAAGGTCAAGCGGGAAACCGTAGGTGTCGTGGAGCTTGAAAACGTTTTCTCCCGAAAGGGTCTTGTTGCCGCTTTTCTGAAGCTCGGCTATCATCTCGTCAAGTATCGCCGAACCGTTGTCTATTGTTTTCGCAAAGCTCTCTTCTTCGGTCTGAATAACTTTCTTTATATAAGAGCGCTTTTCGGCAAGTTCGGGATAAGCCGAAAGGTTTTCGTCAATGACCGTGTCGCATACTTCATACAAAAACGGCTTGTGATAACCCAATAATCTCCCGTGGCGAGCCGCTCTTCTCAAAAGTCTGCGGAGAACATAGCCTCTGCCCTCGTTTGAGGGGAGTATGCCGTCGCCCACCATAAACGTTGTGGAGCGGATATGGTCGGTAATAACGCGGATAGATATGTCCTTTTGCTCGTCGTCATGATAGTTTACGCCGACAATGGAGCATATTTTTCCCATTATGTTCTTTACGGTGTCGACTTCAAACAGGTTATCCACATCCTGCATTACGCAGGCAAGGCGCTCCAAGCCCATTCCCGTATCTATATTCTTTGTGGCAAGCTGGGTGTAGTTGCCCTTTCCGTCATTGTCAAACTGCGTGAAGACAAGGTTCCAGATTTCTATAACTCTGTCGCAGTCGCCGACTTCTTCAAAGTTGTCCTGACCTATATGGTCGAACTTTCCGTACTTTTCCCCTCTGTCAAAGTGGATCTCCGAGCATGGACCGCAGGGTCCGCTTCCGTGCTCCCAGAAATTATCGGCTTTTCCGAGCTTTATAATACGGTCGCGCGGGATACCTACCTCGTTCGCCCAAATGTCGCCCGCTTCGTCGTCCTGCTCGTAAATGGTGATGTACAGTCTGTCTGCGGGGATCTCGAGTTTTTTCGTCAGAAATTCCCACGCCCATGCGGTAGCCTCGTGCTTAAAATAATCACCGAACGAAAAGTTTCCGAGCATTTCGAAATAAGTTCCGTGGCGCGCAGTCTTTCCGACGTTTTCAATGTCGGGCGTTCTTATGCACTTCTGGCAGGTAGTGACGCGGTGGCGCGGAGGCTCTTCTATACCCTGAAAGTATTTTTTAAGCGGCGTCATGCCCGCGTTTATGAGCAGTATAGAGTTGTCGTCTGCGGGCGGCACAAGCGGAAAGCTCTGCATACGCAGATGCCCCTTGCTCTCAAAAAACGAGAGATAGCTCTCGCGCAGTTCATTTAGTCCCATCCACTTCATATTTTATTCCTCACTTTTACAGAAATTTAAAATAAAAACATACATATTTATTATAACTCATTTTGCCGAAAAGTCAATATATTTTGGCATATTTTTTCAATAAGGACACACAAGGGGAATGTTTAAAAAAGTTCCTCTTCTCCCCGTTAAACACAAAAATCGAAACCGCACATTTTCATGCGCGGCTTCGACCAAAGGTGGTTTCTCTATGAAATCATTCAATCAAATTAAAGCTGATCATTACTTGATGATCTTGATCTTACCAAGCAGGGGAACTTCTTTTTCCTGTCCCTGGCAAGCGCCAACGAAAGCGATTATCCAGCAAACGAAGATGAATACATCCCACGCCCAGCCGACAAACGGAATTGCTCCGAGAAGTCCGAAAAGGAAAAGAACGAGCGACTGATTGATGTGGAACTTTGCGCCCTCCTTATCGCCTGCAAGAAATGCAACAAGAAGTCCGATCCAAGTAAGGTATGCAACGATACCGGTAGTTTTCGTGTCCATAAGTAAAACCCTCCATAAGTTGATTATTAGCTACAGCGGGAATTTCCGCAATAATATAATTTTATATTAAAGACGGACAATTGTCAAGCGTTATGGACGAATTATTAAACATTTTTTAGAAGTTTTATGAATTTTCGACAAATTTTAATTGTCCACGGCTCAAAACTTTGCTAATTTTTCAAGTAGGGATTATACATTTTTTCCGCTTTAAGGGTCGTAGTTTCTCCGTGTCCCGTAAAAACTCTGTAGTCGCCGTCAAGCCGGGATATTTTTTCAAGGCTTTCCCACATCT
This sequence comes from uncultured Clostridia bacterium, assembly GCA_947631115.1. GTDB lineage: Bacteria > Bacillota > Clostridia > Oscillospirales > Ruminococcaceae > CAG-115. Next base: position 69,958 of record CANRKB010000003.1, read on the forward strand.
GCTTTTCGCTTCCCGAAAAACCGTCTGTTCTGCCTACGCCGTTTTTAAACAGCACATCTCCCGCGAAAAATCCGTTAAGGCTCTCGCAGAACAAAAGGCAACTCCCCGCCGTATGCCCCGGCGCGCTCATAACGCGAAATTCAATTTCGCACACGGTAAACTTTTCGCCGTCCGAAAAAGTTTTATCGGGAACAACTGGCTTAAACTCCACGCCCCGCATAAACCACGCCCAAGATTTTTCCGCGCTTATGAGCATTTCCTTGTCAAGCTCGGGCGCGTAAACTGGCGCTCCCGTTGCGGCTTTTATATCCGCAACTCCCGCAAAATGGTCATAATGCCCGTGGGTTATGATTATACCGCCGATCTTCAGTCCGTTCTTTTCCGCAAAACCAAGAACTTCCGCCGAAGAAGCGGGGTCTATTGCCACCGCCTCTTTGCTGTCGGTCGTTATTATATAACAGTTTGAAGCAAGCACCCCCAGCGCCATTTGCATTACATTAACCATCTATATCCCCTCTTATCTCAACTTCAACCTCTAACCTCTTACCTCTAACTCAGGCTTTTCCCGTTCTGTCTGCGGAAATTACTCCGGGGATCTTCTGCAAACGGGAAATAACGTTTGCAAGCTGTTCAACTCCCGCAACTTCTATAGTAATTAGAAGATTTGTGTTCCCGTTTTTAAGCCTATGCATATTCATCTCATGCATAGGTATGCGGTTTGCGGCAATTGCGGCGGTTATATCCGCAATGACCGAGGATCTCTGCTCGCTGATAATGTCAATGGTCGCGCGGTAGGTAGAATCGTCCACTCCCGCCCAGGAAGCCTTAAGCCACCTGTCGCGGTTCTCCTCGCTGTCCATGTTGTTTATAACGTTTACACAGTCCTGTTTGTGTATCGAAACGCCGAAGCCGCGCGTTACAAAGCCGATTATCGGGTCGCCGGGCAGTGGATTGCAGCACTGGGCAAATTTTATCTGACAGTTGTCTATTCCCTCGATTATTATGCCTTTTTTACGGCTGCGGCTGTTTGTCTGTTCCATGTTCTCCTCGGCAGTCATAGCCGCAGCGTTATGCTCTTTCTGCGCGCGTGTAGCGCTGTCTTTTATGCGCTGGATAACTTTCGACATGGAAACGCCGCCGTAGCCTATCGCGGCATAAAGGTCGTCAACGCTGTTCAGATGCGCTTTCATAGCAGCTTCTTCGAGAATATCGTTCTCAACGGGTATGCCGTTTCTCTTAAACTCGCGTTCAAGCTCCTCTTTTCCGCAGGCTATGTTTTCCTCGCGGCGCTCTTTCTTAAACCACGAGCGTATCTTGCTCTTGGCTTCGGTCGTCTGCGCAATATTGAGCCAGTTTCTGTTCGGTCCGTAACTCGGAGAACCGCTCGTAAATATCTCGACAATGTCCCCCGTTTTCACCTGATAATCAAACGGCACCATTCTTCCGCCGACCTTCGCGCCCGTCATCTTATTTCCAACTTCGGTATGAATGGTATATGCAAAGTCAAGAACGTTTGCGCCGAGCGGAAGCGCGAAAACATCGCCCTTCGGACTGAACACGAACACCTCGTCCTGCGTCAGATCGTTCTTTATCGCGTCGGCTATCTGCTCTACGTCGTCGGCTTCCTGCTGGCGTTCAAGAAGCTGCCTTATCCAGTCGAAGCGTTTTTCTCCGTCGACAGCTCCTTTAAGCCCCGCTTTGTATTTCCAGTGCGCGGCTATACCGTATTGAGCGGTGTTATGCATTTCGACCGTTCTTATCTGCACCTCAAACGGTATGCCCTCTTTTCCTATAACCGTTGTATGAAGCGACTGATAGCGGTTAGGCTTAGGAGTGGCGATATAGTCCTTGAAGCGATAGGGCATAGGACTGAAAAGGTCGTGTATAACGCCGAGAACATTATAACATTCAACTACCGACTGAACTATTATCCTCACGGCGTAGATGTCGTATATCTCGTCAAAGGGCTTGTTCTTGACGTACATTTTCTTATATATGCTGAAGATAGACTTTACTCTGCCCTCTATGAGAGGCGGCGGGTCTATGTCGGAAATTCTCGAACGGATACGGGTTATTATCTTGTCGATAAAACTGTCGCGCTCGTCTTTGTGCAGGTCGAGCAGACGTTCAATTTCCTTGCAGCCGTATGGGTCAAGATAATGGATAGCTATGCTCTCCATTTCCTCTTTTATATCGCTCATACCGAGGCGATGGGCTATGGGGGCATAGAAGTTCATGGTTTCGAGCGAAGTTTTGAGCTGCTTTTCGGGCGGACGCGCATAAAGAGTGCGCATATTATGAAGTCTGTCCGCAAGCTTTATGATGATTACACGGATGTCCTTGCTCATGGCTATAAGTATTTTACGGATATTTTCCGCCTGCTGTTCTTCTTTGGTATTAAGCGGCACTTGTCCTATCTTTGTGACGCCGTCAACCATAAGCGCAACGTCCGAGCCGAATTTCTTCTTTATCTCTTCGAGCGCAACATCGGTGTCTTCGACAACGTCGTGCATAAGCGCGGCGCATATTGTATCGGTGTCCATGAGATAATCGAGCAGTATCATTGCGACAGACAAAGGGTGGGTTATATATTTTTCGCCCGACGAACGGAGCTGTCCGTCGTGAGCCTTGTCTGCAAGCTCAAAAGCGCGGCGAATCTTCTCCGTGTCGTACTCTCTGCCCGTGTCTGCGATTTTTTGCATAAGATCGTCGATCGTCACACTTTTCTTTATATCCATACAAATCGCCTCTTAACCTATACGGGAGCTTTCCCGTGTTAATTGTTTATCAAAAGGACCTTTCCGTCCTTTACGGTTATTCTGCTCAACAGACCCTCTTTGAACAAATCGCGTTTTCCTTCGAGCTTTACGGGCTTTAAATATTGCCCGTTTTGTTCAAACATTCCCGCTTCAAGAAACGCGTCCGCGGCAATTCTGAGCATACAGTAGTTTACGTAGCTTTCATAAACAGCGAGCTGTTCTAAAGTCATTCTTTCGCCGTATTTTCTTAAAAGATCGTATATTTTTACAAGCTCCTCGCGCGACTGCGGCACAACTCTCGGAAAGAGTCTTCCGTCGCAGCCCTCGTTTCTTTTTATCGCCTCGTATGTTCTCTTTGCCGCGAAAAATCTGTCCTGCATAAAACCGCTCGGACGAATATCCACAAAATGCAGTTCTACATTTGTGTTGCCGTTATACTCGTTTATCTCAGCATAAGCCGCTATGTCGACCTGAGAGCCGTTTTCGGCAAAAAAGCCGTCGAATGAAAAATCAAACGAATACGCCCTCAAAGACGTTTTCCCTTGCCTTGCCAAAAACGAAACGTATTTCCCTCCCGCCATGGGAGACTTTGAATTTACGGCGCAATTTCTGAACAGGAAAAGCGGTTTTTTATTTCCCTCTCCGAACGGACCCAGCCTTTCTGAAAGCTGTATTTTTTCGACAGTCAGCTCTTCGAGCTTTGTTTCCCTGCAAAGATAAAGCTCGGGGTCGGGCATTACGGGATAGTATTCCCTCGCAAACTTGTAAATTCCCTCGCGCAGTTCTTCTATCTTGTCGGCAGGCAGAGAAAATCCTCCCGCCGTGCTATGTCCGCCGAACGCCGTGAAAATATCGCCGCAGCTCATAAGCATTTTATGAATGGAAAAATTACCCACGCTCCTGCAAGAGCCTCGCCCCATGCCGTTTTCGACAGAAATAACGACAGTCGGCTTTCCGTATTTTTCCGCAATAGTCGAACATACAAGCCCTATCATGCCTATATGCCAATTCTCCCCCGCAAGCACTATCACGCGCTCGTTTATAAGTTCGGGGCGCTCGGCTATCTGCCGTTCTGCGCTCGCGTAAATCTCGTCGCTGAGGCTCTTTCGCTTTAAATTAAGCTCGTTTAATTCTTCCGCTATATTCTCCGCGCTATCGGGCGTATCCGATAGCAAGAGCCTTGCGGCTTTATCAGCCGAGGCTATTCTTCCGGCGCAGTTTATCCTCGGGCATATTTTAAAAGCAAGATCTTCTGCGGTTATGCTCCGGGTTTTAATTCCCGCTTTTTTTATAAGGGCGTTCAGCCCCGTGTTCTGCTCGTTTTTTATGCTCTCGATTCCTCTGATAACAATAAGGCGGTTCTCTTTGCAAAGCGGCATTACGTCGCCGACAGTTCCCACCGCCGCAAGGTCGGAATAATTCTCGAGAACAAATTCTTCGTCGCCCTCTAAAGCGATAATAAGCTTCAGCGCAACTCCCGCCCCGCAAAGGTCTTTAAACGGCGAAACATCGTCGAGCCTGTTCGGATCCACGCACGCTTCGCAAAGCGGTAATTCGCCGTTCTGACGGTGGTGGTCGGTTATGACGAGCTTTACTCCCTTTTCTTTCAGATACTCCGCTTCTTTGTTTGCGGTAACGCCGTTATCGACCGTAACAATAAGCCGAGCGCCGTTTGCCGCGAGCTTTTCGAGCACGGGTATGTTCATACCGAAGCCGTTTTCTCTTTCGGGGATATACAGCTCAACCTCCGCGCCTATCATTTCAAGATAGCTGTAAAGCATCGCCGCAGAAGTCACTCCGTCGCAGTCATAATCGCCGTAGACAACTATCTTCTCTCCGTTTTCAACGCTCTCGGTTATCACTTCAACAGCCTTTCGCATATCCGTCATAAGAAACGGATCGGACAGTTTTCCGCAGCCGAAAAATTCGTCTATCTCCTTGTTTGAAACAAACCCGTCCGCTAAAAGTATATCGCCCAGAAAATCGCCGTATTTTCCGCTTATTTCACCCCCGCGGGTGATCTCGGGAATTATCCATTTCTTCAATGTCAGATCTCCCCTATGAACATATTATACCGAAAGCTCGGCTTTTTCTCCCAGAATGTCCTTATTCGCTGATAGTATAGGAGAAACGCAGTCCTTTAAAAACTGCCCGACCTGCTCGGGAGCGCGTCCGACATACATCTCGGGTTTTAAAAGTTCTTCTATTTCAGCCTTTGTCATGCCGAACATCGGGTCGTTTGCTATCTTATCCACAAGGTCGTTTTTTCCGCCCTCGCGCACTGCTTCCGCCGTTTCCTGAGAATAGACTCTCAGTCGCTCATGAAGTTCCTGCCTGTTGCCGCCCTTTTCAACCGCTTTCATCATTATATTCTCGGTCGCCATATACGGAAGCTTTTCCATGAGCCTAAGTTTTACAACTTCGGGATAGACCTTTATTCCGTCGGTTACGTTCATCATTATGTTAAGGATAGCGTCGACTCCGAGGAACGCTTCCGCAACGGCAATGCGCTTGTTCGCACTGTCGTCGAGCGTTCTTTCAAACCACTGCGTTCCCGCAGTAAACGCGGGGTTAAGAACGTCTATCATAACGTATCTCGAAAGCGAGGTTATTCTCTCGCTGCGCATGGGGTTGCGCTTATACGGCATAGCCGAAGAACCTATCTGCGATTTTTCAAACGGCTCGGACATTTCCTCAAAACTCTGAAGTATTCTCATATCGTTCGAGAATTTCGAGCAGGACTGGGCTATTCCCGAAAGAGCCGACAAAACCTGAAAATCGACTTTTCTTGAATAAGTCTGACCGCTTACAGGCACGCATTTTGAAAAGCCCATTTCGGCCGCTATCATCTTTTCAAGCTCGTTTATCTTTTCGGAATCGCCGCCGAAAAGCTCGACAAAAGAAGCCTGCGTTCCCGTAGTTCCCTTTTGTCCGAGTAAAGCTAAGTTTTCTATCCTGTATTCAACTTCCTCAAGATCCATAAGAAGCTCGTTTATCCAAAGCGTCGCGCGCTTTCCGACAGTTGTCGGCTGGGCGGGCTGGAGATGAGTGTAAGCGAGGCACGGAAGGTCTTTGTATTTATCCGCAAATCCCGCGAGGTTTGCTATAACGTTTATCAGCTTTTTGCGCACAAGTTTCAGAGCGTCGCGCATTATAATGACATCGGCATTGTCGCCGACATAGCAGGAAGTAGCGCCGAGGTGGATAATTCCCGCCGCTTTCGGACACTGCTTTCCATAAGCGTAGACATGAGCCATAACGTCATGGCGCACCTGTTTTTCACGCGCTTCGGCAACGTCATAGTTTATATTCTCGGTATTTGCCTCGAGCTCGTCTACCATTTCCTGCGTTATGTTCGGAAGTCCGAGCTTCATCTCGGCTCTCGCAAGAGCCGTCCAGAGCTTTCTCCATGTGGAGAACTTCTTGTCCGCAGAAAAAACGTACTGCATTTCCTTGCTCGCATAGCGAGTGCAGAATGGGCTTTCGTATGAATTACGGTCTGACATAATATGCACCTCTTAAAAAATAAATTCAAGTTCCTTTTCTATTGTAGCACAATCGACAATTTTATACAAGTAGCATTTTTGCGTTTGTATAAAAACTAAAAAACTTTCAACGTTAAAACGCTGTAATTGTTTATTATTACAATATGTACTTGTCCTAGCCGATTATGTTTTTCTCACACAATTTGTTCTAATCATAGATCGCCTTTCATAAAATATGGACAAAACGTACAAGTTAACGAAAGGAATGACGGTGATAATGTTTAAAGAAAAAATGAGCGGGATAAAGAAAAAGATAACGGCAAAGTCAATGAAGCTTACCTTGTCCATAATCGGCTGTTTTGTGCTGCTGGCGGTATGCGCGAGGATAACCGAAAGGGCGCTTCCTACTTCTGCAGATACCGCAGAAAAGCCCGTTATAGTAATAGACGCGGGTCACGGCGGGCTTGATTCGGGAGCGGTCGGCACAACGGGCGTTCTTGAAAAGGACGTGAACCTGTCGATTGTTCTTGCGCTGAGGGATATGTTCGAGATGTCGGGATTTAAGGTCGTCCTCACAAGAAGCGAGGATATTTCGATATACTCTCCGGGAGTAGAGGGCATACGAAACCAGAAGCTTTCCGACATGGACAACAGGCTGAAAATAATACAAAGCTACCCCGACAGCATTTTTCTTTGTATCCACCAGAACAATTTTACGGACCCGAAATATTTCGGCGGGCAGATGTTTTACAACAACAACCATCCCGACAACCGCACTCTTGCAACTATCATGCAAAGACGGTTTGCCGAGCTTCGCCCCGGTAACGACCGAGAAATAAAACTTTCGGGAGACGAACTGTTTTTGCTCAAATCAAATCCCAATCCCTCGCTTATGATAGAATGCGGATTTTTGTCCAATCCCGAAGAAGAACAGCTTCTTTCTACATGGGAATTTCAGCAGAAAGTCGCGTTTACTGTCTACAGCGGCGTGCTTGAATTTATTGACGCGACAAGCGAAGATGAAACTGAATTTACGGAATAAACCGCTATAAGTTTTATTGTGTTTTCAGATTATTAAAGAGTTCTTCTACGCCTGCTTTAAGACCTTTGTTTTCGGGAGCGGACATAAACGGATCATCTGAAATTATTTTCTCCGCCAGGCTGTCTATCTCCGAAAGCATATCCGCGTCGTCCGCAAGATCCGCTATCTTCATCGGCGGCAAGCCGTGCTGTTCGCGCCCGAAGAAGTTTCCCGGCCCGCGAAGTTTAAGGTCCGTGTCCGCTATCTTATAGCCGTCCGTCGTGTCGACCATTGCTTTCATGCGCTCTCTCGTATAGTCGCTCTTGTTGTCGGTCATCAATATGCAAAAGCTTTGTTCCGCGCCGCGGCCTACTCTTCCCCTAAGCTGATGGAGTTGTAAAAGCCCGAACTGTTCGGCGTTTTCTATAAGCATCACCACGGCGTTCGGAACATCTATCCCGACTTCTATTACGGTCGTAGATATGAGCAGTTTCAGCTTATTGTCGCGAAAATCGCTCATGACCGCGTCTTTGTCCGTCTGTTTCATTTTCCCGTAGAGCAAGCCCGTGGGTATCCCCGCAAATTCGCCGCTCGTCAGAGTATTATAGTATTCCGTAGCGCTTTGCTTTTCGGGGGGAGTGTTCTCTCCGCTTTCAACGAGCGGGCAAACTATAAAAGCCTGTCTTCCTGCGGCGATATGCTTTTTTATAAACGCGTATATCCTCGGGCGAAAAGAAGTGTCTACGGAATAGGTCTTAATCGGTATCCTGCCTTTGGGCATTTCGTTTATTACGGACACGTCCATATCTCCGTAAATGATGAGCGCGAGCGTGCGGGGAATGGGAGTTGCGCTCATCGCCATAATATGCGGGTTCGCGCCTTTTTCGGCAAGCACCGAACGCTGTTCAACGCCAAATCTATGCTGTTCGTCCACTATCGCAAGCCCTAAGTTTTTCATTCCGACAGATTTCTGTATCAGCGCATGCGTTCCGATAAGCACCTCTGTCTCTCCGCTTTCGGCTTTTTTGCGCACTTCTTTTTTTTCGGCTGCGGAAAGCGATCCGCTCAGAAGCCCAACGTTCACTCCGAGCGGCGAAAGAAAACCCATAAAAGTGTCATAATGCTGTCTGGCTAAAACTTCCGTCGGCGCCATGACGAGCGTCTGAAACCCGTTTACGCAGGCGAAATATGCCGCCGCCGCTGCTACCATCGTTTTGCCCGAGCCTACGTCGCCCTGTATGAGCCTGTTCATCGGGTAAAGCCGCTTCATGTCGCTTATGCAATTGTTTACAGCGTTCATCTGCGCGTTTGTCGGAACAAACGGGAGCGACTCGAAAAACTCGCTCATGTCAACATCCGTCATGACCGCGCCCGAAAGCGTCCTTCCGCGATTTTTTATCTGCGACAGCCCGAGCTTCAGCATAAGCAGTTCTTCAAACACAAGTCTTCTGCGAGCCTGTCTGTATTCTTCGGCGTTTTTCGGAAAATGAATTTTCTGAATTGCGTCGTTTATTCCTATAAGCCCGTACTTCCCGCGCATATCTTCGGGGAGGGATTCTTCAAACCTTACAATAGTAAGCGCGGTTTTCATATTTGCGCTTACCATTTTGTTTGAAAGTCCCGCGGTAAGCGGATATTTCGGCAGAAGCCCCTGCTTTTCGGGCGGGACAAACTGCGGCGAGCTTATCTGAGGATCGAGGACAGTACCCGTTATCTTGCCGTAAAAAATGTACTCCTTATTTAGCTGAAGAGAATCAAAGGTGAACTTTGAATTAAAAAAGTTCGCGGTTATTTCAGCTTCGCCGTCTGTCAGAAACGCCTTATATACAGCCACTCTCGCATATCTCGAAAACGGTTCGGATTTTCTGAAGACCGTTGCGCGAAAAGCATATGTTTCCCCTACGCACATCTCTTTTATCGGCGTAAGCTCGGTAAAGTCGATATAGTCGCGCGGATAGAACTTCGCCAGCTCTTCTACGGTATTTATCCCGAGCTTTTGATAAAGCTCGGCTTTTTTCGGACCCACGCCTTTTAAAAACGTTAATTCCATGAATATCCCCTCGATAATATAAAATCGGAATCCCTGCAAGATCCCGATTTTATTCGGCTATGTTTATTCTACCGATATTATGTAGTAATAGACAGGCTGTCCGCCGTTTACAAGCACAATATCTATATCCTGACTTACTTTTTGTCTCAAAGCCTCGAAAGCCTCCTGCGCGTCCTCGTCGCTTACGTCTGCTCCGTACATAACGGTGACATAACTTGAAGACGGAGATATAAGGCGCTTTACAAGCTTTGTGAGAGCTTTTGAAAGGTTTCTTTCGGTGAATACTATCTTTCCGTTATCCATCGCCAGAAGTTCGCCCTCTTTTATCTTGTGCCCGTCAAACTCGCTGTCGCGCACCGCAAAGGTTATCTGTCCGCTTGAAACCCGGTCGAACGCTTCTGTCATTGCCGCGCGGTTCTGCTCAAAGCTCCCGCCCGCGTCATAATTCATCATAGCCGTTATGCCCTGCGGGATAGTTCTTGTCTGTAAAACGCAGACGTTCCTGTCCGAAAGCTCTGCCGCCTGCTCCGCCGCCATGATTATGTTCTTGTTGTTCGGCAGGACAAAAACGTTTTTCGCGGGAGTTTGCCCTATTGCCTCGAGAATATCTTCGGTAGAGGGGTTCATGGTCTGACCGCCGCAGACGACGTTGTCCGCTCCGAGATCTTTAAACAACGCCTCAATGCCCGCGCCCGCAGCAATTGCCACAAATCCCGTTTCATTCACAGGCTCAACGGGGGGCTTGCGTTTTTTCTGCTGAGCCTTGTCCGCCTTTACCACAAGCTCTTTCTGCTCGCGGATATTCTCTATCTTTATCTTTGTAAGCTCGCCGAATTTAATGCCTTCTTCTATGGCTTTTCCGGGGTGGTCGGTGTCGATGTTTACTTTTATGATACTGTCGGCGTCAGCTACCATAACGTTTTCTCCGAGCGTTTCAAGCACGGCTAAAAGCGCGTCGCTGGTTTTTTGACTGTTGCTTTTTACTATAACAAATTCGGCGTTATATGCGAAATGGGGCTTCTGCTCTGCCGCCGCAACTGCCGCAGGCGCAGAGGGCTTTATCTCGTCATCATTCGGAACAATGCCTTTTCCGCTTAAAACGGAATACATTCCCTCGAGGATAACGATATACCCCATTCCTCCCGCGTCTACAACTCCCGCTTTTTTAAGCGTCGGGAGAAGATCGGGAGTTTTTTCGAGCGACTTTTTGGCTTCTTCTATATAAATGAGGATAAATTCCTCGATTGTCGCAGAAGTTTTGTCTCTTGTGTTTTCATACGCTTCGCGGGCTACGGTAAGAATAGTTCCCTCCGTGGGCTTCATAACCGACTTATACGCCGCGTCAACGCCTATCTTGAACGCCTGCGAAAGGTCTTCTGAGGTTGCGCTGTCCTTTCCCGCAAGCCCTTTTGAAAGTCCTCTGAACAAAAGCGAGAGAATAACTCCCGAATTTCCCCTTGCGCCGCGAAGCATAGCCGAAGCTGCCTTTTTTGCTACGTCTCCCGCGCTTGCTCCGTTTGGAACGTTTGAAAGTTCAAGCGCGGCATTTTTTATCGTCATAGACATATTTGTTCCCGTGTCCCCGTCGGGAACAGGGAAAACGTTTAGTTCATCGACCTCGCGGCGGTGATTGTAAATATTGTTTGCTCCCGAAATAATCGCTTCGCGAAGCGTCTGTCCGTTTACAGTCATATCTGTATTCCTCTCGTTTATACTCTTATACTGTCAACATATACGTTGACTTTTTCGACGGAAATTCCCGTGCTTTGCTCGACATTATATCCGACCTTGTGGATTATCGCTTTTGCGACGGCGTTCATATTTACGCCGTACATAAGCGAAATGTGCAGGTCAATAATAAGCTTGTCTTTTGAGAACTTCACGTTCACTCCGCGCGCGTATGCCTTCCTTTTTCCCGGCAGCGCCGCGGAGATCGTTTCACGGAAGCCCTCAACGTTCATGGCTATAACGCCGAAACAGTTTGTGACTGTCTTTCCGATAAGCTCGGTGAAATATTGCGGGGAAATGGCTATTTTCCCGACATGATTTTGCAAAACGATCATATTTAAAACTCCTTTCAAGGATAATTTTCGACTACATATGAAACCATTCCCGAAAAAGCGCTTTTTGCTTTTTCGGCGTTTTCGTGGTTTTTAAATACTCCGAATACCGCCGCGCCGCTTCCCGTGAGCATAGCGTTCTCCGCGCCGTTTTCCAGCAGCTTTTGTTTTATGGCGGGTATATCGCCGCTTTGATATAATTCTTCAAATACATTGTACATATATTTCGGAAACTCGCGCATAAACTTTTCCAGCGCGTTTTTCGGCTCTGTCGGAGCTTCGTCGTATCTCATATAAGCGGCTTTGGTATCGCAGGAAATATCGGGCATGACTATGAGATAATATCTTTTCGGAAGACTTATACATTCTCCCATTATCTCACCTACGCCGCGGCAGATCCTCGTTCCTTTTGCCATGCAGAATGGAACGTCGGCTCCCGTTTTTTCTCCGAGCTTTAAAAGGGTATCTTCCGAAATCGGACAGCCGTACAGCTCGTTCAGTCCTTTAAATACCGCCGCGGCGTCTGCGCTTCCGCCGCCCATGCCCGCGCCGTGGGGTATGTTTTTTTCTATAAAGATCTTTGCGCCGTCTTTTACGCCTGCCGCTTCAAAAAACAGCTTCGCGGCTTTATGGCAGATGTTTCCCTCGTTTACGGGAATATCGCCGTCTGTACAGCCGACCGTTATTTCTCCGCTCAAAGGCTCTTTCTTTATCGTCACAATATCGTACAGACTAACGCTCGTCATGACCGTTTCGAGCAGATGATAACCGTCCGCGCGTTTTCCCGTTATGTCGAGATAAAGGTTGAGCTTTGCGGGAGCGTATAGCTTTATTTCATTATTCATATTATAACTCGGTTTTATAGCAGTATCAGTTCTCTTTCAAAAAATCTCTTATCCGTGAAAACGCAGTTTCAAGGTGCTGTACGGAATACGCATATGAAACTCTAACAAATCCCTCTCCGCTTTCTCCGAAAGCATTTCCCGGAACAACGGCCACCTTTTTGTCATAAACAAGTTTTTCGCAGAATTCTTCGCTCGACATTCCCGTTGACTTTATACAGGGGAACACATAAAACGCTCCCTCGGGTTCAAAGCATTCAAGTCCCATGTCGTTGAACGCTTTTACGCAAAGTCTTCTGCGCATATCGTATTCTTCTACCATGTGAGCAACGTCGGGCTTGCAGTCCTCTATCGCCTTTATCGCGGCATACTGGCTTACGGTAGGGCTTGACATTATGCAATACTGGTGTAATTTCAGCATCTGCTTTATTATGGGCTGAGGTCCCGCAATATAACCCAGTCTCCAGCCCGTCATGGCGTATGCCTTGGAAAATCCGCTTATAACGAGAGTGCGCTCTTTCATGCCGTCTATTTCGGCTATAGAAACGTGCTTTATCCCGTTATAGGTCATCTCCGCATATATCTCGTCGGAAGCTACTATAATGTTCGTACCTCTTAAAATTTCAGCTATGCTTTCGAGGTCGTTTTTCCTCATAACGGCGCCCGTGGGATTGTTAGGATACGGCAAGACCAACATTCGCGTTCTGTCGGTTATCTTTTCTTTCAGAGCCTTAGCCGTCAGCCTGAATTTGTCCTTGGCTTTTGTAACTATAGGCACGGGAGTTCCGCCCATCATTCTTACTATCGGCGAATAGCACACAAAGCTCGGTTCGGGTACAAGCACCTCGCACCCCGGCTCTATAAGCGCCCTCACCGCAAGGTCGATAGCCTCCGAACCTCCGACGGTTATTATTACCTCGTTTTCGGGGTCATAGTCCGTGTTTATAAAATCATGTAGATAACCGCAGACCGATTTTCTCAGCTGCATAAGTCCGCTGTTCGCGGTATAAGCGGTCTTTCCCCGCTCAAGTATGTTTATTGCTTCTTTTCTCACCGCCCAAGGCGTTTTAAAATCGGGTTCGCCTATGGAAAGCGAGATTACATCGGGAACGTGCTGGGCAATGTCGAAAAATTTCCGTATTCCCGACGGCTGTATATCCCTTATTTTCTTCGGGATAATTTCATCATAATTCATTTTCTTCTGACCTCTTTGTTAAGCATTTACGGAGACACCATACTTCTGTCGTCGTATTTTTCCTCGTTGAAGATATGGTGTTTTTCTTTATATCGGCGAAGAATAAAGTGCGTAGCGGTTGAAAGCACGCCGTCCAATACCGCGAGCCTTTCCGAAACGAAAAGCGCTACATTTCTCAGCGACGTTCCCGAAATAGTAACCATAAGGTCATAAGCCCCCGACATAAGATAAACGCTGTCTACCTCGTCAAACTCCATTATTGTATGCGCAAGGTCGTCGAAGCCCCTGTCCTTTATCGGCGTTATTTTAAGCTCAATGACTGCCGTAACTCCGCTGTCGTCCGCTTTTTCCTCGTCGATAATGGCGGAATATCCGATGATATAGCCCTCGTCTTCAAGCGCCTTTATGCCCTTTGCGACATTTTCTTCCGTTTCGCCCGTCATTGCCGCGATCTCGGCGTTTGAAAGCCTTGCGTTCTGTCTTAAAAGGTCAAGCAGTTTGTTTTTATCCATAATTATCTCCTTTTATAAAATACGGATTTATCAATTTTTCAGGCTCTGCAGCGGCGCGGGTATTCTTCCGCCGCGGGAGATGAATTTAGACGAGCTGAACGGGCTTACTTTCATTACGGGTCCCGAGCCGAACAGTCCGCCGAATTCCAGCGTTTCTCCCTCTTTCATTCCTATCGCGGGGATAACTCTGACTGCCGTTGTTTTTGAGTTTACCATGCCTATTGCCGCTTCGTCCGCGATTATTGCGGAAATTGTGTCTGCGGGCGTGTCGCCGGGAATTACTATCATATCAAGTCCCACCGAGCATACAGCTGTCATTGCCTCAAGCTTTTCAACAGAAAGCGAGCCTCTGTTTACGGCGTCTATCATTCCCGCGTCCTCGGAAACGGGAATAAACGCTCCCGAAAGCCCTCCGACATGAGAAGACGCCATAACGCCGCCTTTTTTAACAGCGTCATTCAGCATCGCAAGGCACGCGGTAGTTCCGTGTGCGCCGCAGCTTTCAAGCCCAATTTCTTCGAGTATATGCGCGACGCTGTCGCCCACGGCAGGCGTCGGTGCAAGCGAAAGGTCTACTATCCCGAACGGAACTCCGAGCCGCTTTGAGGCTTCGGTACCTACAAGCTGTCCCATTCTTGTTATCTTAAACGCCGTCTTTTTTATAACGTCCGCAATCTCCGAAATGTTTGCGTTGGGATATTTCCGAAGAGCCGCTCTGACAACTCCCGGTCCCGAAACGCCTACGTTTATTTCCGTGTCGTATTCGCCTACGCCGTGGAACGCTCCCGCCATAAACGGGTTATCCTCGGGGGCGTTGCAGAAAACGACGATCTTCGCCGCGCCGAAGCAATGATCCGCGGCGGTCTTTTCGGACGCCTCGCGGATAATTTTACCCATGAGCGCTACAGCGTCCATGTTTATTCCCGCTTTTGTGGAGCCGATATTTACCGAAGAACAAACGTTTTTCGTTTCGGCTAAAGCCTCTGGAATACTGTCTATAAGCTCTTTGTCGCCCGCCGAAAAGCCCTTATGCACAAGCGCCGAATAACCGCCGATATAGTTTACTCCCGTACCCTCGGCGACCTTCTGAAGCGTCTTTGCATAGATAACGGGGCTTTGCCCGTTTGCGGAAGAAGCCGCCGAAACGATGGCTATGGGCGTTACGGAAATGCGCTTGTTTATTATCGGGATGCCGTATTGTTTTTCTATATCCTCTCCCGTTTTAACAAGTTTTTCGGCTTTTCTCATCATCTTTTCATAGATCTTTTCGCAGGCTGTATTCGCGTTTCCGTCTATACAATCGAGAAGCGAAATACCCATGGTTATGGTGCGGATATCAAGATTTTCCTCCTGTATCATCTTTATTGTCTCAAGAATATCGCCCGTATTTAACATTGTATGCTCCTATCCTCCCGAATGTATGTGCGTTAAATTTTGTGCATGGAGTTGAAAATATCCTCATGCATAACGTGTATCTGCAAATTCATCTCTGCGCCTGCCGCTTTGAGCTTATCGGCGAAATCGACATAGTCTGTCGACAGCTTGCTTATGTCAATAAGCATTGTCATCGCAAACAGATCCTGCATAATAGTCTGCGTAACGTCCATAACGTTCGCGCTGTACTCTGCGCAAATACCGCTTATCTTCGCAAGGATACCGACAGTGTCCTTTCCTATTACAGCCACAACCGCTCTCATACTTGTTCCTCCTGAAAAAACAGTCAAATTGTCCAAAAAAAACCTGCATATCTGTGGTTTTTTTATGGGTTCTACTCTTATTATACTAAAAATTTATAAAAAAGTAAATATATTCTGGACAAATTTAATTTTTTGTGATAAAATAATAAATATAAGGAAAAATTAATGTGATTTATGTACACTTTTTTCTAATGTGAATAATTTTTGAGGTGTCAGACCTTGAACGAACATCTTCCCGCTCTCCGCGAAAAATCAAACAGACTTCCGCTTTTGCCCGGGGTTTACCTCATGAAAGACAAAAACGGGAAAATAATTTACGTCGGAAAAGCAAAAGCTCTCAAAAACCGAGTTACGACGTATTTCCACCATAACTCTCAGCATACCGCAAAGACGCTGAAGCTTGTGGATAATATCGCGGATTTCGACTTTATAGTTACGCAGACGGAGCTTGACGCGCTGGTGCTTGAATGTAGTCTTATAAAGCTTCACCAGCCCAAGTATAACATCCTCTTAAAGGACGTAAAGGGTTATAATTATATAAAAATTTCAAAAGAAGAATTTCCGAGAATATCATATTCGTTTAATACCGACGATAAGAACGCCGAGTATATAGGTCCGTTTACGGGCGGTTACACGATAAAAAGCGCCGTTGAGGAAACAAACACGGTCTTTATGCTCCCGACCTGCCGAAGAAAATTTCCGAGAGATTTCGGCAAAGAGCGGCCCTGCCTTAATCATCATATAAAAAAATGCATGGGCGTATGCGAGGGGAAAATTTCCTCGGAGGAATACAAAAAGATAGTAGACGAAGCTGTAAAGTATCTGAAAAGCGGAAACAAGGCGAGCGTTACGGAGCTTACCGAAGAAATGGAAAAGGCTGCGGAAAACCTTGAGTTTGAAAAAGCCGCGCGTCTGCGCGACAGGATAGCCGCTATTTCGAGGCTGTCAGCAAGGCAGAAGATACTCGGCGAGAAAACCGACACGGATATTGTCGCGCTTTCGCAGAATATAGGTCAGGCGTCCGTTGCGGTGATAAAATACCGCGGGGGCAGGCTTGTGGATAAAGAAAACTTTTTTATCGGCGAGGAATACGAAGGCGCGGAAATGCGCAGGGATTTCCTCTTGAACTATTATTCGGGAAACGACGACGTTCCCAAAGAGATAGTCATTGACGAAGAACCGAACGACAGCGAGCTGCTTGCCGAGCTTTTAAAAGAGCAGAACAAGCGCAATGTTAAAATAACCGTTCCGCAAAGGGGCGAGGGCGCGGCGCAGATTGCTCTTGCAAAAAAGAACGCGGGCGAATATCTGGCGCTCAGAACGGGAAGAACGGCTAAAGAAATTTCCGCGCTTGAAGACTTAAAGACACTGCTGGGGCTTGACAAGATACCCGATATTATCGAGAGCTATGATATTTCAAACTTCGGGGAAACGGGCGTTGTCGGAGGAATGATAGTTTACAGAAACGGCAGACCGTTTAAGGCGGGATACCGTAAGTTCGCGATAAAAACCGTAAACGGGCAGAACGACTACGCCTGTATGCAGGAAGTATTAAGGCGCAGAATGACGCGGTATATAGAGGGCGACGAGGATTTTTCGCCGCTGCCCGATCTTATTCTTCTTGACGGAGGAAAAGGGCATATCGCCGCAGTTTCGGAAGTACTCGATGAACTAAAGATAGATGTTCCGCTGTTCGGTCTTGTAAAGGACAGCAAGCACCGCACCCGCGCCATAGCCAAAGAGGGCGGGGAGATCGAGATTAAATCGAACCGCGCGCTGTTTGCGCTGCTTACGAATATACAGGACGAGGTTCACCGCTTTTCGATAACGTTCCAGCGCGTTCGTCACAAGCAGAAAACGTATGAAATGGAGCTTACAGAAATAAAAGGCATAGGCGAAGCTAAGGCTCGAGCGCTTTTGAAAGAGTTCAAGACAAAAGCCGCCATGAAAGAAGCAAGCGCCGAGGAGCTTAGAAAAGCCGCAAAGATAAGCGAGGAAAAAGCAAAAGAGCTTTACGACTTTATTCAGGAAAGATTTTAACTTTTTACACAAAAAGGTGAGATATGAGAGTTATTACGGGAAAAGCGAAGGGGCTGAAACTTAATACCGTAGAAGGTACGGATACGGTAAGACCTACTCTTGACAGCGTTAAAGAAGCGATGTTCAGCGCCATTCAGTTCGACATTGAGGGGGCAAACGTTCTTGATCTGTTTGCGGGCAGCGGACAGCTCGGTATCGAAGCGATAAGCAGAGGCGCGAAAAAAGCAGTATTTGTGGACAGCTCGGCGGCGTCGGTTAGGGTATTAAGGCAGAATGTCGAATGGGTCAAGTTCGAGGAATATTCAACAATAGTTCAAAAGCCCTTTGCGGCGTTTCTGAAAAGCACAACGGAAGTTTTCGACATTGCGTTTCTTGATCCGCCGTACCGATGCGGACTTATAGGAAAGGCTCTGCCGCTGCTTGAGCCGAAAATGTCGGAAAGAGGAATTATCATCTGCGAACACGAAGCCGAATGTAATTTGCCGAAAAAGCTCGGACGGTTTGAAATTGTCAGAGTTTTAAGGCATGTAGGGCTTAGCGTTTCAATCTACCGTATCCCGAAAAACGAGGAGGACGAAATATGAAAACAGCTATTTATCCGGGAAGTTTCGATCCCTGTACAAACGGGCATCTCGACATAATAAAGCGAGCCTCGACAATGTTCGACAAGCTGATCGTCGTTGTACTTATAAACCCGCTCAAAAGCTACAGCTTTTCAATTTCCGAGCGCAGGGCGCTTCTTGAAAAGGCTACAACGGGTATGAAAAACATCGAAATAGACAGCTATGACGGGCTGTTGGCGGATTATTTCACTCAGCGCTCGGACGTTGACGTTATAGTAAAAGGACTGAGAGCTACATCCGACTTTGAGTATGAATTTCAGATGGCTCATACAAACAAGGATCTCAATTCCCGCGCGGAAACGGTGTTTATCCCCGCGAGCGCAACCACAACGTTTATTTCGTCAAGCATGGTAAAACAAGTGGCAATGTTCGGCGGAGATCTTTCAAAATACGTTCCGTCGGTAATACATAAGGAAATAAGCACAAGGCTCAAAGCCGAATTCGAGGAGAAAAAACGTCTTGCGGCATTAAAGCAGGACTTGTAAATATTAAAGGGGGATCAGTTATGCAAAACTCATATTCAATTCAGGAACTTATCGACGCACTCGACGATGTTGTAAACTCAGCAACGCCCGTTCCGTTCGGAAAGAAAAGTATGGTGGACGTCGGAAAAATAAGCGAGATCATAAGCGATATGCGAATGGCTCTGCCTATGGAAATACGTCAGGCGCAAAAGGTCGTTGAGGACAAGAACAGCATTGTCGGCGACGCAGAACGCGAGGCTGAAAGCATAATCCGAAAGGCAGAAGAACGCCGAAATCAGCTTATCGACGAATCGGAAATTCTTAAAGAAGCACGCCGCCGCGCAACAGAGGTATTGGGCAGCGCCGAGGCGCAATGCTCCGATCTTCGCGCGTCTACCGACGCTTTTGCGGACAAAATGCTTATGCGCATAGAAGAGCTTCTCCAGAGAGATCTCAACGACATACGCGTTTTGCGCCAGAATATCGTTGCTCCCGTACAGCAGCAGTCGTCGGTACAGCCGCCCGAAAAGCCCGGCGTGTAAATAGTAAACGGTAATGCAAAAAGGGTTTCCGATTGTTTTCGGAAACCCTCTTTTTTTAGTATAATCGTTATCTATGATGACCGCCGCTATGGTGGCCGCCTCCGCCTCCGCTATGACCGCCGCCTCCGCTTCTGCCGCCCGAAGAAGACGAGGTATCTATTCGATGGCTGGTGGTGTATTCGCGTATGAACCTGTCTTCGCTTCCGACGATATTCTTTCTGTTTTTATCAATATACTGCGCCGCGCTTATAGGCGCTTTCTTTGAATACGATCTCTTTGTGTTTGTAAAGATAACGGCCGCTACTATCACGCCTATTATAAGCCCGATGAATAACATTCCTATATGTTCCAGAATAAACTCCTGAACTCCTATCCAGAACGCGCTGCCCGGATCTCCGTATTTTTCGAGAGCTTTGCAGAAGTTCATACAGCCTACATAATAGCTTGCAGAACTGTAATCCTTATAAACATTCGGCTCGCTCGGAAGATCCGACTTTACATTATGGCTCAAAACGGCGTCGTAGATCCTGTCCCAGATTTTTTGCGACCTTTCATAATAAAGCTCGTCGGCTTTGCCGTACATGTACATATCATCCTGGGCGTATTCATATTCGGGCTTGTCGTGGGAATTGAACAAAAGCAAAACTATCGAATCGCTGTACTCCCCGAAGTTTTCATTGCAGAAATTTTCCGAATACACTTCATGACTTATATGATGCCCGTTTGAATTTAAAAGCTCGGCGGTTATGACAATGCCGATATTTATACCGACCTTTTGCGAAACTTCATCGAGCTTAGCCGAAATCGCGGCTTCTTCCGCTTCTGTAAGGCAATTGTCCAGATCCGAAAGCACCGTTCTGTACGATTCCGCTCCCGCCCTAAAACCAAACAGCAGGAACAGCAGAATGACTATAGCCACAATTAAACACAAAACCGCAAAGGGTTTTCTTTTAGCCAAAGAGCATACCCCCTATCAGAAAGACAACTATCGCCACGGCAAGGCATATCGCCGCCGAAACAAGACCGAGCTTCAAGCCGCTTACGGGGAACTGTCCGAAAGTAAGTCCCGTCTGTCCGTTTATAACGAACGAATAGTCCTTTCCCTTATACTGATAATTCAAGAACCACACGGGAAGCAGCGCGTAAACATACTGCGCGTTTCGGTAGCTCGTGTTTATCCGAACGGATTCGAGGCTTGAATAATTCACGGCGGTTTTTTTTAGTTCCGCTTCGGAGGCTTCTCTGACGCGCCGGTCTATTCTCTGAGCCGCTTCTTCTTTCTTTACGTCGTATTTTTCCGCGGGGCAGCCCGACAGATAGGACATTGAAAACGGCTTTATGCCCGTGTAGTTAAACGGCTCTATGCTCTCCATAAGCCCGTCGTCTATCCTTTTGGAACCGTCGCAGGGAACTCTTATAAACGCAAGCTCCATTTCTCTTTGGACGTCATATTCTTTCGTGTTCGTATAGCGGTAATTTCCACTGGTCCAGGATCTTACCTTTTTTCCGATAGCTTTTAGGCTTGCGTCGACAAGACCGCTTTTGAGCCAGTAGGGAACATAAAGCTGGGAAAGGTTGTTTATCTGCGCTTCGGAAGTGAAGTCTTTCGGCAGGAAAAACTTGCCCCTTGTAAAATCATCGAATTTCGCGCGCGCCTGTTCTTTCGTAACGGCAAAAGGAATGAGTACATCGGGTTTATATTCTCCCGAAAGTCTTCCCGAAAGCACTACGGGCGTATGACAGAAATGACATCTGGTAGAAGATGTAAGAGAGTCGCATATAACTCCCGCGCCGCAGTTCGGGCAGCTGTAAAGCGCGCTCTGCCCCGAAAATTCCTCCTGTAAAGCCTGGTCTTCGGTGAGTTCGGGTTCCGCTCCCTCAAGGTCGACTTTTTCATCGCGTTTTCCGAATATATCTTTTATCTCGCTGTCGGTGAAAGTGCTGTCGCAGTAAAAGCACTTAAACTTTCCCGAATGTGCGTCAAATTCAAGCGCAGCGTTACAGTTAGGGCATTGATATGTAACGGTCTGGACGTTGTCCATTATTCATCTTCCTTTCGTATTACTTAAGTTCTCCGAGCACCTTTCCGATACTGTCGTTTATGACAAGCTCCGCGCCGCTTACGGATATTTCACTTTTGTTTATCACCACAAGGTGCTTTCCTCTGAAATATCTCACAAATCCCGCCGCGGGATATACTACGAGCGAAGTTCCGCCGATAATGAGCGTGTCGGCGTTTTCTATTTCGGTTATCGCTTTTTCAATATCGGCGCTGTTGAGGCTCTCCTCGTACAATACCACGTCTGGCTTTATCATTCCTCCGCAGTCACAGCGCGGAACGCCCGCAGATTCCGTGACCGCCGAAAGAGGATAAAATTTTTTGCACCTTGTACAATAGTTTCTATGTACGCTTCCGTGAAGCTCTATAACGTTTTTGCTCCCCGCCATCTGATGAAGCCCGTCTATGTTCTGCGTTACGACCGCGGACAATATTCCCTTTTTCTCCCACTCGGCAAGCTTTAAATGCGCGGCGTTCGGCTTTGCATTTTGGAATATCATTCTGTCGCGGTAGAACCTGTAAAACTCTTCGGGGTTTTCCGCAAAAAAGCTATGGGAAATTATCTGTTCGGGCGGGAATTTGTACTTCTGATTGTACAAACCGTCCACGCTTCTGAAATCTGGTATGCCGCTTTCGGTCGAAACGCCCGCGCCTCCGAAAAACACTATTCTCCTGCTGTCGTCGATTATCTGCTGTAATGTCATAAATCCAACCCCTTTTATAAAAAGTTCAATTTACTTAAGACCTGTTCTTTCTATATTGTCTATAAGATAAGAATATTCCGGGAAATCGCTCAATATCCTGCTCTTACAGCGGTCGATAAATTCCTTTCTCAGCTCGCTGTCGTCGCGCATAGCCTGCTTTGCACCCCACAGATGAGTATAACCGTCCTGCGGGAAGAACAGGCTGTCCTTGTCCAGAAGCGTTTTAACGGGCGTGTTCGTATAATCCGCGCACATCGCAAGAAGCCTCTGCTCCGCAAACACCATATATTTAAGATAGTCGTCACACTGCTTTGCGTTTTTCATAAACGCTATAGCCTGAGAAGTGTAAAACTCCTTGAAGTCATTGTCGGGAATATACAAAAACGCGGTGTTGAGCGGAAGAACGCTCTCGCTGAAACAAGGAATGATATGGTTTTCCGCACCGAAAAAAGAAAGATCGGGGTAGATTTCCTCCGACAGTTCCTCGCGGTGCGCCGCGATAATCTCGTCTTTAAATTCGGGAAGTTTCCAAACGATAAAATCCGTGTCTATCATAACCACCGGCGCGTCAGCCTTTTTGAGCGCAAGCAGCTTCGCCCCTGCCCAGAACATTTTCGGGTCGATGCCGTCTATATCGTCGGAAACATTACAGCTTATACTGTCCCAGACATCTGAAAAGCCTATTCTTTCATAATACTCGGCATAAAAGCTGTCGCAGCACATGGTTATTTTCCCGCCAAGTTTTCGCCACTGAAGCGCGGAAAGCGCCGTGCAATACAGGTCGAAGTCCTCGACAAAAAGCTCTTTTATCCCCTTTGCCCTCGACGGAGCAAACGAAGAAATGTGAATTGCGTTCATTTATCCGTTGTCCTCGCCGATGTCTTTCAGTATCATCACAAGCACTCCGCCAAATCCTGCTATTGTAAGCGCTATCCCAGCGATAAGCACGAACATAAAGGGGCTGTACTTGTCGCTTTCTATAACATAAGGCACCACATAATCTTCGGCGTCTTCCTCGGTAATATCCAGCAGATTTGACACGGAAACTTTCATAAATGACAGCTGTCCCTCGTCAAGCTTTCTGAGTTTTCCTCTGAAATTCATGGAAGTATGATTTTCGGAGGAAGATGATTCGGTTATTATGCCCTCTGTCTCGCTTCTCATTTGTTCCAAAGCCTCAAGCTCATTGCTGTCGCCCGAAGAAATACCGATAAACACGGGGGCTTCTTCATCATAAGAATACGGCATGACCATGACATAAGATTCGGAAACGACCTTTTTTACTCCGTTTGTTTCTTTTTCCTCTATGGCATATTTATCCCATACGCCGTATACAAGCCCTTTTACCGTCATACCCTCTTCGGCGTTTTCCCTCGTAAGCTCGGAAATATCCGTAAACTCTCCGAAAACCCCGTTTTCTCCGCATGCTCCTACGACTATCGCCGCTATTCCCAAAAGCAGCGCCGCCGCGAAAGCAATAAAAACCGCAATGGTCTTTTTCATTTTATGCTCCTGTTAAACCCTTTCTGATAATAGATAATGCCGTGCCGACAAGTCCTGCAAAAACAAGTATCGCGCCTATTACTATCCCTATAACAGCGCTGTTCGGATTTGTATAGCTCTCAAGGACATACGGCGCGCAATATTCGTCCAGCCCGCTTCCCGTGACATCAAACATTTCCCCTATGTACTCTCTGAAAAAGCCGAGATACTCTTTGTCGAGCTTTTGCACTCTGCCGACAAAATGCATCGTGGTGTAATCATCGAGCAACTCGTCCTCAAAATAATAGTCGAGCGTTTCGTTTTCGATTTTTTCAAGCGTCCTAAGCTCGCTCGAATTTCTCGAAGACAAAGCGATAAAAAACCATCTTCCCTCGTCCACGGCATATGTAAGCGGAAGCGCAAAATACCTGTCGGTCGTGCGCTCAGCGCTCGTCTGTATGCCGAGCGTCGTATCATATTCCGCCGTATACGCAAACTCGTCGAACAAATCGTATATCTCGCCCTCGACTATCTTTCCGTCATAAAGCTCTGTTTCCGTTATTGTGTCAAGATCGCCGTGGGGCTTATCCCATTCGACCTTTTCACGAATACTCGTAAACAAAAAAATTCCGCCCGCAACGATCAATGCGAGAAACACCAACGTCCTGCTGATAAATTTAGCCATAATACCACCCTTTCAAAATTACCAAAAAATCAACCGCACCATAACCATTATATCTCAAATGTTATGTATGCCGTAACCGTAGCCGTTCAGTCTACAGCCGAACACACATTCCATAAGGATCCTGTCATACTCGTCGCTGTCGGGCGTTGCAATGCGCGACGAAAGAATTGAACGGAATGAACCGGGCAAAATTCCGCTGCCGTATTTAAAATAAACGCCGCTGCCGAAATAACGCGCACACCGACTGCCGAAGCGGTAAGACCCGAAATTCCTGCCGATCATTTGCAAAAATGAACGGACGCTGCCGTATGAAAAGCTTGTGGAATAAAACGAGCCGAACCTCGCGAAAAACTGCTCCCATTCCCATTCCCACTCATAGCCGAAACTTCCGTAATAACCGAAGCTGCCGAAATAATTAAAGCTGCCGAAATATCCGAAACTCCCCGAACGCCTCGAAAAGCCTATTCTCAAAAGCCCCGATGAAAACGTATAGCGCGAAAAGCTCCCTATCCCGCGGGAACCGCGCGTCATAAACCGAGCGACCGATTTTCCCGACCCGAAAGGCGCCGAACCCAAAGCGGGAAAACGCGCCGAGCCGAACGCCGAGCTTTGTATAATCTGCGCGCTGCCCGCAGGCAAAGCAGCCTTGACCTCAATGCCGCTTCCGAATGTTTTATATGAAACGGGCTGTCCTCCAAAGACCTTTTCCAGCTTTTCGGAAAGCTTCGGGTCTTTTGGCGATATTTTTTCAAGTTCCGCGGCGTATTCCTCGCCGTTATGTTCTTTCAGCCACTCGACAAGGCTCCCTGCGGCAAAATAGCCGCAAAGCGACGCAATATCAAGATTATTGCGAATTTCTTCGGCAGAATAAACTTTTTGTCTGTTCAGCCACAAAGCGCATTTCATACCGCAACACCTCCGCCCTGTTATTTCACAAAATGTTGTCAATACATTACATACATATAACCACTATAATTATATCACAAACCGAATTAGTTTTCAACACATTTTTTATAATTATTCTTACAAATTAAAAAAATCCTCTGTCGGAAGTATACGGTATAAAAAAGTTAAGGTACCCGCAAAGCGGATACCTTAACCCGGCTATTTACTAAATTTATCTGCAGTATAACTTTATTAGTCAACAGCGCTTGTCTTTGTAAAGTTCTTGCCGTCGGTGCTGACATAAAGCTCGTCGTCATCTACCGCGTAGAATACCGAATAGTTGTTGATCAATAATGAAGTGACGTCGTTCATCTTATTGATCCTAGAGCCTTTAGAACCGCCGCTTGTCGTATAAAGCGTGTCGTCCTTCAAATAGCAGCAAATGCCGCTTGCGCTTACAACTACGTTGTCAACATCGGAATCGACCTTTGAACTCTTGTTTGATTTTCCGTCGGAGAATACGAGATCGCCCTCGTCGTTAAGCGCGTAGATCTTTGTAAGATCCGAGTTTGCATAAAATGAACCGGATCTGTAGAGATCATTAACGATCTTTACCGCCTCGGCGTTTACGTTTCTCGTGTCCCTGACATAAAGGCTGCCGCTTCTTGAATACACGATCTTATTTCCGTCGGAAGAAAGTTTGCAGGACGAAACGTTGCTTGCAAGAGAATCGCTGTTAAACCCATCGCCCTTGAAAGTAAACTTCTTTACGGAAGAATTTTCATATGCCAGAAAGCTTCTGAAATCATCGAACAGCCCGTCCGTGCCTGCGGGAGTGATCGGAATAATACTGTTTTTGCTGATCCTTACAGGCTCGTTGTCTTTAAGGTTCGGAGCGTAATAGTATGATCCGTCGTCAGTAGTGTAAATAAGCTTTTTGTTGTCCTTTGACATTGAGACGATATTTCCTACGGCCTTTTCAATTCTTACGGAATCGTCCGCCTTTTCGCCCTTTACAACGCGAAGTTCATAACCCGAACTGCAATACATAACGGAAGCGTCATCGCTTATAATGCCTACTATCATTTCTTCGCAGAATTTCTTTGCCTTTGAGCCCTTTGAAACATACGAAATATAATCGCCGTCCTCGATCTCATTTACAGCTACGGCATTTCCGTTCGGGGAGATAGCGATATTCAAAAGTCTTCCCTCAACGTCGTGAATTTTTGTTTCTTTTCCGTCCTTGTAAAGGAACACTTCGTCGTCGCAGGCATAAGCTAAAGCGTTCTTGTTTGTTGAAAGCGCGACGCTTTCGATGTCCTCTTTTTCGAGAGTAAACTTGTTTCCGCTTATCTCGTAAAGGTCGCCGCCGTAAACGAACACGTCGCCGTTATAGGCATAAGTAACGGATTCGGACAAATACTCAGCGTCGTCGGTGTTTTTAAGCTCTTTGCCGTCCATGAAAAGCACAAGATCGCCGTCTTCATTTTCCGCCGTATAAAGAGCATGAGGCACTCTGTCAAATAAAGAAGACGACTTGTTTCCGACGAGATTTGCAAAAATGATAATGCAAACAACTATTATTACTATCAAAGCCGCGCACGCAATAAGTAAGATCGTTTTATTTACTCCCGGAACGACCTTCTTTACGGCATCCGTAGCAGAATTCGCGACAGCGTTCGCCTTGTTGAGCGCTTCTTCTCCGACAGCCTTTGCTTTATTTGCTATATCGGCGGCGGTAATGCCTTTGTCGGCTTCATTCTGAGCTGCTTCCTGATTTACGGCAGCGCTTTCGGTATCTTGGGCATTTACAGGGCTTTCTGTCTTTTCAAGATTTACAGGGCTTTCTGTCTTTTCAAGATTTACAGAGCTTTCGGTATTCCCGATATTTGCAGCGTTTTCGGCATTCTCGGCAGCATCGCCGAGCTTTGCTCCGCAAGCGCCGCAGAACTTAGCGTCATCGCTCAACTGTTCTCCACAATTCGGACAAAACATAATTTACCTCCACTTATATCCATTTTACTAACCAATTAGCAACGCGGACAGCTCATTAAAATCCGCAATCAAATAAATTATACCATAATAAGTTATTTTTGTCAATAGTTTTTATTCATCTTTTAAATTAAGGCTCTGTACTTGACAATTGTGTAAAAAAGTGATAGAATATAGATGATTATTGCGAAGAAATTATTTGAGTATCGGGAGGCAGGACAGCATGACTTTTTCGGAAAAACAGTTGCTTCTTTACGCCATAACCGACAGCTCATACACCGCTATGCCCCTTTCAGAGCAAGTCGAACGCGCGCTCTTGGGCGGAGCGACAATTATCCAGCTACGCGAAAAAAAGCTCGGCGAGGACGGGGTTGTTTCCATAGCAAAAGAGCTTCTGCCGTTATGTCACAAATACGGAGCGCCGCTAATAATAAACGACGATCCGTTTATCGCACTCAGGAGCGGAGCGGACGGAGTTCACGTCGGACTTTCGGATATGCCCGTAAAAGAGATACGCGAAAAATTCGGAAAAGAGCTTATTGTCGGAGCGACCGCAAAGACTGTTGAACAGGCAGTTTCAGCAGAACAACAAGGCGCGGATTATATCGGCGTGGGCGCGGTATTCCCCTCTCCGACAAAGAAAAACGCTGTCAGAATTACTGCACGGCAGCTTAAAGAAATAACATCTTCGGTAAAGATCCCCGCCGTGGCAATAGGCGGTATAACGGCGCAGAACGCGCTTTCGCTTGCGGGAAGCGACATAAGCGGGATAGCCGTTGTGTCGGCAATTTTCGGCGCGGAAGACATTGAAGCGTCCGCAAGAGAACTTAACAGAACAGCTTCGGAGATCGTAAATGAACAAAAAAGATGATTTTATCGTTCTTGATAAGTTACATACAACAAAACTCGGCGAAGAACATATCGGAAAAAATCTTAATTTATCCGAAAATGCAGAACCCGTTGAATATCTGAAAGAGCGAGCGGGAGGCGAAATATCGCGGGTCGGAAAGAATTTCTATTTTTCTGCAGAAAACGTTTTGATAACGATAAACGCGGGAAGTTCAACATTAATTACTGCTCACAGGCAAAAATAATATTAAAAATTTGTCAAAGGAAATGGATCTTATGGGAGTAAAAATATGTCTTACTATAGCAGGCTCGGACTGTTCGGGCGGCGCAGGGATACAGGCGGATCTTAAGACCTTTGCGGCACACGGGTGTTACGGAGCGAGCGTTATAACTTCTGTTGTGGCTGAAAATACCTCGAAAGTCATTTCCGTTTATAATGTTCCGGCTGATGAAGTCAGAAAGCAGATAGACGCGGTTTTCGAGGATATGCGGGTAGACGCGGTAAAGCTCGGAATGATACCGAATGTTGACGTGATCGAAGCTGTCGCGGAAAGGCTGAAATTTTACAGACCGCCTTTTGTTGTGTGCGATCCCGTGTTTGAAGCGACAAGCGGCGGAGCGCTAAGCGCAGAGGGCGCGACAAAGGCTTATGAGGAACATATCTTCCCCGTCGCGAATCTTATAACGCCGAACATTCCCGAAGCGGAGGCTTTTACTGGAATGAATATAGAAAGCGTTTCGGATATGTGTGCGGCGGCAAAATGGCTTTGCTCTATGGGAGCGAAAGCGGTTTTATTAAAAGGCGGTCATCTAAAATCGTCCGAAGCGGAAGACGTTCTTTTTGACGGGAAAGAGACAGTTCTTATAAAACAGAAAATGATAAACTCGCAGAACACCCACGGAACGGGTTGTACGCTGTCTTCGGCAATTGCGGCGGGTATGGCAAAAGGCTTTACGCTAAAAGAAGCCGCCATTTCCGCAAAGGATTATATAACTAAGGCAATTGAAAATTCATATGTTGTCGGAAAAGGACACAGTCCCGTAAATCATTTTTACGCTTATTGGGATAAACTATAAATCAAAGGAGATAAAGCTATGAGAGATTACAAAACACAGATGGAAGCGGCAAAGAAAGGGATTATAACCCCCGAAATGAAAACTGTCGCGGAGAAAGAATATTGGGACGCCGAGAAAATTCGCGAAAAAGTCGCGACGGGAGAGATCGCCATTCCCGCGAACACAAATCATAAGTCGCTTTCCGCAGAGGGCATTGGCGGCGGGCTTCGCACAAAAATAAACGTAAACTTAGGCATTTCGGGCGACGCGAAGGACTACGACCTTGAAATGCAGAAGGTCGATATGTCCATAAAGTTCGGCGCAGAGGCAATTATGGATCTGTCGAACTATGGAAAAACAAACACTTTCCGCAGGGAGCTTATAGCTAAATCGCCCGCAATGATAGGCACCGTGCCTATGTATGACGCGATAGGTTATCTTGACAAAGACCTGCTCGAAATAAAAGCGGAGGATTTTCTTAAAGTCGTAAAAGCTCACGCCGAAGAGGGCGTTGACTTTATGACAATTCACGCGGGCATAAATCGCAGAGCCATTGAAGCTTTCAGGCGCGACCCGCGCAAGATGAACATTGTTTCAAGAGGCGGCTCGCTCTTGTTTGCCTGGATGATGATGACGGGAAATGAAAATCCGTTTTATGAGTTTTACGACGATGTGCTTGATATACTGCGCGAATATGACGTTACTATTTCGCTCGGCGACGCTCTGCGCCCCGGCTGTATAGACGACAGCACCGACGGCGGACAGATAGCGGAGCTTATAGAGCTTGGCGCGCTGACCGAAAGAGCATGGGCAAAGGACGTTCAAGTTATGGTCGAGGGTCCGGGGCATATGGCGATGAATGAGATCGCGGCAAATATGCAAATAGAAAAGCGCATTTGCCACAACGCGCCGTTTTATGTTTTAGGTCCGCTTGTTACGGACATTTTCCCGGGGTACGATCATATAACTTCCGCGATAGGCGGGGCAATTGCCGCGGTGAGCGGAGCGGACTTTTTGTGTTATGTAACTCCCGCAGAGCATTTAAGACTGCCCGATCTGTCGGACGTTAAAGAGGGGATAATTGCTTCTAAGATAGCGGCTCATGCGGCGGATATTGCAAAGGGCGTTCCGCACGCAAGAGATAAGGACAATGAAATGGCGGCTGCGCGCCACGCGGTCGATTGGGATAAGATGTTTGAGATATGCGCAGATCCCGAAAAGGCAAGAGCGTATTTTGAGAGCTGCCCGCCCGCCGACAGGCACACCTGCTCGATGTGTGGAAAGATGTGCGCGGTAAGGACAACGAATATGATACTTGAGGGTAAGGAAGTAAAGTTCTGCTCGGAAAAGTAATCATTCGGTCGGCTAGAAGTTTTTTTGAGCGGCGAAGCACTTTAAATTTAAAGCCACCAAACAGGCGGCGCACGAAAGTTTTTTGAAAGGGAGTTTGAGGGAAAACTTTTTTTCAAAAAAGTTTTCCCTCAATAACGCTTCAAAAACGCTAAAGGGTGTGGGGAAAACAAGAGTTTTCCCCACATTGAGATTTTCAAAATCATATTTTGAAAATCTCAATCCTAAAAGAGGTTTTGAGTGACAAAGAGAGTTTTGGGGGAAATCTGTTATGAACAGGAGATTTTAAAGTTTCCCCGAATTTACCGCTTACCTCTTGTCATTTGAATAAAAATCGGAGTTAATACATGAAAGAAAACAGTCTTTTAAGCGGGAAAGTTCTTCCCGCGCTTATAAAATTTTCGCTGCCGATAATGGCGGCGCTTTTCTTGCAGTCGCTTTACGGCGGCGTAGACCTGCTGATAGTCGGGAAATTCGCGACAACGGCGGACGTTTCGGCGGTGTCTACGGGAAGCACGCTCATGCAGACGGTGACAATGGTCATAACAGGACTTACTGTTGGCGTTACAGTACTTGTCGGGCAGAAGATTGGCGCAAAGCGAAAAGACGACGCGGGAAAGGTTATCGGCGCGGGAATTGTGTTGTTCCTGATTTTGGGAATAATATTGTCGATTATTCTCATTTGCTGCACCAACGGGCTTGCAACAGTCTTGCAAGCGCCCGAAGAAGCATACTCAAAGACCTGCGATTATATCCGTGTGTGCGGGATAGGAACGGTTTTTATTGTTTTCTACAACCTGATCGGCGCGATTTTCAGAGGAATAGGCGACTCGAAAACTCCGCTTTTTACCGTGCTTATCGCGTGCGTATGCAACATAATCGGAGACCTTGTTTTCGCGGCGTGGCTTGGTTTCGGAGCTATGGGAACGGCAATTGCGACGGTCATTTCTCAGGCAATAAGCGTTGTTGTGTCTGTTATTATCCTTAAAAACAGAAAGCTCCCGTTTGAATTTCACAAGAATTACATACGCTTTGACGGGTTTATCGGTAAAATTTTAAAGCTCGGTTTTCCTATTGCATTACAGGAATTTCTGGTAGGCATTTCGTTTTTGGTGATAATGATGATAGTAAACGCAATAAACGTAAACGCTTCGGCGGGAGTTGGGATAGCCGAAAAGGTCTGCTCGTTTATAATGCTTGTGCCGTCGGCATTCTCCCAGGCAATTTCGGCGTTTGTCGCGCAGAACATAGGCGCGGGCTATCGCGACAGAGCCGATTCTTCGCTGAAATACGGAATAGTGACCTCGCTTTGTATAGCGATAGTTATTGCGGCGCTGGCGTTTTTCAGAGGAGACCTGCTGGCGGGGATATTCTCAAATGACGGGATAGTAATTGCAAACGCGCATGAATATCTCAAAGCTTATGCAATCGACGTGTTGCAGACGTCAGTTCTGTTCTGCTTTATCGGCTATTACAACGGCTGCGGGAACACGCTGTTTGTTATGATACAGGGCTTGGTCGGGGCTGTAGCGGTGAGAATACCGGTGGTTTTTCTTATGAGCAGGATACCCGACGTTTCGCTGTTTCTGATAGGTCTAAGCACGCCGATAGCTTCATTCGTTCAGATAATACTTTGCCTTGTCTTTATGACACATGTTAAAAGGAAAGCAAGGGGGAAAACCTTTTGAAAAAGGTTTCCCCCTTGAACCCCCTTTCCAAAACTTTTACTTGCCGCCGCTTGCGCGGCGGACGATAGCCGAACAGCGCTTACGTTTAGAAGTAAGTGGTAAGAAGCTGTTTTGAGCGGCGGACAACGTTTTATATCCAGACCGCCAAACGGGCGGCGCACGAAAGTTTTTTGAAAAGGGAGTCCAGAGGGGAAAAATTTTTTTCAAAAAATTTTTCCCCTCTGGTCGCGGCGTAAGCCGCGAAACGGCGCTAGCAAGGCGCTAAAGGGTGCGGGGAAAACAAGAGTTTTCCCCGCATTGCCGTTTCAAATGCTTGCATTTGAAACGGCAATCCTACAAAGATGTTTTGAGCGTTGAGCAACCTTAAAAATGAATCATACAATAGAGCGTGAAATCAAATGCTCTTATGGAAAAAAGAGGTAAGAAAAAAGACCGACAGCCTTTCAATTCTTACCTCGTTTTTGCTTCTTAAAATTTCCCCCAAATCTTTTAATCGTCAATTATTTCCTGTACAATATACTCGCCGTTTGCGTTTTTGCCTGCAAAGCCGAAATTGATATGTTCCTGTTCGGTTAGTTCAAGGTCTGCAAGGTCGTTTTCCGAGATGAAAATTATGATGCCTTTGCGGTCGGTATACGTTAATTCCCGAAGCTCAAGCGGAATGTTTTTGGCTTTAAGTTCGGACAAGGTATTTTCAAAAACGGCTTCACGCGAAGACTTTATGGCATTATCTATTTCATCATACAGGCTTTGAAGGACTTTTTCTCCTGCCTCAGCGTCGGCTTCAAGTTTTTCTCTGTCAAACTTCCCGTCCGTTATATAATCCCCTAATGATTTTAATGTTTCCATAACTGTCTCGCCGTTATCTACATAAGTGTTTAATATCTCCGTTTCATCTCCCGATGTAAGATGTTGAGCTTCTTCCAGCTCCATTACATAGTCGTATGTTTTCACGAACTCGCGGAGTTTCTCAATTTTTACACTGAGTTCGGATAGTTCGTTGAATATTTCACTTATCGTCCTGCCGTTGTAAACATAATCATTGCTGTATCCTGTCAGCAATGACACCGCGAAAATGCTGCCGTCGTCATATTTATCGAACGCGTTTTTTAACTCATACGACACAGGCTTTCCGTGCCATAATGTCATACATACGCTTTCGGAAATGCTTACACCGCCGGTACTGCTCTGCGACCAGATAACATTTTCGGGTATTTTGGGTGTTTCGGGTGTGCTTGACAATGAGTTATCGTTTGACAATTGAGAGTTGTCGGAAGCGGTGTTGTTTAAATTTTGGTTAGCGTCGGGCGTTGAAACAACGGGCGCGGTATCGTTTGTAACGGAATTTTTCCGATCAAGAACATTCGCTCCCACAACTGCCGCCGCGGCAACACAGCAGGTCACAGACCCCGCCGAAGCTATTTTAACGGCTGTCGTTCTTTTTCGCCTTTGCTCGGTAAAGTATTCATCTCTGCGTTTAAGCAGGCTTGTTGTCATTTCTTCAGATGTCTTCATAAATAAAACCCTCCTTTGTGAGAATGTTTTTGAGAGAAAGTTTTGCGTGATACAAAAGGTCGGTTATCTGGCGCGGGGATTTTTTCATTATCCTTGCGGCGTCTTTGTTGGAAAGTCCCTCAAAGTAGATGAGCCACAAGATCTGCCTGTAATCGGGCTTGAGCTTTGAAAGCGCTTTATGAACCGTTATCTTGCGCTCTTCTTTGATGTACGACTGTTCAAGGCACTGTCCGTCATAAATGTAGTTTTCCATATCGTCGATAGGCGTGTTTAAAAGTTTTGAGTTGTGCCTTATATAATCGACAGCAACGTTTCTGCCTATTGCATACAGCCATGTTTTAAAGCCGCACTTCCCCGAAAACCTCGGCTTTTTGGTTATCAGCCTGAAAAAGGTATCCTCGGCAAGCTCCTCGGCGGTGCAGAAATTATTTACAAATGTGTTGATATAAAGAATAAGACCGTCCTTGTACGTTTCAACTATTTCCGAAAGCCCGTTGTCGTCGCCGTCAAGGTAACGGCGGTAGCTACTTTCACCGTTATCCATTCTGACGCTCCTTTCCGCATTTTTTTCTCTTCAATTGTTAGTCGTGTGGGGCGGGTAATTATCGCAGCCGAAAGTTAGATTTTTAATAGACCGAAATTTGTTTTGAGCGGCAAATTGTTTTAAATTTAAAACCGCCAAACTGGCGGCGCACAAAAGTTTTTTGAAAGGGAGTTTGAGGGAAAACTTTTTTTCAAAAAAGTTTTCCCTCAATAACGGCAAAAATGCGCTAAAGGGTGTGGGGAAAACAAGAGTTTTCCCCACATTTCCGTTTTAAAAACCGTGTTTTTAAAACGGAAATCTTACAAAGATGTTTTGTGCGGGAGAGAGCTTTAAGAAAGAAAAAACTCAGAGCGTGAAATCAGTTGTTCTTATGATAAAAAAATTTCCCCTTAACTAAATCCGTAATTCCCGTTAAATCAAACAACGGCGTATACTCCTCTTTTGCCGAGCTTTTTTCCTGCATATAGCCGTCAAGCCCCGCCGCTATGACCGCGTCAAGCGCTTTTTGATATTCAAAGGTCGTTATCCGTCTGTTCAGCATTTTAAAGCGCTCATCGGTCTTAACCAAACCGAAAGGCGTATATTGGCTCATAATGCTGAACAGTATATCGCCCTTGAACCGCTCGGCGACTGCGTTTATGACCTGTAAAGAATCCTTGTAAAGGCCGGGCAGAACGAGGTGTCTTACAACTGTTCCCCTGATAAGAATATCCCCGTCAAACACGGGTTTTCCAGTCTGCCGCACCATTTCCGATATGGCGTTCATTGCGGTGTTGAAATAATCGGGAGCGTTTGAGAGCCGCAAAGCTGTTTCATCATCAAAATACTTAACATCGGGAAGATAAATGTCCACAAGCCCGTTTAACGCTCTCAATGTTTCTACTCTCTCATATCCCCCGCTGTTGTATACAACGGGAATTTTAAGCCCGTTTTGCTTAGCCGTTTTAAGCGCCTTTATCATCTGAGGAACAAAATGCGTGGGATTTACGAGGTTTATATTATGCGCGCCTTTTTGCTGCAGTTCAAGGAAAATCTGCGAAAGGCGGTCGGTCGTTATCTCCGCGCCGAAGTTCTCCGAGCTTATGCCGTAATTCTGGCAATAAACGCACTTCATAACACACCCCGAAAAAAACACCGCGCCGCTTCCGTTTGTACCCGAAATGCAGGGTTCTTCCCAGAAATGCAGGTCGGCGCGAGCCGCTGTGACGGTGTTTGTCATTTTGCAGAAACCGAGCGCGTCTTCGCGATTAGCCTTGCACTTTCTCGGACAAAGATAACATTTCATTTTTATGCCTTTCATAAACTAAAGCCTGTCCGCATTAAAAATCGTCTTAGCGTACAGGCTTTTTTATTTTTATAACGTTTCTGAAACGTCCAGCCAAGTAAGCAGAAATTCCCTCTCATCAGGGCGCTTGAACTTAAGCTGCGCCGCCGCAATAACGGGTATCCACTCTCTTATTTCCTTGCTGTCGGATTTTGTTTTCTCGCAGTAAAGTTTAAGATACTTTTCCGCACTCTCGGTCTTGTGTTTAAGGCAGAAGCCTATATATGTCCTCGCCGCGTCCGCAAGAGGGTTTCCCTGTTTTGCTTTCAGCCAGTCAACAACAAACGTTCCGTCCTCGCCGACTATGATGTTTTCGGGAAGAAGCTCTCCGTGACACAAACAGGTTCGATCGGGAAAAGCCGCAAGCTTTTTCAGAAGCTCATACTTCTTTACTTCCTCTATCATGTCAATCCCCTCTATAGAACGCTTCAGATAATCTTTAAGACGGCTTAATTTCGGAGAACGCAGAGAGTTTATTTCCGCCTGTATATCCGCCATCATCATAAGATATTCGTCGCGCTTTGCGGGATCTTCGCGGATAAGCGTTTCAAGCGTTTTTCCCTCTTTAAACTTAGTGACAAGCGTCCATTTTCCGTCTATCTTTCCCGCGTCTATAAGCTCGGGAATCTTTGCATATCCCGTTTCTTCAACTCTCGAATAAGTGAGCGCCTCATAGAACACAACGCTTTTCGGCTCGTCGGGTTCTTTAAACACCTTTACGCATTTGTCGCCGCATTTGTATATCTGCACTTTCGAGCTTTCGCTTATAAGCTCTTTAAGATCTTTTGCTTCCATAGTTTTCCTCCGTATTTTTTCTTAATAGTCGGTCATGAAAGCGGAGAAGTATAAACTCCCCTGTTTACATAATCAAGAAGTATCTCCTTTGCCTTTGGCGTGTCGCTTTCATATGTTATGCCGAACCAGTGGCTGGTTGTAAGTATATCCGCGACCTTGAATGTTTTGCCCTTTATCTCGTCGTTTACAACATCCGCAATGGTAAGCTCCGCTTTTGTTTCTTCTGCTGGCAGCCCACAGATAAACTCCGCCAGCCTTTTTTCCAGAATGTCCATAAAGCTTGCCTTAAAGCCCCACATACTCATGGAAACTTTGTCGTCGTCGTGGAGAATTCTTTCTTCTCCTCTGTAATTTCCGCGGATAACTCCGTCGTCGCCGCGCGAGATCTGTTTTGTTTCCTCTACGGATGTAAGGCAGTTTTCGCTGTCGGTCTTGCAGACGCCTCTGTTTACGGTGCCGTTGTCGGAAAGGGTGTTTTTAAGCAGAAAATCAACCGAGCATCCGTCGGTCTTCGGCGCTTTGAAATATTCCGAAAGCGAATCAAACGCTTCAGCTCCGTAAAAGTCGTCGGCATTTATTACCGCGAAATCCTCTTTTAATACGTCCTTACAGCACCACAAAGCCTGCGCCGTACCCCACGGTTTTTCCCTCGTGAATTCTCCTTTTCTCACGGGAATAAAATCCGCCGTCTGATAGACATATTCCGTTTTAATAAGCTTTTCGACGCGCGCGCCTATAGTGCTTCTGAAAAGCTCGTCAATGTCGTGCCTGATAATGAACAAAACCTTTGTAAACCCGCTTCTTACGGCGTCATGCACCGAATAGTCGATAAGAAGTTCGTCATTAGGACCTAAGGGTTCGAGCTGTTTTATTCTCGTTCCGAACCTTTTTCCCAT
The DNA here is from genome assembly GCA_947631115.1 of uncultured Clostridia bacterium. Taxonomy (GTDB): domain Bacteria; phylum Bacillota; class Clostridia; order Oscillospirales; family Ruminococcaceae; genus CAG-115. Next base: position 107,072 of record CANRKB010000003.1, read on the forward strand.
TCCCGCCGCCAAAACAACAAGTGTAAGTTCTTTCATAATTTCCTCCTAGAAATAAAATATAAAAAATTGCAAAAGCTATTTTAATCCCTCTATAGACGCGTTTATCTTCGCCATTCTTTCCTCCGCCTTTTTTAGCTTTGCCCGTTCGTTTTCTATCTGCTGAGCGGGAGCTTTTGCCAAAAAGCCTTGGTTATTAAGTTTTCCCGAGAGGAAGTCGATGTCTTTCTGCGCGGCTTTCTTTTCCTTTTCAAGCCTTGAAAGTTCCTTTTCCTTGTCCACAAGTTCTCCCATAGGCATAAATATTCTCGCGCTTTCAGTTACGACAGTTACAGTGCCTTCGCTGTTTTCCGCATTTTCGGAAACCTTAAACTCTCCCGCTCCCGCAAGCTTTGCGAAAAACTGCTCCGCGCTTCTGAAAAGCTCCGTGAACTTTGTTTCAACAACCATTGACACTTTCTTCGACGGAGGAACGTTCATCTCGTTTCTCTGAACGCGTACCGCCTTTATTGCCCCGACAATACGCGAAAAGTCCTCCTGCTCTTTTGCAAATGAAAGTTTTTCGTCATATTCGCACCATTTCGCGAGCATAAGCGTGTCGTTGTCGCCGTGAGGCATGGACTGCCAGATTTCCTCCGTTACGAACGGCAAAAACGGGTGTAGCGTTTTCAGAATACCTCTCATGACATAAACAAGAACGTTCTGCGCCGCAAGCGCCGTTTCTCCTCCCGCGGCTATTCTCGGCTTTGTAAGCTCAATATACCAGTCGCAGAAAATATCCCAGATAAAGTCGTAGAGATTTCCTACGGCAACTCCCAGCTCGTATGCTTCGAGATTTGCCGTTACATTCTTTATGAGATCATTATAGAGCGACAATATCCACTTGTCCTCGATAGGAAGTTCTTCGGGAAGCACGGGTTTTTCAAAATCCTCGGGGAGATTCATAAGGATATATCTTGAAGCGTTCCAGAGCTTGTTTATAAAGTTTCTGGAATTTAAGACTTTCTTTTCCGACCAGCGCATATCGTTTCCGGGAGCGTTTCCCGTTACGAGCGTAAGTCTTAAAGCGTCCGCGCCGTACTTGTCGATTATATCGAGCGGATCAACTCCGTTGCCTAAAGATTTCGACATCTTGCGCCCGAGCTCGTCGCGGACAAGTCCGTGTATAAGAACATCTTTAAACGGCTTTTGTCCCGTATGTTCAATACCGCTGAATATCATTCTCGAAACCCAGAACGTTATTATATCATAACCCGTTACGAGAGTGTCGGTAGGATAAAAGTAGTTATAATCCTCGGTCTTTTCGGGCCAGCCCAAAGTTGAAAAAGGCCACAATGCCGAAGAAAACCATGTGTCGAGCGTGTCCTCGTCCTGCTTTACGGGCGCGCCGCACTTCGGACACTTGTCGATATTGTCGAGGGTTATCTCGGTGTGTTTACATTCGGGGTTCTGACAGTAAAACGCGGGTATACGGTGTCCCCACCATATCTGACGCGAAATGCACCAGTCGCGGATATTCTCCATCCAGTAAAGATAACTGTTTTCAAAACGCTTCGGCACATATCTCAGCTCTCCGCTTTTTACAACATCAATAGCGGGCTTTGCAAGTTCTTTCATTGAAACAAACCACTGTAAAGACGCGGTAGGCTCTACCGTTGTTCCGCAGCGCTGGCAGGTGCCGACGTTGTGCTTATGCGGTTCGACCTTTACGAGCAGACCTTGTTCTTCAAGGTCTTTTACCATTGCCTTTCTTGCTTCATATCTCTCCATGCCCGCATATTTTCCGCCGACGCTTTCTTTTATTGTGGCGTCGTCGTTCATCATATGGATAACAGGCAGATCATGACGCTTTCCGACTTCAAAGTCGTTCGGGTCGTGAGCGGGAGTTATTTTAACGCAGCCCGTTCCAAATTCCATATCAACATAGTCGTCCGCAATAACGGGAATTTCTCTGTCGGTGAGCGGAAGTTTAAGCATTTTTCCGACGATGTCCGTATAGCGCTCGTCCTTCGGGTTTACGGCTACGGCGCTGTCGCCCAGAAGCGTTTCGGGACGTGTAGTCGCTATTTCAAGACAGCCGCTCCCGTCAGCAAACGGGTAGTTTATATGCCAGAAAAATCCGTCCTGCTCCTCATATTCCGTTTCAATGTCCGAAATGGAAGTCTTACAGTTCGGACACCAGTTTATTATTCTCTCGCCGCGGTAGATAAGCCCTTTTTTGTGCAAATCCATAAAGACCTTTTGAACCGCCCTTGAACAGCCCTCGTCCATTGTAAACCTGTCGCGGCTCCAGTCGCAGGAAGTACCCATCTTGCGCTGTTGTTCCTTTATGCGGTTTCCGTATTTATGCGTCCAATCCCAAGCTCTTTCGAGAAATCCCTCTCGTCCGAGCATGTCCTTCGTAAGCCCCTCTTCTTTCATTGCCGCGACAATTTTAGCTTCCGTAGCTAAAGCTGCGTGGTCGGTTCCCGGAAGCCAGAGCGCAGAATAACCCTGCATTCTCTTAAAGCGAATGAGAATGTCCTGAAGCGTGCAGTCGAGCGCGTGTCCCATATGGAGCTGTCCCGTGACGTTTGGCGGGGGCATTACTATAGTATACGGCTTTTTCTTCGGGTCTACCTCCGCTTTAAAACAGCCGTTTTCTTCCCAGCTTTTGTAGATGCGCTCCTCGAAATCCTTCGGAGAGTATGTCTTTTCGAGTTCTTTTCTCATTTACTTTGTCCTCTTTCCATTATCTTATTTATTATCTCCTCGCTCGGAGTTATATAAAGCGTTTTGTTGTTGGTAAAGATGACCATTCCCGGCCTTGCGCCCGCAGGCTTTTTTACAAACTTTACCATGGTATAATCCACGGGCACTTTGGAAGACGAGCGCGCTTTTGAATGATATGCGGCAAGCTGCGCCGCCTCGAGTATGGTTTTTTCCGTAAGCGGCGTGCCGTTATCCTTTGCGCGTATAATTACGTGCGAACCCGCGATGTCCTTTGCGTGGAGCCATATATCCGAAGCGCCCGCCGTTTTCAGCGTAAGCGCGTCGTTTTGCATATTGTTTCTGCCTACTAAGATCTCATAACCCTCGCAGGATATAAACTTCATAGGCTCGGACAATTTCACGGACTTTGTTTTTGCTTTGCGTATATACCCCTGCTCGGAAAGCTCGGCGCGTATCTCCGAAAGCTCTCGGTCGCTGTGCGCGCGGGTCAGGCTGTCAAGAACGCTGTCGAGGTATTTTATCTCGCCCGTGCCCTCTTTTATAAGCTCGGAAAGCTTCTTTTCGGCGTTGCAGAGCTTTCTGTAAGAAGCGTAGTATTTCTGCGCGTTCTGCGAGGGCGTAAGCCGCGGGTCAAGAGCTATCTCCCGCTCTCCTCCGCCGTAAAAATCCTCAAGCACGCATTTTGTCATGCCCTTTTCAAGACGATAAATATTCGCGCTTATAAGGTCGCCGCACACTCGGAAATTCTCGCGCTCGCCACATTCCGAAAGCTCTTTTTTTCTTATCTCAACTTTTCTCTGCGCTCTTTCATATGCGCTGTTTACGGTTTTAAGAAGATCTCTTGCCCGCTGCTTCAGGCGTTCTCCCTCGTCATTGTCCGCATAGAAATCGTCTATAAGCTCATTCGCGCTCGGAAAAAATGTCCTTTTAAAGCTATCTCCGTACTGCCTTATATCCACAAACGAAAGCTCTTTTTTCCTTCCCGTTTCGTCAGCAATTTCCGTGAACATAGGAGAATGTGCTGCAATACCGAGTATCTCGCACAGCCGCGCTTTTTGCTGTTCATTCAATTCACAGCAGACCGCGTCCGTATCTCCCGCCGCATAAAACGCACATTCTCTCGCAAAAACGGGAGCAATGCCCTCTAAGATCTCCGACAGTGCCTTTGAAAGCCTGTCGCGGGAGTTTTCGAGCTTTGCGACTATATCGCTCGGGTCGGTTTCAAAAAGGTTTAGCCTGTCCCGACGTACGGGCGGTTCGTATACGATATTCGGGAGTATCCTGCGGTTTTCGTTGTCCGCAACGCGCTTTATGCTGTCTACTACCCTCTCCCCGCGCAGAAGAATGATGTTTGCCGAACGCCCCATTATCTCCGCGCAGAGCGTGTTTATAACAACGTCTCCTATTTCGTTTATACATTCAAAATCGAAGTTCAGTATTCTTTCAAGGCCGTCCTGTCTTATGTCAATAAGCTTTCCGCCCTGCAAATGCTTTCGCATGAGCATACAGAACATGGGCGGCGACTGGGGATTTTCAAACTCCGATTTTGTAAGGCACACTCTCGCGCTCGCAGGATTTGCCGAGAATATCAGCTTTTCCGAAGCGCGCCCTTTCCCGAGCATACGAAGCGCAATGACGAGTTCGTCTCTGGAGGGCTGGTAAATCTTTTCAACTCTTGCTCCGATAAGCTCGGACAGTTCTTCTTTTATATAATGCAAAAGCACGCCGTCAAGCGACAAATCCCTCACCCCTCAGCAAAAGTGCAAAAGCGTATAAGTGCAAAAGTAAGTCAGACATACGAACACGGGTCCGTTTCGGTTTCCGAAGCATAAACGCAGATGTCTGGGAAATGCTTTGAAAGCATTTCTTTGAGGACGTTTTTCGCAGCGATCTCGGTGCCGTAATGTCCCGCGTCTATAAGCACAATGCCGCGGTCTACGGCTTCAACGCGGAAATTGTGCTTTATATCTCCCGATATTATCGCGCGGCAGTTTTTTTCCTGCGCCAGGCGCATGACCTTTTCGTCTACGCCCGCGCCGCAGCACACCGCCGCCCGCGATATAACCGTTTCATCAAGACCCGCGCTGTATTCTATACAACCGCCCAGCTTCTTTCTGCAATAGAGCGCAAGCTCCCTCGGCGAAAATTCCTTCGGGGTTTTGCACACCGCCCCGAAGCCTTTGCCGTCGGGCTGAGTAACTTCCAGCGTTTCAAGCTTTTCAAAGCCTAAAGTTTTTACCAGCTCGTCGTTTACGCCGCCGTCCGCTATGTCGAAGTTCGTGTGTACGGCTATCGCGGCGATATTCTTTTCTATAAGCAGCCTTACGGGACTCCACGATGGTATGTTCTTAAGCCCGCTGAAAATAACGGGGTGGTGCGAAACGATAATCTCCGCGCCTTTTTCAGCCGCTTCCAGCACAACCGCGCGCGTTATGTCAAGGCAGCACATTATCCGCTTTACTTCCGTATCTTCCGACCCTACCAGCAGCCCCACATTGTCAAAACTTTCCGCAGTCGAAAACGGCGCGGTGCCGTCAAGAAATCCGATTATTTCACTTATCTTCATTTTCAATTCTCAATAAAATTTTCTCTGCCGTTTTCCTTAGCTCTGCGGCTTCGTCCGAATGTTCCGCGGACTTTTCCATATTCGCCGCGTTTTTTAAGAGCTTTTCGGCGATTTTTCCGAGGTATCTCCCGTCGCGGTTTTTTCCACAAATCGCCGTTATCTCGTCAATTTCCCGCTTTACGCCCGAAAACTTCCAGAGCATAACGGTGTAGATCTTCTCCGAATCCTCTGCGGCGCGTTCTTCCATAAGCTCAAAGCCCGCGCCGTACAGGTGTTTTCTGAGAAAATCGGCTTTGGTCATGGGCTGTAGAATAAACCGCGTGTTTTCGTTTATAAAGCGGCATTCTTCAACTATCCTTGCGATAAGCTCCCCGCCCATTCCGCAAATTATCACATCATCGGCGTAAGGAATTTTTTCCAGACCGTCACTCTTTACGAGTTCAACATTTTTTACGTTCAATTCGTCAAGAGTTCTTTTCGCGGCTTTAAGAGGACCGTCCTTTACGTCCGAAGCGTAGACCTTTACCGATTTTTCAAGCGCCAGCTTAGCGGCGAGCCGTGCATGGTCGGTGCCGACGTCTGCGGCGATAACTCCCGCCCTGCACAACTCGAACGCTGTTTTAAGTCTGTTGTCGAGAGAAAACAATTACTTGTTCATTGCGGCGTTGATCTTCTTGACGATTTCGTCAGCGTCAACTCCGTGTACCATGCAGGCTTCTCCTATAGATTCGCCTCTTGACGACGGGCAGCCGAGACAGTGCATTCCCATTTCCATAAGGATAGGAGCGACAGCCTGCGCGTTTTCATCAAGTATCTCGCCTATGAGCGTATCAACGGTTACAGTCATTTTAAATAACTTCCTTTCATTTTGTATACAGTATGTGTTTAAGCTTACACATACACACATTATTATACCACATTCTTTCGTGTTTGTCTACTAATATTTTAGATAATTTTGGCAAATCAGAATAAATTTCATATTACATATGAAGTGACATATGGGGGTGAATTTTGCAAATGTAAAAATTTTTCACATTGGACAAAAATATTTGTACAAAAGTTTACATTATTAATGCAAAAAATTGATTTTTCCTATTGAAAAAATCGACGGATAATGTTATAATATTTCTATATGACAAAAAATAAAGAAAAGGGGATATTTTAAATGGACACTATGGGCGGTCTGAAAAGGACGTGTATGTGCGCTCAAGTCACGCTCGAAATGAAAGAAGTCGTTGTCGGCGGCTGGACTGCGAGAGTACGCGACAAGGGCGGAATTATCTTTATAGACCTGCGCGACAGAACGGGAATCGTACAGCTTACATTTGACGAAACGACAGACAAGGCTGTTTTTGAAAAGGCAAAGACCGTCAGAAGCGAGGACGTCCTGCTTGTAAAAGGAACTGTCCGCCAAAGAGAAAGCGTTAACAGCGAGATAAAAACGGGCGGTATAGAAATAATGCCCGAGGAACTTAAAATACTCTCAAAGGCTCAGACGCCGCCGTTTGAAATAGTGAGCAACTCTAAAACAAACGAGGAGCTTCGTCTTAAATACCGCTATCTTGATTTAAGGCGCGAACCGCTCGTAAATAACCTTGTTATGCGCCACAACATCGCAAGAGTTGCGAGAGAATATTTCTACGAAAACGGATTTCTCGAAATAGAAACTCCGATGATGATAAAATCGACTCCCGAGGGCGCGAGAGATTATATTGTACCGTCAAGAATTCACAACGGGAAGTTCTATGCCCTGCCGCAGTCACCGCAGATGTACAAGCAGCTTCTGATGATAGCGGGATACGACCGTTATATCCAGCTCGCGAGGTGTTTCCGCGACGAGGACTTAAGAGCGGACAGACAGCCCGAATTTACGCAGATAGACCTTGAAATGTCGTTCGTTGACGTTGACGACATTCTCGAATGTCTGGAGGGATTTGTAAAACGGCTGTACAAGGAAATTCTCGATATTGATATACAGCTTCCTCTGCCCCGCCTTACTTATGACGAAGCTATGTCGCGCTACGGCTCTGACAAGCCCGACACGCGCTTTGAAATGGAGATAACCGATATTTCGGAAATCGTAAAGTACACGGACTTTGTCGTGTTTAAATCCGCTCTTGAAAACGGCGGCTCGGTTCGCGGAATATGCGCAAAGAACGGCGCGGCAACTCTTTCGAGAAAAGAGATAGACAAGCTGACCGAATTTGTAAAAGGCATAGGCGCAAAGGGCTTGGCTTATATACGCTGGGTAGACGATATGCCGAACTGCTCGTTTGCTAAGTTCCTTAAAGACGGGGAGCTTGAAAAGATAATGGCGGCGCTCGGCTGCGAAAAAGGCGACGTCGCGCTTATCGCCGCGGACAAGGACAAGGTCGTTCTTCCTACGCTCGGAGCGCTCAGACTTAAAGTTGCAAAACAGCTTGACATTATCCCGCAGAAATGGAACTTTACCTGGATAACCGAATTTCCGTTTTTTGAATACGACGAGGAAAGCGGCGAATGGCTCGCAATGCACCACCCGTTTACGATGCCGCTCGACGAGTGTATTCCCTATCTCGACAGCGACAAGGCGAAAGTACGCGCAAAATGCTACGACCTTGTACTCAACGGCGTTGAGCTTCTTTCGGGTTCGATAAGAATAAACGATCCCGAACTTCAGAAGCATATGTTTGAAATGCTCGGCATGACAGACGAGGAAATAAAGGCAAAGTTCGGGTTCCTTGTCAATGCGTATAAATACGGAGCACCGCCCCACGGCGGCGCAGGAATAGGGCTTGACCGCCTCGCTATGCTTATGTGCGGGTGCGACAGCCTCAGAGACGTAATTGCGTTCCCAAAAGTACAGAACGCTTCGGAGCTTATGAGCGAAGCGCCCGGAACGGTTTCCGAAGAGCAGCTCAAAGAACTCGGAATAAAGATCTCGGAAGAATAGGAATAATATATGGACAAAAAAGAATACCGTCAATATGCCGTTCAGTCTGCAAACGGCGACGCAAAGGCGTTTGCCAAGCTATATGGACTTGTAAACCGAAATATGTATTATACGGCGTTTTATACGCTGAAAACCGAAAAAGAGGCTGTAAGCGCAGTTACGGAAATTGCCCGCGAGACGTTCGGAACGATCTCAAACCTGCATAGCGAACAACAGCTCTGTACATACATGATGAAAGCGCTTTGCGCGAAAATAAAGGCGGTCTTAAAACGTTATCAGGACAATTCTCTTGACGATAAACAGCCCGAAATAAAAAAACAGCTTTTTGAGCTTCCGAATATTGAAAGAATGATCGCCGTGATGTATATTGCGGGGAAATATTCGTGCGAAGAGATCGCGTCTTTTATGGGTATGACCGCCATGGGCGTCAGGAAAAAACTCGATCGCGCCATGCAGAAACTCGGCATAAAAGATTGAATGAATGGAGGAAAACAGATGACAGTCGAGGAAATGCGCGCGTTAATGCGCCGCAGAGTCGTACCCGAAGATCTGGTCGTACAGAATATAGTAGATTATCTTATGGACGAGTCAGCTCAACTTCCAAAACTTAGTGCGTTTGCATTTCTGAACCGTATCCACGACCTCGGAATGAGCGCGAAAGATTTTACCGTGCTTCTTGAGGGCTGCGGCGCTCCTCAGTCCGTAGTTGACAAAATTAGGGCGAATCCCGCGATGAGCCTTAATAACCTTGTGCTGACCCTCGAAAATTCCGAGCTTACTTCCGACGACTACAGCGATATGCTTTATACCGCCAGAATGGTTTTTGAACAGACTAAGACCACTGTCGACGTGCTTAAAAGAAAGGAAGAAGAAAACAGCAAAGAACCTACCGTTTCCGAGCTGTTTGACGATGTTCCTGAAGAAACAGAGGAAACGGCTTCGGAAGAAATTATTTCCGTCAGCGTAGAAGCAGACGACAATAACGGCGAAGACGAGTTGTCTGAAAAGGAAGCTGTCGCCGATGAAACTGAAGAACCGTCCGGTGAAAACGAGTCGGACGAAACCCCCGACGTTTTAGAAGACACCTCTACGCTTATTATTTCGATAGATCCGAAAAAGCTGAAAAGAGGCTCGGTCGAAAAGTCTTTAAGTCCCGAAAGCATATTTGACGACAACATAGACGAAAAGTCGGAAAATGACGAGGAAGATAAGACCGACGTTTCCGATGAAGAAGACGAACAGTCGGAAGATGACGAGGAAGATAAGACCGACGTTTCCAACGAAGGCATTAACGAAAAAGCAGACGGGAAAGACAGCCCGTCCGACAACAACGAAGAGACATCTGAAACGGAAGAAGACGACGGTAAAAAGGGCGTTTATAACAAGCCAGCGCTGATAATATCGGCAGTTGGAGCGGTCGTGCTTTTGGTTCTATGCGCGTATTTTACATTTTTCGGAAATGCGGACGCTTTTATAAAAAAGACAGGTTATGCAGAGGACAACGACGATATATTCGCAGAAGTCCGCGACAGCTATACCGCGGGAAATATGGGCGGCGAAAAAGCGCAAGCTTATTTTGCGGGAGAAAAGCTGTTTGGGAATATACTCGTTTCTCAAAGCGACTTCAGTATAATTTCCGACGGCGATTTCGTGTACTCCTACTCGCAGGAAAAACTTGAAGCTTATAACGACAAGAACATAAACTCCGCAAACAAAACGGAGATTTTCCCTCCAGAGAACACGGCATTTGTCGATATGTTCCAACACGGGGATTCCGTGATAGCCGTATTTTCGGGAAGAGAATGCGGGTTTATGAATATCAAAAAAGGAAATGTGGAGTTTACGGTACGTCAGGACGGAGAGCTTTGCGATTTTCTTGTAAATGAAAACGAGATAAGCTTCGGCTCGGTCTATGTTCCGCGCTATACCCACAACTTTACTTCTTCCGATGTAAACGAATATATTCCCCGCGTCGGCAAAAACGAAAAGACCGCGCTTTCTGCGGAGAATATCCTGCTCGGAAAAACAAGCGGATGTTCTTATGCCGTTTGGGGAAAATATTCCCTTACCGACGGAAGCACCGTTCTGGCAAAAGCCGCTCTCGGCGACCCCGTTTATGCGGGAACGGACGGCACCTGCGCCATGAACGCAACGGATAAAGACCAAAACGCGCTGGGAAGAATAGTACGTCTGTCAGAAGAACCCATTGTAAAGGAAACGGAAGTTATCGCTGCCGCGGCAGGCTGCACGGATGTTTTTGCCGCGCTGGAAAACGGAAAAATAAAGTTTTACGACGCTCAGCTTGAAGAAAAGAGCGTTCAAGAAAACCTCATTGAATTGCCCGACAAAATGAAGTTCAGCGGGAAAGTCCTGCTCCTCGGAAAAGAGGACGGCGTGTTCTCGTCAACAGACTGCGCGAATATAGACGCCCCCGCACTTCTTGAAACCACAAAAGAAAACGGAGTGGTTCTGGGAGACAATGCCGTTATATTCAAGATCGACTCGCAGTTGAAAGCCGAGCTTTTGCGCCTTGAAAACGATGAAGTAAAACATACGGGTTCTTTCGCAAAAAGCCTGTCGGAAAGCGAACTTTCGACGCTTGAATTGGGCGGAGCCGAGGCGGCGGCGTTCGGCGACGGCGTGTGCGCTTTTGCGTTCAGATATTTCGACGGAGTTTCCGTTGTTTCAAAATGCGTTATGTTTGGAAAGAACAGTTCCGAGAGAACTCTTTATGACGACAGAACAGGCTATACAGCCGTTTTCAACCTTGGAGGAAAGATCTTTGCGGTAAGTTCAAAGGGCTTGGAAACAGTTTTTGAATAAGCACTTGACAGAAGCTCGGATTTTTTGTATAATGGAAGTGGTTTTTTGAATGAGAAAAAACGTGCGCTGCTGATAAGGATAACCAAGGTCTTGGCTTTTATCGTCGCTTTGGCAATGATAGCGGGCACTGTCTTACAAGCTTTTTCATAATTAAGGATTTGGTATATGGGGTTATTTAACAACACCACGGGTCCCGGCGTTCCCAAAAACGCGCCTAAGAAGAAACCGTTCTTCCGCTTCTGGGAACTTTTCGGAAATAAATTCTGGGATTTCTTCAAGATAAATCTTATCTACGTTCTGTTCTGTATTCCTATAGTCACTATAGGTCCTGCGACTGCGGCAATGACCGCTCTTATGCGGAATATTTATCTCGAACGCCCTCAGTTTCTTTTTCACGACTTCAAGAAAGAGTTTAAGAAAAACTTTAAACAGTCCGTGGTCGTCGGCGTTATAGACATTCTCGCCGCGGCTATAACAACGTTTTCGATAATACTGTTCTTGGGAATGGAAGAACTTACTACAATAGACTCGGTCATGTTTACGGCTTCAATTGCGGCGGCGCTGCTGTTTCTTATTATGAACTTCTATATCTACCCGCAGATAGTCGCCCTTGACCTTAAACTTACGGATATACTCAGAAACGCGCTTGTGCTTTCGCTTCTGAACATCGGAAAAGAACTTATAGCGCTTGTGTTTGTTTTGGGATATGCGTTCCTTGCGTTCAATTATCCCGTGTTTGTGCTTCCGCTTGCTCCTCTAATACCTTTAGCGTGGCTGGCATTTTTGTCGGTGTTCTGCTGTTATCCCGCGATACAGAAGCATATAATTGAACCGTATTACAGGCAGACGGGCGAAAAAAATCCCGAAATTCCCGACTATGAAGAAGAAGCAATATTTACCGACCAAGGCGGAAAAGAAAAATCAACGGAGATAAATACATCCCGAAAACATCCAAAGGGTAAAACCATAAAGTGATAATTCGGTAAAACCGATAAATAAAAATATAACAAAAAAAGGAATGATACTATGCCATCAAGCGTTATCGTCGGCACCCAGTGGGGCGACGAGGGAAAAGGAAAGATCATTGATATTATGGCGAAGGAGGCGGATCTCGTAGTTCGCTCAAGCGGCGGAAACAACGCGGGACATACCGTTGTCCACGGAAACGAGGTCTATAAACTCCATTTGCTCCCGTCGGGAATTTTATATCCCGAGACAATTTGCCTTGTAGGAAGCGGCGTCGTGGTAGACCCGAAAGTGCTTCTCGAGGAAATAACAGAGATGAACAAGCGCGGCGTAACATGCGACAACTTACGCATAGACGCAAGAGCGGATATAATAATGCCCTGGCATAGAGAACTCGACAAGCTCGAAGAGGAATATAAGGCAAAGCAAACGGGCGTGAACGTCGGCACTACGGGCAGAGGTATAGGTCCCGCTTATACCGATAAGGCACGGAGAATTGCCGTAAGAATGTACGATCTATGCCACCCCGAGCTTCTTAAAACTCTTGTAAAGAACACGGGCGAGTTTGAAAACCTTATGATCGAAAAACTATACGGCGGAAAGGCGTTCGACCTCGACGCGGTGTACGAAGAATACAAGGCATACGGCGAAAAGCTGAAAAAATACATGGCTGACGGCTCGGTTATTGCGTTTGAAGCGTATAAGGCGGGCAAGAAGGTGCTGTTTGAGGGAGCTCAGGCTACGCTTCTGGATATAGATTTCGGAACGTATCCTTTCGTAACTTCTTCCCACCCCATCGCAGGCGGAGCTTGCATAGGCACGGGCATAGGTCCTAAGATGATAGACGAGGTGATAGGCGTAGGAAAGAGCTATACGACGCGCGTCGGAAACGGTCCTTTCCCGACCGAGCTCAATGACGATCTCGGAGAGCTTATCAGAAACCGCGGCGGAGAGTTCGGGACAACTACGGGCAGACCGAGAAGAACAGGCTGGTTCGACGCCGTTATCATGCGCCATGCAGTCAGAGTAAACGGTCTTACGTCGCTGGCAATAAATAAGTTTGACACTCTTAGCGGCATAGGAAAGCTTAAAGTCTGCGTTGCGTACAAAAAATCGGACGGAACGGTGCTTAATGATTTCCCCGTTACACTCGAAGAACTTGCGGACTGCACTCCCGTATACGAAGAATTCGACGGGTATGATGGAGATATTTCGGATTGCAGAAAATTCGAGGAGCTTCCCGAAAAGTGTATAGAGTATATCTCAAGACTTGAGGAGCTGTGCGGCTGCCCGATAAAGATAATCGGCGTCGGAGCGGGCTGCGACAGCGTTATATTCAGATAATGAAGATTTTATTTATAGGCGACGTTGTAGGCGACGCAGGAGTAAAGGCGCTCACAAGCGGACTTCCCGATATGCGAAGAGAATGCGGCGCGGACTTCACCGTGGTAAACGGTGAGAACAGTTCGGAAAACAACGGCATAAGCGCGCGTTCCGCGGACGAGATATTTTCCGCGGGAGCGGACGTTATAACAACGGGAAACCATGCATTTCGCAGAAAGTCCATTCTCGAAGAATACGAGCATAACGAACGGCTTATACGCCCGGCGAATTACGGCGACGGCGTTGCGGGAAGAGGATACTGCGAGGTAGACTGCGGAGCATATTCCATAGCGGTTATAAATCTCATGGGAACGGCTTTTATGCAACCCGTAGACAATCCGTTTAAATGCGCGGACGAGCTGCTGAAGCAAATAAGCTCACGCATAATAATCGTTGATTTCCATGCCGAAGCAACGAGCGAAAAAAGCGCTATGAGCTGGTATCTTGCGGGACGCGTTTCGGCTGTTATCGGAACGCACACTCACGTTCAGACCGCCGACGAGCGGATAATAAACGGAACAGGCTGCCTAACCGACGTAGGCATGACGGGTCCGGTAAATTCGATTCTCGGCGTTAGAAAAGAAATAATCATCGACAAATTCGTAAACTATATTCCGCGTCCTCATATCTTTGCGGACGGCGAATGTCGGATAAACGGCGTTTGCCTCGAAATAGACCGCAAGAGCGGACAATGCGTTTCGATAGAGCGCATTTGCAAAACTATTCAATAATTTCAAAAATATAGTGCGAAACAAAAATGTTTTGTCACTTTATTAACAATCTAAAAAACATATATAGAAAGGTGAAACAAAAAGTTTCAGAAGGGTAATTAAAATGGAAGTGGTTAAGGTTTCTTCTCATTCCGTACCGAAGTCGGTAGCGGGAGCGATCGCAGCGGTAATTCGCGAAAACCGCGAGGTCGAAGTGCAGGCGGTAGGCGCAGGCGCGGCAAACCAGGCTGTAAAGTCAATTGCAATTGCAAGAAGCTATATGGCTCTTGTGGGAGTTGATCTTATTTGTATTCCCGCGTTTACTACCGTTGATATTGACGGCGAAGAACGCACGGCTATGAAGTTTATCGTAGAACCGCGCTAATTCTTAATTATTTTAATAATGAATAAAATTCTGCTGATAACGACGGGCGGCACTATAGCTTGTCCCGATACAGACAAAGCAAGATCTCCCAAAAACTTTTCAAAAACATTTTCCCAAAGCCTCAGTAAACATGAAACGCAAGATATAGAAATTGTCGAACCGTTCTGTCTTGACAGCACGAATATGACTCCACGGCATTATATTGAGCTGGCTAAGATCATAATCCAAAACTACGGAGGCTTCGGAGGATTTGTCATAACCCACGGTACCGACACACTCGCCTACGCCGCCGCGGTTTTGTCGTGTCTTATTGAAAACAGCGAAAAGCCCGTTGTCCTGACGGGGAGCATGAAGCCGTTTTCGGCTGAAAATTCCGACGCTCCAAAAAATCTCCATAATGCGCTTTTGTACGCTTCGGATAGTCGCGCGCACGGAGTTTCGGTTGTTTTCGGGCGGTTTGCATATGACGCTGCGCACGTTTCAAAGATACGCACAACAGCGATAAATGCGTTTGAAAGCGTGAATTTTCCTCCTTTGGCTTCATTTGAACGGGAAGGGATCGTTTTTACCGAGCCGAAAGCCGAATACATCGGAACAGTTCGATTTTACGAAACGCTTGACGAACGTGTCGAGGCGGTTTTTCTTGTTCCGAAAACATTGCCGCCGATAATACGAAACGACACAAGGGCGGTAATTATCCTCGGCTTCGGAACAGGCGGTATGCCGGAATATCTCGAAGGTTTTCTGAAGGAGCTTGTTGAGCGCGGGATCTATATTATAATGTCAACCCAGGTGTTGCGCGGCGGGAGCAATCTTTCACTCTACGAGGTCGGAAGCGGAATAATGGAAAAATATCCCGTCATTGACGCTGGGAAAATGACCGTGGAATATGCGTCTATGAGGGCTATGTTCGCGCTTTCGCTGTCCGACAGCTTTGAGGACTTCAGGCGCATTTTCTTAAATGAATAAAAGGGACTTTTCAAATATGAGAATTATTTCTACAGAACAACTGAACATTGCCGCAGAAACTCCCGAAAAGATAATATCGGACGGCGAAGGATATTATTTTGAACAACTTTCTTTTGCCGAGGAAAAAATTTATTCCTCCCGCGAAAAACACCCCGTTGTGCTTATCTCGGGTCCGTCGGGTTCGGGAAAAACGACATCCGCTCATAGGATAGCCGACCTGCTCGCAAAGCGCGGCTGTAAAGCTCATATAATCTCTATGGACAACTATTTCCTGCCCATGAGCGAAAACGAGGCTGCGCGCGACAAAAACGGTAACATCGACTTTGAAAGCCCGTACAGGCTCGACATTCCGCTGTTTAAAAAGCACCTCAAAATGCTTTCGCAGTGCGAGGAGATAGACATTCCCGCGTTTGATTTTGCAAAGCAGGAACGCTATCAGGGGATAAAACTTAAACGCGAACCGAACGACCTTGTTATACTCGAGGGTATACACGCTCTGAATCCCCTTGTCACGGGAAACTGCGAGGATTATACAACGTGCGTTTACGTCAGCGTCCGCACGAGAATTTCAAACGGAGAAAAGCTTCTCCACCCCTCGAAGATACGCCTTATGAGAAGACTTATTCGCGACAGGCTCTTCCGCGGACGGGACATTGATGAAACGTTTGAATTTTTCAAGTCGGTAGAACGCGGAGAAGATCTTTACATACTGCCGTTTAAAGAACGCGCAGGCATATGCATAGACACATTTATCAAATACGAAGCGAACGTATACCGCGATATGCTTCTAAACGAACTTGAAGCAAAGGCGTCCGAACAGGCGATAGCAAGAGAGTTATCCGAATTTCTCAGGCTTTTGAAACCTATAGGCAAAAACTTTGTACCCCGCGATTCACTCTTACGGGAGTTTATAGGGAACTAAACTCTGCCTGTAATTCCCATGCGCGAAAAACGTTAAATTATTGCACAATTTGTATTATTTCTGAAGATTTTTTTGAATAATCTGCCCCTCGCCTTGAAAATCATTGCTTTTTTCACCATAAATTACAATCAATTTTTATCAAAATACACAATGCCCATTATTACATAATATCAAAATTAGTGCATTTTATAAAAATATTTATTTAATTTATTGACAAAATAAATCGACAGTGATATAATAAGCTATAGCATGATGTATCAGTATGCAATAAAAAATCATGCTGCTATGATTTTGTCCGCAAACTCACGCGTGACAGGAAAGAATTTTCGGATCCTATTAAATACAGACAGAATTTGTTTTGACTTTTACGACCGAAGACAACCGACGAAGAGAATTTACTATGTGATAATGTTATGAATCTTAAACTCAGAATAAAAACGTTCATTTCTTTGTTATTCCTGTTTTTCATGATGTTTGCGATTTTTAATTTTTCTGCGCAAAGCGGAAACGACAGCAACGGGCTGAGCGTTTCGGTATCTAGAATAATTTGCAGGATAGTCTTTTTTAAATACGGAGAGATGACTCCCGCCGAACAGCTCTTTGTCGTGACGGAAATAAACTATTTTGTCAGAAAACTTGCCCACTTTACCGCATATGCGGTTCTTGGGGTTTGCGCTTATGCAAACGCGCGGCTTCTGGGTATTAGGCTGAAGGGATATTTCTTGCCCGCCGTCATATTCTGCGCGGCATATGCGATATTTGACGAGATACACCAATTTTTTACGCCCGGAAGAACGATAAAAATTACGGATATGATGATAGATACATCGGGCGCCGTCGTCGGAGCTGCGGCAGCTTCTGCTGCGGCGGTCATTATGGTACACATAACGGCATATTTTAGGACGAAGAAAAAGAATAAATCGGAGGAAGTTTCATAAATGGAAGAAAACGAACAGACTATTGACCTCAGGGTCTTGTGGAAAATTTTAAAAGATCACTGGCTGCCAATAGTTGCATGCGCTATCATAGCCGCCGTTGTGGGGCTTGTCCTTTCAATAGCGGTAATACCGAAGCAATTTACCTCCGAGGCTACGATGGTCGTTAAAAACACCGACGACAGTTCTACAAGCACGCTTCTTAACATAAACGATATAAACGCGGCGCAGAAAATGGTCGCTACCTGTCAGATAGTTTTTACGACGAACCACGTTCTCAGCGAGCTTCAGTCATCGTTCGGAAATTATTCGATAAATGAACTGAAAGATATGATAGTCATAGAAGCTGTAAATAATACGGAAATACTTAAAGTTTCCGTTACAACGCTTAACGCGCAGACTTCTACCGATATAGCCACAAAACTTACGGAACTCGCGATGACAGAGTTTAAGAGCGTTTATGATAACGGCTCAATAAAGCTCTTGTCCGAACCGCAGTATCCCGAAGCGCCGACGTTCCCGAGTGTTCCGATGTTTACGGTAGTAGGACTGTTTATAGGTCTTGTGGTGTCGTATATCGTTTTCCTTGTAATAGAAATGGTCGATATAAAGGTAAAGCCCGACGACGACCTTATGCAGCTTTACGGTATACCCGTGTTTGCTGAAATTATGAATTTTGAGCTGTCGGATAAAGCGAGCTACAAGTACAACTACTATTCGCACACCGGCTCCGAGTCATCTCAGAAACCCAAACTTAAGACCGATCCGAATGTGAAACCTATCGAGGGGAAACTGCAAGACGCTTCTGTCGCTGATAAGATCGGCGACAAGAGAAAGGAAAACGCCTGATGATGACTAAACAGAAAAAAGGTGCAAGACTTCCGATAAGTCAGTCGAGAAAGTTTATCCTGTCCGACAACACTCAGTTTGTTATAAAAGAAGCTTATAAGACGGCAAGAGCGAATATAATGTTCTCTCTTTCGCAGTCGGATAAGAAAATCGTGGTTGTAACGAGCTGCTCGCCCGCTGAGGGAAAAAGCACGAACTGCCTGAACCTCGCAATGACAATGGCGGAAACGGGCGCGTCGGTTCTTCTTATAGACGCCGACCTCAGAAAGCCCATACAACATTCGCTTCTGAAGCTTGATAATAAAAAGGGTCTGTCCTCTATTCTGGGAGGAATTACGGGAGATATAGGAAAGACGATAAAAAAGAACGTCAGAGAAAACCTCGATGTTCTTACGTCGGGTCCTATCCCGCCAAACCCCGCGGAGCTTATCTCGGGAAAAAGAATGGGAGAGCTTCTGGATATTGTCGGCGGTCATTATGACTATGTATTCATTGACACCCCGCCCGTTATGGTGGTTACAGACGCGTTTCTTATGAACGATTCTGTCGCGGGAATAGTCTTTGTAATAAAAGAGGGTTCTACTACCCATGTAGAGATCAAAGAAGCCATTCAAAAAGCTAAGCTTATGAACGCTAAAGTTCTGGGAATGGTAAAAGTAAACTGCGATTATAAAGGAAAGTCGGGTTATTCCTCTTATAAGTACAAATACGAATATAAGAACACCTGACAAATTTTAGGTAAGCCTTATGACGGATTTTCATTCGCATATTCTCCCGGGTATCGACGACGGCTCAAAAGATGTTCAGATGTCGGAGCAAATGCTGAAGCTTGAGGCGCAGTCGGGAATAACGACAATAGTCGCAACGCCGCATTTTTACCTGTCCGAACAGGGCGTTGAAAAGTTTGCGGCAAAAAGAGAGGCTGCATTTGAAAAGCTGAAGCCCGTCGCAGATCGAATGGGTATTGAGATAATAACAGGCGCGGAGGTCTATTATTCCCCGTCGCTTATAGACGAGGATCTTTCAAAGCTTCGTATAGGCGACACAAGATATATGATGATAGAGCTTCCCTACACAAAACTTACGGACAGTTTTATCCGCGAGTTTCATAGCTTTATCGGAAATATCTCCTCCGAAATAACCCCCATACTTGCACACGCCGAGCGTTATCTCAGGTTTACGGACGCAAACAGCGTCTATGAAATAATGAACTGTGATATGCTCGTACAGCTCAACAGCGGTTCTTTTAAACCGTTTACCTCGGAGCTTAAGTTTATGCTCGACCTGTTGAAGCATAATATGGCGCACCTGCTCGGAACGGACTGTCATAACACTACGACGCGTTCGCCGAATATGGATATAGCAAAGAAAATGATCGGAAAGAAAATTTCCCCGCGGTGCTTTGATAAGCTTATGTATAACGCCGACGCAGTGCTTTCCGATGAAGTTGTTGGAGAATGATATGTTGGTTTACTACTTGCTGTTGGTTGGGTCGCTCGCGGTAGGAATTCCGCTGTGCAGACTAAAGCACGGCAAAGGAGTCTACTGCGCACTCGCGGGCGCGGCGCTTTTCCTTACAGCTGCGCTAAGGAATGAAGTGGGATATGATTATAACCTTTACGCTTCGTGGTTTTTAAACTACAGAGCAAGAATGACAAGCATTCTCGGAGGTTATAAACAGGAAAAAGGTTTTCTTATCCCGATGAAGTTTGTTTCGGAAGTAACTGACAACTATCAGGTGATGTTCGTCATCATAGCTGCCATTATTTCAACAGCCGTAATGCTGTTTATATATTTCTATTGCGAAAAACCGTATCTTGGAGTGTTCTGCTTCTTGTCGTTCGGAGCTTTCTTTAACTCTATGAACTTTATGAGACAGATGATAGCGGCGACTATCGTTCTTTATGCTATTCAGTACATAAAGAAAAAACAATACTTAAGATTTCTGGTCTTTGTACTTCTGGCTTCGGCTTTCCATGTATCGGCTCTGATAATGGTCGTGTTCTACTTCCTGGTTCAGATAAAGATGAATTGGATAAGTCTCGGGGTATATTCGGGGGTTCTGGTCTTGTACTTTATATTCTCCGAAAGTATCCTCGGCGTTATCACGCGTTATTTCTATACAGGCTACAAGCCCGGAAGCAATGTCGAAATTTCAAAAGGCACGGTGCCTATATACGCGATATTGTTTACGCTTGTGTTCGTGGCGGCGTTTTTGCTAAGAAAGCGGCTTGTCAAGAGCGACAGTTTCAATAACGTCTTTTTAAACTGTATGTTCTTCGCTTGCTTCTTTGAGCTTATGGGTTTAAAGCACGGCGTTGTCTCGCGTCTTTCGATATATTTCCTTATACCCGCGGTGACGGTGCTTGTGCCGAAAACGTTGACGGCGCTTATGGAATGGTGCAAAGAAAAATTCACAAAAGACCGCGTAAAGCAAATGACGGCAAAAGCTGTTGCTCTGGCAGTGTTTATAACATTCTGTACGGGAATGTATTCATATATGATATTCAATAATTATAATGGAGTATATCCGTATAAGACTGTTATTTCCGAAAGAGGTAGTGACGATGCTGAACAGTGACGCTATAAAAAATTTCGTTCTGGACAGAAAGAACAACCTTTTTGAGAACATAGCTCTTTGCTTGGCGGTTACGCTTACAAGTGGGTTTTTCAGCTATGACACCTACTATTTCTATATGGACTTTCTTCGTCCCGTGGTTTCCGTTCTGCTTATAATAATATGGTTGTGGTGCGGGTTTAAAAGCGGGATAAACAAGAAATGGGGATTTTTGGTATTTACCGGCATTTATTGGCTTGTCCCCTATTTGTACATGCTGTTCTACAAGATGGACGACAGTCCCGAGGTCTTCGGCTCGATTCCCGCAATGCTTAACAAGTTTGCGATGTTAGGCTATGAAAGACCGATGAAAGGTATCGCAGATTTCACAAACTGCGACATCAATATATGGGTCCTTGCCCTGGCGATACTTACGTTTACGCTCTACTATGTAGGAGTGAATGTTGAGTACATATTAAGGAAAAAGGACGAACCCGAGGACGCCGAAGAAGAGGAAACCGAAAACAAGGTTGACTGAAGCTCGGCTAAAATGCGGTAATAAGCTTCCGAAAGGATGTTTATTATAAATATTGAGGAAAGGAGGAAAAATCAAATGAAGAAGTTTTCTAGCAAGGTTTTGGCGGGTATCTTTACTGCTGCTCTTCTGGCAGGCGGTGCATTCGCTAACGATTACGTTGAGAACCCCGATTGGTCTAAGCCTGAAACGGTTGAAGTAGGTCAAAAGGACGTTCAGAATGTTGAAGAAGGTAAAAATTGCTATGTAGATCTTTACAATGGTGAAACCGGAGTAGAGCTTTCTGAAAAAGCACTTCAGACACTTAAAGAAAAGAAAGCTGGTATTACAATTGATTTTAACAACGGTGTTCTGGTTGAAGTTACTGCTGTTGATCTCCATGACGTAAAGAACTTTTCTTTTGCTTTAGGTATTTCTAACGTAACCGGCGGTTCTGCAGTTACAGATGACAAGGTAGAGGTTCCTGAAAATTCCGTTCTCATTCAGCCTGTATACAACGGTGATACTTTTGAAGCAACAGTTACTGTTCGCGTTCCCGAGGGCTTAGATACCAAAAAGGCTAAGCTCTATCACTGCGATGGAAAGGGTGGCGTTGAAGAAGTTAAGGATGCTCTTAGTGAAGGTGATTACTATTACAATTCACTTGAATTCAAGATTTCTCATGCTTCCTACTACATCATAAGCGATGGCGAGGTAAAGGCATCTGCTGACGCAGGTCAGAGCGGCGAAACCGAAGAACCCGGTGCATCCGGTTCTCAGGCTAGCGGAAGCGGCTCAGGCGAAGGCGGAAAGGGTCCGAATACCGGTGTAACCCTCCCGATCGCACTTGTTGCTCTCGCAGGCGGTTCTGTAGCAGTATCTGCTATCGTAGCTAAGAAGAGAAAGTAATTTCTCCCAAATAGCGCAAAAACTAACGGTACGGCTTTACGGTCGTACCGTTAATTTTTTGGCAAGGAAAACAAAATGTTTTTCTTGCTTTTTTCTCATAAGAGCATTTGATTTCACGCTCAAAGGTAAATGCAATTCCAAGGCTGTTTTACGCTCAAAACATCTTTGTAGGATTGCCGTTTCAAAGCCGTGCTTTGAAACGGCAATGCGGGGAAAACTCTTGTTTTCCCCGCACCCTTTAGCGCTATAAAGCGAAGTTTCGCGGCTTCGCCGCGACCAGAGGGAAAAATTTTTTGAAAAAAATTTTTTCCCTCTGGACTCCCTTTTCAAAAAACTTCCGTGCGACGCCCGTTAAGTGGTTTTGATTTTAAACGTTGTTCGCCGCTCGGAACAGCTTCTTACCTCTTACTTCCTACCTCTTACCTCTAATAAGGGGTCAAGGTGGACCCTTTTTCAAAAGGGTCCACCTTGTTTCCTTTAAATGTTCTCCAGCGACTTCTCCAAAAACGCTTTTGTTCTTTCGCTCTTCGGATTTCCGAACACCTGCTCGGGGTCGCCCTCTTCTTCAATAACTCCGTCCGCCATGAAGATCACCTTATCCGCGACTCCCCTTGCAAAATTCATCTCGTGAGTTACGACTATCATTGTTCTCATTGAATTTTTAAGCTCTCGTATAACTCTAAGCACCTCTCCCGTAAGCTCGGGATCAAGCGCGGACGTCGGCTCGTCAAAGCACAATATATCTGGACTTAACGCCAATGCCCTAGCTATCGCAACTCGCTGCTGCTGACCGCCCGAAAGATTGCACGGATATGAGCTTATCTTATCGCCCAGCCCCACGCTTTCAAGTATTGCTTTTGAATTTTCATTGATTTGAGCGAACAGCCTTTTTTTCTCGTCCTTTGGCAGTTTTTTATCAACAGTAAGCTCCACCGCAAGCGAAACGTTCTTTAACACGGTGTACTGCGGGAAAAGGTTGAACTGCTGGAAAACAAGCCCGAGATGTTTATGCTTTTCGCGTATCTCGCTGTCCTTATAGCTCTTTTCGGCATTGAAAAACTCCTCGCCGTTCAGCATAAAAACGCCCTTATCGGCGCGCTCGAGAAAGTTTAAACATCTGAGAAGCGTTGTCTTTCCGCTGCCCGAAGAACCTATTATCGCAAGCACCTCGCCTTTTTCCATAGAAAAATCTATGCCTTTTAAGACCTCGGTCTTGCCGAATTTTTTATGTATTCCTTTTACTTCAAGAAAAGCCATACTTCCCTCACATTCTCTCAGCCGCTGTAATAATTCAGCTTTTTCTCAACGCGGTTGAGAATGACCGTAAGCAATCCCGAAAACAACAGGTAGAACGCTCCGATATAGAACATCGGCCAAAGCAGCGCTTTTTGCGCGACTATTTGCTGAGCCGCCTGTACAAGCTCCACCACCATAATTACTCTCGCAAGAGAAGTGTCTTTTACAAGCGTTATTATCTCGTTTCCCATGGGCGGAACAATGCGCTTTATTACCTGGAACAGAACGATTTTGAAAAAGATCTGACTTTTCGTCATTCCGAGGACCTGACCCGCTTCATACTGTCCTTTGGGGATACTTTCAATTCCCCCGCGGTAGATCTCCGAGAAATAGCACGCATAGTTTATCACAAACGCTATAAGCACTGCCATAAGTCTCGGCAGCGCACTCCAACCGAACAAAAGCCCCGGACCGTAGAACACTATTATTATCTGAAGCATAAGCGGCGTTCCGCGTATTATCCAGATAAATGTTCTCATTATCCACTTTATCGGCGGGATCTTCGACATAGAGCCAAAGGTTATCAGAAGCCCCAGCGGAAGCGCGCATACAAGCGTCACTCCGAAAATTAGGAGAGTCGTTAAAAATCCGTTTGCAAGCTGGGTTGTTACTTCGAGAAACGACATAATTTCACCCTGTTAAACTGTTTTAATCATTTAAAAGCGTATACGTCCAGAAGATCATACTTTTCGCACAAAGCCTTTAAACTTCCTTCGTCTACCATTTCCTGTATAGCGGCGTTTATTTTGGACTGAAGCTCTTTGTCGTCCTTTCTGATACCTACCGCATACTGTTCGGGAGTAAGTTCAATGCTGTCCACTATCATAAGGTCGGAATAATCCGTTCCCTCGCCTACCGAAGCGTTTGCCATAACATAGTCTATAACGCCTACCTCGGTAGTTCCCGCCTTTATCTCTATAAGAACATCTTTCTGCGCGGCGCAGCCCGTATAATTCTTGCTCAAAACGCTGTCGTTCAGAACGGCGGTTTCGCCTGCCGAGCCTACCTCAGCCGTAACGGAAGCGCCCTCCATTGACGCAATATCCTTATACTTGTCCGCGTTATCCTTTTTGATAACAGCGACCTGCCTGTTGTTTATATAAGGCGTAGAGAAAAGCATTTCTTTCGCAAGCTCGTCGTTTATGGTCATACCGTTCCAGATAACGTCTATTGTCTTTGAGTTAAGCTCGAAAACCTTGTTGTTCCAGTCTATCTCCTGAAACTCGGGTTCAACGCCGAGCTTTTCGCAGACAGCTTTTGTAAACTCCGTCTCAAAGCCCGTAAGCTCGTTGTTTTCGTCGAAATAGTTCATCGGCTCAAAATAAGTAATTCCGACAGTGAGCTTTCCTTTTTCCTGTATGTACTCCCAGTCTGTCTTTTGTCCTGCGTTATCTGCGTTTTCATCTGCATTACAGCCCGCGAAAGCAAACACGCTCATTGCCGCGGC
Organism: uncultured Clostridia bacterium; assembly: GCA_947631115.1. GTDB lineage: Bacteria > Bacillota > Clostridia > Oscillospirales > Ruminococcaceae > CAG-115. Next base: position 131,944 of record CANRKB010000003.1, read on the forward strand.
AAGAAATGCCGCCAGAAATTTTTTCATTTTAATTGCTCCTTTTTTGTTTTGTTTTTTTGATATGTTAAATCTTTTGGACTTAACAAGTTATTGTACCATATTTTTTCTCATTTGTCAAGGTCTTTGCGCAAAACGGGTACACCGAGGAAAAAATTTGAAAAAATTTTTAAAAACCTATTGACAAAGTAGGCGATAGGGTTTATAATATAATCAACCTACTTAATTGGTAGGAATATAAAAAGAACGAAAGGCAACCGAACAATGAAACGCAGATATTATAGACGATGTATGATCTGTTCTTCCCTATCCCGAATGTGCCGTTAATAATTTCGGCTTTTAAAACACAATAATATAATATTTCAGGAGGAACATTTTATTATGTCAGACATCAGAAACTCACAAAACTGGAGCTTTGAAACAAAGCAGCTCCACATAGGACAAGAAACCGCAGACCCCACGACCGACGCGCGCGCAGTGCCTATTTACGCGAGTACGTCTTTCGTATTCCATAACAGCAAGCATGCCGCAGACCGCTTCGGACTTCGCGACGCGGGAAATATCTACGGCAGACTTACAAATCCCACTCAGGACATTTTCGAGCAAAGGATTGCCGCTCTCGAGGGCGGCACGGGCGCTCTTGCTACCGCTTCGGGCGCGGCGGCTATAAACTATACCGTTTCGGCTCTTGCAAGAAGCGGTGAACACATTGTAGCTTCAAAGACTATTTACGGCGGCACCTATAATCTGCTCGCACACACTCTTCCGCTTTCTTCGGGAATTACGACGACTTTTGTTGACCCCGAAGAGGAAAATTCATTTGAAAACGCTATACAAGACAACACAAAGGCTATATTTATAGAAACCCTCGGCAACCCCAACTCAAACATAATCGACATTGAAGAAGTTGCTAAGGTCGCTCATAAACACGGTATTCCGCTCGTTGTCGATTCGACGTTTGCTACGCCCTATCTTGTAAGACCGCTTGAATACGGCGCGGACATTGTCGTACACTCGGCGACAAAATTTATCGGCGGTCACGGTACGGCGATAGGCGGCGTTATCGTTGACGGCGGCTTTGACTGGGAAAAATCGGGAAAGTATCCGTGGATCTCAGAGCCTAACCCCTCTTATCACGGAGTTTCCTTTGCACAAGCGGCGGGAAAAGCCGCGTTTGTAACGTATATCAGAGCGATACTTCTGAGAGATACGGGAGCGACGCTCTCGCCTTTCCATGCGTTCTTGTTTTTACAAGGACTTGAAACGCTTTCGCTGAGAGTTGAAAGGCACGTTCAGAACGCGCTGAAAATTGTCGAGTACTTAAACTCGCACCCGCAGGTTGAGGCTGTTCATCATCCCTCGCTCGAAACCGAACCGAGCCACAAACTTTATAAAAAATATTTCCCGAACGGCGGCGGCTCTATATTCACCTTTGAGATAAAGGGAGACGCAGAAACTGCGCAGAAGTTTATAGACAATCTTGCGATATTCTCGCTTCTGGCAAATGTTGCGGACGTAAAGAGCCTTGTTATTCATCCTGCAAGCACCACACATTCTCAGCTCACCGAGAGCGAGCTTCTCGAACAAGGCATAAAGCCCAACACTATCCGACTTTCTATAGGCACGGAGAACATAAACGACCTTATTGCGGCGCTTGACGCGGCGTTTAAAGCCGTTGAATAATTTCAGACTGTAGATAAAGCCCCATCTGCGTTGTATGGTTATCCGCCAAAGCGGATAACACGGTCACATGCGACAGCCACAAAGGCTAGTTGCAGTAACGCTTCAGCGTTGTACGCGAAGCGTTCAATGCGTGCATCTGTGACTTTCTCTACAGTCTGAAACAGGACTTTTTATACAGTTTGTAATTTTATTTTATAATAAGGAGAAATTGTTATGGCTAAGATTTATACTTCGGCAGACCAGCTTGTGGGCAGAACGCCACTTCTTGAACTTATACACATTGAAAAGGAACTCGGACTGAAAGCAAAGATACTTGCAAAGCTCGAATATTTCAACCCCGCGGGTTCTGTAAAGGACAGAGTTGCAAAGGAAATGCTCGACGACGCGGAGAAAAAAGGCATATTGAATAAAGACTCGGTAATTATTGAGCCTACGAGCGGAAACACGGGTATAGGACTTGCGTCTGTAGCGGCGGCAAGAGGTTATCGTATAATAATAGTTATGCCCGAAACAATGTCTGTCGAGCGCAGACAGCTTATGAAAGCATACGGCGCGGAGCTTGTGCTTACAGAGGGCGCAAAGGGAATGAAAGGCGCAATAGCAAAGGCGGAGGAACTCGCAAAAGAGATCCCCGGAGGATTTATCCCCTCGCAGTTTACAAATCCCGCAAATCCCGAAGCGCATAGAAAAACGACGGGTCCGGAAATATGGGAGGACACCGACGGAAAAGTCGACTATTTTGTCGCGGGCGTAGGCACGGGCGGCACGATTACGGGAGCGGGCGAATATCTTAAATCTAAAAATCCCAACATAAAGATAGCCGCTATTGAGCCGAAGTCTAGCGCTGTATTGTCTACAGGCGTTGCAGGATCGCACAAGATCCAAGGAATAGGAGCGGGGTTTGTTCCAGAGGTATTGAACACGAAAATATATGACGAGATTATTCCCGTTGAAAACAATGACGCATTTGAAGCGGGCAGGCTTATCGGCAAAAAAGAGGGAGTTCTTGTGGGAATTTCTTCGGGCGCGGCGTTATGGGCTGCAATTGAAATAGCTAAACGCCCCGAAAGCGAAGGGAAAAATATAGTTGCTATTCTTCCCGACACGGGCGACAGGTATTTGTCGACCGATCTGTTTGGCGAATAAGCAAGAATTAAACAAGGAGAAAGACGATGAAACTTGTATCCACCAGAGGGCGCTATGCGCTGAGGGTAATTATTGACCTTGCGGAGCATGACAGCGGGAGCTATATCCCGATGAAAGAGATCGCTTCGCGCCAAGGTATCTCGCTAAAATATCTTGAGCAGATTATGCCGGTGCTTATGAAGAACAAGGTCATTGACGGCGCAAGCGGAAAAGGCGGAGGATACAAACTCAACCGTCCGCCCGAGGATTATAAGGTTCGGGATATACTGACGCTTACGGAGGGCAGTCTTGCGCCGGTGGCGTGTCTTGACTGCGATGCGGAGAAATGCGAGCGCGAAAACGAGTGCCGCACTCTCCCTATGTGGAAAAAATATCAGGAAATGACGGAAGATTTTTTCAATAATATAAGCGTGGCGGACTTAATGAAAAAGGGATAACTTGAAAATGAATAAACAATAAAGAGGGGAAAGTATTCCCCTCTTTCAGACTGTATATAAAGCCTAATCAGCGTTGTATGGTTATTCACCAAAGGCAGACAATGAGTACACTGTCAACAGGGGTTGCGGGGACGGAGTCCCCGCAAAGCGGGGCGCGGGGCGCGCCAGCGCCCCGCATTTTCCCCCTTCCCCTTCGGGGAAGGGGGTTAGGGGGATAGGGCGAGAGCGCGCAATTTAGACAAACTATGTTAGAAAAGAAAGAACCACAAATAGGTTTTTATACAAGCTGAAAGAGGGGAAAGTATTCCCCTCTTTATATTTTTGACTTTTATTACGTAAAATCTCCGTCGTTCAGAGTTTCTATGCCGTGCTGTTTTAAAATGCTCTCCGCGGCTTCGTTGTCGCCGACTCTAAGTACTACATACGCGTCGAGCGCGGGTGATGTAAACGCATACATATAATCAATGTTTATGCCCGCTTTGTCAAGAACAGTCAGTATTCCGCTGAGCGAACCCGCCTTGTCCGACATCTTTACCGCAAGCACGTCGATCGCCGACATTATGCTTTCGCCTTTCAGAGCCTCCTGAGCCTTTTCAAGATCCGAAACGATAAGCCTAAGTATGCCGCAGTCGCTGCCGTCGGCTATGCACATTGCGCGAATATTAACGTCCGCGTCCGAAATGAGCTTTACTATTTCGGAAAGTTTGCCTGCCCTGTTTTCAAGGAAAACAGTAAGCTGTTTTACTGCCATAAAAACACTCCTTTCATCTCAGCTCAATCGTGGAGCTTGCGCTTGTCAATAACTCTTACAGCCTTGCCCTCGCTTCTTGCAACGGAATGAGGTGACATAAGATGTATCTTCGGCCCTATGCCGAGCATTGTCCTCATCGCGCTTTCAAGCTTTTTCTCCCTTGCCTGAATATCGCTTATCTTGTCGGAAAACTGCTCGGGCGGAAGTTCAACATTTATGTCGAGAGTATCGGTGTTGTTTACTCGGTCGACAAGTATCTGGTAGTTTGGCGGATAGCCCTCTTTTAGCAATACCGCTTCTATCTGGCTCGGGAATACGTTTACTCCGCGTATTATCATCATGTCGTCGCTTCTGCCCATGGGCTTGCTCATCTTTACATGAGTGCGTCCGCAGGAACACTTTTTGCGCGAGAGAACGCAGATGTCGCGCGTTCTGTAACGCAGAAGCGGGAACGCCTCTTTATCAAGAGAAGTGAACACAAGCTCGCCCTTTTCTCCTTCGGGAAGAACCTCGCCCGTGTCGGGGTCGATTATTTCCGCATAAAAATGGTCTTCATTTATATGCATACCCGTCTGTTCTTCACACTCAAACGAAACGCCCGGACCGCTCGTTTCCGTAAGTCCGTAAATGTCATAAGCCTTTATGCCGAGGCTCTTTTCAATGCTTCTGCGCATTTCTTCAGTCCACGGCTCGGCGCCGAAAATGCCCGCTTTGAGCTTGTTGTCCTCGGGCTTATATCCCATCTCCGCAAGGCTTTCTCCTATGTACGCGGCATAAGACGGCGTACAGCAAAGTATGGTAGAACCCAAGTCCATCATAAACTGTATCTGCCTTTCGGTATTTCCCGAAGACATGGGGAGCGTCAGACAGCCGACCTTGTGAGAACCTCCGTTAAGTCCCGGTCCTCCCGTAAACAAGCCGTAGCCGTAGCAAACCTGGCATACGTCCTCATTCGTGCCGCCCGCCGCGACAATTGCTCTCGCGCAGCATTCCTCCCAGATGTCTATATCCTCCTGGGTGTAAAACGCTACAACGCGTCTGCCTGTTGTTCCCGAAGTAGACTGGATACGCACGCAGTTCTTTAAGTCCGTTCCGAGAAGTCCATAAGGGTATGCTATCCTCAGGTCTTCCTTTGACAGAAACGGGAGCTTTTTAATATCGTCGACGCTTTTTATATCGTCGGGTGTTACTCCCTTTGCGTCCATAAGATCGCGATAGTACTTCACGTTTTCGTAAACGTGGCGTACCTGCTTTACGATCTTCTCGTTCTGGATCTCGAGAATTTTCTCGCGCGACGCGGTCTCAATCTCCGGCTGGTAGTAGTTTGGCATTTGCTGTAAACCTCCTTATGATGATTTTATTATTCCCGAAAATTCTATTTCGGGTAATTCCCTGAAATTATGACGAAAAACCAAGCTCGAAAGCCTTTTTGTTTATTTCTATAAACTGCGGCTTTACGGTCTTTTCTATTGCCGAAAGCCATTTTTCTTTGTCAAGGTCGAAGTATTTTGCAAGTCTTCCCATAAGCACGATATTTACGGCTTTTGCGCTTCCCGCCTGCTCAGCTAAACTGAGCGCGTCTGTTTCGTCGATGAAAACGCCCTTTGATTTTAGTTCTTCGAGGACATTTTCGGGATATTCAGCCGCTCCCGTGATTACGGGCATGGGGTCTATCTGTTGGATATTTACGACTATCTTCCCGCCTTTTTTAAGACAGCTCACATATCTCGCCGCTTCGAGCTTTTCAAACGATACGATAAAGTCCGCTTCTCCCTCGGAAATAACGGGGGAATTTACCTTTTCTCCGAAACGGACGTATGTAACGACCGAACCCCCGCGCTGGCTCATTCCGTGAACTTCGCTCACTTTAACGTCGTATCCCTCGTCGGTAAGAAGCACACCGAGCAGCTTGCTTGCAAGCAGGCTTCCCTGCCCTCCTACGCCTACTATCATCACGTTTTTTGTTTCCATATCCGTATCTCCCCTCTATTAAACCTCAATTGCGCCCTTTGCGCAAAGCTGAGTGCATACCGCGCAGCCGACGCACTGAGTTGCGTCTATGACGGCTTTTTTGTCCTTTACGCTTATCGCGGGACAGCCGAGCTTCATACACATCTTACAGCCTACGCACTTTTCGCCGTTTACCTTCAGCGCGGGCTTCGGCTTGACATATTTAAGCAGCATGCAAGGTCTGCGGGAAATGATAACGGACGGCTCGTTTACCGCAAGTTCTTCCTTTACGGCTTCTTCGCATTGTTTAAGGTCATAAGGGTCTACAACTCTAACGCGCTTTATTCCTACCGAATGTACAAATTCCTCGATATTAACGGCAGTCGCAGGCTCGTTCTTTATGTTGTAGCCCGTGGTGGGGTTCTGCTGGTGACCCGTCATTCCCGTAATCGAGTTGTCGAGAATAATTACCGTAGAATTAGAAGCGTTGTACGCGATATTTACAAGCCCCGTCATTCCCGAATGCATAAATGTCGAATCGCCTATAACGCAGACGGTCTTGTTTTCGCTTTCAGCGCCGCCGACCTTGTTAAAGCCGTGAAGTCCCGAAACTGACGCGCCCATACATAATGTACTGTCAAGCGCGAAAAGCGGCGCGGCGCTTCCAAGAGTATAACAGCCTATGTCGCCCAAAACGGTTATCTTGTTTTTAGCAAGGACATAGAACATTCCTCTATGAGGACAACCCGCGCACATAACGGGCGGTCTTACGGGAACGGGAGCGTCAAGCTTTACGCTTTCGGGAAGTTCAAGCCCGAACGCTTTTCTTATTGTCGTCTGGTCGTACTCTCCGAGCGGCGAGAACATCTCTTTTCCCACGCAATCAACGCCGATGTTTTTAACGAACGTTTCAATTACTCCGTCAAGCTCTTCTATAACATACAGCTTTTCAACACCCGCCGCGAAGTCCTTTATAAGCTTTTCGGGCAGCGGGTTTACAATTCCCAGTTTAAGCACGCACACGCTGTCGCCGAAAACCTCTTTTACATACTGATAACAAGTGCCTGCGCAGATAATTCCTATTTTGTTGTCCGTTCCCTTTTCAACGCGGTTTAAGGGGCTTGTTTCGGCAAATTCGGCAAGCTTTTTCGTGCGCTCCTCTACAAACGGGTGACGTTTTACGGCGTTTGCGGGAGCCATTATGTACTTCTGAGGATTTTTCTCATATGCGGGAAGTTCGATTTCTTTGCGTTCGCCAAGCTCGACAATGCTCTGCGAATGTGCAATTCTTGTGCACATTCTGAACAATACGGGCGTGTCAAATTTTTCCGACAGCTCAAACGCTTCTTTTACAAACGCCTTAGCTTCCGCCGAATCGGACGGCTCTAACATCGGAACTTTCGCGGCTATGGCATAATGGCGCGAATCCTGCTCGTTCTGCGAGGAATGCATAGCGGGATCGTCCGCGACAAAAATCACCATTCCGCCCGTAACTCCCGTATAGGAGAGCGTGAACAGCGGGTCTGCCGCAACGTTAAGCCCGACGTGTTTCATAGCGCAGGCCGAACGCGCTCCTCTCAATGAAGCGCCGAAAGCTGTTTCCGTCGCTACTTTTTCATTCGGCGCCCACTCGCAGTAGATTTCGTCGTATTTGGCGGCAAACTCCGTTATTTCCGTCGAGGGCGTTCCGGGATAAGACGAAACGAGTTTTACTCCCGCCTCGTAAAGTCCTCTGGCAATTGCCTCATTGCCGAGCATAAGTTTTTTCATTTGCAAAATTCCTTTCGTTTATTTTAGATAAAAACACGTTGATTTTTCTGTTAAACTATGCTATAATCATAATTGTTGAATGAAAATAAAAGGAGATATAAATATGATCATAGATTTCCACACCCACACATTCCCCGACAAAATTGCCGAGAAAACAATTGCCTATCTTGCAGAAAAAGGCAACGTAAAGCCCTTTCGCGAGGGAACTCTTTCTTCGCTCAAAGAAAGCATGAAGCGGTCGGGGGTAGACTATTCGGTGATACTTCCCGTGGCGACCGTTCCGAGACAGGTCGTTTCAATAAACAATCTCGCCGCCGAGCTTAACGGAAAGGACGGCATAATCTACGCGGGCGCTATCCACCCCGATTATGAAGATATTGACGGCGCGCTTGATTTCATAAAGAACGCGGGGCTTTTCGGAATAAAGCTCCACCCCGACTATCAGGGAGTTTATTTCAACGACCCGCGCTGTCTTCGCATAATGGAGGGCGCGGCGAAACGCGGACTTTATATTGTCACGCACGCGGGAATTGACGTAGGTTATCCCGACGACGTACACTGCACGCCCGATATGGTGCTTGAAGTCCTTGAAAAGCTGAAAGGGATAATCGACGACAAGCTGATCTTAGCGCATCTGGGCGGCTGCGACCTGCCCGATGAAGTTCTCCAAAAGCTATGCAACAAGCCCGTTTACATGGACACGGCGGTGGTGCTCGACCGTTATCCCGAAAAGTCAATTGAAATAATCAAAAAGCACGGCGCAGACAAAATTCTGTTTGCAACGGACAGCCCGTGGGCAGACCAGAAAGCGTTTGTCGAGCTTTTAAAGAGCTTTGGTTTTTCGGAGAGCGAAAATGAAATGATGTTCAGCAAAAACGCCGAAAAAATTCTCGAAAGCGCGGGAATTGTGTTATAAATCATTATAACATTTTTGCGAAAAAAAGTCAACCCTTTTAGAGGTAAGAGGTTAGAGGTAAGAGATAAGAATTATAGGGGAAAAGATTTACTTTTCCCCTAATATTTTGCTATCCTGTCAGACTTTTGTTTCTTACATTTTTTCCCTGCAAAATTATTTTACTTCCGTCACCGTTCCGATAAACAACGGCAAGTTCGCGTTGGCGTCGATTATCATATAAACAAACGGTCTGTCGAGTATCACTTCTTTTGCTTCTGCGGGAGCTGCCGCACTTTCGCCGTTCATTATCACTGCGGTTGCCGCACCCGCGCGAGTTCCTTTTTCAGCAACCTCAATAAACGTTTTGTGAAGAACCGAGCCTATATAAATCTTTCCGTCAGAAAAAGTGCCGAGCCTTGAAAAATCGGCTTTATCGGCTCTGAAAGCGTCCGTCATTCCCATTTGCTCCAGTATTTCGTTCATCTCATAGCTGCACTCGCATTTGAATTTCGGAAGCCCCGTATCAACAGGACAGTTCTGTTTTCCGTCAAGCAACGCTTTAAGCTTCTCACCAGTCAATGACTGTACATAATCAGAAACGGAAATTCCCTCATTGGGGAGCAATGCCGCAAAAGCATATCCCCCGTCCGAATAGTATTTTAGAAATCCCTTTGCGCTTTCATCTTCAAGATAAGTTCCCTCATTTCCGTACATCATTTCAACAGTCTGCGTTGTATTGTCGGATTTCGTGAACTGCGCGTCAGCCACATCGCCCTTTTCATATTTTCTTTCCCACTCCGCATCAAACGCCAGCGCATTTACAAGGCACATAACCGCGTCGGGCGAAAGTCCGTCCAGGATTTCCTTTATCATTCCGTCGGTCTTTAGGTTTACCCATGTGTTTATGTCGCGAACGGTAGAGTTGTCAAATTTCGCTCTGTATACGCTCGCGCCGTAATAGTCGGCATTTAGCTGCAAGAAATCGGCGTTCGGCGTAAAACCTTTTCCCTCTGCGAACCATATTGAATTTGCGACGCTTAGTTTTTCCTTTTCGCTCTGCGGGAGAGTTTCCGCGTATTTATGAATATATGCGTTCAGTTTATCCGCGGACATTCCGAGCGTTTCTTCCATTTGCGAAAGCGTTTCGCCGTCCGCGCCGTTTGCCGTCATAGCCAGCGCGCACATTACAGAAAAAGGTGACACAAGCGTGTTTTCTCCGTTTTCGGAATTTTTGAAAAGCTCAGTTGCAAAGTCCATAATTCCCGCGTTGTCGCTAAGGCCAATGTCCGTTTTAACTTCATTTGCCGTTATACCGCTCATCAGGTCTTCGGCGCTTACGCTCATTGCGCAGCCCGTCATTGACAGTGCAAGAATGGTGCTTAAAATAATTGCCGAAAATTTTTTCATAATTTATCCTCCTTTTTTATTTCAGGTTTTTAAAAGCACACTCTGAGTTTTATTATTATGCTTTCATAAACAATACTTTGCAATTATGTAAAAAGTTTCAAAAATTTCGCTCTATTTTAAATATTTTTATTGAAAAAAGGTAGTGACAAATACTATTACTTATGGTACAATAACAATTAAGAAATATCATGGCGCAAAAGTTTAAACGGCTAACAAAGTATTGCTCAATGATATTCCAAATTTTTTTAAAAACAGGAGGCAGTAAATGAAAGAATACGGTATCGTTGACAGCGTCGAAAAGCTTGAAGAAACGATCGCAAGCGTAAGAGAAGCTCAAAAGAAGTTTGCCGAGTATACTCAGGAGCAGGTAGACAAGATCTTTCTCGCCGCGGCGACCGCGGCGGACAGAGCGCGTATCCCGCTCGCAAAGCTTGCTTATGAGGAAACGGGTATGGGCGTTGTCGAAGACAAGGTCATCAAAAACCACTATGCGGCGGAGTATATCTACAATGCCTACAAGGATGTAAAGACCTGCGGAGTAATTGAGGAGGACAAGGCATACGGCATAAAGAAAGTCGCGGAGTCAATAGGCGTTGTCGCGGCGATTATCCCTACCACAAACCCCACTTCCACCGCAATATTCAAGACCCTCATCTGCCTTAAAACACGAAACGGCATTATCATAAGCCCTCACCCCCGCGCAAAAAAATCCACCATTGAGGCGGCAAAGGTCGTTCTCGAGGCAGCTGTAGAGGCGGGAGCGCCCGAGGGAATTATAGCATGGATAGATGTTCCGTCGCTCGATATGACGAACCTTCTTATGAAAGAATCGGATATTATCCTGGCGACCGGCGGTCCCGGAATGGTTACGGCGGCTTATTCGAGCGGAAAGCCCGCTCTCGGAGTCGGCGCGGGAAACACCCCCGCGATAATCGACGACACGGCGGATATACTGCTTGCGGTAAACTCAATTATCCACTCAAAAACTTTCGACAACGGAATGATCTGCGCTTCGGAGCAGTCGGTAATTGTCCACAAGAATGTCTATGAGGAAGTAAAGAAAGAGTTTATAAACCGCGGCTGTTATTTCCTCAAAAAGAACGAGATAAACAAAGTCCGCAAGACCATAATCATAAACGGCGCGGTAAACGCAAAGATCGTCGGTCAGTCGGCTTATAAGATAGCGAAACTTTCGGGAGTCGACGTTCCTGCGGGAACAAAAATACTGATAGGAGAAGTAGAGAGCGTAGATATTTCGGAAGAATTTGCACACGAAAAGCTCTCCCCTGTTCTCGCCATGTACAAGGCAAAGGACATTCAGGACGCTTTTGAAAAGGCGGAGCATCTTATCGCCGACGGCGGATACGGGCATACCTCGTCTATCTATCTCAACGCTCAAACGGAAAACGAAAAGCTCCTTGAATTTGCGGAGCGCATGAAAACCTGCCGTATACTTGTAAATACGCCGTCTTCTCACGGAGGAATAGGCGACCTCTACAACTTCAAGCTTGCTCCCTCGCTTACGCTGGGCTGCGGCTCGTGGGGAGGAAACTCCGTTTCAGAAAACGTAGGTATAAAACACCTGCTCAATATCAAAACCGTTGCCGAGAGGAGAGAGAATATGCTGTGGTTTAGAACTCCGCAGAAGATCTTTATCAAAAAAGGCTGTCTGCCTGTGGCTCTTGAGGAGCTTAAAGGACGCAAAAAAGCTTTTGTCGTTACAGACAGCTTCTTATACAAAAACGGAAATGCCGACCCCATTTTCAACAAGCTCGATGAAATGGGAATACAGCGCGCGGCGTTCTTCGATGTAGAACCCGATCCGACGCTTTCCTGCGCGATAAAAGGCGCGGAGCAGATGAGAGCGTTTGAGCCCGACGTTATTATTGCTCTGGGCGGCGGCTCGGCAATGGACGCGGCGAAGATAATGTGGGTGCTTTATGAACACCCCGACGTTGATTTTGCGGATATGGCTATGCGCTTTATGGATATAAGAAAGCGCGTGTACACGTTCCCGAAAATGGGCGAAAAGGCATATTTCGTAGCCGTTCCGACCTCTGCGGGAACAGGCTCGGAGGTAACTCCCTTTGCCGTTATAACCGACGAGAAAACGGGCGTTAAATATCCGCTCGCGGACTATGAGCTTCTGCCGAATATGGCGATAATAGACACGGACTTCCATATGACGGCGCCGAAGGGGCTTACAGCCGCATCGGGAATTGACGCAGTTACTCACGCGCTCGAGGCTTATGCGTCGGTTATGGCTACGGATTATACCGACGGTCTTGCGCTTCAGGCTCTTAAAGTTATATTCGAGTATCTGCCGATTGCATATAACGAACCCGACAACGTAAAGGCGCGCGAGAAGATGGCTAATGCCGCGACAATGGCGGGTATGGCGTTTGCAAACGCATTTTTGGGAGTATGCCACTCTATGGCTCACAAGCTCGGCGCTTATCACCACCTGGCTCACGGCGTAGCAAACGCGCTTCTTATCGAAGAAGTTATGCGCTTTAACGCCGAAGAAGTTCCCGCAAAAATGGGAACGTTCTCGCAGTATGCATATCCGCATACCCTTTCGCGCTATGCAGAGATAGCCGATTATCTCGGAGTAAAGGGAAAGACAAACGCAGAAAAGTTAGAGGGTCTTATAAAGCTCATAAACGACCTCAAAGACAAGATCGGAATTAAAAAGACCATAAAGGACTACGGAATAGACGAAAAGGTATTTCTTGATACTCTCGACGAGATGACCGAAAATGCCTTTGACGACCAGTGTACGGGCGCAAACCCGCGCTATCCGCTTATGAGCGAGATAAAGCAGATGTACCTGAATGCTTATTATGGAAAGAGAAAGTGAGGGACGAAATATGAATCTGGATAAAGTTATTGCCGTTAGAAACACAAAGACCGTTTACCGCGACGGCGACAAGTGCATAAAGCTCTTTAACGAGGATTATTCAAAAGACGACGTTTTAAACGAAGCGCTGAATCAGGCGCGTATCGAAAAGACAGGGCTGAATATCCCGAAGATAATCGAAGTTACGACCGTCGACGGAAAATGGGCGATAGTGTCCGAATATATTGAGGGAAAAACGCTCTCTCAGCTTATGAAAGACGACCCCGCAAAAGCAGGAGAAGCTCTCGATATGCTCGTAGATTTACAGCTTGAAGTTCAGTCGAAAAAATCGCCGCTCCTCAATAAGCTGAAAGACAAAATGCATAGAAAGATAGACGAAGCGGATATTGACGCGAACACGCGCTATGACCTGCACACACGCCTTGAGGGCATGCCTAATCACAACAAGGTATGCCACGGCGATTTCTGCCCGTCAAATATCATCATAAAGCCCGACGGCACGCCTTTTATCATAGACTGGGCGCACGTTACTCAAGGAAACGCTTCCGCGGATGCAGCGAGAACGTATCTCGTAATGTGGCTTTCGTGGAACGAGGAGCTTGCCAACCGCTATCTTGACCTATTCTGCGAAAAGAGCAGGACAGACAAACGCTATGTCCAGAAGTGGATGCCTATTGTCGCGGCTTCTCAGTCAGTAAAAGGAAAGCCCGAAGAGCGCGATTTCCTGCTTTCATGGGCAAATGTCGTAGAATACGAGTAATAAGGACGGTATAGTATGTTAGTGCAGATTTGCGTTGGAAGTTCCTGTCATCTCAAAGGCTCAAAGGATATTGTCGAGCTTATGAGAAGCGCCGTTGAAAAGCACAATCTCGACGGCTATGTAACGCTTGCAGGAAGCTTCTGTACAGGAAAATGCAACCGCGAGGGAGTTTCCGTTACTATAGACGACGAAGTTTATACGGGCGTAACCCGCGAAAACTTCAACGAGTTTTTTAGCGAAAAGATCCTTAGCAGCTTTGAAAGAGGAATTTAATTTATGCAGAATTGTCTGACACTGAAAAAATCAAATTGCAAAAACTGTTATAAATGCATACGCCACTGTCCCGTTAAATCAATAAGATTTTCGGGAAACCAGGCGCATATAATCAACAACGAATGTATACTCTGCGGACAGTGCGTTGTGGTCTGTCCGCAGAACGCAAAGGAAATAGTAAGCGAAGTCGAAAAAGTAAAGGTGCTTTTGCAGAGCGGAGTTCCCGTTATTGCAAGCCTTGCGCCGTCATTTATCGCAAATTACGGCGGCGCAGGCATCGAGTCGCTGTCCGACGCGCTAAAGAAACTGGGCTTTACAAACGTGGAAGAAACGGCGATAGGCGCTACTATCGTTAAAAAAGAATACGAAAGGCTTCTGAAAGAAGAAAAGCGCGATATTGTCATTTCTTCCTGCTGTCACTCGGTAAATCTGCTGATACAGAAATATTTCCATGCGGAGCTTAAATATTTAGCGGACGTTCTTTCTCCCATGCAGGCACACTGTATGGACATAAAAAAGCGCGTTCCCAATGCAAAGACTGTTTTCATAGGTCCTTGCGTTTCCAAAAAAGACGAGGCGCAGTATTATGACGGTATGGTAGACGCGGCGCTTACGTTCGACGAGCTTTCGGACTGGCTGCGCGCGGAGAACATAACGCTTGAACAGAAAACCGACGCAAACGAAAAGAGCCGCGCGCGCTTTTTCCCGACGACGGGCGGCATACTTAAAACAATGGACTTAGACGCGGAGGGCTATACCTATCTCGCGGTAGACGGCGTGAACAGCTGTATAGCGGCGCTAAAGGACATTGAAAGCGGAAAGATACATAAGTGCTTTATAGAAATGTCAGCTTGCAAGGGAAGCTGTATAGGCGGTCCTGCCATGGAGGTGCGCTCGGCGGTCGGAGGTACGCTTGCCGTTGCGACTTATGCGGGCAAGGAAGATTTTGAAACAGCCGAGCAGGACACAAACGATTTAAGAAAGCTGTTTACGCCTATCGAGCTTAAAACGCAGCAGCCCACCGAAACCGAGATAGCTTCTATTCTCCGTCAGATGGGAAAGTTCAAGCCTGCGGACGAACTGAACTGCGGCTCTTGCGGATATAACACCTGCCGCGAAAAAGCGGTTGCGATATACAACGGAAAGTCGGAAATTTCGATGTGCCTGCCGTTCCTCAAAGACAAGGCGGAGAGCTTTTCGGACAATATCGTAAACAACACCCCGAACGGTCTTATTGTCGTGAATGAGAATCTCGAAGTCCAGCAGATAAACAATGCTGCGCGGAAAATTATGAATATCCGCTCTGCTTCCGATGTTCTGGGAGACCAGGTAATAAGAATAATGGATCCGAAGCCGTTTATTGAAGTAATGAATTCGGGAAAAGACCTGCGCGATGTGAGAACTTATCTCGCGGAATACAAGAAGTTTGTAAAGTTCACCATTGTCCACGACCATGAATATCACATTCTTATCTGCATAATGCGCGATGAAACAATGGAACAGACCGAACGCCAGAAGAAAGAGAACATAAGCCGCCAGACCGTAGAGATAGCGGACAAGGTAGTCGACAAGCAGATGAGGATAGTTCAGGAAATAGCTTCGTTGCTGGGAGAAACTGCCGCGGAAACAAAAATTGCGCTCACGAAGTTAAAGGAGTCGATAACCGATGAATAATCTGTGCTGTGAAGTCGGATATAAAAGCATAAACCATTTCGGCGAGCAGCTTTGCGGCGACCATGTGGACGTTGTCGAACAGGGAGAAAATTCCTCGGTCATCGTCCTTGCGGACGGCTTGGGAAGCGGCGTTAAAGCAAGCATTCTCTCTACCCTCACCGCGAAGATAATTTCAACGATGATGGCAGAAGGGCTTTCGCTTGAAGACTGCGTTGAAACGATAGCGGCGACGCTTCCTATTGACGCGCAGCGCGGAGTTGCCTATTCGACATTTACCATTATCCATCTTATTGAAAACCAAGTTGCGGAGCTTATTCAATATGACAATCCCTTGATAATACTTCTGCGCGACGGGAAAAATCTTGACTATCCGCGTACGGAAACCACCATCGGCGGAAAGAAAATATACAGCTCAACGGTAAAGCTGCGCGAGAACGACGTATTTATCGCAATGAGCGACGGCTGTCCGCACGCGGGCATAGGAAGAGCGTATAATTTCGGCTGGAAGCGCGAGGATATTATCGACTATATGGAAGCGATAACGGCGGGAGGTTATACGGCAAAGACGCTTTCGACAATGCTTGTTGACGAATGCGACAAGATTTACGGTCACGAGCCGGGCGACGACGCGACGGCATGCGTTGTCAAAGTGAGAAAGCGCGAGCCTATGAACATTCTGTTCGGGCCTCCTTCAAACCGTGCGGACGGTGACAGAATGATGTCGCTGTTTTTCTCGAAAGAGGGAAAGCACATCATCTGCGGAGGAACGACTTCTACTGTTGCGGCAAAATATTTAGGAAAACCGCTGCGCCCGACGCTCAACTTTGAAAGCTCGGATATTCCGCCGACAGCGGAGCTTGAGGGCGTTGACCTTGTGACGGAGGGCGTTATAACCGTAAACCGCGTGCTGGAATATGCGAAAGACTATCTCGAAAAGAACGAGAGCTATGAAGTCTGGGGCTTTAAGCGCGACGGCGCGTCGCTTATTTCAAGGCTTTTGTTTGAAGAAGCGACGGACATCAACTTTTATGTCGGCAGGGCGATAAACCCAGCCCACCAGAACCCCGAACTGCCGATAAACTTCAATATCAAAATGCAGCTGGTTGAGGAGCTTTCAGATTGCCTGAAGAGAATGGGAAAGAGGATAAAGGTAAGCTATTTTTAGAGATAAGAAATTTTTTGAGCGGCAAACAACGTTAAAATCAAAACCACCTCTCAGGCGAGGCACGAAAGTTTTTTGAAAAGGGAGTCCAGAGGGAAAAAATTTTTTTCAAAAAATTTTTTCCCTTTGGTCGCGGCGAAGCCGCGAAATAGCGAAGCGAGGCGCTAAAGGGTGCGGGGAAAACAAGAGTTTTCCCCGCATTGAGCTTTTCAAAATCATATTTTGAAAAGCTCAATCCGCTGGAGGGGGAGCGGGGGAACCGGCAGGTTCCCTCCGCGGTTTGGGTTATCTACAGTGGAAAAAGAGAGAAGCTCAAAATGGTTGTGCGCGTTTCAGCCAAAGCAACATAATAAAAAAGGCGCACTCCTTTCGGAAATGCGCCTTTTATCTAAAACCACTCAATAATGAGAGAATATCATTCACGCTCAAATGGGAGAATATCATTCCCGCTCTAAGAATTTTTCATACTGTATGAACTTCGCCGCTCAAAACCTCTCCTAGGATTGCCGTTTCAAAGCAAGGCTTTGAAACGGCAATGCGGGGAAAACTCTTGTTTTCCCCGCACCCTTTAGCGCTTGCTAACGCGACGGGGGCTTTGCCCCCGTACCCCCACCAGGGAGGAAACTTTTTTGTAAAAAAGTTTCCTCCCTGGACTTTTCTTCAAAAAACTTTCGTGCGCCGCCCGTTTTGTATTTTGAAAATGAAAAACGGTCCGCCGCTCTAAACAGTTTCCAGCCTCTAGCTTCTAGTCTCTAGACTCTATTCGCATTGCGCTATAACGGTGATGCACTTTCTTGGGCATCCCGCCGCGCACGCTCCGCAGCCGTTGCACTTTGAATAATCGATAGACGCGTGATTGTCGTTTACGGTTATTGCGCCGTTCGGGCATTTCTTCTCGCAGATTTTACAGCCTATACAGCTGTTCTGGCAAATTGCCCTCGCAACTTTTCCCGGGTCTTTTGAAGAACAACGCACGTCAACTTTCTGCGCCGCAGGGTGAATAACGATAAGCCCGTTAGGACAAGCCTTTACGCACTTTCCGCAGGCTACGCACTTCGACGGATTTACCACTGCCACGCCGTTTATTATCGAGATTGCGTCGTTGTCGCAAACGCTCACGCAGTCGCCGTATCCGTCGCAGCCCGTGCGGCAGTTCTTCTTGCCGTTGTAATAACGCTCGACAGCCTTGCAAGACGGCGTTCCGATAAAGGAATATCTGTCCTCAACAGCCGTTGTACAGCCGTTGCAGCGTACAAACGCAACTTCTTTTTCCGCTTCGAGAGCTTCTTGTCCCATTATTGCGGCAATTTTCTTCGCCGCTTCTGATCCGCCCGGCTTGCACTTGTTGTTGGGTGCGCCGCTTTCAACGACAGCCTTTGCATAATCCGCGCAGCCCGCATATCCGCAGGCGCCGCAGTTTGCATTCGGGAGAGCCTCGGTTATCTGCGATACTCTCT
Organism: uncultured Clostridia bacterium; assembly: GCA_947631115.1. GTDB lineage: Bacteria > Bacillota > Clostridia > Oscillospirales > Ruminococcaceae > CAG-115. The sequence continues at coordinate 150,166 of CANRKB010000003.1, forward strand.
CATCTACCTTTACCGCAAGCACCTTTGAGCCGACAACGAGCAATACGCCCGCGATCGCTCCTATTGCCGCGAAAATTAAAATGGGGAGAATGTAAATCGTAAAAATATCCATCTTCAAACCTCCTCAGACAGCTCCGAAAATGCCGTCAACAAGACCTCCGAAGCCGACAAACGACAGCGAAACTATCGAAGCCGCAACGAGGGTTATAGGCATTCCCGAAAATGCTTTCGGAACGGGGCAGCGTTCGAGCCTGCCGCGTACTCCGGAGAAAATAAGCATTGCTATCATAAATCCGAGACCGCCGCCGAGCGCGCAGATAATGGCTTCTCCGAAGTTATAGCCGTTCTCGATGTTGAGAAGCGTAACGCCCAGAACCGCGCAGTTCGTGGTGATAAGCGGAAGATATACGCCCAGCGCCTTATAAAGCGCGGGAATATATTTTCTGAGTACCATTTCTATAAGCTGAACAAACAGCGCGATTATAAGGATAAACAATATTGTGTTCAGATAGGTGAGCCCCATAGGAACAAGGAACAAATGGTAGAGCGGGTATGTAACAGCCGTCGCAAGGACCATTACGATAGTAACCGCGCAGCCCATTCCGAGAGAACCGCTCGTTGTCTTTGAAACGCCGAGGAACGGACAAATTCCGAGGAATTTGGAGAGGACGAAGTTGTCCGTGAGTATTCCCGTGAAGAGAATTATCATCATACTTTTTGCAAGTTCCATTATTTATTCTCCTCCTTCTTCTCGGTATTCTCCGGCTTTTCTGCGGGCTTTTCAAGGCTTATGCAGCTGTCTCTGTTCGGACAAGCCGCGCAGCCCGTAGCCTCGGGAGGCTTTCTGTTTGCGATCTTATTAACAAGAGCTATTACACAACCCAGTACGAAAAATCCGCCTGCGGGAAGAATAAACAGCGTCATCGGCTCCATGATGGGAGGGCAGACCTGAATTTCAAAGCTCGTTCCCGAAAACCAAGTTCCGCTTCCGAATATCTCGCGTATCGAGCCGACTACAAACAGCGCCAAAGTAAATCCTATGCCCATTCCTGCGCCGTCAAGAGCTGATGAAAGCACGTTGTTTTTAGAGGCGAACATTTCCGCTCTGCCGAGGATTATGCAGTTTACCGTGATAAGCGGCAGATAAATTCCAAGAGCGTCATAAATGCTCGGCAAATATGCCTGCAATATAAGCTGAATGAGCGTTACAAAGCCCGCTATGATGACGATATAGCTCGGAAGTCTTACCTGCTTCGGGATAACCTTTTTAAGAAGCGAGATAACGACGTTTGAACATATAAGTACAAATGTCGCCGCCGCGCCCATTCCTATCGCGTTGAACGCCATTGTAGTAATGGCGAGCGTAGGACACATTCCGAGCAATGTAACGAGCGTAGGATTTTCCTTTATAAGACCCTTGGTAAATTCCTTCATATAGCTCATTTAAACTCACCTCCGCACTTTTCATACGCTTTAAGCGCAATATTTACGGCGCTTGCAACTCCCTTTGAGGAGAATGTCGCGGAAGTAACGCCGTTTACTTCGTTGTCCGCGGGATTTGATTTGTTCTTTACTATTACCACTTCGCCCGACTTGCCTTTAAACAGATCGAGGAAAGCGGGGTCGTTTGTCTTTGTGCCGAGACCCGGGGTTTCTTCTCCTACGGATACAACCGAAACGCCGGCGACTTTGCCGTCTTTAACTCCGACCATAATGTCATAGCCGTTTTTATAACCCTTTACGACCGCCTCAAAAGCAAGAGAGCCGTCTTTGTTTTTTATGACCTTTGTTATTTTTGAAAGGTCGCCTTCGCTGAACATATCCTGCCATTTTTCCGCAGGAACGACTTCGTAGTCGTCTTTTGTTCCGCCGTAAATTTGTGTGACTGCGGCAGCCTGCTTGTCGGTGACGATGTTTGAAGTGTCAACATATGTGGCGTTGTACACAACGATTACAAGTCCCGATATAAGCGCCGCAATAAGCGCAAGGACGATAACGGGTTTTACTTTATCCATTCTTTTCGCCCTCCTTTTTCTTCTTTTCGGGAACAAGCGCTCCAAGAGGCTTCGGAACGGTAAATCTGTCTATCATCGGAGTAAGGCAGTTCATAACGAGAATTGAGAACGAAACGCCCTCGGGCATTGTCGCAAACTGTCTTATGCCGAACGTTATCAGTCCGCAGCCTACCGCGAAAATGATCTTACCCTTTGTGGTAACGGGCGTTGTCGAATAGTCTGTCGCCATGAATATAGCTCCGAGTACTAAACCGCCGCTCATAAGCTGATAGAGCATATTTGTAAAGTCAAAACCGTTTTTCAGCAGCGTGAGTATCGCGACCGTGCCGATAAAGCAAACGGGAGTTTCAAAGCGGATAACGCCTCTTGCGAGCAGATAAATGCCGCCTATCAGAAGCGCCAGTATGCACGTTTCACCGAGACAGCCCCCGCGAAGTCCCAAGAACATATCCAAAAGCGAGTATGTTCCCGTTATGTCCTCTCCGCCCGCCATCATTGCAAGAGGAGTAGCGACCGTTGTCGCGTCGACACCGTTTTTCCACGAAGCAAGAGGAGCAGCCCACGTCGTCATTGCCGCGGTAAACGAGAGCATAAGCGCAATTCTCGCGGTAATGGCGGGGTTCGCGAAGTTCTGTCCTATTCCTCCGAACAGACATTTTACAATTACGATCGCAATAAAGCAGCCTATTACAGCCATGTATATGGGCAGGTCAACGGGCAGATTGAACGAAAGCAACATACCCGTAACCACCGCCGACATATCGGAGATCGTGCGCTCTTTCTTTGCAATGATGTTGAACAAAAGCTCAAACACAACGCAGCAGGCACAGCAGATGACCGTAAGCACGAGCGCCTTTATGCCGAAAATGATCGTGGCGGCAATAAGCGCGGGGCAAAGCGCAATTACGACGTCGAGCATTATGTTCTGCGTCGTGCGCGTACTTCTTATATGAGGCGAAGCCTCAACAAACAGCTTATTCATTCCGACCACCTCACTTTGCTTTAGCTTGCCTTAAAAAGTCCTTGGCAAGCTGATTTTTCTCGGCAAGATTGCGCTTTGCGGGACA
>CANRKB010000004.1 GCA_947631115.1 uncultured Clostridia bacterium
TTATTTAATATCTGCTATCGCATAATCTCCCAATTCGATGTTATCACCGATTTGAAATTCCAAAGGTTCCCGAAAAACCGGTCCGTCAACAGCAAGGGTGTGGTATTCTCCATTCTCTCCACATATATCAATACCCGCCGATTTCATAACTGAAATTGACGTTTCATCAACAAATGTTCCCAAGAGTTCCATAGGCAAAACGCTCCGATTAACGCTTTTAATCAGGCATTTATAGCCGAGCCGAATAAGGTCGTAAACGATCTTTTCCCGCGCCTGCTGCCATAACGGAAAACAAGGAAACAATCCGACAGCTTTACAGCGGTCTTCCTCCCATTTGCGGTTTTGTTCAATATCAATATCGCCAAAACAGACCGCTTCAGCGCCCATTGCTTTTGACTTCGACAAACCTGTTTCAAATGCTGTCCGATAGGTTTCCCCATTCGCCGGGCAGGCTATCATAGGAAGTCCCAGAGCTTTTGCATAACGCTCTAACATTGTGCTGTCAGCGCCGTGAAAATAGGAACGTCCTACTTCCTCATTTACCATAACGACCAGACACACGGGTTCATGTCCTTGTTCCAACATCTTGTGGAGCGCCAAAGTGCTGTCCTTTCCGCAACTGTATGAAATGGCAAACTTTATATAATCACTCCCTCGGTTAAATTCAAACGATTTTCGCTTTATCCTCAATCATTTATCGGTCTCATTGTCGGAAACAGCAGAACATCTCTAATGCTTGCGGAATTTGTCAGCAGCATTACAAGCCTGTCAAATCCAAATCCCAGACCGCCCGTCGGGGGAAGTCCGTATTCGAGCGCGGTTATGAAGTCGTCGTCAACCTGCGCGTCGTTTCCACCCTGCGCGCGCTTTGCGGCTACCTGCTTTACAAAACGCTCTTTCTGGTCGATAGGGTCGTTAAGCTCGGAGAACGCATTTCCGAATTCCGTTCCGTTTATGAAATACTCAAAGCGCTGGGTAAACGCGGGATCGTCCGTCTTGCGCTTTGCAAGCGGAGAGTTCTCCACGGGATAATCGTATATTATCGTCGGCTGTATCAGCTTGTCCTCGACAAAATTCTCAAAGAACGCTATAAGCACGTCGCCCTTTGTTGAATTCGCGTTTACGCCGTCCTCAACGCCCTTTTCCTTTGCGCAGGCTCTCGCCTGCTCGTCGGTTTCCCATTCGCGGTAATCGACGCCCGCGTACTTCTTTACCGCGTCTATCATGGTAAGGCGCTCCCAGGGCTTTCCTACGGCTATCTGCTGTCCCTGATATTCAACCGTATCGGTGCCGCAGACGTTGAGGGTGACAGTCCTGTACAACTCCTCGATTAAGTCCATCATCTCAAAATAGTTGATATACGCCTGATACATCTCAATTGACGTAAATTCGGGATTATGAGTAGCGTCCATGCCCTCGTTTCTGAAAATTCTGCCGACCTCGTAGACCTTGTCAAAGCCTCCGACAATAAGCCTTTTGAGATAAAGCTCGGTTTCAATTCTGAGGTACATATCAATGTCGAGCGCGTTGTGGTGGGTCTTAAACGGTCTTGCCGCAGCGCCTATCTCTATAGGCAAAAGCACGGGCGTATCGACCTCGACATATCCGTGACCGTCAAGGAATTTTCTTATTTCGGACAGTATCTTCGAGCGCTTTACGAAAACGTCCTTTACTTCGGGGTTTGCGATAAGATCAAGATAGCGCTTGCGGTAGCGTTCTTCCTTGTCCTTTAAGCCGTGCCACTTTTCGGGAAGCGGCAAAAGCGACTTTGAAAGCAGGACTATCTCGCTTGCGTGTACGGAAATTTCTCCCATTTTTGTCTTAAAGACAAAGCCCTTTATTCCGACAATATCGCCCAAGTCCCACTTTTTGAATGCCTTAAAGGTCTCCTCTCCTACATTGTCTATTCTGACATAGACCTGCATTCTGTCGGAGCTGTCGCGAATGTCGATAAAGCTTGCCTTGCCCATATTTCTGCGGGTCATCATTCGTCCCGCAATGCAGACGTCCTTGTTTTCAAGTTCTTCAAAGCGCGCTCTTATCTCGCTGTTGTGAATGTCAACAGGATACTGCGTTATAGTATAAGGGTCGTTTCCCGCTTCTTTAAGCGCGGCAAGCTTTTCGAGGCGCACTCTGTGCTGTTCGTCAAGCTCCTCTTGCGTTATTTCTGTAACTTCTGTTATTCCTTCGTTGTTATTTTCCGTCATTTAAATTTATTCCTCGTCTTCTTTTCTTATTTCCAGAACCTTGAACTGTATAACTCCGACGGGCGCTTCTACGTCTACCACGTCGCCGACCTTTTTGCCCATTATCGCCGCGCCTATGGGGCTTTCGTCGGACATTTTGCCGTTGTTTATATCGGCTTCTTTTGTGCCGATTATTTTAAATTCCATTTCCTGATTCATTTCAATATCGAGAATTTTAACGGTAGTTCCTATTCCGACTTTCTCGGTTGAAATATCATCATCATCAATAACCTGCGCATGAGCAAGGGTCGCCTCTATCTCGGCGATTCTCGACTCGATAATGCCCTGTTCGTTTTTGGCTTCGTCGTACTCGCTGTTTTCCGAAAGGTCGCCGAACGAAAGCGCAACTTTTATCTTTTCAGCTACCTCGCGGCGGCGTACCGAGCGAAGCTCGTTAAGCTCCGCTTTCAGTTTTTCTTCTCCCTTTCTCGTAAGAACTGTAATAGGTTTGTTCATAATTATCCTCCTGATGTTTTTTAATTATCGCGCATAAGCGCAGGATCTTTCATGTTTAATTTGCGCCGTTTCCCGAAAAAATAACCTCAAGCGCCTTTATAAGCTGGGTGTCGGCTTCATGCTCCACATATCCCACATACATGCCTGCGGGAAGCTCTACGACATAATCGGGGTTTATTCCCGTTTTGTCATATGAGTCGGACTTTGAGGGAATGACCTTTGCGGTCGATATAGAAAGCGCAGCTCCGTCGGGAAACTCATAGGTTGTAACGACAGTAGCTTTTCCGCTTGTCTTTGTTCCTACAAGCACCGCGTTGCCCTCGTCTTTAAGCGCAACGGCGAACAACTCAGCCGCAGAAGAAGTTCCCGAATCCAGAAGAACGGCTACGGGAATGTCGAGCTGCTGCTCCGAATCCGTTTCAATAAGCGGCTTTACGACGTTGTTTTTATACTCCGCGCTTGCCGCAACTGCGGCGGGCAAAATACGGTTGAGCATCGGCTTTACAACCGAAAAGACCTCGCCTTTGTTCTGCCTTATGTCTATTACCAGAGCTTTAGCTTTATTCGCAAGCACGGTGTTCAAAGCGCGCGAAAACTGCTCGGCGGTTTTCTGATTGAACGAGCTTATGCGGATATAGCCTATTTTATTGGGAAGCATTTCTTCCGTAACGGATTCTATTTCCGTCTGCTGGCGTATGAGGGTCACGCTGTAGCTTTCGCTGTCGCGCAGATAACCTATTGTTATCTGCGTGCCTATTTCGCCCGATATTTTTTCAAGAGCCGCTCCTGCTTCCATTTGTGAAACGTTTCTGCCGTCTATTTCGGTTATGACGTCGCCCGTCATAAGTCCGTTTTTGTCCGCGGAGCTGTTCTTATAGACAGAGGAAACCACGAGATACCCCGAACCGTCCTCGTATGCCTCAAAGCCCGCGCCCGTAACAACGCCGCTTTCTATCTGCTGTTTGCGGTAGTATTCGGTCGGGGTAAGATAGGTGGCGTTTCCGTCGCCTATGGAGTTTACATAGCCGCTGAGGATACCGTTATTTACGGACTCTTCATTTATAGCTCCGATATAGTTGCTGCGTATTACGGCGTCCATCTGCCGAATTTTATCGTATGCTCCGTCATATTTCTGAGCGCTGCTTATCTTTGAATTATAGATATTCAAAGATATTGTCCACGTCAGAACAAATGTTATCGCGCAGCCTATAGCTATAAGGCTTATAGCCACGCCCAATGAAATTTTTTTGTTCAAAATAATATCCTTCTTTTTTAGATGTAAGAGGTAAGAGGTAAGAGTTCAGACCCCAACCGTTATTTTCTTGCTTTTCAAAACTTAAAGCTCCAAAAATTACTCCCCCGAAAAGGTATTTTCTTCCAAGTATATGCGCCGGTCTTTGTCCAGACAACTTATAATTTCATATTTGCCGTCTAATTCCGCTTGTAGTCTTTGGAGAATGGTTTCGGCTCTGTCAAAAAAATCGGAGCATTGTTTTCTTGTCCACGGAGACGGTTCGTGAGGGTCGCTCCAGTTTATAACGCCGTCAAATTCTTCACATATACAGTTCAAATCTTCCTTTAGGCTATCAGATATCGGAAGCGCACAATGATCAATTACGCCTTTATTATCCCAGAGGCAAATTCCTCCATATTCAAACTCGAACTTTAAAATCCGAACAGCCATACCTTTCCCATTCTTTCATGGAGAAATAACCTTTAAACCTCTTTTAAACTTTCAGATACTTTCCCGTGCTTACTACCGTTCCTATTGCGCCGAGCAACGCTCCCGCAAGGCAGTTTGCTCCCAGCACTATCCACATGATATTTTCAAACGGAATGAGATTGAAAAATCCGAACATCTGCCAGAGCGAAAAGTTCTCCGCGCTGAACAGCGAAAATACCGAATTATAAATGAACCATGTCAGTCCGAACGCCGCGCCTCCCGCGAGTACGCCTATAAACATACCCTCCACAAAGAACGGGAGCTTTATAAAGCCGTTTGTCGCGCCGACATATTTCATAATCGAAATTTCCTCGCGGCGCGCGAAAACGCTCGTTCTTATCGTATTCGATACGACAACTACGCTGACGGCTACAAGCGTCACAAGTATAGCTATAATGATTATCGAAAAGGTATTTCTTATATTTATAAGCGCCGCCGCGAAATCATAAGGCGCTTTTACCTGTTCTACTCCGTCTATGCTCGCTATGCTCTCAACGGAATATTTTATCTTTCTAAGGTCGTTTACTCTTGCAAGAAACGTTTCGGGCATAGGGTTTTCCTCAAGATAATCGAACAGGTCCGACGCCTCGCCCATGCTCTCCTCAAATTCCTTTCGCGCTTCTTCGGCGGATTTATACACAATGTCCGTAAGATTACCGTCGCTTTCGAGAACGCTCTTTATGTGGTTTTTCTGCTCCTCTGTCGCGCCCTTTTCGACAAATATCGTAATTTCGTTTGTGTTCTCAATGTTTTTCATAATGATGTTTATGTTAAGCATAAACAACACCGTAATACTCACTTGCAGCAAGCTTACAAGCAATATGCAAAAGCTGGCGAACGACATTATGAAATTCTTCCAGACCGACCCTATTCCTTTTTTAACAAGGTAACTTACATTACTGGTCTTCATCGCTGCCTCCGATCACCCTGTCAAAAGTAATTGAGCCTTTGTCGAAATTTATTATTCTGCCTCCGAAATACTGCACGAGTTCATGCTCGTGGGTTATCATAATAACGGTCGTGCCGCAGCTGTTTATTTCTTTAAGAAGTCCCACAAGCTCCATAGAATGGCGCGGGTCGAGATTTCCCGTGGGCTCGTCTACAATGAGAAGTCCCGGGTCGTTTGCAAGCGCTCTCGCAATAGCGACGCGCTGCTGCTCGCCGCCCGAAAGCTCTCTTGTTTTGCTCTTGGCTTTGGTGTTAAGCTCGACAAGATTAAGCACATAAGGCACTCTTTGTCTTATGTACTTTCCCGACTGGTCGGCAATTCTCAGAACGAACGCCACGTTTTCATAGACGGTGAAATCCTGTATAAGCCTGAACTCCTGGAACACAACGCCTATTGAACGGCGGAATTTCGCGATTTTGTTTCCTTTCATCTTTGAAAGATTATAGCCGTTTACAAATACTCTCCCCGAGGACGGCACTATCTCTCTCATCATCAGTTTCATCAGCGTCGATTTTCCCGCGCCGTTTTCTCCGACGATAAATACAAATTCTCCGTCGTTTATACGGAGATTTACGTCAACAAGCGCGTCAACTCCCCCCGAGTATCGAACGTTGACGTTTTTCATTTCTACCATTTTATAGTTCCCCCAAAATTATCTCTGATCTCAGCACCTGCAATAAACGCAAATTTAGCAGCCGCAACGCCCCACGGCTGCTAACTTAGGCTGTCGATAAAGCCACATCTACGTTGTCAGCGTTACTGCAACAGCCACAAAGGCTAGTTGCAGCAACGCTTCCTAGTATCTGTGGCTTTCTCAACAGCCTAAAAATTTACTTTTATATAGTCTGTTTTTTACTGCTTTTTAGAATTTAGTGGGATTTGCCGCGAGGTATTTCTTTACCATAAGCGCTATTTTGAATATAATAGCGTGGTCGAATTCTCTCAGGTCAAGTCCCGTGAGCTTTTTGATCTTGTCAAGGCGATAAACAAGAGTATTTCTATGTACAAAAAGCTTTCTTGACGTTTCGGAAACGTTCAGGCTGTTTTCAAAGAACTTCTGAATAGTAAACAGCGTTTCGTGGTCGAGCGACTCTATCGAGTTCTTCTTGAACACTTCTTTCAAAAACGTTTCGCATAGCGTCGTCGGAAGATGATAAATAAGTCTCGCTATACCAAGGTTGTCATAAGACACGATGTTCTTGTCGGTGTCGAATACCTTTCCTACTTCAAGAGCCGTCTGCGCCTCTTTAAACGAACGCGCAAGCTCTTTTATCCCTACAATGGGCGTACCTATACCGATATTGACCTTTGTGAAAAACTCTCCCGAGAGCGTATCGGAAATGCTCCTTGCGAGCTTTTCGAGATCCTTTACGTCGATGTTGTTCTTGACTTCCTTTACAAGCACGATGTCGTTTTCGGTGATGTTGAATACAAAATCCTTGTTCTTATCTGGGAACAGGTTTTGTATAACGTCGCACGCCGAAACGTCGTTTGACGAAATAACGCTTATGAGGAAGACAACCCTGCCGATGTCGCCGTTGAAGTGAAGCTCTCTTGCCTTAACGCTTATGTCGCCGGGAAGAACGTTGTCGAGAATGATGTTCTTGACGAAATTGTTTCTGTCGTATTTTTCGTCATAATACTGTTTGATGTTCGACAGCGAAACGGCTATAACGTTTGCATATCTTGACGCATATTCGTCCGTTCCCTCGACAAATACGGCGTAGTCGGGCTTTACGTGTATGCCGAACGGCTTATAAGTATATCCCTCGCGAATAAAGACCTCGTGAGAATCAGAAAGCTCGATCGCAAAGAAGTCGTTCCCGTTGTTCCCGACCTTTCCCAAATCACTGCAGGCGATAGTGGTTCCGTTTTCGTCGATAACGCCGACAACTCTGTTTACCGCATCTCTCATCTGATGCACGATGCCCTGGAAAAGCCTGTTTGACATTTCTTTTACCTCTTTCGTAAATATACTTCTTGTACCTGACGCATAAGGTTCAATCAGCAAATTGCACAGTTTAAACCCTCTTTTTTTTGCGCCTAAATATATTGTACTAAAAATGTTCAAAAAAATCAAGTGTTTTTTATGAAAAATGTAAAATTTTCTTGTTTTATTTCTCCGCCCTTGAAAATTTGACGGATTTGTACTATAATATGTATAAGTATTATGCGGTTTCAAGAAGTTTTCATTATTAAGCATGTTGAGCAAAAAAATTATATCAGCTCCCGCAAAGAAAGGTGCAATCAGAAAAATATGGAAAAAAAGAAAAAATTTTATATAACCACTCCCATTTATTACCCCTCGGGAAATCCACACATCGGTCACTGTTATACGACAGTTGCCTGCGACACTATCGCGAGGTTCAAGCGTATGCAGGGATACGACGTTATGTTTCTTACGGGTACGGACGAGCATGGAATGAAAATCGAGCAGAAAGCAAAAGACCTCGGCATAACCCCGAAAGAGTATGTCGACCCTATAGTTGACAATTTTAAAAAGCTCTGGAAAGTTATGGGAATAAGCAACGACCGCTTTATCCGCACGACCGACGACTATCACATAAAGACCGTTCAGTCCGTTTTCAAAAAGCTTTATGACAAGGGTTATATCTACAAGGGCGAGTATACGGGAAAATACTGCACGCCCTGCGAGAGTTTCTGGACGGAAAGCCAGCTCGACGAAAACGGCTGCTGTCCCGACTGTCACAGACCCGTTATTGACGCGCACGAGGAGGCTTATTTCCTGAAAATATCGGATTTTGCCGACAGGATAGAAAAGTTTTTGACAGAAACCGACTATCTCACTCCGAAGTCGCGCGTAAATGAAATGGTGAACAATTTTATAAAGCCGGGACTCGAAGACCTCTGCGTTTCAAGAACGTCGTTCACGTGGGGAATTCCCGTTACGTTTGACGAAAAGCACGTTGTTTATGTCTGGATAGACGCTCTGACGAACTATATAAGCGCGCTTGGCTATGAAAACGACGCCTATGATGATTTCGACAGATACTGGCCCGCGGATATGCATATGACGGCAAAGGAAATCGTGAGGTTTCATTCCATTGTATGGATAATTATGCTGATGATGCTGGAAATTCCGCTTCCGAAAAGGCTTTACGGTCACGGCTGGATAAACTTTAACGGGCAGAAAATGTCAAAATCCGTCGGCAACGTTATCGATCCGTTCATTCTCGCGGAGCGCTACGGCTCAGACGCGGTGAGATACCAGATAATGAGGGATATGCCGTTCGGCTCGGACAGCAATTTCTCGAATGAAATCATGATAAACCGCATAAACTCCGACCTTGCGAACGACCTCGGAAACCTTGTTTCAAGAACGGTCGCGATGGCTGACAAATATTTCGGCGGAACGCTCCCGACAGATCGCGAAGCCGAGCCGCTAGACAACGAGCTTATAGAAATGGCAAAGGAGCTTTGCGAAAAGGTTTCGCCTATGATAGAAGAAGCGCGGCTTTCAAATGCGCTGGAGGAAATATTCAAGGTCGTTTCAAGAGCCAACAAGTATATCGACGAAACGGAGCCTTGGAAACTCGGAAAAGACGAGAGCAGAAAAGCTCGTCTTGCTACAGTTTTGTACAACCTGCTCGAAACAATAAGAATATGCTCGGCGCTGCTTTCGCCGTTTATGCCTGCGACAATGCCGAAAGTATTCGAGCAGATAGGCGCGAAAGCCGAAGATGTTGAATATGACGCACTCGGAACATTCGGAAAACTTCCTAAAGACGTCACCGTTAAAAAGGGAGAAGTTCTGTTTCCGAGAATTGACATTGAAAAGGAGATCGACGAGCTTAACGCTCTTCTTAAGCCCGAAAAGACCATACGCGAGGACGAGGATCTCGAAAAGGCGAATATCATAAACATCGACCAATTCGCCGAGATAAAGCTCAGGAGCGGAGAAGTTACCGCCTGCGAGAAGATACCGAAAGCGAAGAAGCTTTTAAAGCTCACCGTTGACGACGGCAGACAGGGCAGGCAGATAGTTTCGGGAATTGCCAAATGGTATAAGCCTGAAGACCTTGTCGGAAAGAAGATTGTTTTCGTGGCGAACTTGGCTCCCGCAAAGCTCTGCGGGGAATTGTCCGAGGGAATGATTTTAGCCTGCGACGCGGGAGAGGACGATGTCAGGGTATTATTCCTCGATAAAGACGTACCGAACGGAAGCACGATAAGATAATGGGAATTTTTGACACTCACGCGCACTATTTAAAAAGAGATTTCCCCGAGGATTTAGAGGAAGTTTTAAACGGTCTTAAGGAAAAGAACGTAGAGCGCATTATTGCGGTAGGCTGTAATTTAGAGGCTTCGGAAGAAGAAATAGCCCTTGCGCAGAGATATGACATAGTATACGCTTCTGCGGGGATTCACCCCGAGGACGCGGGAAAGCTCCCAAGCGACTGGGAAGAACGGCTCGGGGAATTGCTGAAAATGCCGAAAGTAGTTGCGCTGGGGGAGATAGGTCTTGACTATCACTATGACGACGCGCCCGAAAAGGACGTTCAGCGGGATGTTTTCATAAAACAACTCGAAATGGCGAAAGCGCCGGACTTGCCCGTTATTATCCACTCGCGTGACGCCTGCGCGGAAACTATGGAGATTCTACGAGAATATAAGCCTAGGGGCGTTATGCACTGTTTTTCATACTCGGCTGAGACCGCTCGGGAAGTAATAAAACTCGGAATGTATATAGGCTTTACGGGCGTGCTTACATTCAAGAACGCGAAGAAAGCCGTTCAAGCGTGCGAGGAAATACCGATAGACAGGCTGCTTCTTGAAACGGACAGCCCTTATATGGCTCCCGAGCCGCACAGGGGCGAGCGCTCCGACAGCTCGATGATACGGTTCACCGCCGCGAAAATGGCGGAGATAAAAGGCGTATCGACCGAAGAAATGATCGAAATTGCAAACCAAAACGGCAGAAGATTATTTTTCGGGGAATAAGTTGAAATTATGACAGTGATTATCTGTCTGCAATAATAATTACTTTTAGTATGAAAGGAGAAAAGGGAAAGGATATTTTTCAAGCTTGCCGAAGAGAGAACAAGTTTAAGTTTTCAACTCCGGCCTCTAACCTCCAGCTTCTAGCGTGTTGCTTTAATCGGCAAAAAACCTACAGGATTGGAAAACAGGTTTGAGAGAAAATATTTCTTTCCGAAATTCTATATGGATTCAGATGGTGCCCGAAGTACGGACGTTCAACGTTCCGAACAAAACGAACACAAAACGGCGAGGTTTTTCCTTGCGCCGCTTATCTGGCTTGAAAAGGGGCTTTCGGCGCTTTTGAAAAAAGCGCTCGGGGCAAACTATGCCGATGTTACGGAAGACGAGGTCATGGACCTCGTAGACGCTCTTGCAAAGGACGAGGAAGAGGGCGGCATAGAAGAAGATTCCGCGCAGATGATAAACAACATCTTCGAGTTTGCGGGGCTTAACGCGGCGGACGTTATGACGCACAGAACGGCTATTGTGGGAGTGGACGTAAACAAAATTACGCTCGACGACCTTATTTATACCGCGCTCGATCTGGGATTTTCGCGCATACCCGTATATGAAGGGACTATCGACAAGATAGTCGGAATCATTATTGTAAAAGACCTGTTGTGTCTTATAGGAAAGCAGGATCTTTCGGACTTTGAGATAAAGGACTTTTTGCGCGACGTCAGCTTTATTCCCGAGGCTTGCCCCTGCTCGGATATTTTCAAGACCATGAACAAGCTCAAGGCGGGAATGGTTGTCGTAGTGGACGAATACGGAGGAACGGCGGGAATCGTTACTCTCGAAGACATAATCGAAGCCGTTATGGGCAATATCCAGGACGAATACGACGACGAAAAGAGCGAGATAACGCGCATAGACGAAAATACCTACGACGTTTCGGGAGAAGCCGATCCCGAGGACGTTTTCAAAGAATTCGACGTTGAACTTCCCGAGGGTCACGAATATGAAACAATCGCGGGCTTTGTAACGGATAAGCTCGGATATATACCCGAGGAAACGGAGCTTGTGCCGCCGTCCGTAGAATACGAGGGAGTAAGGCTTATAGTTTTACAGGTTGAGGACAGAAACATACTGAAGATCCGCGCCGTTCGGATCATGGAAGAAGAGGACAACTGATTTGGCTGTATCAAAGAAAAAGCTTGCCGCACAGATAATCGAGCGGCTCAAAGAAGAATATCCCGACGTTAAGTGTGCGCTCGAATACCGGAAACCGCACGAACTGCTTATCGCTACGCGCTTGTCTGCACAATGCACCGACAAGCGCGTTAATATAGTTACGCCCGCGCTGTTTGAAAGATTTCCGACAATTGAAGCGTTTGCGGAAGCGGACGTTTCCGAGGTCGAAAAGTACATACAGTCCTGCGGGCTGTTTCATACGAAAGCTAAGGACATTGTGGAAATGTGCAGGCAGCTCAGGGATATTTACAATTCTACCGTTCCCGACAGCATAGAGGAGCTTGTAAAGCTCTCGGGAGTAGGGAGAAAAACCGCGAATTTAATCGTAGGCGACCTTTACGGAAAGCCTGCGATCGTCTGCGATACGCACGTTATACGCATTACAAACAAGCTCGGTCTTGCTGAGGGAAAGGACGCCGCGTCCGTAGAAAAGCAGCTCCGCGGGATAATTCCCTCCGACGAGGGCGCGTTGTTCTGTCATAGGCTCGTGTGGCACGGGAGAGAGGTTTGTATTGCGCGAAATCCGAAATGCAAAGAGTGCGTATTGAAAGAATTATGCAAGACAGGAAATAAAGTGAAATGAAATATTGTACAAAAGAATGGTATGAAATGACGCAGAGAACGGGCTTCCATCTACTTTTAACGACAGACGAAAGAGCGGAAAAGTTTTCCGAGAAGTTTTACAATTTTGTTTACGGGCAAAGGGAAAAAGAACAGCTCGAAATTGCCGAAGAATCATCAAAGGCAAGGTTTGAGGATTATTTCGATCAGCTTGATTTTGCAACCTTAGATGAATACAACAAAGCCCGAGAAAAATTTACCCCTCCGAAATTCGATCCCGACGGCATAAAGGCAAAATTTGCCAAGGCTCAAGAGTACAATATAGAGTTGCTCGAAAGGTCGCTCCCCGAATATATACTCGAAAAGGTTGCGGATATAAGGGTTTTGGCGCTGGACTATTGCTCGAACGAAGTTAAATGGCTTATCGAGAATTATTGCAAGGAAAACGAAGAAAAGACCGAGCGGACGATGGACGAGCTTATGGAAGCGGAAAAGCGCGAGTTCGGCGATAAAATGCCCGAATTTACAAAAGAGAGCCTCCACGACTGCGAGATAACGGCGGTCGAAAAAGACGGCGGTGATATTGTTATAAGATTTGACAATTCGGGAGGATTTACCGACTGCAAGAGCGTTATATTCAAAAACGCCGAAATAGTCGAGCAGGACGGAGATTTAATCGGCGCGGTCTGGCTGTACGACGAAATTTACAAAGCCGAAAACGGATTTGAAATTCACGCGCTTTTAACGGGAGAAGATCTGAAATATTTTACAGTGAAATGCGAAGATACGGAGTTTATACGCTGAAAAGGAGAAGAAATGGAATTTGAAATAATTGATTTTCATACGCACCCTTTTAAAGTTCCCGAAGAGAACATCTGCAGGCACAAGGAATATTGCGATATGTCCGCGGAAAATACTCCCGAATATCTCAAAAGCCTGGGTATCTCGCATATCTGCGGGTCGGTGCTCAGCCTAAACAGAAAGGATCTGCCCGAGGACTTTTCGCTTTGGGACAAGATAAAGCTTTCAAACAAGACGGCGCTTGAGCTTGCGGAGCAATACAAAGGGTTTTACACCCCGGGTTTTCACGTTCACCCGAAGTATGTCCGCGAAAGCTGCGAGGAAATTGAAAAGATGAGCGAAAAGGGCGTAAAGCTTATAGGCGAGCTTGTGCCGTATATGTGCGAATGGTCGGACTATTCCTGCGGGGAATTTGACGAGATACTGGACGTTGCGCAGATGTATGACATGGTCGTAAATTTCCACACAATCGACAACGATCAGATTGACCAAATGGTTAAAAAGCACCCGAAAGTTACGTTCGTCGCGGCGCACCCCGGCGACGGCGAAAACCCGCAAAGGCATTTTGAAAGAATGAAGATGAGCGAGAATTATTATCTTGACCTTTCGGGTACGGGAATTTTCCGTCACGGAGTTTTAAGGCACGGAATAGACCTTTGCGGCTCGGAGCGGTTTTTGTTCGGATCGGACTTTCCGATTTGTTCGCCCGCAATGTACATAGGAGAGCTTATGCTGAATCCCTTGTACACGGACGGGGAAAGGAAGAATATCTTTTCGGAAAACGCGAAAAGACTTTTGGGTTTAAACGGCGCGAAATAATAAATCGGCGTTCCATTTATCTAAAGGATAATTGAAACGCCGTTTTCTTTTACCACGAATCGTTCAGAGCATAACTGTTTATATCGGGAAGCTCGTCGCGAGTCAGCATTATTTTTGAATAATAGGCTTCTTTAAGCTCCTCGTCGGTATATCCCGACAGCGCCTCAAGCGCCGTCCAGAGCCAGAAAGCGTTGTCGCGGTTCATATAGTCCGATCTCGGCATAACGTCGCACGCCGTCACCGCGAGCATCTTCTTCGTCGGAAAAGCCCTCGACAGCGCCATAAATCTGCCCGCAAAAGCCGAGTCCGAACCCTCCGCAAAACTCTGCCCGATTATGTCGCAATAATTAGCGCCGGGATAATATGCCGAGTTTCCGCTGTAAACAAAGATAAGATTTGAAAGCCTATGGAAATTACACATTCTGTCGAATATAAGCGCATAAAGCTTTTTAAAACTCGCCATGTCGTCGCTCCACCAGTACATGCCCGAATCCGCATTGGGAATAGGCTCGAATAATGTCACAACGTCCTTGTACTTCAGCTTTAAAAGATACTCCGCGACCTTGTCTATATCCGAAATCAAAGCGCAAAACTCGGCGGTAACTTCTCCTCTTTCATAAAGCGCTTTTATCTCCTCGCCGGTCATTGTCGACAACTTTTCAACGTCCGCCGTTCTTATTGCTTTTCTAAGGTCGAAATCCCCCGTCTTTACGGAGCGCAGTTCGTTCGGGGAATACCAGTGCCATTTATACGACACTATCCCGCCGCTCTTGCTCCATTGTTCCGCGAGCGCTATATCGTCCAAAAGGAACTTTTCTTTATCGGCGTTTTGCGAAAGCGCAAAAGCAAGCTGCGAGCCGCGAATTGCGGGGTATCTCCCCGTTGTCTTATATATCTCGTCAATTTCGGCGTTTGTGCCGACGGTGACATTTGCGGCGGTAAGAGAATTTATCCCGTAAATGTCCGAGAAAAAGTTCATAGCCCCTATTACTCCGAGGCTTGCATACGGATTTTCAGAAGCCGTTTCCGTCCTATAGCAGGAATAATCCGCGCTGTCGGAGTTTTCGATCATTATACAGTCGATGTCCGCCGTGCCGCTGCAGGCTTCGAGCATGATCTCGTTTCTCCCGCCCGCAAGATAAACGCAGTCTACCGCTTCATAACCAAACTCGTTTCCCGAAGTCACATAGAACATTCCCTCGGTTTTTTTGTTTATTTTAAGTTTTATTGCCGCGCCGCTTTCCGAGCGCACGGATAAAACAACGCGATAGTGCTGGGACGTTTCAATTTCCGCATAACAGCTAAGCTCCCCGCCCTTGTCAAAATGAACATGACCCTCGGCAGCAGTTCCGTTTTTAAAAGCGCCGTCCGAGGCTTTTATTTTTGTGATAAATTCACTGTTGCCGTATTCAAAATCTTCGGGTTCGAGTTCCTCGTATATCTCGAGTACTGAAGAATCATCTATAGAAGAGTTGTCCGTTAAAATGATCTCGGGTATAGCATTGCAGCCGCATAAGCAGAATACGCTTATCAAGCAGAGCGAAACAATTTTTTTAGAAAACTTTTTCATATCTTGTTCAGACCTTATTGTTTATTATGTACAGCGATTTAAGCTAAAGTCAGTCTTTTATCTTCAGGGCTTTTCTGAGTTCCTTTTCCCGCGAATTGATTATTACGCAAAGTATAACGTCGCCGCTCAAAAGCATTGTACCGCCGCGCGGGATTATAACTCTGTCGTCTCTGCTTATGCAGGCAAGGTTGCAGTCGGGCGGAAGTGAAATTTCGGAAATTTGCTTTCCCTCCAAAGCATAGTTTTCGGGGAGCGTTATCTCAATAAGCGACGCTTCGTCGCCGTCCAGTCTCATAAGGCGCTTTATCGCGCTGAACTCAACTTCGTTTTCAAGAAGCTGTATGATGTTGTCGGTTGCCGAAATTACGATGTCAATTCCGAGGGCTTTGAGAGCGTCGGTGTTTTTGGGGTTGTTTACCTTTGCTATGGTTTTCTTTACGCCGAAAACCTGCTTCGCCGTCTGACAGCAGACGAGGTTTCTCTCGTCCTTTCCCATAACGGCAATAACGCAGTCGGCTTTCGCGCAGCCGCAGGCTTCGAGCGCCTCGACCGTCGTGCCGTCGCCGCGGCTTACTTCAGCCTCTAAATTGTTCGCGCAATAGCGGCTCTGCTCCTTGTCAATTTCTATCACAACAACGTCGTATCCGTTTTCGCAAAGCGTTTTTGCGAGATAAAACCCGACCTTTCCGCCGCCGACAATTATTGTTTTCATTTACGTTCCCCCTTTATTTGTCCGCAAAAATCAGCTTGTCGCCCGCTTCGAGCGGGGTTTGCTGCCCTCTGTAAAGTATAAGCATGCTGTCGCGCAGAATTGCAAACAAAACTTCGCTTCCCACGAGCTGAATATCCCCGGGCATTGAGCCTACAAGCTCGTCGGGCAGTTCTATCGTTGAAAAATGAACGGTGTGGCTTCCGAAAATAAGCTCCTTTCCCTCGCCGTCGTCCTCTTCGATTGCGGCGCGGGCGGCGCTTACCGTCAGCTTTACGGGGCAGATGACGTTTATCCCGAACTTTTCAAAAACTTCGCCCTTGCTGATGTTGTTCACTCTGGCGTAAATTTTCGGAACATTAAACGCCTGCTTTGCAAGCTGCGACACCATTATATTCATGTCGTCGTCTTCCGTTACGGCATAAAGCGCGTCGCAGGTCGTTATTCCCGCGCGCTTTAAAACCTCCTGGTCAATAGCTACGCCCGTCGTCGTAAATCCTCCGAAATCTGCGGGCAGTTTTTCAAACGCGTCCTCGTTTTTTTCAACGACCGACACGTCGTGACCTATCTTGTCGAACTCTCCCGCAAGAGCGCTTCCGACAAGCCCGCAGCCGATTATAAGTATGTTCATATTCTTCCTCCGTTTTTATTCCGAAAGCGTCTCATAAAATGAATAATCAACAACGCCTTTAATATTTTCAAGCGCGCCTTCTTCTAATTTCTTTATCATAAGGCAGTCTGGGTGCGGCAAATGTATTTTCGGACCCGCCGTTATCCCGAATTTATAGCTCGGCATAAAGCCGCGCGACGTATAGTTTTTGGGGTCGCCTTCTACAAGCACCGCTTTAAATCCCATATCCTTTGCCTTTTTAAAACCGTATTCAATAAGCTCTTTGGAAATATGCCGCCGCTGAAACTCGGTCTTTACCGCGACAGGCGTAAGTATAAGCAGCTCGTTTTCATATCTTCCCTCAATATGAAACCGCGAAAACATCGCATAGCCGATAATTTCTTCGCCGCTTTTCATAATGAGTTCAAGCTGGGGAATATAGTATTTTTTCGAGCGTATTTCTTCCGCTAATTTTCTGACCTTTTTCCCCTCTGCCGCTCCGTCCCATTCAGTAAAAACGGTTTCGATAAGCTCCAGAGAAGAAAGCAGATATTTTTCGTTCATTGATGTTATTTCCATTATTTTTCCTGCTTTCTTTATTTTCCAACGCAAAATCTCTCAAAGACCTTTGCTATTACTTCCTCGCTCGCGCTCTTTCCCGAAAGCTCGAAAACCGCGTTCAGCGCTTCTTCAAGCTCCACGCCTACCGCGTCGGGAGTTACCCCCATTCTCACCGCCGACAGTGCGTTTTCGACCGCGTCGTTCGCTCTCAAGACGCAGCCGCGCTGGCGCTCGTTTGCAAGATAGCCTGCGTTTGCGTCAAAGCTCGAAATATCGAGCCGCGCGGTTATTTCCTTTCCGAGCGTTTCAATGCTCGTTTCGTCCTTCGCCGAGATAACGACGCACCTTCCAAGCCTTTCTTCAAGCCGCTTTATATCAAGCTTCTGCGAAAGGTCGCTTTTGTTGACAACGGGAATTACCTTTTTGTTTTTGATAAGTTTAAAAAGCCGCTCGTCCTCGTAGGAAATTTCTCTTGAACCATCGAAAACCGCCAGCACAATGTCCGCGTTTTCGAGCTTTTTGAGCATTATCCCTACGCCTATTTTTTCGACCTCGTCGCTTGTTTCGCGAATTCCCGCGCAGTCCGACAGCTTTAAAACCGCGCCGTTTAAGGTCACGGTTTCTTCCACAACGTCGCGGGTCGTTCCCTCAACGGCGCTTACTATGCTCCGTTCTTCTCCCGAAAGCAGGTTCATAAGCGTGGATTTTCCGACATTCGGCTTTCCGACAATCGCACAGCTTATCCCCTCGCGTATAAGCTTTCCCGCGTCGTAGTTTTTGAGCAGGCGCGAAAAGTCACTGTTTACGTCGCTTAGCTTTTCTTCAAGCCATTCGGGAGTAACAACGGGCGTGTCGTCGTCGGGATAGTCTATCCATGCGGAGATATACGAGGAAATTTCCGTCAGCTTTTCGCCTATCCTCTCGCACTCGCGAAACAGCGCTCCCTCGCGCATTGTGTTTGAACAAGAAAGACTCTGCTCTCCCTGAGCCGAGATTATATCCGCTACGGCTTCGGCTTGGGTGAGGGACATTTTCCCGTTGAGCAGCGCGCGCTTCGTAAATTCTCCCGCAGCCGCAGGCTCCGCTCCCGCTTTTATGCAGGCGCTCACAACGCGCCGCGTTACGTAAATTCCCCCGTGACAGGAGATCTCGCAAACGTCCTCGCCCGTGTACGAATGAGGCGCGCGGAAAACCAATAAAACGCCGTCGTCGAGCCGTTCTTCTCCGTCGAAAATTTTCCCGTAAGAGGCGGTATATCCCCGCATTTCGCGGACTGTTCTGTTTATCGGCTTAAAGACTTTTTCGGCTATCTCAAAAGCCCTTTCTCCCGAAATCCTTACCACCGAAATTCCCCCGACAGCCGCGGGAGTGGCAATAGCGCAAACGGTAGACATTCCGCTCACCTCACTTTTTTCCGAACAGTTTTTTGAAAAATCCCTTATTATCTTCGGCATTGTCGGTATTATCCGAGTTTTTCGGCGATTTCTTTTCTTCCTCAAATTCTTCTTCGTTAAAGACATTGAGCAAGATAGGCTTAGCCTTAAATTCTTCTGCCATATCGTTTAGGAGATATGTGTAAATTTTTGTCGGCGTTTCAATGATATAATCCTCTATGCGTTCACATTCGAGGACGTCTTCAAGCTTTTCTTCCATTCTTTCGGGAATGCTCTGCGCCGCGCTTTCATAGTATTCTTCGCAGGCTATATTGTATTCTTCCGCGGGATTTCTCCCCGCTATCTGCGTGAGGTGTATTCCTTCACGGAGATAGGCGGTATAGTCGAGATAGTCGCTGTGAAATTCGTTTAACAGCGCCGCAAGGACTTTGTTTTCAAGAGCGCATAGCGGCTCTTCTCCGAATTTTTCGACCGCCTTTTCATAAAGCGGACTTTTCTTCCACATGCCGCTGTTATGCGTTCCGAGAAGCAGAGAAGTCCTGCGGGAAAAAGTTATCTCGCGGTGCTTTTCGCCGATGAGCGTATATTTCATAAGTTTAACTCTGTCGTCAAATGTATCTCCCTCGGAAATGCGCTGAACTCTCTGCGCTTCTTTTATCAGGGTCTTGTCCGAAAGCATGCCGCTTATTTTCGCGCTCGGATAATGCTTTCCGCAAAGCTTTTTCAGATCGTTTTTTATCATTATGTCCTCGTCGAGACTTGCGAAAAACCTGCTTTCGCCGACGTCGCCTTGCCTGCCCGAGCGTCCGCGAAGCTGTAAAGCCATTCTCTCGCTTTCGCGCATGGACACGATAATTACGAGCAGTCCGCCCGCTTCTTCCACAAAGCTTTTGTCCGCGCCGTCTTCGCCGCCGAGCTTTATATCAACGCCGCGCCCCGCCATATTCGTGGAAATGGTGACGGCTTTGCGCTTTCCCGCGTTTGCTATTACGGCGGCTTCTTCCGCGTCGTTTTTGGCATTCAGGACGCTGCAGTGAATACCGAGCGTTTTCAGCTCCTCTGCGAACCATTCGCTTTCTTCAATGCTTTCGGTTCCTACCAGCACGGGGCGCTCGCTGTCATACGCTTCTTTAATCGCCGAAACGACAGCCTTTCGCTTTTCGTCCTTGTCATAATAAAGCTCGAGCGGGCGGTCTGTTCGCCTTAAAGGCAGCCGGGTGGGAATGATTTCCGTTAAAATGCCGTAAAACTTTTCAAATTCTTCTCTTGCGGTTTCGGCAGTACCCGTCATGCCCGCAAGCTTGGGATAAAGCCTCGCAAAATACTGTAAAGCTATGCTTCCGATTATTCTTCCCCTTGACGTTATTTTCAGACCGTGTTTAGCTTCCGCGGCAGCCTGAAGCTCTCCCGGGAATACGCGCCCCGGCGCTGTTCTCCCCGTAAATTCGTCTACAAGGACTATTTTCCCGTCCTTTACGATATAGTCCTTGTCCTCTTTCAGAACTTCTCTTGCCTTTAAACAAGCGCAGATTTTCGCCAGAAGCCCCGCGTTGTCCGCGGAGTAGATCATTCTCACGCCGAAAAGGATTTCGGCTTCGTCCGCGCCCTCGTCGGTGAGATAAACGTTTTTGGTTTCTTCGTCGATTTCAAAGCCGCAAAAGCCCTCCAGCTTTTTATAGATCTCTCCTACGGAGCCGTCGTCTTTTACCGCAACGTCTCCCGCAATAACAAGCGGTATCCTCGCTTCGTCTATAAGTATGCTGTCGGCTTCGTCGAATATGGCGAAGTCGGGCTTCGGAAAACAGAGCTTTTCAGGGTCAAGCTCCACAAAATCCCTGAGATAGTCAAACCCCGCGGTCTTTGCGGTAGTATAGACGACCTGTTTTTGGTAGATAAGAGCGCGTTCTTCGCGGGGAGTTTTTTCGGTTATCACGCCGAGAGTTACTCCCATTTCGTCGTATACGGGCTTCATCCAGTTATAGTCGCGCTCGGCGAGATAGTCGTTGAAGGTCATTATATGCACTTTCCCGCCGTTTATCGCGTGAGCGCAAGCCGCGAACACCGCGCAGAGCGTTTTTCCTTCGCCCGTGTGCATCTGAACCATTCTGCCTTTATTAAGCGCAAGCGCCGCCGCTAATTGCTCGTCAAAAGGCGTTATGCCGAGCGTTTTCTTTACGGCATTATAACAGCGCGCGAAAATTTCTTCGGTCGAATTCCCCGAAGCCGCTCCGTTTGCAAGCGCTTTTATTTCGGATATTGCTTTATTGTCCACGATTACCCCCGAAACTTATCTTTTCAATTATTTCAGCTAATTCTTGCCCTCGGCTGTTAAGCCAGCGCGTTACGGTCCTTGTGGTTTGTCCGCTCTGCGACATTTCCAGAAGCCTGTCGAAGTTTACCCATTTCGCCGCGGAGACCTCTATGGACTGAAGTTTAAGTTTCGTAAGAGGAACGTCTCTTTCGAGAACGTAAAAATCTCTGAGCATACTGTCGGTAGTCATCGACCAGTCGAGCCGAAGTTCGTCCTGCTCGGCGGTTATGCCTGTTTCCTCGAAAAGCTCGCGTATTGCCGCCGCGCGAGAAGTCTCACCCGAAACCGCGCAGCCGCCCGAACATTCCCATTTTCCGCCGCTCGTTTTTTCAGGAACTCTCTGCGTTACGAGTATTTCGCCTTTGTGGTTTACGGTCATGACCTGAACGACAATGTGATACTCCCCGAACGGAATAGGCGCGCCGCGCTGTATTTTTTTGCCGAGCGGTTTTCTGTCAAAGGTGTATAAGTCAAAATATTCCATCTAACAGCCCCGCTCCCCGATAATTATTTCTGTCATATATATTCCTTTCATTTGCAAGTTCTGTTATAACTTGATAATAAGATATATCATTTTTATTATAACATAAAGTGACGGCAATTTCAAGATTGACAAAAACTTTTTTCTATATTATAATAATCATAACGAAAAAAAGGAAACGGAGATGTTTATTTATGTACGACCCTGTGATATTTGACCTTGACGGAACGCTTTTAAACACAATAGGCGACCTTGCCGAGGCGGGAAACCATACGCTTTTGGAGCTTGGTTATCCCGTTCATGATATACAGGAATACAAGATTTTTGTAGGAAACGGTATACCGAAGCTGGTAGAGCGGTTTTTGCCGAAAGGCTTTTCGGAAGAGACCTTCAACACTGCCTACAAAATTTTCGGGGAATATTACGGTGAGCATTTTGCCGACAGGACGGTGCCGTATGACGGCATTACCGAGCTTGTTAAAGAACTTAGGAATAAAGGTGTTAACTGCCTTTGCAACACCAACAAATCGCATAAATACGCGGCAAAGCTTATTGAAAAGTTTTTCGGCTCGGATATTCGTGAAACGGTAGGCGGAGAGAACGGATACCCGCGAAAGCCCTCTCCCGAAGCCGCGCTTTATCTTGGGGAGAAATACAAAAAAGCGGGGTTTAAGCCGCTTTTCGCGGGCGACAGCTCCGTCGATATGCAGACCGCCCAAAACGCGGGCTTTGACGCCTGCGGGGTGCTATGGGGGTTTAGAGCCTCAGAGGAACTCGAAAGCTTTAAACCAAGATTTATTGTCAAAGATGTAAATGAACTTAGAAGAGCGATTGTAGGCAGTTGACAGTATAAAGTGTAAAGTAGTCAGTAAACGGAATCCGCTTTGCGGATAAATTCAGATTGTTTTCAGCCGAAAAGCTGTTCTTTGAATATGACATATAAAAAGAGGCTAGGGTTTAAATTCCAGCCTCTAGCCTCTAACTTCTAGCTTCTAGTACTCATGCATTATTGTTCACTTTCGTTCCCGGTTTGAAAATCAGCGCCGCTATCAGACTGAAAAAGATTGCCGCCGAAACTCCGACCGCCGCGGAGGTAAAACCTCCCATAAACGCGCCGAGCAGCCCGTTTTCATCGACAGCTTCCCTCACTCCCTTTGCCAGAAGATTTCCAAAGCCCGTCAGCGGCACCGTAGCCCCGCCGCCCGCAAGCTCAATAAGCGGCTCGTATACTCCTATTGCCCCCAGTATAACTCCCGCAACCACATAAGACGTCAGTATCCTTGCAGGCGTAAGTTTTGTAAGGTCGATAAGCACCTGTCCTATAGCGCACAATATGCCGCCTATAATAAATGCCCAAACGTATTCCATTATCATATCCATAATCATTCTCCGTTTATTTATAACTTATCTCAACAGCATGAGATATTCCCGGGATATTCCCGCCCTGCTGTACCATTGTCGGCGACATAAGCGCGCCCGTTGCAGCGTATAATATCCGCTTTAAATCGCCGTTTTCAACGTGCTTTAAAAAATGTCCGCACATCATCGCCGCAGAACAACCGCAGCCCGAGCCGCCCGCATGAACGTCCTGCTTTTCACGGTCGTAAAGCAAAAGCCCGCAGTCCTTGTGACGGCTTTCAAGATTTATACCGTCGCGCTTGAACAGCTCATAAAGCATTTCCGACCCTACTTGCCCGAGGTCGCCCGTTATTATAAGATCGTAGCTTTCGGGACTCGTTCCCGTATGCCTGAAATGGCGAAGTATCGTGTCATAAGCCGCGCCCGCCATAGCCGCGCCCATATTGTTTAAGTCGTTTATCCCCATATCCTCTATCTTGCCGACCGTTGCCGCGCGTATAAAGGGCGGCTTTCCCGTTTTCGCCACAATTGCCGCGCCCGCCGCAGTTGCCGTCCACTGGGCGGTGGGAGTTCTTACTCCCCCGTAGTTTAACGGAAACCTGAACTGCCTTTCCGCCGAAGAGAAATGAGACGACGTGACCGCCGCGGTATTGTCCGTATAACCCGCGTTTACCATTGCTCCCGCAAGCAGAAGTCCCTCTGCAAACGTCGAGCAAGCGCCGAATATTCCCAGAAACGGGATATAAAAGTCTTTAAGACCGTAAGACGAGCCGGTGCATTGATTAAGCAGATCCCCCGCAAAAATAAGATCCGTTTCGTCAGCCGTGAGGTTTGCTTTGTCCATTGCGTGCTTCAGCGCTTTTTGCTGAAAAAGTCCCTCCGCCTGTTCAAATGTTTGTGTGCCGCCCTTGTTGTCCTCTATCACTTCGTCAAACTCGTCGCCGTAAGGTCCTTCGCTTTCGATTTTTCCCACAACAGACGCATAGGACAAGATCGAGGCGTTTTCATAATAAAAAGTTTTTCCCTCGCGTATTGCCATTTTATACCACTCCTTTCAGGCGCTGAAAAGTTTAATGCAATAATAAATAATGCCGTAAATAACGGAAGCGGAAACTCCGTATACTATTACAGGGCCTGCTATGACAAACATCTTTGCTCCAAGTCCCAAAACATAGCCCTCGGTTTTGAAATCGAGCGCAGGCGAACAGACAGAGTTTGCAAATCCCGTTATGGGAACAAGCGTTCCCGCTCCCGCGATCTGCGCTATCCTGTCGTAGAGTTTAAGTCCCGTAAGCAGTATGCTGAGAAAAATAAGCGACAAAGAAGTAAGCGCCGCGGCGTTGTCGCGGCTCAGCCCGAGCGCGCCGTATATATTCAAAAGAGCTTCTCCTATAACGCATATTGTCCCGCCTATAACAAAAGCCATAGGGATAGTTTTTGCCATTGCCGACGGCGGCGATACCCGCTTTGCAAGCTCCCCGTATTCTTGATTCGATATATTCAGAATAATTCCTCCCTTTTTCTTTTTGATGTTATTTTGTCGGAATTTATCGGAATAATTCATTTTTTTAAACGGAAAAATGCGGAATTGTTAAATAAAAAAAGGAGAACTTTTCGGGTTCTCCTTGCAGCTTGTATAAAAACCTATTTGTGGTTCTTTTCAAACGTTGTTTTTCTAAATTACGTTCACTCGCCCTATCCCCCTGCCCCTTCCCCTTCGGGGAAGGGGAATAGAGCGGGGCGCCGGCGCGCCCCGTACCCTGCCTCGCGGGGACTCCGTCCCCGCGACCCCTGTTGGCAGTGTACGCATTGTCTGCCTTTGGTGAATAACCATCCAACTCTAATTAGGCTTTATATACAGACTAAAAGGAGAACCTTTCAGGTTCTCCTTGTCAATTTCTGTTTTATCAGATAAATGCGTAGTTGGACTTACCGCTCTTCTTAACGGAGTACATCGCGTCGTCCGCCTTACCGATAAGGTATTCAACACGGGTGTTGTAATCGTCCTTGATAAGCGCAATTCCTATCGAAACGCTTATGTTCAGATGTGCGTCGACATCCTGCGCGTCAAAACCGCCGCTGAGCTTTGAAATTATCCTCTCGGCAATTCCCGCGGGATTGTTCGTTTCGGCGTTTCTTACAAGAACGATAAACTCGTCGCCGCCGTATCTTCCCGCAAATCCTATGTTCTCGACCTCGGACTTTATCGCTCCCGCAACAAACTTCAATACCTCGTCGCCTGTCGCGTGGCTGTAGTTATCGTTAAAGTGCTTGAAGTCGTCGACGTCTACAAACAATACCGCCATTTCGGATTTTCTGACTTCCGAAAGAGAAATTTCGTTGTTGATCTGATTTTCAATTGTTTCACGGTTATACAGACCTGTCAGAGCGTCAAAGCTTGCGCGCTCGGTGAGCTGCTGCTCGGACTTCTTCGCACGGTCGATGTCGACCATAACGCCTACGACCTTTACGGGCTTTCCGTCTTTGTCTTTCAGCGCTTCTGTTCTCATAAGTATCCAGATAAAGTCGCCGTAGATATTCTTTATGCGGTATTCATTTCCCGAGAAACTTACGCCCTTTTCAAGCTGGTCAAGGTCGCGTCTGTATCTGTCAGCGTCGTCGGGATGTATCTTAGCTTTAAGCAGGAAACTGTCGCCGAAATGGTCGGAAGCTGCGCGGAAGCTGAACTTCTTGTTGAAGTTGTTTGAGAACATAACCTCGTTCGTCTTGAAGTTCCACTCGAAAATTATGTTGTCGGACATCTCGCTTATGTTTTTATATCTGTCCTCGCTGACAACTATCTCGTCTACGACGTTGTTGAACGCTCTTGAAAGCTGTCCGTATTCGTTGTTTGCAACGTTTCCTATACGAGCCTCGTGGTCGCCGTTACGGATATAAGCAAGCGTTTCCTGGATCTTTTTAAGAGGAGAAGTAACCGCGCCCGAAACAACTATCGCCGCAATTACCGCTATGATAGCCAAAATGATACCCGCAACTATGAGCGAAGTATAAGAGCCGTTTGAAACGTTAGTCTCGGGGCAAGCCGCTATGGCATAAAGCCCGCTTGTACCGCCGACATTTATCATCGCCGCATGCCAGTTTTTACCGTCGCTTGTATACTGAACAATATTCGAAGTATTCCCGTCGCCGAGCGCCATCAACTGCGAATATACATTGTCGCCTATGACCGTAGCAACATTTTTGTTGAAGCCGTTTCCGAGGCTGTAGTTGCCGTTTCTGTCAACAATGATGATTCTGCTGTCGGAATTTATAAACTTTGAATTTGATGTAACTCTTGAAATAACGGAGTTAGAACCCGTCAGTCCGTAAGAAACTACCAGCATGCAGCTGCCGATGTTTTTCTTTATGAACATTGTGGAGTTTTGCTGCGAGTCGCCCGAAACAGCGTCAAACAGGAGAACGCTTTCGGGGCTGGTCTTGTATCCCTCAAAGCTGGCAAATTGCTGACCCTTGTCTGTTCCCGCAATAATTTTTCCTCCCTGATTTATGAGGCGCGCCGCGGAGATCATCGGGTTTTCGCTCATAAGGTTATTCAAGAAGTTGTCCGCCTGAGGGTTTTCATCACCGTTCTGCGAAGCAAGACGAACGCCTGCAAAGTTTTCAATAACAGCAATGTTGCTCTTTGCGTTTTCTATTATAATATTGAGAGCCGAAGATTCGCTCTTTGCCTCTGCAATGATCTGCGAGCTGAAAGACTCGTCACCCGACTTGCTTATAAAGTTAACATTCAGTATAATATAAACAAGCATCGGAACGATAGCGAAAAAAATAGCCGCCGTCATTATCAAGGTTCTGACTTTCATAAAATTCTCCCCATTTCCGTTAAGTATTTTCAGCGCGGCGGCAAAAAACCGCTAAGCAAACGAGCCTATAAAGCCGCGCATAGTTATAAAGTCACATATTCATTATAACACAAAAAAAACGTTCTGTAAACAGTTATATAAAAAACTTGTTGACTTTTTTTAATTTTTATTTATTTTACACAAATTATATTTTTAATTTTGTGAAGATTACAAAATTAAGCTTTGGGCTTTAACTCTTGATAAAAGGAAAAAAATATGGTAGAATAAAGACAGCGGAAATATTTCACAAAACATTCACGCTGTTTTAACATCGTTGTTTTTATAATCTTGTATAATATTGTCAAATATAACGCGAGGAGGTTTTGTTATATTGAAAACCAAAAAACGCTCCGCTTTGCAGGTCGGCGACAGCGAGCTTGCCCCTGTAAGTCAGTTCTTGGACGAAAATCAACAGCAGGTCGTCCAGGAGTTCTACTATGATTTCATTGAAATGGAACACCTTTACGAATCTGCAATACGCGAGGTAAAGACAAAGCTGGAAATTCTTGACAGCGAATTTCGCACAAAATATTCCTACAACCCCATTCACCACATAGAAGACAGGCTGAAGTCTCCCGAAAGCATTTTCAAGAAAATGCAGAAAAAGGGCATACGGTTCAGCTGCGAGAGCGTCCGCGAAAATCTAAACGACATTGCGGGCGTCAGGGTGATATGCAATTATATCGAGGACATATATCACGTCGCGGAGCTGCTTATCGCGCAGGACGACGTACAGCTTTTACAGCAGAAAGACTACATCAAAAACCCGAAGCCCAACGGCTATCGCAGCCTGCACTTAGTTATACAGACGCCCGTATATCTTTCGGACAAGAAAGAGCTGGTAAATGTTGAAGTGCAGATAAGGACTATAGCAATGGACTTCTGGGCAAGCCTTGAACACGAGCTGAAATACAAGTCGAATGTCGCGGTATCCGCGGAGCTTGCCGAGCAGCTCAAAGACTGCGCCAGGCAGATCTCCGACATTGACCTGAAAATGCAGGATATTTACAGGACGCTGAAGGAGATTGACTGACGGGCAACAGTGGTTCTTTTCAAACATTTGTTTTCTAAATAAAACACTTACAGCGTTATCCTCCATAAGTTGGGTAATGCGCTAACATCTTGTTCCTAAAATATAAAAGGGCGGGGCGCGGGGCGCGCCAGCGCCCCGCATTCTCCCCCTGCCCCCTCGGGGAAGGGGGCAGGGGGATGGGGCGAATAAACGTTATGGAGATGAAATTCCTTTTGACAAGAACCACAAATAGGTTTTTATACAAGATACATTCGGCAAAAACCGAAGATAATAAAAAGTACTTTTACAGGCTTATGCCTGTACAATAAACAATTCCCAATGAAAGCAGGTGTTTATTATTATGAGCAAAAAGATAGTTACGATAACCCGCCAGTATGCAAGCGGCGGCAGGGAGATCGGAATGAAGCTCGCGGAAAAGATAGGAGCGGAATTTTTCGACAAGAAGCTCCTTGAAGAAGCGGCGAAAACGAGCGGTATCCATCAGAGCCATTTTGAAGAGAACGATGAAAAGCGGACGGGAAGTTTTCTGTATCTTCTTTCTACAACTTACGGGCAAAACGGCGTTCCGTTTGACGACACGCTGTTCTTCGCCCAGCTCAACGCCATACAGAAGATTGCCTCGGAAAAATCCTGCGTTATAATCGGGCGCTGCGCCGATTATGCACTCAGAGATTTCGACCATGTCGCGCACATACTTATCTCCGCGCCGATAGAGTGGCGTATAAAGCGCGCCGTTGAGGTCTACGGGATAGACGCGAAAAAAGCTCCCGACTATGTAAAGCGCATAGATAAACAGCGCATAGCCTATTACAACTATTATACCGACAAGCGCTGGGGCGTTCCGCAGAATTATCACATCTGCGTCGACAGTTCCGCGCTCGGCATAGACGGAACAGCTGACCTGCTGAAAGATTTTCTCGACGGGTTTTATGCCTGAGCGGCTTAAATCAAAAACAGGGTGGAGTTTTACTACCCTGTTTTTTGTTATAACGTTATTTGTTATGGATCGGCAGTATACAGGGGAGAGTGTACAGTAGTCAGTAATGGTACCCGCCTTGCGGTTGGTACGTTGTTTGTGAAATTTATAAATCTTCCCTTTAGTGCTTGACAATCTTAGTAAAAAGTAGTACAATAACAATGTATTGGCGTATATTATTTGAGTTCTTCTCAAAAATATTTACTACCATGAAAAAACAGGCAGGCGTTTGTATAGCTTGCCAAGGAGGTTTTATTATGAAGATTGTACTTAACGGCGAAATAAAAGAATTTGAGGCGGGGATAAGCGCTTTTGACGCAGCCCGCGAAGCAGGGCTTGCGAAAACAGCCTGCGCGGCGGAGATCGACGGAAAAGTCTGCGATATGAGAACGCCGCTCGAAAAGGACTGCACCGTAAATATCCTCACATTTGAAAGCGAACAGGGTCAGCGCGCGTTCAACCATACCGCTTCGCATATTCTTGCGCAGGCAGTTAAACGTTTATTCCCAAACACAAAGCTTGCTATAGGTCCTGCCATTGAAAACGGGTTCTACTATGATTTCGATACAGACGAGCCGTTCACTACCGAAACGCTCTCTAAAATCGAAGCCGAAATGAAGAAAATTGTAAAGGAAAGCATAAAGCTCGAACAGTATACGCTTTCGCCCGATGAAGCCGTAAAATATCTTGAAAGCATAGACGAGCCGTATAAAGTTGAACTTTGCAAAGAACACGCCGACAAGGGCGAGCCTATCTCTTTCTATAAGCAGGGAGATTTTACCGATCTCTGCGCGGGTCCGCACCTTATGTCGACTTCTCCCGTAAAGGCGTTTAAGCTGACGTCCGTTACGGGCGCATACTGGCGCGGAAGCGAAAAGAACAAAATGCTTACGCGTATCTACGGAACGGCTTTCCCGTCAAAAGACGAGCTTAACGCTTACTTAGAGCGCATAGAAGAAGCCAAAAAACGCGACCACAACAAGCTCGGGCGCGAGCTTGAATACTTTACGACCGTCGATTATATCGGACAGGGTCTGCCTATTCTTCTTCCAAAGGGCGCAAAGGTCATTCAGATACTTTCGCGCTGGATAGAGGACTTGGAGGATTCGCGCGGTTATGTCCGCACAAAAACGCCGTATATGGCAAAGCGCGAGTTGTACAAAATTTCGGGACACTGGGATCACTATCTCGACGGAATGTTCGTTCTGGGCGACCCCAATGATGAAACAAAGGAATGTTTCGCGCTTAGACCTATGACCTGCCCGTTCCAGTATCAGGTGTTCTTGAACAGGCAGAGGAGCTACCGCGATCTGCCCATGCGCCTCGGAGAAACTTCTACGCTGTTCAGAAACGAGGACAGCGGAGAAATGCACGGGCTTATCCGCGTAAGACAGTTCACCATTTCAGAGGGTCATCTTATCTTAAGGCCCGAACAGCTCGAAGAGGAATTCAAGGGCTGTCTGGAGCTTGCGAAGTATGTTCTTGACACGGTGGGAATGCTCGAAGACTGCACTTTCCGCTTTTCACAATGGGATCCCAACAACACCGAAAAATACATCGGTACCGCCGAGCAGTGGGACGAAGCGCAGGGCGTTATGGAAAAGATATTGAAAGACCTTGACGTTCCGTATACCGTGGGTATCGACGAGGCGGCGTTCTACGGTCCGAAGCTCGATATTCAGTATCACAACGTTTTCGGCAAAGAAGACACCATAGTTACCATTCAGATAGACCAGATGCTTGCGGAAAAATTCGGAATGGAATATGTAGACGTAGACGGCACGAAAAAGCGCCCGTATATTATCCACCGCACGTCTTTGGGCTGTTACGAAAGAACGCTCGCTTACCTTATTGAAAAATATGCGGGAGCGCTTCCGCTTTGGATGTCGCCCGAGCAAGTGAGAATTCTTCCCATAACCGACAGAGCAAAAGAATATGCCGAGAGCATTTCAAAGCGCCTTACAGACCTCGGACTCAGGACATTTGTCGACAACAGAAACGAAAAGATAGGCTATAAGATACGCCAGGCGCAGCTTGAAAAGATACCGTATTTCTTTATTGTCGGCGATAAGGAAGTCGAAGAGAATACCGTTTCTCTCCGTTCGAGAAAGGACGGCGACCTCGGAGCTTCTCCGCTTGATGAAGTGATAAACAAGATCATAAAGGAAAACGCCGAAAAGGCAAGATAAGAGGTAAAAATGTCAAACGAAAATATACAAAATGTCACGGAGATTTCCGACGACTTCAACCATGAGCTTGAAGAAAAAATACTCAAAGCAAACGCCGACAAGACGCTTGTAAAATGGAACAAGCTCCTGCCGGAGCTTATGAGATCCGACATAATACTTGCGGGAGTTTTCCCGAACGGACAGACGGCTCAGGCGAGCGGAGGAAAGGCAAATCTCCTTGTCATGCAGCACGAGGGGCGCAATATTATCCCGTTTTTCACCAGCCCCGAAAGAATGTCTGTCCTGCCGCAGGAACAGATGAAACAGCTGAATATGATAAAAATGAGAGCGGGCGATTTTTTCTACTCCATAAAAGGAATGAGTACCATTTTAAATCCGTCTTCCGAATATACAAGGGTCTTCAGCGGATTTGACACGAAAGTGCTTTCCATTGAATTCAAACAGTCGCTCTCGGAAAATAATTGATAATAAGGAAGTATAAATTTGAAAACATCTGAATTTGATAAAACATTAAGCATTGTGGTGCCGTGTTATAACGAAGAAGAAAGTATCCCGCTTTTTTATGCCGAGACGCTGAAACAAGAAACGTTTTTTCACGAAAAAGGGATCGAATTTGAATTTATATTCGTAGACGACGGCTCGCGCGACAAGACCGTCGAGGTCGTAAAGGGTCTTCGCAAAAACGACGAGCGCGTACATCTTGTATCATTCTCGCGGAATTTCGGAAAAGAATCCGCTATATATGCGGGCTTTGAAAAGGCAAAGGGAGAAATTATAGTCCTTATGGACGCGGATCTTCAGGACCCGCCCGCGCTGCTTCCCGAAATGTACTCGTATATCGAGGGCGGGCGCGATTTTGTCGGAACTCGGCGCGTGGACAGAAAAGGCGAACCGCCGATACGCTCGTGGTTTGCGAGAAGATTTTACGGACTTATGCGGAACATATCGAAGACCGACATTGTCGACGGC
Source organism: uncultured Clostridia bacterium (assembly GCA_947631115.1). GTDB lineage: Bacteria > Bacillota > Clostridia > Oscillospirales > Ruminococcaceae > CAG-115. Next base: position 31,776 of record CANRKB010000004.1, read on the forward strand.
GCGCGCGATTACAGAATGATGACAAGAAAAGTTTGCGACGCCATTTTGTCGATGAAAGAATACAACCGCTTTTCAAAAGGAATATTCGGCTGGGTAGGGTTTGACATAAAGTGGCTGGAATATGAAAACATCGAGCGCGCTGCGGGAGAAACAAAGTGGTCGTTTACAAAGCTGTTTTTATATTCGCTTGAGGGAATAATGGCGTTTTCGACCGTGCCGCTGGCGCTGGCGCTGTTCTTCGGAGCGCTGTTCTGCCTGTTGTCGATAGGCGCGCTTGTATTCGGCATTGTCAGGACTGCGGCGTTCGGAGATCCTTTCTGGGGAATACCGTTCGTTATATTTGCGGCTGCGTTTATAGGCGGCGTTCAGCTTATATGCACAGGCATACTCGGAATGTACCTCAGCAAGACCTATCTTGAAGTAAAACAAAGACCGATATATATTACAAAAGAAGAATTTTAATAACAAAAACGCTCCCATTCCAGAAGCCAGAGGCTAGAGGCTGGAAGGTGTTTTAAGCGGGGAAGAACGTTTCCTTTTAAACTCTAACTCCTAACATCTTAGTTTTTAAAACTTTATTTTTCTAAATAACGTTTTCTCGCCCTGTTGGCAGTTTACAGTGTACAGTCTACAGTATGCAGCAAAAGGCGGACGCCATAACTGAATACTGTACATAGCGTTGCACGCGAAGCGTTCAATGCGTACACTGTAAACTGTAAACAGACCGCGGCGCCGTGATAATTCTTCTGCTTTTAGTCGTCAAATAACTCTTAGTATTCGATACCTCTCCGAGCGGGAACGCCGCGGTCGAACGGGTGTTTTATGCACTTTATCTCGCTTACATAATCAGCGGCGGCTACGAAAATTTCTGCAGGGACTCTGCCTGTTATGACAATTTCGGCGGGAAGTTCGCCAAGCAGAAAGCTTTCCGCGAACGGCTTGTCCATAAGACCGTAATTATATGCCGCGCAGAATTCGTCTATTATCAGCATATCGACCTGTTTTTCTGCTGCAAGCGCGAAACCTTTTTCAAGAAGCCTGTTGTGGCAGGCGGTTATTTCTTGCTTTTCAGCATCGGTCATCTTATTCGTAAAACCGTAAGCCTTATCGCAGCGCTCAACCGTTATGTTTTCGATTTTCTTCAGCGAATTAAGCTCGGAAGTCTCCGAGCCTTTCATAAGTTGGATCATAAAAACGCGCTTTCCTGCGCCCGCCGCCCTTATCGCAAGACCGAGGGCGGCTGTTGTTTTTCCTTTTCCGTCGCCGCAATAGATATGTAGATAACCCATTTTTAAACTCCTTTTCGATTGTTTTAACCATTTTCTTTTTTCATTTCCGAGTTTATACGCCGCTTGACAAATTATGCCCAATGTTTTATAATGTTTTGTAGAAACATTTTGCGAAAGGAGATGTCTGATGAAAAAAGTTTTAGCGGGGCTTGGCGCTGTATTGCTCTCGCTTTCATTGTGCGGGTGCAATGCTCTGGACAGAGCCGTTTTAGATCTGTTTGAACAAAGCCGTCCGTCGTCTTCATACAGCGGGAAATATTCTTCGTCTTACAGCTATCCGCACAACGGGCAATTTTCTTCCGATGAGGATAGTTATTCTTATCCGGATTTTTCCGACTATCCCGATTATCCCGATTATCCGTCATATTCTTCAAGCTCGTCGTATTCCGAAACTCCCGTAAGTCCCGCCGGGGAAGTAAACCCCAACGGAAAAACGGTTGATGAGTTTTTCGAAGACATTTATTTCGTTACTCCGAGCGAGGATTTGTTCTATACGAAGGAAACCGCAGGAGGCGTTGCTGTAACGGGCTATAAGGGCAGAGACGGCCGTATTGAAATTCCCGAAACTATAAACGGAAAAACCGTGAAGTCCGTAAAGCTTGAGGGAATGGAATATTTAGACATAGTAAAACTGCCGGATACGGTAACAAATTTTTCATTTATGAACAGTTCTGTTACAGCCGTAAACATTCCCGAAAGCATGACGACCATAGCGCGCTATAATGCGGATTTCGGAATGGGGCTTAAAGCCGTCTTTGTTCATGACAAACTGGAAAATATAGATGATAACGCATTCAGAAACTGTGACAAACTCGAAAACATCATTATCCCCGAAAGCGTAAAAGAAATAGAAGATTATGCTTTTTACGACTGCAAGAGCCTGAAGAGCATAGTTATTCCCGACAGCGTAAAAGAAATAGGGCGAATGGCTTTTGACGGCTGCGAAAATTTACAGACAGCGATACTTCCCGAAGGACTTTCGGAAATCAGCGACGGTCTGTTTACATGCTCGGGCATTACGAGCATAAAAATCCCGGGCGTTCAAAAAATTTCGGCAAACGCTTTTTACGGCTGCGAGAGCCTTTTGCACGTTGAACTTTCAAATGAGATTAAACATATTGAAAAGCATGCATTTGGATACTGTACGAACCTCAAGAGCATAACGCTTCCCGACAAGCTGATAAGCCTTGAAATTACGGTGTTTACGGGGTGTACGGCTTTAAAGAGCGTAGATGTTTCGGAAAATGCCGAATATTATTCGTCAAAAGACGGGGTTTTGTTTTCAAAGGACGGGAAAACGCTTGAGTATTATCCCGACGGGAAAACGGAAAAATCGTATACCGTTCCCGAAACGACGGTCAGAATAGGCGGTTATTCATTTTACAATAACCCTAATATCCAAAGCGTTGTTCTTCCGAATAAGCTGACGACTATCGGTACTTCGGCGTTTGAATGTTGTGAAGAACTTTCGGAGATAAATATTCCCGAAAGCGCTTCGATGATTTACGGAAAGTCGTTCAGGAATTGCACAAAGCTTAAAAAGGTGGATATGCCGACAGGCGCAAGGCTTTTGTCGAAAGACGTTTTTGACGGCTGTACGGATATTGTCGTTACATATATGGGCAAGGAATACGGATGTAATGATATTGAAGAACTTTTTGAACTGATGAACCCAAGGTGAAACAAGAGGGTTGGTGGCTTGGTTGCTTAGAGGTCGGAGTTTAAGCCGAAAGTCTGTTTGCTGAATATAACGCTTACTCGCCCTATCCCCCTGACCCCCTTCCCCGAAGGGGAAGGGGGGAGAGTTCGGGGCGCTGCGCGCCCCGAACCCCGCTTGTTAGGCGGTTTGAACATAACACGTTGTTTGCGGCGCATAACAGTTTCTAGCCTCTAGCCTCTTCCTCTGAAAGCCAAATAACTATCTCTCCCAACAGCTCCCTATAATTCTTACCTCTTACAGCGTTATCCGCCGTAAGGCGGATAACGCGCTTACACTCTAACGTCTAAATATTATACCACATTTTTTTGCATAGTGTAAAGTTTTGGGGTTTATATACAAACTGAGGGAAAACCTGTAAGGTTTTCCCTTTAGCTTTTTCTAACTTGTCAAATACTGTCTGACAACGCTGATGTTTGTTATTTCAAGAAGCTTGCCGTGTCGATACGGTTGAGCGCTCTCTGGAGTTTAGCCTCGGCAAGCGCAAGCTCCTTGTCGTTTACAGCGGCTTTTCTGCGCTCCTCTGCGGCGTCTCTTGCCTTGTTCGCACGGGCAAGGTCTATATCCTCCGCCCACTCGCACGTCTGAACAAGTATCGTCGTCTGCTCTCTCGAAACCTTTATAATGCCGCCCGAAGTCGCCGCTCTGCGGAACTCGCCGTTTATCATAACGCGCATTTGTCCGATGCCGAGCGCGGCGCAATACGGCTCGTGACCTTTGAGTATACCGACGTCGCCGACAGTTGTACGGGCAATGACCTGCTCTACCTCGCCGTCAAAAAAGGTTTTTTCGGGCGTTATTATCTGCAGCTTAAATGGCGTCATCAAAGCACCATCCTTTCATCAGGCTTCTTTCTTTGCTTTTTCGACAGCCTCGTCTATCGTTCCGACAAACAAGAACGCGCTCTCGGGCAGGTCGTCGTGCTTGCCCTCGATTATCTCCTTAAAGCCGCGTATCGTTTCTTTAAGCGGAACATACTTGCCCTCGTAGCCCGTAAACTGCTCTGCTACCGAGAACGGCTGAGAAAGGAAGCGCTGGATCTTTCTTGCTCTCGAAACCGTCAGCTTATCCTCGTCGTTTAATTCGTCCATACCGAGAATGGCGATGATGTCCTGAAGCTCGTTGTAGCGCTGGAGTATAGCCTGAACGTCGCGCGCTACCTGATAATGTTCCTGTCCGACAACGTCGGGCGCAAGTATTCTTGAAGAGCTTTCAAGCGGGTCAACAGCGGGGTAGATACCCATTGACGCTATGTCACGCGACAAAACCGTCGTCGCGTCCAGATGTGCGAATGTCGTCGCGGGCGCGGGGTCGGTGAGGTCGTCCGCAGGAACATAAACCGCCTGTACGGACGTTATAGACCCCTTCTTTGTCGATGTAATTCTTTCCTGGAGCGCGCCCATTTCCGTTGCAAGAGTCGGCTGGTATCCAACTGCGCTCGGCATACGTCCGAGCAGCGCCGAAACCTCCGAGCCCGCCTGGGTGAAACGGAAGATATTGTCTATGAACAGAAGAACGTCCTGTCCCATTCTGTCGCGGAAATATTCCGCCATTGTAAGTCCCGAAAGCGCAACTCTCATTCTCGCTCCCGGCGGCTCGTTCATCTGACCGTAAACAAGCGCGGTCTTGTTTATAACGCCGCTCTCCGTCATCTCGCGGTAGAGGTCGTTTCCCTCGCGGGTACGCTCGCCTACTCCCGTAAATACCGAGATACCGCCGTGCTGTTTTGCGACGTTATTTATAAGCTCCTGAATAAGGACTGTCTTTCCGACGCCTGCGCCGCCGAAAAGCCCTATCTTTCCGCCTCTGAGGTACGGCGCGATAAGGTCTATTACCTTTATGCCCGTTTCAAGTACCTCTTTTGAAGCGCCCTGTTCTTCAAATGTAGGAGCAGGTCTGTGTATCTCCCAGCGCTCTTCTGTCTGAGGGTCGGGCTTGTTGTCGACTGCTTCGCCCAAAAGGTTGAATATGCGTCCGAGCGTCTGCTCTCCAACGGGAACCTTTATAGACGCGCCCGTATCGACCGCTTCCATTCCTCTGACAAGACCGTCCGTGCTTCCCATTGCTATACAGCGCACAACATCGTCGCCGATATGCTGCGCAACTTCGACAACCAGCTTCTTGCCGTGATTGTCGATCTCTATCGCGTTAAGCAGATCGGGCAGGGAATCGGGCGCAAACCTTATGTCCAAAACTGCGCCTATGACCTGAGCAATAGTGCCTATGTTCTGTTTTGTCATCTTTTAAATTTTCCTCCTGTAAAATGTTAGAGGGTTGCTGTTATTTTACGGATAAGAACGCTCTTATCCCTGCGCCGAAGCGCCCGAAACAATGTCGATGATCTCCGTCGTAATGCTCGCCTGTCTTGCGCGGTTATACAGAAGCGACAGGTTTTCGGTCATTGCGTCGGCGTTGTCGGTGGCGTTTTCCATAGCCGTGCGCCGCGCGCCCTGCTCTGAAGCGTAGCTCTCGACCACCGCGCACTGTATGAGCGACGCGGTAAATCTCGGCACTATTCTGTTAAAGACTGCCTCGGGAGAGGGATCGTAGTTCATCTCCGTCGTATCCTCAAGCTCGACCGTCGTCATCGGAAGCACCGTCATGCTCTGCGGCTGCTGCGACATAGACGAAATGAACATCGTATAGAAAACGACTACCTCGTCTATCTCTCCGCTGTTAAACATATTTATGGCGATGTCCGCTATATCCTGAGCAGTGTTCGGCTTGATGTTCTCCGCAATATTCGCATAAGCCGCAACCATGCTGTAGCCGCGCTTTGAAAAGAATTCTGCGGCTTTTCTGCCGATAGCGATTATCTTCGGCTTTACGGCGTCGTCTTTATGCGCGGCGACCGCCATTTTCATAACGTTTGAGTTATAGCCGCCCGCAAGGCCTCTGTCGCCCGCGACCACAATAAAAAGCCTGTTCTTTACTTCGCGCTTTTGAGTAAAGTGCGTTTCGAGGTTTTTGCCCGAAGCTATCTCGCACATCGTTCTGTAAAGCTCGTTGAAATAAGGGCGGGCTTGTTCGGCTCTTGCTTTGGCTTTTCTGAGCTTGCTCGAAGCCACAAGCTGCATTGCTTTTGTGATCTGCTTTGTAGAACCTACAGATTTTATGCGGCGCTTTATGGCTTTCATATTTCCGCTTGCTATAGTATCACCCCCAAAGAATCATACACTCATACTGTATATAAAGCACCATCTGCATCGTCAGCGTCACAGCGTTTTGCGCAGCGTTTTCCGCCAAAGGCGGATAATGCGTGCATAATGCGAACAGCCACAAAGGCTAGTTGCAGCAACGCTTCAGTGTTGTGCGCCGCAGGCGCTCAATACGAGCAAACTGGGGCTTTCTATACAGTCAGAGATTTGATTGTTATAATGTCGTTTTAAATTTCATCGCTTGTGGTGATATATTTCACTCTTTTTTCAAGGTACAGCCAAGCGACCGCAAGCCCTGCGGCAACGGAAAATACCGTTGCGATTATACTGAGTACAAAAGCAGCTTGTTTCATAAAATGCACTCCTTTAACTTAAATCATTCATAACTCGCGGCAAAGCTTGAAAGCACGTCTTTCAGCGCCGCTTCGTTTTCGGGAGAAATAACCTTTGTAGTGCGAATATCCGAAAGTATCTCAGGCTTTGTGGATTTTATATGCTCCAAAAGGTCTTTCTGATACTGCTTTATCTTCTGAATCGGGATAGAAGCAAGGAAGTTGTTTACAACCGCGTAGATTATAACGACCTGTTCTTCTACTTCGAGCGGAGAGTTCTGGTCCTGTTTAAGGACCTCAACTATGCGCTCGCCCTTTGCAAGACGGTTTTTCGTATCCTGGTCGAGATCCGATCCGAATTGTGAGAACGACTGAAGCTCACGATACTGAGAATAGTCGAGCTTCAACGTACCTGCGACTTTCTTCATTGCCTTTATCTGAGCGTTACCGCCGACACGCGATACCGAGATACCGGGGTTTACCGCGGGACGAACGCCCGAGTTGAACAGCTCCGTTTCAAGGAATATCTGACCGTCGGTAATTGAAATTACGTTTGTCGGGATATAAGCCGAAACGTCGCCAGCTTGCGTTTCGATTATCGGAAGAGCCGTAAGCGAGCCGCCGCCGTATTCGCTGTTGAGGCGCGCCGCTCTTTCGAGAAGTCTCGAATGAAGATAGAAAACGTCGCCCGGATATGCCTCGCGTCCCGGCGGGCGCTTAAGCAGAAGCGACAGCGCACGATAAGCGACAGCATGCTTTGAAAGGTCGTCGTATACTATAAGAACGTCCTTTCCTTTTTCCATAAAGTATTCGCCCATTGCGCAGCCCGCATAAGGAGCGATATACTGGAGCGGCGCAAGCTCCGAAGCCGTAGAAGAAACTACTATGGTATAATCCATTGCGCCGTTGGTCTTGAGCGTATCAACTACATTTGCAACGGTCGAGTTTTTCTGACCTATTGCGACATAAATGCAGATAACGTCCTTGCCTTTCTGGTTTATGATAGTATCAATGGCGATAGCGGTCTTTCCCGTTTGTCTGTCGCCGATTATCAGCTCGCGCTGACCTCTGCCTATAGGTATCATACTGTCTATAGCCTTTATTCCCGTCTGTAGAGGAACATTTACAGGCTCTCTGGTGATGATGCCCGAAGCTATCTTTTCTATCGGTCTGACTTCTTTTGAGAGAATGTTTCCCTTTCCGTCGATAGGCTGACCGAGAGAGTTTACGACACGTCCCAAAAGCTCTTCGCCGACGGGAACGGAAACTATCCCGCCCGTGCGCTTTACGGTGTCGCCCTCTTTGATACCCGAATCCGAGCCTAACATAACCGCTCCGACAAACTCCTGTTCGAGGTTCAATGCCATACACTGAACGCCGTTTTCAAACTCCAGAAGCTCGTTTAACATACACTGTTCAAGCCCGTGGATACGAACGATACCGTCGCCGACAGTAACGACCGTTCCGACGTCGCCGAGCTGGATCTTCGAGGTGTAGTTCTTTATGCGGTCTTTGATAAGACCCGTTATTTCATCGGGGCGCAGATCCATTATATACATCCCTTTCCTGTTAGATTTTAAGGGGAGAAGCCGTCAGATGACCGAGCTTAGTTCTCCCTTGAGCGCGTCAAGCCTTGATTTGACGCTTCCGTCATAGCGGCGGCTCTCATAATCTATAACAACTCCGCCGATAAGCTTTTCGTCGACCTTTTCTATAACGGTCACTTTCTTTCCTAAAACCTCCGACATCTTATCAACAATTTTCTGCCTGAGTTTTTCGGAGAGCGGAGCGCTTGTTGTGACGGTTATCTCCGCCAGTTTGAATTTATCGTTGCAAAGACTGCGAAACGTTTTTTCTATTCCCGAAAAGCAGCTCATTCTGTTCTTTTCGGCAAGCAGGCACAACAGATTTCCCGTAAGCTTTGAAACGTTTCCCGCCTTTATTATGTCGCCGCACAACGCGAGCTTTTCTTCAACAGAAACTGTCGGAGTTCCCATAAGCTTTATGAACTCGGGGTTTTCGGAAAATATCTTTGAAAGCTCCGAAAGCTCCGAAAGCGTGTCCATAAGTCCGTTTGGGTTTTCTTCCGAGCAAAGGCTGAAGAACGCTTCGCCGTAGACCTTTTCAGCTTTATCGTTCATGAGCGCACCTCGTTTACTTTGCCGCGCCGACTTCTTCGAGGAACTTTGAAATTATTTCCTCGTTGTCCTCGACGGAAATTTCCTTTTCAACGACCTTTTGCGCAGCCATAACGACCATTTCCGAAATTTCGTCCTTTACTTCGTTAAGCGCACGCTGTTTGTCGCGCTCTATGCTTTCCTCCGCTTTCTGGCGTATGTCGGCAGCCTTTTGCGTAGCCTCGGCAAGAATTTCCTCCTCGCGCTTCTGGGCGCGGACGTTGGCGGTTCTTATTATCTCCGCAGCCTCGTTCTTTGCGTCCGCAAGCCGCGCGGTATATTCCTGCTGAGCCTTTTCGGCGTCTTCCTTTGCCTTTTTCGCGTCGGCTATTTCCGCCGCAGCCATCTGCTTTCTCTTCTCGAGAATTTTGCAGACGGGCTTATAAAGAAATATCCTGAAAATGAGGAAGATAATGAGCGTGTTTATCAGCGTAAACACTATCGTTCCCGCGTCTATGGAAACGAGCGACAAGGTGGTCTGAGCGCTTTCTGACGCCGTGCTGAGTATGTTCAGCATTTAGCTTTCCTCCTCCCTATAGCTTTTCCGTCTGCTTTACTTGATGAGATTGCCGAGCAGGGGGTTAGCATACATAAGGAGAAGCGCGATAACGAGCGCATAAAGACCTGTCGTTTCAGCGAGCGCGTCGCCGATGATCATTGTTCTTGTGATAGCGCCCGACGCTTCGGGCTGCCTGCCGATAGCCGCAACTGCCTGACCGCCGCAGTAGCCCTCGCCGATACCCGGTCCGAGACCCGCTATCATAGCGGTTCCTGCGCCGAGAGCCGACGCTCCGAGAACGATCGCATTAGCCAGAATTTTCATAGTTTCGGGTGTCATTGCTTCCATTTATAATTTCCTCCGTGAATAATATGAATTTTGTCAGGCTGTCAATAAAGCCTGAGATTTCCTTTTTTAAGACATTTTCCTTTAAAAATTAAGGATAGCGTCAATTTTTCCCATGCGGGAAATACTCGTCAAGCCGTCAGTCCTCGCACTCCGCCGATGAGATATACGACATTGACAGCATAATGAAGATATACGCCTGCATTACCGCCGAGAAAATGTCGAAATACAGCGACGCTACCGCCGGAACAAGTACCGCGAAGTTTCCGAGCGCAAAATAGATGAGCGCGCTTATTACCATACCCGCGACCATATTTCCGAACAGACGGAGCGTAAGTGCCAAGGGGTTTGCAAATTCGCCGATTATGTTAAACGGAAGCATAAACGGCAGGGGCTCTACAAAACTTTTCATATAGCCTTTGAATTTTCCCGTTTTCGCACGGTTCACCTGTACCATAAAGAACGTGATGATAGCGAAAGAACCCGTAACGGAAACATCGGCCGTCGGATTTCTGAGTCCTAAAAGCCCCATAAGGTTGTTCACCATTATAAAGCAGAAAAGCGCCATGAAATACGGGCGGTATTTGTTATACTTGTTGCCCATAGTAGAATCTACCGTCGAGGTAAAGAACTCTACTATCCATTCCGCCGCGACCTGTCTTTTCGTTTCGGGAACAACTTTCATATTGTGCGTAAGGATAAGTACGACGGCAAGCAGTATAAGTATAACGAACCACTGAACAATTACGCTTTCCGTCAGATTGAATGTTATGCCAAATAAATTGAAGCTCGCTACTACGAGAGGTCCGTTTACGGTAATACCGCCCTCCGAAGCAAGAGCCAATACTGTCGGCATATTATCACTCCTCCTTTGTTTTTATTGCTCTTATCATAATGGCTATCCGCGGGAAAAACAGCGGTATCGCCGCGGTGATAAGGCTTATAAACGGCGCAAGCGCACCGACTGTCAACATTGCAAAAAGCCCCAGATACCTCGCGCAGTACATAGCGCTCATATAGGTCTGCGCGGACTTCTCGCTTTTTTTAACGGCATTCTGACAAGCCTTTCCCAAAAGCAAAAAGCTCGCCGCCGACAAGATACAACCGTATACAGCCCCTATCGGCAGGGAATAATCATTTTCATTTGCGAAACAGAAAACTATCGTTATAAGAAGATAGACTCCCGAAATTATCAGAAAATACGGCATAAGCGAACGCATTTCCTCATATATCGGCTCGTTTTTCTTCATAGCAAATCTTCCATTCGTCATCTGTTCTTATGGTCGTCGTAATAATCGTTGTCTTTCGGGGAACTCGTAAATGCTTTCGGGGCGCGCTTTTCGCTCTTTTCATAGGTCTTTATGAGCTGCGAGAGATATGACACCGCTCCGCCTATCATAAACAAAATTCCCAGCGCCACGCATATTCCCATGACCCACTGCGGAAGCCCGAAATACTTTACAACGTAATATCCGCCCACTATGAAAAACAAAAGCGGACCCAATATTACAAAAGCTATCTGGCTTACTTTTGCGTAAACCGCAAACGGGTTTTCTTTCTTTTTCATCTTTGCCGCTACCGCCTGTCCGCCTGACCGCCCGTTAAAACCCGGACTCGTTCAGCACACGAATTCCGTAAGCCTCCAACCGTCCGCAGCCTTTATCATCTCGACTTCAACCATCTTATCTTCGCTTACGGAAGACAAGTCGGCGCCTTCTCCGATGCCGCCCAGACAGATCTTCAAATTGCAGCTTGTTTCGCTTTTAGGCGTAACAATAATGGTTGTATTCGCCCAAAGCGCTTTTTTGGAAGAATCAGGCTTGAAATCCGCGCTAATGCCGAGAACTTCTTCTTCTACATACATAGGTCTGCTCTCGTCGCTTTCGGGTTCGCTGTCATAAGTTGCTTCTACCAGAACATTGCGTTTCTGATATACCGAAAGCCCGTTGCCGTCGATATTGTGCAGGACTTCTTCCGCCGCCTCGGCAGTATAGACGCTCTTTACAAGATCTTCTATCTCTTCAAGTTTTGTGTATTTGCTGGTTTCGTCAACGTTTACCGTATAAAGGCCGTCCTCGGGTTCGTTTCCGTAAGGCTCGGTCTGATACGCAAGTCCGTCGAAAACAAACAGCCTCATAACTTCATAGCTTTGCGACACAAGGTCATGCGCTGCGTATTCACATTCGACATAAAGCTCCTGCGTCGGCTGAAAATTGCCGTTTCCCGCGCCGCTGTCATTACTTCCCGACGACGAATTTTTCATGGTTATAAGCACCACTGCCGCCGCCACCGCCAAAAGTGCTGCGACCGCCAGTACTATTGTCGCAATCATCGGCGCTTTGCTTTTCTTTTCAAAATCACTCATCTTATTTTAGTTGTCCTTTACTTTTTTATTTTATTGTCTTAATCTTTGCTGTCGATAGAGATCGCTTCGGGGAACACGTTTCTGCTGTCCTCTTTTGAAAGGAACGTTGTGTTTACATAACCCTGTATAATAGCGCCGTCCGCAACGGCAATAGTAGAAGCGTTTATATCCCCGAAAACTATAGCGTCGCGTTTAAGCTCCGCTTTTCCCGCAATATCAAGCTTTCCGCGTATTCTTCCGTTTATGTCCGCATACTGAGAAGAAAGATCGCCGATAAGGATCGTGTCCCTGTCCATCTGTATTCTGCCTTTAAGCGAAACGTTTCCCTGCATAGCCGCAGAAAACATTCCGACGTCGTTGCAGGTGATGTCGCCGACTATCTTTCCGCTGAGCTCGACGTTCTTTGTCGTCTGGACGTTTCCTTTAACGTTTCCGTCAATGCGCATATTTGCAAGCGAACGGATGTTTCCGTCTATTCCCGTGTTTTTGGAAATGACGGTTATCTCCTCGCCGTCATTCCCGCGCTCGGGCATACGCTCCGAAACAGGGGGAACGTTTCCCTCGCCGCCGCCGTTGAAAGAAGAACCGCCGTTTTTAAAAGGCTTTTGCGTGTTCGTATCATTCTGCCCAAAACCGCCGGTATTATTCTGCGGGCGTGAAGCGCTGTTATTGCTTTCTTCGCCCGAAAGTTTCATGCCCGAAAGGCTTTCGCTTTCATCGCTATGTATATCCGAAACAATTTCCTCTTTTACGGGAGAAGCCTGCGCGCTCGCCGCGCTTTCGTCCGCCTTTTGCTCGATCGGCTTTTCCTCGCGAGGCGAGTCGTTTTGCTTTTCACTTTCTTTTTTCCACAATTCTTTTACCGCTTGTGAAAAATTATCCTTAATTCCCATTATAATTCCTTTCAAGCATTTATATTTACATCGGCAACAACAATGATCATGCCGCCGCTAAATTCTGTTTTTATCCTTATCTTTTTTACCTATACTTTTCCAACCAAAAATAACTTTATGCCTTGGGAGATCACCCTAAGCAACTATCCCCCTATTATTAAATAATACTATAAAAAACAAGATTTGTCAATAGCAACAATCAATAAAACCCGAAAACAATTTTCACTTCGCCAAATTTTCGACGCAATATTTGTGGAAATTACACAAAAGCCGTAAAATTGACGGAGGAGTTGGAGTATACAGTTGACAGTGTGCAGTATTCAGTAATTGCTGAAAAGTTTTCCGCTGAATATAATCCGGCTAGAATTCGAGCTCTAGCCTCTAGCCTCTGACCTCTAGCCTCTAGAAGGGCTGTCCGCTGAATATAACGAAAAAAAGAGGTAAGGGTTTGAACTCTTACCTCATCGTTTTATAAACAGATCTTATTCTTCAACGTAAACTTTCTTCATCTTTATATCGTTCAGGGGTCTGTCGTTATAGTCGGTTCTTGCTTCGGCTATCTCGTCTACCGCGTCCATTCCCTCAACGACTTTTCCGAAAGCCGCATACTGCCCGTCAAGATGGGGCGCGTCTTTATGCATAATGAAAAACTGGCTCGACGCGGAATTCGGGTTCATTGCCCTTGCCATTGAGATAACGCCGCGCGTATGCTTTAAGTCGTTGGGAACGCCGTTTGCGGAAAACTCGCCCTTTATCTTTTCTTTCGCGCCGCCCATGCCCGTTCCGAGAGGGTCGCCGCCCTGTATCATAAAGCCTTTTATAACGCGGTGGAATATAAGTCCGTCATAAAAGCCCTCGTTTACGAGCTTTAAAAAGTTCTCGACGGTTATCGGAGCTTTGTCGGGATAAAGCTCCAGCTTTATTTTCTTTCCGTTTTCAAGTTCGATCACTACCATTATTTCTTCTCCTCTCCAAGTTCATACGCTCTCTTTGTACAAGCCTCGCAGGCTTTTATCACGCACTCCGACATCTTTCCGTCATACAGCTCCTGAAGTCCCGCGAGAGTTGTTCCTCCGGGGCTTGATACCTGAGTTATAAGCTCGTCTAAGGTCATTTTCCCGGTCGTCATCATCTTTGCCGAGCCGATAAGCGACTGGGCGAAAAGCCTCAAAGCCGCGTCTTTGTCTATTCCCGCTTTTTCCGCGTATGTAACAACGCTCTTTGCGAAAAGATAGATAAACGCGGGAGAGCTTCCGTTTACGGCGATTATCTCTTTCATCTTGTCCATGGGGATAACCTCCGTTATCCCGCATGAGGCTATTATCTTCTTTGCAAACGCAAATTCTTCTTCCGAAACGCCCTCGCCCCGGCTTATAGCGGACGCGCCCTCTCCGAGCATCATCGGCGTGTTCGGCATAACAAGAACGACCTTTGCGTTCTTGAAAGTCCTCTCGCGGATATACTCCGCGGAAATGCCCGCGCATATTGAAATGATAGTGAGCTTTTCGTTTCCTACGGCTTTAATTTCCGCAAGGACTCCGTCGAGCTGCTGGGGCTTTACCGCGAGAAGAATAAAATCGCATTTCTCCGCAAGCTCGCTTATGCTGTTTGCGGCTGTCGCGCCGTAAATCGTAAGATCTTTGAGCTTTTCGGGATTTTGGTCATATGCGAAAACCGCGGTATTTCCGAGGTTTCCGTTTATGCCTCTGATAATTGCGCCGCCCATATTTCCGACGCCGATAAATCCGAGCTTTGTCATAATGATTCCTTTCGAGTGCTTTTTATATTTCTTTTAAATACAAGGTTATATGCCGTTGAAACTATCGGCAGGAATGCGATAAGCAAAATGCAATCCACGGGAAACTGTATTGCGTTTTTGAGAAGCCTTGCGGGATAGTCTGCAAGAGTTGAACCGTAGACAAATTGTCCTGCCGCCATTGAATTTGTTATGATAAGCGCAAGCGGCGTATAGAACAGATTTATGCACACCGCGACCGACAGCTTCGCCAAGACTATCCTAAATATCTGCCCGGCGCTCTGCTTTTGCATGGCCTTGTCGTGAAGGTCGGCTCTCGTAAGTTTCAAGTTATACAAGAACATGCCGTAGAGCATTGCCGCAAAGCCCTCTTGCAAGGTAAACAGCGGGGAAAAAGCTCCCGTCGGTTTTATCATAAAGCCTATAGTGTCCGACACAATGCCCTCTATAAACGCCACCGTCGGTCCGAACAGCATGCCCGTCGCCGCCTTTGTTATAAACGCCACGGACACTTTCAGATCGTCCGTTATATGAAGCGTCAAGCCCTTTATCGCAAGTTCAAGCGCGATAAGCATTGCCGTCACCACAAGGCAGCGAATGTTTTTAAGCTCCAACGCCGATTTTTTAAAGCTTCCAAAAAAAGCCATTGTCCTTATCCTCCTTTTCGTCATACACAAAGGAATAAATAAGCCCAACGGCTTCTATTCGGTTATGTACAGCGAGATGCGAACATTCCACCGCAAGCGCGGGGCAAAGCCCATGCGCTTTTCGTCCTTGGGACAACTCTCCGTTCCCACGGCACTTAACGCGGAAAATTCTACTCTGCATCTAGAAGCTAGATAGTTAGAGGCTAGAGGCTAGAAATGCAGCCATAAGGCAGTTTGGTCGTTATAGGGTGTTCTAGTTTCTAAATATCAGCTTATTATTTATATCAGAAATTGATTTCGTTGCAGATGGTGTAAAGGCGGTCGTTGAAGGGCTTCTTCATGGAAAGCGCCTCTTGGATATCAACGTCGTAGACCTTTCCGTCTTTCATTCCGACAACGCGGTTTCCTATGCCTTTTTCAAGCAGCTCTACCGCATAATATCCCATTTCGCTCGCAACGACTCTATCGCGGACAGTAGGACTTCCTCCGCGCTGAACGTGTCCGAGAATTGTAGCTCTCGACTCAATGCCCGTCGCGTCTTCTATCTGCTTTGCAATGTCAATGGTGTTTCCGACGCCCTCTGCGACAACAATGATAAACTGCTTCTTGCCGCTTCCTCTTACTTCAAGTATCTTGTCGATAACTTCCTTTATATCCCATTTCACTTCGGGAACAAGGACAGCCGTCGCTCCGCAGGCAATACCCGTATTCAGCGCGATATGTCCCGCGTGTCTGCCCATAACTTCTACTACCGCGCAGCGATCGTGTGAATGGCAGGTGTCGCGGAGCTTATCTATAAGCTCGACGACCGTGTTCATAGCGGTATCGTATCCGATAGTATACTCCGAACACTGAATGTCATTGTCGATCGTTCCGGGAAGCCCGACGCAGGGAATACCCGCCTTTGACAGATCCGCAGCGCCTCTGAACGAACCGTCGCCGCCTATTACGACAACGCCCGCCATGTTTTCCTCCCTGCATATCTGCGCCGCTTTTTCAACGTTCGCCCAGTCCTTGAACTCGGGGCAGCGAGCCGTAAAAATAGCCGTACCGCCGCGCTGGATAATGTCGGAAACGTCTCTTACCTTCAGTTCGACCATATCGCGGTTTAAAAGCCCGTTATATCCTCTGCGGATACCGATGACCTTAAAGCCCTTGTAAATAGCCGTTCTGGTTACTGCTCTCACTGCTGCGTTCATTCCGGGAGAATCGCCGCCGCTGGTGAGAACGCCGATCTTCTTTTCCATAATACTCTCTCCTTTGCAAAAGAATTGCATTTGTTCTAATGTTATTGTACTACAAAAGTTACACGCTCGTCAAGTGCATTTTTGCCTAAAAACTGTACAGTTTTAAGGCAAAATATATGCAAACTGACTTATACAAACAACTCTCTCGGACTGCTCTCTGTCATCAGCCGGATTTATTCGGCTTGAATTATTTTCAGGATGTCATCGGGCGTTTTGGCGATATAGTCCGCGCCCGCTTTTCTAAGTTCGTCTTCCGCGCCGAAGCCGTAAAGAACGCCTATCGAGCTTATTCCCGAAGATTTTGCGCCCAGAATGTCATAGCTCCTGTCGCCGACCATAACTGTTTCTTGCCTGTCTGCTCCGCTTATTTCAAGGGCGTAGCGGATAATGTCCTCTTTTTTATTTCTCGCGCCGTTCATCTCCGCAGCGGCGATAAAGTCAAAATATCCCGTAATGCCGAAATAGCGGAGTATTTCCTCGGAAAACTCCTGCGGCTTAGACGTCGCAAGGACAAGGGCCTTTCCCGAGGCTTTAAGCCTTTTAAGAAGTTCGGTTACGCCGTCGTAGAGCCTGTTTTCATAAATGCCCTTTTTCGGAAAATACTCGCGGTAATATCTCACGCCCTCTTTACATTTTTCCTCGGACAATCCGAACATATTCCCGAAAGAATCCGTAAGCGGAGGACCTATGAAAGAATAAAGCTCCGAGCGCTTGTAACCGCTTATCCCGAGCTTTTTCATCGCATATTCCACGGAGTTAAGTATTCCCTCCGCCGAATCAGTCAGCGTTCCGTCGAGGTCGAAAAAGATGTTGTTAAACATTTGTTCTCCTTTTCAGCCCGTTTTAAGGACGTTGTTGTGTTTGTAATAATCGGGATATAAATCGAGCAGAAAGCGGTAAAACCTGTCGGAATGGTCGTGATGCCAGAAATGCGCGTATTCGTGCCAGAAAACCGACAGCACCGTTTCTCTCGGATAATCCGCAAGCCGAAGATTTATCGAGATATGTCCGCGCTTATAAGAACAGCTCCCCCAGCGCGACTTCATTTCTTTTATCGTTATAACGGCGGGCGGCGGCTCAAACCCTCTTGCTTTAAGCTCGGTTCTTACTTGTTCGTTAAGCTCGGCGCACAAGGCTTTAAAGCGCTCGAGCCTTGCGGTTCGGATAAGATTTTGAACGTTTTCCGCGCCAAAGTCCTTTGTAAACACCCTGCACTCGTTTTCGTCAAAAACCGCCGTTTCGCGGGAATTGTCGTATACCACGACTGGAAGCTCTTTTCCGAGCCATTTTACGCATTCGGCGCTTTTTTCTTGCGCAGCTTTACGGGCTTTGATCTTTTCAAACGCGCCGAAGAAGAATTCCGCGCGTTTTGCGAGACATTGTTCGATATACTTTATCGGAACTTTGGAACTTGCCGAGACCATGACAACGTCCTCGTCCTTTATTCGGAAGTTTATGTTCTTTACGCGCTTTCTTATAAGCTCATAGCAAAGCTCCCTGCCGTCAGGCAGAATTATTTGTTTCATTTTATTACCATACTGTTTACTTATCGGCTATTGACAACGCCAAAAGCTAAGCATTGACCTTTCGGGCAAAACATTGAACTTGCACAATTTAAAAAACGCCTAATGCCTTAAACAACGTTTCGCCCAGCATTATACTGTACACTCTACACTGTACACTGTATACTGCCATCAATGCCAGCCGCAGTCGTCGTAATCCTTCCACTTTTCGTTGTAGCGCATTTCGTCCGCAAGTTTCAGGCAGATATAAGCGACCGCCGCCGCTACTACAATAACTGCTCCGATAATAGGAACTACAAGTGTTGCTACAGCTCCGAGCTGTCCGTTTTCGTTTTTCATAGATATTCTCCTTTCAAGAAATCAATTTTCTTCATTGTCAATAATTGCGCTATAGATTTCGCGCTTTGATATTCCGCTTATCTCCGCCGCCTTTTTGCAGGCGGGATTCGACTTTTCGCCGCTTTCTATAAGCTCCCGCGCTATCATTACCGCCTCGGAAAGCGAAAGCGTTTTCGGCTTTTCGGCTTTGCCCTCGACTACAATGACAAATTCGCCGCGGGGCTCGTTTAAGTTAAAATGTTCCGAAAGCTCTTTGAGCGTTCCGCGAAGCGTCTCCTCGTGCAGCTTTGTAAGCTCTCGGCACACCGCCGCTTTTCTGTCCTCTCCGAAAAATTCCGTCAAATCGGAAAGCGTCTGAATAAGCTTGTGCGGGGCTTCGTAAAAAACTATTGTATGAGAAAGTCCTTTTATTTCGGAAAGCCGCTCGGAGCGCTCCTTTTTTCCTACGGGCAAAAAGCCCTCGAAAATAAACCTCTGCGCTTCTATTCCGCTCACCGCAACCGCCGACACCGCCGCATTGCACCCCGGAATTACCTCGACTTCTATTCCCATTTCCGCGCATTTCTTTACGAGGATATAGCCCGGGTCGGATATACACGGCATTCCCGCGTCGGAAATTAGAGCTATGTTTTTTCCCTCGCACAAAAGCTCCGTTATCTTTACGCTCTTTTCAATCTCCTTCGGCTTGAAGTATGACAAGAGCGGCTTTTTTATGCCGAATTTTCCTAAAAGTTTACTGCTTACTCTTGTGTCCTCGCAGGCGATATAATCCGCTTTTTCCAGCGTTTCAATGCCGCGCGGACTTATATCCGAAAAATTTCCTATCGGCGTTCCAACTATTAAAAGTTTCCCAAATTCACTCATAAAGTCCGAGATAATCCTCCGTATAAGAGCCGTCGGCATTTCGCAGTATAACGGGCTTTTCAACGTTCATTCCCGCGTTTGCTCCTTTTTTCCCGCTTATCAGAAAAAGCCACGGTCTTTCGCCGGGTATGTTCTGAACGAACGTCACGCTTTTCGGCTCGATGTTTGCCGCGCGCATTGCGCAGATAACGTCCGCAAGCCTTTCGGGTCTATGGCACATTTTTAAAAGCCCGCCGTATTTCAAAAGGGAAGAGGCCGTCTTACATACGTCGTCTATCGAGCATAAAAGCTCGTGCCTTGCGACAGCCTGCGCTCTCGAAAGTTTTTCATACCCCGAGCCGCTCGTCATATAGGGCGGGTTTGCCGTCACGATGTCGACGCTTTCACGCGGTATTTTGTCGGCAGGCAATTCCCGAAGATCGCAGAATACCGGCTCGATAATTTCTTCAAGAGCGTTTTCCTTTATTGAGGCATTTAAAAGCCCGACGGCTTCTTCTTGTATTTCGACGGCGTATATCTTTTTCGGCGGGTCTTTTTTGCAGAATATAAGCGGTATTATCCCGCAGCCCGTACAAAGATCGCAGACGGTGTTTCCCCTATGCGGGTCGGCGTATTTTCCGAGCAGGAATGCGTCCGTACCGAAACGGTGGTCGTCCGACACATACATATTTATCTTTCCCAAACTGAACTGTTCCATAAAATCAACCTATCAATATCTGTCCCTCGGGAACTACGAGATTTTTTCTCGGCTGCGCGTTCATAACAAGCGACATTACGAGCGATACAGGCCCTACTCTTCCCGCGAACATTGTAAGTATTATAAGGCTTTTTCCCGCGTATCCCGCCTGTTGTACGGCGCCCGCGCCAAGACCCGTAGTCGAAAACGCCGATATTGTATCAAACAGGCATTTCACCGCGTCGGCTCCGTCGGGCATTGAAAAGTACAATACCACAAAACAAGTTCCGACCGCGAACATTGACAAAACGGAAATAACGAGCGTTCTGTATATCGTGAGCTTGTCGAGTTTATGATGGAAAAGCTCAACGTCGTTTTTGTTGCGGATATAGCTGACGACCGTCATAATAAGCACCAAAAGCGTCGTTACTTTTATTCCGCCGCCCGTAGAACCCGGAGCCGCTCCTATAAACATCAGCGCCATTGTCCCGAACAGCGAAAATCCCGTCATTCCGTCTATGGATATACTGTTAAAGCCCGCCGTCCTCGCCGTTACGGACGAGAAGAAAGCGTTCATTATCTTTTCGCCGACGTTCATTTCTCCGAGCGTTTTGGGATTATCCCACTCCGCGATAAGGTAAAAAACTGTTCCCGTTATTATCAATACGCCCGTCATAACAAGCACCGCAGTCGTATGTAAACTAAGCTTTTTTCTGTTGCGGATATTCAGGAAATTTTCCCACACCATAAATCCCAGACCGCCGACTATTATCAATATCGCAAGAGTTATAAGCACCATGGGGCTGTCGGAAAACGCCGTAAGGCTCGAAAATTCGCCCTCCATTCCCGTAAGGTCAAAGCCCGCGTTGCAAAACGCCGTTATGCTCATAAACAAGCCCATCCACACGCCGTAGCCTCCGTATTTCGGAACGAATGTTATTGACAATATCGCCGCTCCCAGAAGCTCGAATATCATAGAATACTTTATAATGCTTATAAATATCTTTCTGCCGCCCTCAAAGCTGCTTTCGGAGAAATCTCCCGCAGCATTTTTGAGCGTTCTGTAGCCGAGCTTTTTTCCCGCGGCAATGTTGAAAAACGTGATTATCGTCACAAATCCCAGACCGCCTATCTGTATAAGCAGGGCAATGATTATCTGCCCGAAAACCGACCAGTGGGAAAAGGTGTCGTATATTATAAGCCCCGTAACGCAGGACGCGGATGTCGCGGTGAAAAGGCAGTCGAAAATAGGCGTGAACTCTCCCGATTTCGACGAAAACGGCAGGCACAAAAGGAGCGTGCCTGCGGCGATCATTGCCGCAAATCCTATAACAAGCACTCTCGCGGGCGAAAATCTTTTCGCAGCTTTTTTTAGTATGGGCATTTTTACAACCTCTTAATGTTTACTGAGCAGACGAACTGCTGTAGCGGATAAAGTCTCTCGCGCTTTCGCCGTAGGCGTATACGACATATTCGCCCGTTCTGCCTACAACGTCGTATGAGCCGCCGTCAAACGGCGCGACAACGTCAATTCCCGCAACGAGCAGACACGATTCGGGAACTTTGTCGCCCTGCTTCATGACAGATACGTTGGTGTTGAAATTCAAAAACTGGATAATTCCCGCAAGCTCGCGTGAAGTTTCGCTGTCATAGGCGACTATTATCGGCGGCGACTGAGCGTCGTTGTATAAAAGTTCGGAAGCCGCTTTATAAGGCGCGATCTTTTCCGCGGAGAGCCTTGAGGTTTCGGGAATATACTCTATCCCGACATAAACGGTGTTGTATATCAGAACGGAATACATCGTGAAAGCGATAAACTTCATAAACCGCTTTCTCGAACAAGACGTAAAGACTATAAGCAGCGCGAACATCGAAAACACGCACGACGATATTATGATAAAGCTCATTCCCGTAAGGTTTTCGGAGAGCGGCTCGCCGATCCTGAAAGGGAGAACGGGAACGATCTTTCCGCTTTGTTCAAAATTCCCTCCCGCATAATACGTCAGCGAAAATCCCGCGCATACAAAGCTGTATATTCCGACAGAGATAAACAGCTTTGCAAGATCCGAGCCGTACATGACGATATACAAAAGCGCAAAGAACACCGAGAGCGGTATGATATGCTCGAGCGACAAGCATATTTCCGAAAGGTCCGCTGTTTCTCCGCCAAACGTAAACACCGAAAAGAAAACTATCGAAAGGACAGCCGCCAAAAACTGGAACATTCCGAAAACAATAGGCTTTGGGGAGTATTTGTGTTTAGGGGGTTCAAGGACTTTTGTGCCGTCTTCGAGTATTTTAGGTTTGTTATTAACACACTCTCTGATATATACTGCGAACATTGCCGCAAAAGCTGCCGCCGCAAAAGCGCCCATTCCAAAACTTTCCGTTATAAACGCATAGCTCAGCCCGAAAATTCTTCCCGCAACGCCGCCGCCCGCGCCGTCGGAAAAAAACCCGACGCCGTCGACGACGCCGTCCGACGCGCCGCCCGCAACAAGCAATCTCACAAAATGCTCGCCTATAAACGAAACAATAAGCGACCCGAAAAACACGGGCATATTAAAAATGCGCTCCTTAAATGCAATCCTCGCAATGACCGCCGTCAGCACCAAAGCCGCCGCCGTAACTATCATTCTGTTGTCGGCGGCATAACCCGCGGCGCACAAAAAGCCCGCAAGAAGCGAAGTTACAAATCTCGTATAGCGGTTTTTCTTGTCCCATGCCGCAAATACGCACCAAATCAGCACCCATGCGATAAGCTCCGCCGCAACGTCGTTTCTTATAAGCTTGGAGTTTGCGATATATGTCACGTACATTCCGCCGCAAAGCGCGCACAAGAGCTTTTTCTTTACTCTGACAACACCCGCCTTTCCCGCTATATGATAGGCTATAAGCGGGATAAAGCTTATTATCATGGCGTTTTCTACAAGCATGGCTTTGTAGAGCGCATATGGCGTTCTGAACATTCTGAACAGCGGAGCGTATATAAACTGCTGGATATATCCGCCCATCCCGAAATCGCGAAGCAGCACGCTCCAGTCTTTTCCCGAATAAAATGCGGCAACGCCCGCCGAGCTTATTTCGTCGACAATCGCGGACGGAAGCTCAACGCTTATTGTAAACAGCGTGTTTATTACAAGCGTAAGCGCGTAAATGCAGAACATAACGCCCTTGTCGCCAAACGCCGAGTAAAATTTTTCAAGTCGTTTAAACATATTTTAAAGCCTTTACTGAACGCCCGGAATTATAAGTATAAGGCTCGAACACAAAACGAAAACGAGCGTTCCTATAATAGCTCTCGGAAGCGACGGTCTGCCCGCAAGTTCGAGAGTTTCATAATATTCGTCGGAGTTTGTATCGCCGATATATTTTTCGCGTATGCTTATTATTTTCTTTACCGCGTGGCGGTAGTAAAGATAATCTCCGAAAAGACAGAGCAAGATCTGCTCCGCGATACTCAGGAAATTGAAGAAATAATAAAACGACGCGTTGTTTACAAAATAGCTTTCATTCAGCGCTATAAGCAGCGACGGAAGAAGCATGACAACTATCATTATTATCCCTAAAAGATCCATTTTTCTGTAGAACTGATGCATAGGCGCAAGAAGTCCCGAGCAGATGTTGAAAAAAGTTTTGCGCTTCTTCATGCCGCTGTCCCCGCGAATTACCAAAAACGCCTGGGCGTAATGATAAAGCGACCGCGAAGTATACGCCATAAGTTCTTTCATACTTACGCCGTCCTCGCCGAGCGAGGGAGTTTTAAAGCGGTTTATCATCTCGGCGAAAGGATCTGCGCCGAGATCCGCCTGCGCGCCGTTCATATTCTCCGTTCCCGCGGCGCCGAACTGATTGTCCTCTTTTTCAACGGTGATTTCGGGTTCTTCGTCGGGGAGATTTCCTTTCCAGACAAAGCCCAAGGCATGATATTCTTCTACGCCGCATTTGTTTTCTTTTTCATAGCACTCTCTATGATGCGGAGTTCCGCAGACAGGGCAGACGACGACGTTGTCGCCCTCTCTGAAGCGGTTTCTGCACACGGGGCAGCGCTTTCCGTAAAATTCTGTACGCATAGTTATTCCTTTCTGACTGTGGTATGTATGCCTGCTATATTTTGGCATATATACTCATTATTTATTATAACACATTTCCTCGGATATTTCAACATATATAAACAGCTATAACAAAATTTTTTGGAATTGTGTGTGACTTTATTTTTTATTATAACTATTGACAATTTCACCTTATTGTGGTATTATGAAATTAGTAAGAGCGGTATGTTTATATTTATTAAACGTTTAAAAGTTTTTAATTAGCTTTAAAAGGGGGAATTTGACATGAAGAAAAAAATTATTGCAATTGTTATTGCCGCCACAGCTACCGCAGCTTTGGGGATAAGCGTTTCAGCAATGACTATGTTAAGCTCGGCTCATGATGAAAAATCTATCGAAGAACTGAGACAGGAGCTTCCCGAACCTGACAAACAGCACGTCGAAGAAATGGAAGCACAAGGTTATACACTGGTAGGCATTGATACGTTTAACGACGAAAATGGTTTTTACGTTGATCTGACTTTTGAAAAGGACAACACTTCAACGCACCCTTATGCTTAAACGGCAGGGGTAAGTAAATAGTAATATGAATATGCTGCCTTTACTAAAAACATTTTCTAAGGAGGTCTTTTTAAGAAAAAAACATTAAGAAAGATTTTGAGCACAATCGTAACAGCGTCTATTATTGTAACTTCCGGCATTATAGCAAATGCTGAAACTATCTCAGAATCAATCACTGAAGTGAATGAAGCAAACTCTGAAACTAATTATGAGAAAACTGATGTAGACATTTCTCTTGAAAACGATGGATATAATCTTGTTTCAGAGGAAGGGTATATTGACGATGAAACAGGTTTGTTCTTTGTTGATAAAACATATGTTAAAGACAATAATCCATCTGATGTTATGCCCTTAAGCGTTACGCCGTTTAACAAAGTAGTAAGTAAGACAAGAACAATTTATGGAACACCAACTGCAACAAGTGGAACTCGTCTGTTTACAATGTACGTAAGCGGTGATTTTATTTGTTACTATGAAGAGGATATTGTAGTAAAAGATGTTGAAGCATATACAAAATCTGATAATGTATCCGGTTCGTGGTATCTAGATAAGAAATTAACTTGGGAAAACAATTGTGGTTCTAACATAATTGGTCATATGTATGCATATATTGAATACATTATTACTGTAAAATTCCCAAGTGGAGAAAAGGCTGATTTAAAATTATGGCTCGACGTAAATGTTTTAGGAGAAGAAACAGTAAAAAACTAAACCTGTTATTTTAGCCGAAAGTAGTGTATAACGTTTAAATGCCGCCCGTAGTTGTTCTACAGGCGGCAATTTTTGTTTTAAGTTTTAAACGGATCAAACCAGCTCTATGATCGCCATTTCTGCTGCGTCGCCTCTGCGGGGACCGATCTTGTAGATCCTGGTATAACCGCTCGCTCTGTCAGCGTACTTAGGAGCTATCTCGTCAAATACCTTCTTCGCAACGTCCTCTTTCGTGATGTAAGAATAAACCTGGCGCTTTGTGTGAAGGGTATTCGCCTTGCCGAGAGTGATCATCTTCTCAGCCTCGGCTCTTACTTCCTTTGCTCTTGTAACGGTAGTTTCGATCTTGCCGTTTTCGAGCAGGAAAGTAACCATTCCTCTGAGCATCGCTTTTCTATGGTCGCTTGTTCTTCCTAACTTCCTTGAACCTGGCATTTTATTTTCTCCTTTCGGTGAAACTCATTTCCCGGACGCTTACTTGTTCTCGTCCGAATTCATAAGATCGCAGCCGAGCGACTGGAGCTTGGCTTTGACCTCGTCAAAGGACTTTTTGCCGAGGTTTCTGACTTTCATCATATCCTCAGGCGACTTGTTTACAAGATCCTCGACGGTGTTTATTCCCGCTCTCTTTAAGCAGTTGAACGAACGCACCGAAAGCTCCAGCTCTTCGATAGTCATTTCGAGAACTTTGTCCTTGCGGCTTTCTTCCTTTGTTTCCATAAGCTCCTGGGGATTTGTATCGTCAGAAAGCTCTGCAAACATACTAAGCCTTTCGATAAGGATCTTTGCCGCATAAGAAACAGCTTCTTTTGCGGAAATCGTTCCGTCCGTCCATATCTCGATTATAAGCTTTTCGTAGTCGGTTTTCTGACCGACGCGCGTATTCTCAACCGTGTAGTTGCACTTGAGAACAGGTGTGTAGATGCTGTCTATCGGAATAACGCCTATAACGGGCTGGAGCTGCTGTTTGTTCTGCTCCGCCGAAACATAGCCTCTTCCTCTGTCGAGCGTAATATCCATATAGAGCTTTGCGCCTGCACCGAGAGAAGCAATGTGCATTCCCGGATCGAGTATCTCGACCTCGCTGTCGGTCTTTATATCGCCCGCAGTTACTTCACATTCGCCCTCTGCCTCAATGTAGATCGTCTTGGGAGCTTCGCCGTACATCTTAGCTCTAAGCCCTTTAATATTAAGAATTATCTCCGTTACGTCCTCTTTAACGCCGGGGACAGTGGAAAATTCGTGCTGTATGCCGTCTATCTTTACAGACGTAGCCGCAACTCCCGGAAGCGACGAGAGCAATACTCTCCTCAGACTGTTTCCGAGCGTGTTTCCATAACCCGTCTGAAGCGGTTCGAGAACGAACATTCCGTAGGTTCCGTCTGACCTCAGCTTCGAGGTCTCGATGTTGAGCTTTTCGATTTTTTCAAGCATTGGTAACCCTCCCGCTTGTCATCTTTGCAAAGCGATAAACGCTCTGCCGCTTGTCAATTATCCTTTTCGCGCACATAAAAGGGACTTCTTTCCTTTTAAAGCCTCGGCTTTATTCATAAACAAATTCTGCGAAAGATCCCTCAGTCTGTATTCCTGTTAATTTTAAATCATACCATATCGGCAAACCCTTTGATTTGTCGTACCGTCATAACGGCAGTATTGACAGATATTCTGTCCTCTAAACGCATTGCGCCTGATATGAATTAAAAATAACTGCACTAAATATCTGTATGCTGCCGAGCAATTATTTAGAATACAGCTCGATAATCAGGTGTTCAGCTATCTCATAGTCGAGGTCGCTGTCACGCTGGAACAAGCGCGTTACCTTGGCGGTCTGCTTCTCCTTGTCTACGTCGAGCCATGTGGGAGTCAGTCTTCCGCCTGCCACTTCCGCGATCTGCTCAAACTTCTTGCTTTTCTTGCTCTTTTCTCTGAGGGAGATAACGTCTCCTACCTTAACTCTGTAAGAGGGAATATCTACTCTCTTTCCGTTCACACAGAAATGACCGTGAGATACGAGCTGACGAGCCTCGCGGCGCGTAGTTGCCATACCCATTCTGAAAACTATATTGTCCAGACGGCTTTCAAGAAGTCTTATGAGGTTTTCGCCTGCGATACCCTCTTCTTTGGTAGCAAGCTCATAATAGTGATAGAACTGTTTTTCAAGAACGCCGTAGATAAATTTGAGCTTCTGCTTTTCTTTCAGCTGCTGACCGTACTCGGAAACTTTCTTGCGGCGAGCGCCGTCTTTCTGAAATCTCATGGACTTCTTCTTTTCCGAATAGCCGAGAACAGCGGGGCTGATGTCAAGGCTTCTGCACTTTTTCAAAATCGGGTCGCGATTTACTGCCATAATAAATTATCCTCCGTTATTTAATCCGATTATCGGCATTTTGCCGACGCCGAGCAAACGTAGCACTCGGTGCTTTATTTTGTCTGTTCCTGCTTTGCCGTAGGTCAGACTCTTCTTCTCTTGGGGGGTCTGCATCCGTTGTGAGGAATGGGGGTAACGTCCTTTATGAGCTTTACCTCAAGTCCTGCCGTCTGAAGCGCTCTGATTGCCGCCTCGCGTCCCTGACCGGGTCCCTTTACGAAAACTTCAACAGTCTTAAGACCGTGTTCCATAGCTGCCTTTGCCGCAACGTCCGCCGCCGACTGAGCCGCAAACGGTGTGGACTTTCTCGAACCCTTAAATCCGAGTTCACCTGCGGACGCCCATGAAATAGCGTTTCCCTGAAGATCGGTTATTGTAACTATGGTATTGTTGAAAGACGACTGGATATGCGCCTGACCGTTTTCGATGTTCTTGCGCTCACGGCGTCTGCGAATGACCTGTTTCTTCTGTTGTGCCATTTTTTTAATTACGCCTCCTTACTTTTTCTTGTTGGCAATGGTCTTCTTCGGACCTTTGCGAGTTCTGGCGTTTGTCTTTGTACGCTGACCGCGAACGGGAAGACCCTTGCGGTGGCGTGTGCCGCGATAGCAGTTTATCTCTACGAGGCGCTTTATGTTGAGCGCAACCATTCTTCTGAGGTCGCCCTCTACGACATAGCCGTCCTTGTCGATAACTTCGCGGATCTTTGATTCCTCGTCGTCGGTGAGATCCTTAACGCGAGTATCGGGATTTACTCCCGCCTTTGCCAGAATATCATTTGCGGATTTTCTGCCGATACCGTATACATAGGTAAGACCTATCTCTACGCGCTTTTCCTTTGGCAGGTCCACTCCTGCAATTCTTGCCATAACTTATCCTCCTTAACCCTGTCTTTGTTTGTGTTTGGGTTCAACACAAATAACCATAACCTTGCCCTTGCGCTTTATAACTTTGCACTTGTCGCACATGGGCTTGACCGAAGGTCTGACTTTCATCGTAATGCCCTCCTAATTATAACTTTTCCCTGCTGACGCGGTTTATTTTGCGCGCCAGGTGATTCTGCCCTTTGTAAGATCGTAGGGCGACATCTCAACGGTAACCTTGTCTCCCGGCAAAATGCGGATATAATTCATTCTGAGCTTTCCGCTTATGTGTGCCAGAATCTTGTGTCCGTTTACAAGCTCCACCTTGAACTGCGCGTTCGGCAAAGCCTCAAGAATCGTTCCCTCAACCTCAATTACGTCTTCTTTAGACAAGCTATTCACTCCTCCGTGCGCATAAACATTTCTGCCAATGCCCGCCTCAGCCTTTTGTCCGTCAGCTCCGAAAGCTCTATGAGCTTATGGGTGGGACGAACGTGCTTTTTGTTCTTTTTTTTCGGCGTATCAAGCTTTCGCTCTTTGCCGTCGGCAACATATACAAACTCTTGTTCGAGCTTTGTAACGACCATCGCCCTGCCTTTGTCGTGACCCGCAAGGCTTATAACAACGCTTCCCGCCTTTATATCCATACTCAGTGACGCTCCAGTGTCAATATAAGAGGCTCGCCGCTTGTAATTGCTACGGTATGCTCAAAGTGGCACGAAAGGCTGTTGTCGGTCGTGACGACCGTCCACTTGTCGCCGAGTATCTTTACCTCGCGGAAATGAGAATTTACCATTGGCTCTATCGCGATAGTCATTCCCGGCATAAGGCGCGGTCCGTGACCTGCCTTTCCTTCGTTGGGTACTTCGGGATCTTCGTGCATTTCGCGTCCTATCCCGTGTCCTATAAACTTTTCCGCTACGGCGTAACCTCCGCTCTTGACGTGAGTTTCAATCGCGTGTGATATGTCGCCTATGCGGTTTCCCGCGACTGCCTTTTCGATGCCCTTGTAGAGAGCTTCTTCGGTAAATTTCATCAGCCGTTTCGCTTCATCGGAAATTTCTCCGACAGCGAATGTCTTTGTATTGTCGCCCATAAATCCGTCAAGCTCGGCTACTATGTCGCATGACAGGATGTCGCCGTCTTTCAGGATCTTTTTCTTATTCGGGATCCCGTGTATCAGCTCCTCGTTTACCGAAAAGCAGTTGTGACCCGGAAATCCTCCGTATCCCTTGCAGGGGCAATGACCGCCGTGCGACACGATATAGTCGTTTACGATCCTGTCGAGTTCCCACGTGGAAATGCCCGCGACAGCGTTCTTTCCCGCAAGAGCCAGAGCCTGCGCCGCAAGCTCTCCCGCTTTCATCATTCCTTTAAGTTCGGTCTGATTCTTTATAGAGATCATTTTATTCGCCCTTTATTGCCGCAAGCGTCAGACGAGAGGTTTCGGATATCTCGTTCTGTCCTTTTACGGTAACGAGCTTTCCTCTCTTTTCATAATAATCCTTTAGCGGAGCGGTCTTTTCATGATAGGTTTTAAGACGCGCAAGGACCGTTTCGGGCTTGTCGTCTATTCTCTGTACGACCTTTGCGCCGCAAGCGTCGCATATTCCCTCGACCTTTGTGGGCTTATACTCTATGTGATAGGAATTTCCGCAGCCCTCGCAGACTCTTCTTCCGCTCATGCGGGCGATTATCGCGTCATCGGGAACGTCTATCTCGATGACCTTGTCGATCTCAACTCCCATGCTTTCGAGCGCTTCAGCCTGCTGTACCGTTCTCGGAAAACCGTCGAGGATAAAGCCGTTTTGTGCGTCGGGCTGAGCTATTCTGTCCTTTAAGATGCCGATAACGACTTCGTCCGGAACAAGCTCTCCCGCGTCCATATAGCTCTTAGCCTTTAGTCCTGCCTCAGTCGAATTTTTTACTGCCTCGCGGAGCATATTTCCCGTAGAAATAGCGGGGATATTCAGCTCCTTGCATACGACCTCTGCTTGTGTGCCTTTGCCGGCGCCCGGTGCGCCAAGGAATATCATATTCATAAGTTACTCTCCTGACTTACAGCTTAGATTCCTGCGGCATACTTAAAGCCGAAGCTTTAAGCAGACCGCATTTTACACTTAATCCAAAAATCCCGGGTGATGACGCATCGTGATCTGGCTCTCAAGAGTACGAACAGTTTCGAGAGCAACGCCGACAACGATAAGAAGCGTTGTACCGCCCAGTGAAAGTCCCGAGAAGTTCGGGTTTATCCACGAGAGGATTATCGGCAAAATCGCGATTATACCGAGGAAAATTGCGCCAATAAGAGTTATTTTGTTCAGCGAATTATAGATGAAGTCCGACGTGGGCTTTCCGGGGCGATAGCCGGGGATTGCACCGTTGTTTTTCTTCAGGTTGTTCGCTATTTCGATAGGATTGTACGAAATCGCAACGTAGAAATAGTTGAACGCGATTATCAGTACAAAGTAGATTATTGCGTAACCCACGGAACTCTGGCTGAAGAACTGCACAAAGCCCTCCCAGAACGGGTGTCCGCTCGAACCGTCGCCTCTGATTCCGAAGAAGAACAAGATCGTCTGCGGAAGCGACATTATCGACATTGCAAAGATTATCGGCATAACGCCGCTCATTGCAACTTTAATCGGGATATGAGTTGACTGTCCGCCGTACATTTTGCGTCCAACGACGCGCTTTGCGTACTGAACGGGTATCCTGCGCTCTGCGTTTGTCATAAAGATAACGAACCAGATCATTGCCGCGTACATGATTACAACGATAACTACGAAGATAATGTTCTTCATATCCTGCTGGCAAAGTCTGACGAAAGTCTGTATCTGGTCGGGGAAACGAGCGACGATACCTGCGAAGAGTATCATTGAAATTCCGTTTCCTATGCCGTTTTCGTTTATTCTGTCGCCGAGCCAGATAATAACGCAAGCTCCTGCGACAAAGCAAGCGATTATGGTCGCCGCGGAAAGTATCTGCGCGAACAAGTCGGCTT
This sequence comes from uncultured Clostridia bacterium, assembly GCA_947631115.1. Lineage (GTDB taxonomy): Bacteria > Bacillota > Clostridia > Oscillospirales > Ruminococcaceae > CAG-115. The sequence continues at coordinate 63,162 of CANRKB010000004.1, forward strand.
TCTCGCCATACTTTAAGATCTCAACATGGTAGCCGTCTACGCTGGTTCCGTTTCTTAAAGAGAAATAGAACGCGGTCGCCTGTAAAAGCGCAATTCCGAGAGCGACATATTTTGTGATCTTGTTTATCTTTTTACGTCCCGGCTCGCCCTCTTTTGAGAGCTTTTCAAGCGGCGGTATCGCAACCGTAAGCAGCTGGATAATGATCGACGCGTTGATGTAGGGAGTAATTGACATAGCTAGGAGCGTTCCGTTTCCGAGAGCGCCGCCCGTCATGGTATCGAGATAGCTGAGCAGTGAAGCTCCGTCTATCATGTTCGATATGGCGGTGTTGTCGAGGAAAGGAACGAAAATGCATGAACCCAAGCGGAATATGACGAGGATAAACAGTGTGTACAAGATCTTTTTGCGAAGCTGGGTATCTACCCAAGCGTTACGAAAGACCTGAAGCATTCCGTTCAATTACATCACCTCAGCCTTTCCGCCCGCCTTTTCTATTTTTTCCTTAGCTGTCGCCGTAAACTTTGCAGCCTTTACGGTGAGCTTCTTTGTAAGTTCGCCGTTGCCTAAGATCTTTACGCCGTCTTTGACATTCTTTATTGCGCCTGCTTCGATAAGAGCCTGCGCGTCAACCTCCGCTCCGTCCTCAAAGCGCTTTTCAAGCTCGGATACGTTCACTGCCGCAAATTCCTTTGCGAAGATGTTGTTAAATCCGCGCTTGGGCATTCTTCTCTGAAGCGGCATCTGTCCGCCCTCAAAACCGGGTCTTATAGATCCGCCCGAACGAGCTTTCTGACCTTTGTGTCCCTTACCGGCGGTCTTTCCGTTTCCTGAGCCGTGACCTCTGCCGATACGCTTTACTTCCTTTGTGGAGCCTGCTGCGGGAGCTAATTCGTGTAGCTTCATATTATTGCACCCCATTTCTTTGGTCGGCAGGCGAGAAAATCATTCTCGGCGTCTGCCGTCTGTATTTGTTTTTTATGCTTCTTCGACCTTTACAAGGTGTGCGATCTTTCTGATCTTTCCCTTTGTAGCCTCGTTGTCGGGCTGGATCGTGACGGAATTCGTCTTGTTAAGTCCGAGAGAATTCGCCGTGGCGATCTGGTCTTTCTTGCAGCTGTTTAAAGAGCGTACAAGAGTAATTTTTAAATTTGCCATTATGATCTCCTCCTATGCTCTTTTTCAGATTTCCTTTACGGTCTTGCCTCTGAGAGCCGCAACTTCTTCCGCTGTTCTAAGTGCCGTAAGACCTGCCATTGTAGCTCTTACAACGTTGCAGGGATTGTTTGAACGCAGGGACTTTGTACGAATGTTCTTTATTCCTGCCATTTCAATTACCGCACGAACGGGGCCGCCCGCTATAACGCCCGTACCTTCGGGAGCCGGACGCATAAGAACTGCGCCTGCGCCGAATTTACCCGTTATCTCGTGGGGAATCGTTGTTCCTTTAAGCGCAATCTTGTGGAGATTTTTCTTTGCGTCCTCAATACCCTTGCGGATAGCGTCGGGAACTTCGTTGGACTTTCCCATTCCGAATCCCACCGTGCCTTTTCCGTCGCCGACAACGACAAGCGCCGAGAATTTCATGATTCTTCCGCCCTTAACGGTCTTTGATACGCGGTTTATTGCGACAACCTTTTCAGCAAGTTCTTCTGTCTGCTGTTCATGTTCGATTCTAGCCAAAGTCTTGTTCCCTCCTTATCAGAAATTGAGTCCGCCCTCTCTTGCGCCGTCCGCAAGAGCCGCTACTCTGCCATGATATACATAACCGCCTCTGTCGAAAACAACGTCGGTTATTCCCGCTTTTTTAGCCTTTTCGGCTACCATCTGTCCGACTTTCTTAGCCGCCTCGCAGTTTCCGCCGTACATACCGAAATCCTTTTCGGTCGAGCTTGCCGCTGCAAGAGTCTTTCCGTTTACATCGTCAATGATCTGCGCGTAAATGTGCATTGAAGAACGGAAAACGCAAAGTCTGGGGCACTCGGGTGTGCCGCTGATCTTTCCGCGAACGCGCTTATGGCGGCGCATTCTGCTTTTGTTTTTATCAATTATCTTAACCATTATTGATACTGTCCTTTCAATTACTTCTTGCCCTTGCCGGCTTTGCCTTCCTTACGGCGAATATGCTCTTCCGCATACTTTATGCCCTTGCCCTTATAAGGCTCGGGAGGACGCTTCGAGCGTATCTCAGCCGCGCACTGTCCGACCTTCTGCTTGTCAATTCCCGTAACGATTATCTTGTTGGGGGAGGGAACTTCGAGCTTGCAGTCGTCGGTATCGGAAACGATGACCTTGTGAGAATAGCCGAGGTTCATTACGACGTTTTTGCCCTGCTTTTCGCAGCGGAAACCTACGCCGTTTATTTCAAGCTCTTTCTTAAAGCCTTCCGTAACGCCTATTACCATATTGTGGATAAGCGTTCTCGTAAGACCGTGAAGAGATTTTGAAAGGTTCTCATCGTCGGGACGCTCAACGATTATCTCGGCGCCCTCGTGAGTTATCTTCATAAGATGATTGAATTCTTTTGTAATTGTGCCCTTGGGTCCCTTTACGGTAACAACGGGTCCTTCGATCTTTACATCGACTCCCGCGGGAACAGCAACAGGCATTCTTCCTATTCTTGACATATCACTATTCCTCCCCCTTACCATACAAATGCGAGGACTTCGCCGCCGACATTCATTTCTCTTGCTTTCTTGTCGGTCATAATGCCCTTTGAAGTCGAGATGATAGCAATACCGAGACCTCTCATAACCTTGGGCATATCCTTGCAGTTTGAATAAATTCTGAGACCGGGCTTTGATACGCGGCGAAGACCGGTTATAACGCCGGACTTGCTGTCCGTGTACTTGAGTGTTATTTTTATAACGCCCTGCTTGTTGTCGTCGATTACCTTAAATCCCTTTATATAGCCTTCGTCAAGCAGTATCTGAGCAATCTGCTTTTTGAGGTTGGAAGCGGGAACGTCAACAGTAGGGTGCTTTGCGGAATTTGCGTTGCGAATTCTGGTGAGCATATCCGCGATAGTATCTGTAATCTGCATTCATTTACCTCCGTAAACGAGAGCCGTTACGAAGTCAACCCGAAACCTTTCGTTTCGCACTTCGTCGTACTCACATATTTTCCATTAAACAGCCGAACTTTCCGAAAACCCATTCGGCGAGGGATCTTGCAGAAGCTGTCTTATTTAAATTACCAGCTTGCTTTCTTTACGCCGGGGATCTGTCCTTTGTAAGCAAGCTCTCTGAAGCAAATTCTGCAAATGCCAAACTTACGCATATAAGCGTGAGGTCTGCCGCAGATCTTGCAGCGGTTATAAGCTCTTGTGCTGAACTTCGGAGCTCTCTTCTGCTTTTCTTTTAAAGAAGTTTTAGCCATAGATCCGTTTTCCTCCGTCTTTACTTCTCAAAGGGAGCGCCCATAAGCTTAAGCAGCTCTCTTGCTTCTTCATCTGTTTTCGCGGTAGTGACAAAGTTTATGTCCATTCCGCGTACAGCGTCGATCTTATCGTATTCGATCTCAGGGAAAATAAGCTGCTCTTTAAGACCAAAGGAATAGTTTCCGCGGCCGTCGAACGAGTTTGCGTTTATTCCTCTGAAGTCGCGTACGCGCGGAAGAGCGACGTTGAAGAGTCTGTCAAGAAACTCGTACATTATGTCGCCTCTGAGCGTTACCTTAACGCCGATCACCTGTCCCTCGCGGAGCTTGAAGTTTGCGACGGACTTTCTCGAGCGGCACGCAACGGGCTTCTGACCCGTGATAGCGCTAAGCTCGGCCATAACGTTGTCGATGATCTTTGCGTTTTCCTTTGCTTCGCCGCACGCAACGTTTACGACGATCTTGTCGAGCTTCGGCGTCTGCATTACAGACTTATAGCCGAACTTCTTGAACAATGCGGGAGCAACGGTTTCCCTGTAATAATCCTTCATTCTTGCCATTATATTTTCTCCTATCTGACAGCCGGGTTTTAGCGCGATCAAATCAGCGCTCCTTATACCCGACCAATCGGAGGACGCTCTCAGACTGTATATAAAGCCCCATCTGCGTCGTCAGCGTTGCAGCGTTTTGCGCGAAGCGCATAATGCGAACAGCCACAAAGGCTAGTTGCAGCAACGCTTCCTAGCATCTGAGGCTTTCTCTACAGTCTGAGACTTGGCTTCATTATACAGTTTTCGATTAATTATGTCCTCAACCTTACGGCGATCAATATTTCAGCTCTGCTCCGCAGTGCTTGCAAACTCTGATCTTCTTGCCGTCCTCTATCTTGTGACCTACTCTTGTGGTCTTGTTGCACTTCGGGCAAACGAGCATTACCTTGCAGGCGTAGATCGGGCTTTCAGCCTGAACTCTTCCGCCGAGCTGACCCTGCTGTTTGGGCTTTACGTGCTTTGTGACCATATTTATGCCCTCGACGATGACTTTACCTTCCTTGGGGGAAACGGTGAGGACCTTTCCGGTCTTTCCTCTGTCGCCGCCCTTGGAGGGCTTGTCGCCCGTCATGAGCTTTACGTTGTCGCCAACCTTTATATTCATACGCGACACCTCCATTACAGAACTTCCGGAGCAAGCGACAGGATCTTCATATAATCCTTATCTCTAAGCTCTCTCGCTACCGGACCGAAAATACGGGTTCCCCTCGGATTTTTGTCCTCCTTGATGATAACCGCAGCGTTTTCGTCGAAGCGGATATATGTGCCGTCATCGCGGCGAAGTCCCTTTGCAGAACGCACTACAACGGCTTTAACTACGTCGCCTTTTTTTACAACGCCGCCGGGTGTAGCTTTTTTAACGGACGCTACGATAACGTCGCCGATATTTGCGTATCTTCTTCTTGTTCCGCCAAGAACTCTGATACACATAAGCTCTTTGGCGCCGGTATTGTCAGCGACCTTGAGCAATGTCTGCATCTGTATCATTCTTCTGCTACTCCTTTCGTAGATTTAAAACCGATTACTTAGCGCGCTCTATCACGTTTACAAGGCGCCATCTCTTGTCCTTTGACAGAGGGCGTGTTTCCATGATCTCAACTCTGTCGCCCACTTTGCAGGTGTTCTGCTCGTCGTGTGCCTTGAGCTTTATGGTACGCTTTACGATCTTCTTGTAAAGAGGATGCCGAACATTATCCTCGATTGCAACCACTATGGTCTTATCCATTTTGTCGCTTACTACTTTGCCGACTCTGGTCTTTCTCAGATTTCTTTCCATACTTTAGTTCTTGTCCTCCTTCCTCAATTTTCAGCAGAAAGCTGTCTTTCGCGCTGAACTGTCTTTATGCGCGCGATGTCCTTCTTTACAGCCTTTATCCTCGTGGGATTGTCGAGCTGGTTTACAGCAAGCTGAAAGCGAAGATTGAACAACTCTGCTTTAAGCTCGGAGAGCTTTGTTTCCAGCTCTTTTTCCGTGAGATATTTGATTTCGGATGCCTTCATTAAAGCTCACCTCCGTCTTCCTTCTTGACAAATTTGCACTTTATCGGAAGCTTATGTGCCGCAAGGCGCATAGCTTCTCTTGCAACGTCCTCTGAAACGCCCGCGATTTCAAACATAACTCTTCCGGGCTTTACTACGGACACCCAATATTCGGGAGAACCTTTTCCCGAACCCATACGAGTTCCGAGAGGCTTTGTAGATACGGGCTTGTCGGGGAATATCTTTATCCAAACCTGACCGCCACGCTTTATATAACGCGTCATCGCGATACGTGCAGCCTCTATCTGATTTGACTTTATCCAAGCGGCTTCAAGCGCCTGAAGTCCATACTCGCCGTTTGAAACGGTGTTGCCTCTTGTAGCGATACCTTTGCGGCGACCTCTCTGTACTCTTCTGTACTTTACTCTCTTAGGAAGCAGCATTATTCGTTACCTCCTTCTTTTTTAGCATCTGTTCTGGGCTTACGCGGACGACGCTCGCCGTTTCTGCCGCCTCTGTCGTTTCTGCGGCGGTCGGTGCGGTCTGTACGCTCCGTTCTCTTTGCGGGGATCTCGCCCTTGAGGACTTCGCCGTTGTAGATCCAGACCTTAACGCCTATAACGCCGTAGGTCGTGTTTGCTCTTGCAACGCCGTAGTCTATGTCTGCTCTCAATGTCTGAAGGGGAATAGTACCCTCTTTATACATCTCCGAGCGAGCGATTTCCGCGCCGCCGAGACGGCCGCTTACCATTGTCTTTATGCCCTTTGCGCCGCTCTTCATTGTTCTGCCTATCGCCTGCTTCATAGCTCTGCGGAACGAAACGCGTCCCTCAAGCTGCTGCGCAATGCTCTCGGCAACGAGCTGAGCATTCGTGTCGGGAGATTTAATTTCGATAACGTCAATATCTACCGACTTTCCTCCGAGGAGCTTTGAAATCTCCGCGCGGAGTTTTTCAATCTCTGCTCCCTTAGGACCTATCAACATTCCGACCTTGTCGGTGTTGATATAAATTTTAACTTTATCAGCGCCCTTGCGCTCGATCTCGATATTTGAGATACCGACCGCTCTCGAAAGGAGCTGAGTGGTCTTTTCTCCCGTCGCCTTATTGAACATTCTCTTGTTCATAAGATAATCGCGGATCTTGTAGTCCTCGACAAGCGTGTCGCCGAATGAGGACTTTCCTGCGAACCAACGAGAATCCCAATCCTTGATTACTCCCACGCGAAGTCCATGGGGATTAACCTTCTGTCCCATTGTAATTCTCCTCCTTATTCAGCTTCCGTAACGACAAGCGTTATGTTGGACGTTCTCTTTAAGATCCTATGCGCTCTGCCGTGATCCTTGGGGCGGATACGCTTTAGTGTAACGCCCGGGCCTACATACGCCTTGGATACTACAAGTCTCGAGGTATCCATATTGTGATTGTTCTCCGCATTTGCAACCGCGCTCTTCAAGAGCTTTGCAAGAGGCTCGCATGCGGACTTGGGCGTATTATTGAGAATAGCCATTGCTACTTCTACGGGTTTGTTCCTTATAAGATCAAGAACAATTCCTACCTTGCGCGGGGAAATGCGGACCTGCCTGAGTTCTGCTTTAGCTTCCATAATTCCCCTCCTTACTTAGCTTTCGCCGAAGTCTTGCTTCCCGAGTGACCCTTAAAGGTTCTTGTCGGTGCAAACTCGCCGAGCTTGTGTCCTACCATATCTTCGGTAACGTATACCGGAACGTGCTTTCTGCCGTCATGAACGGCAAATGTGTGCCCTACGAAATCGGGGAATATTGTAGAAGAACGGCTCCATGTCTTGAGAACCTTCTTTTCTCCCCTCTCGTTCATTGCAATAACTCTCTTCATGAGAGCTTCCTGCACATAAGGGCCTTTTTTAATGCTTCTTCCCATTGTATGATATTTCCTTTCAAGTTAAGCTGCAAGTTAATGAACGGCGAAAATTGTTTTTACAAGGCAATTGCCAAAACACCGTTCTTATTAACAGCAACTTTAGGGTTTTTAATGTTTTCAGACTGTATATAAAGCCTCATCTGCGTTGTCAGCGTCACTGCAACAGCCACAAAGGCTAGTTGCAGTAACGCTTCCTAGCATCTGAGGCTTTCTCTACAGTCTGAAAATATGGCTCTTATACAGTTCTTTTGGCTTAATTATTTGCCGTTTCTTCTGCGGACAATAAACTTGTTTGAAGCCTTCTTCGCGCTTCTGGTCTTATAGCCGAGCGCGGGCTTGCCCCAAGGCGTAACAGGTCCGGGACGTCCGACGGGGGACTTACCCTCGCCGCCGCCGTGCGGGTGGTCGTTCGGGTTCATGACAGAGCCGCGGACTGTGGGTCTTATGCCGAGGTGACGTGTTTTACCTGCCTTGCCGAGATTTACGTTTTCGTGGTCAAGGTTTGAAACCGTGCCAACCGACGCATAGCAGGAAGCCTCAACGTTTCTGAGTTCTCCCGAAGGAAGTCTCAAAAGCGCATAGCCGTTTTCCTTTGCCATAAGCTGCGCCATATTTCCCGCCGAGCGAACAAGCTGACCGCCCTTGCCGGGGTGAAGCTCAATATTGTGTATAACCGTACCAACGGGGATATTTTCAAGAGGCAGAGCGTTTCCGGGCTTTATATCCGAATCCGCGCCCGCTCTTACTTTATCGCCGACTTTAAGTCCGTCGGGAGCGATTATATAGCGCTTTTCTCCGTCCTCGTACTGAACGAGCGAGATGAACGCCGAACGGTTGGGATCGTATTCAAGCGTCATGACTGTTGCGTCCATTCCGCGCTTATCTCTCTTGAAGTCGATAACGCGGTATTTTTTACGGTTTCCGCCGCCGATATGGCGAACGGTTATTCTTCCGTAGCTGTTTCTGCCGGCTGTCTTTTTAACAGGCTCCAGAAGGCTTTTTTCGGGAGCGACCTTTGAAAGCCCGCTATAATCGGTAACAGTCATACCTCTGCGGCTGTTATTGACAGGCTTATATGCTTTTATAGCCATTTCGTTTCACTCCTTACTTAAATCATTCCGTCGAAGAACTCGATGGTCTTGGAGCCTTCTGCAAGGGTAACGATAGCTTTCTTCCAAGAAGAAGTATATCCCTCGCTTCTGCCCATTCTCTTTTTTCTTCCGCGAACGCTTATTGTGTTCACTTTCTTGACCTTTACGCCTTTGAAAAGTTTTTCAACGGCGTTTGCGATTTCGATCTTGTTCGCGTCCTTTGCTACTTTAAAGGTGTACTTGCCCTCTCTGAGACATTCCATACTATGCTCTGTAATAATGGGCTTCAGAATAATATCCTGCGCTGTCTTTTCCATTATGCGTACACCTCCTCGAGCTTTTCAACCGCGCCCTTTGCAATTACAAATCTGTCGCAGTTGAGAATGTCGTAAACATTGAGGGTATTTACCTGCGCGGTCTTTACCTTTTCAATATTCGCGGCAGACTTTATGACCTTTTTGTCAACGCTGTCGAGAACGATTAGAGTCTTGCCCTCTGCGCCGATAGCGCCGAGCATCTTGACCATTGTCTTGGTCTTGAACTCATCTGTCTTTATCTCGTCAACAACAATCATTTCGTTTTCTGCGGTCTTGCTCGAAAGAGCCGAAAGCATAGCGAGCTTTCTGAGCTTTTTGTTGAGCGTGTATCTGTAAGAACGGGGTTTCGGTCCGAGTGCGATTCCGCCGTGTCTCCACTGGGGAGCTCTAGTCGAACCCTGTCTTGCGTGACCTGTTTCTTTTTGTCTGTAGGGTTTCTTTCCGCCGCCGCTTACTTCTGTTCTCGTAAGCGTGGACTGTGTGCCCTGGCGCTGATTTGCAAGATAATTGACAACAACAGCGTGCATTGCGGACTTATTCGGCTTTATTCCGAAAACCGCGTCGTTAAGCTCAAGCTCGGAAACGACATTACCCGCCATATCAACTACATTTATCTTTGACATAGTATCGTCCTCCTTTTCCTTAAGCCTTAACAGCGTCGCATATTGCGACAACTCCGCCCTTGGGACCGGGAACCGCGCCCTTTACGGCGATAAGGTTATTTTCAACGTCAACCTTAACTACCACAAGGTTCTGAACGGTAACTCTCTCCGCTCCCATATGACCTGCCATGCCTTTGCCCTTGAAGATTCTCGAAGGCGAAGAGCAAGCTCCCATAGAACCCGCCTGTCTTGCAACAGGTCCCGAACCGTGAGTCTCTTTGAGCCTGTGCTGGTTGTGACGCTTTATTGCGCCCGTAAAACCCTTGCCCTTTGAGGTTCCCACAACGTCGATAACGTCGCCCTCTGCGAATACATCCGCCTTGATGATGTCGCCCGTATTGAGAGCGGACGTGTCGTCAAAGCGAAACTCTTTGAGAGTCTTCTTGAACGAAATGTCGTTTTTCTTGAAATGACCCTGCTCGGGCTTGTTTACATGCTTTGCGGAAACGTCGCCGAATCCGAGCTGAACAGCCTCATAGCCGTCATTTTCAGTCGTCTTTTTCTGTACTACAACGCAGGGACCCGCTTCTATAACGGTAACGGGAACGACCTTTCCTGCCTCGTCGAAGATCTGCGTCATGCCGATCTTCTTGCCGATGATAGCTTTTTTCATCAGCCATATCCTCCTTTTCGGTTATTGGTTGAACTTTTGTTCAACTTGACCTCGCGCCCCAGCTATTACTTATTAAGTAATACGGCGCTCGGTTAGCGGTTGAAGAACGTTGGGTCATTGTTCTTCAACATAACTTAAAACCAGAACTCGGAAGTCTCTCATGCTGTATATAAAGCCCCATCTGCGTTGTCAGCGCTACTGCAACAGCCACAAAGGCTAGTTGCAGTAGCGCTTTCTAGCATCTGGGGCTTTCTATACAGCATGAGATTCGGCTTTATCATACAATCTTTATTAACTAAACTTCTCGCTCCGATCTTAAATGTCCATTGAGATCTCTACGCCCGCGGGAAGCTCTAAGCTCTGGAGCGCTTCGATGGTTTTCTGAGAGGGACGGATAACGTCTATAAGGCGCTTGTGAGTTCTCTGCTCGAACTGCTCGCGCGAATCCTTGTCCTTGTGTACAGCTCTCAGAATGGTTATGACCTGCTTGTCCGTGGGAAGCGGGATAGGTCCCGCGACTCTCGCGCCGCTTCTCTTTGCCGCGTCTACTATCTTCGCAGCCGCAGCGTCAACAATGCCGTGTTCATAACCCTTTACCTTGATTCTTACTTTTTCTGATGCCATGATTTTTCAACCTTTCTCTATAGAATGTCGGCGAAAGCTTATTTTGAAAAATCCACTCTTCCGTGTGTTTCTTCCTGCAACCCATAATTGCAGTCAAAAGACCTTTTCCGAGGAGGGGTTAGTTACCTATACAAGACAGGCACTTTAACGTTCCCCGCCGTCTTTTTACACGGTAAGCAACTTTTCGCCCGAATCGTGTTCGGACTTCTCCGCCGCAGTTCCCATGCGAGCATGCAATCTGCGGTTTCATCGCCTTTTTGTCAGCGCCCGATACGGCGCCGCAAATAATATTTTAACACATTTATCCTTTATTTTCAAGAGATAAGTAAAATTTTTTCGGAGAATTTTTTGCTGATTTTTGCTAAATTTTTATGCACTTTGCACAATTATGCACCTATTGAGTATTAAATCGCCCTGTCCGAAGCGAAAATTGAACCGATTGATTAGTTCAATTCAAGGCAATTTACCGCGCTTGAAATTACTTCAGCCCACCTGCCGATAACAACATCTATATCCGCGCAGGTGACAAGAAAGCTCTTTCTGCCGCTTTTTACAATGCGGTCATACGCGGTCATTGTCGGAACGCCGACGGCGACGACGGGCGTTTTTAGGTATCTCTCGGATAATTCCCCGCAGTTTCTGCCCGCGCCCGAGCCGAGAATAAAACCCGTGTCGCTGAGCTGAATTGTCTTTCCAATCCTCAGCGGGTCGCTGCATGCCAGCGCGTCTATCGCAATAACGCAGTCAGGACTTATCTCGCCTACCGCGCCGCGCACGAGCCTTGCCGATGAAATTCCCGTTCTTGCTTCAACATCCGTTTCTATAACGCCGAGCGTTTTACTTCGGGGTATTATTTTCCGCGCGGCAGCAGCTCCGAGACTGTCGTGGGTAATATCGGGGTTTCCGAGTCCTACCGCAAGCAGCTTTTTCCCGCAGGCAAGCTCTTTTAGCGCTTTTTCCGTAAACAGCGACATCTGAGGGAGCGCGGGATTTCCCTCGAGCGTAATATATCTGCCCGCAGGCTTTCCTATTTTCCTTGCGGCGGCTTCGCCGAGCAAAACGTCGGTTATTTTTACTCCCGCCGCCTTTTTTCTTATTACTTTTGCGCCGTCCGCTTTGGTCAGGAGTTTTGTAGCCTCTATGGCAAGTCCGAGATCGTTCATTTTTATCCCCCTATTATAATATGTATATCATTTTAGTCACTAAAAGTCTATTTTTCCAAACATCAAAAACGCTATCTGCCCAAAGATCTCTTTATTTCTTGCCTCTAAAAGGGCGGGGTCGCGGGGCGCGCAGCGCCCCGCGCTCACCCCCCCTTCCCCTTCGGGGAAGGGGGCAGGGGGTTAGGGCGAAAGAGCGTTATTTAAAGAAATTGCGCTTGAGCAGAACTATAAATAGGCTTTTATACAGGCTGAATTTATTTTTTCAATTATTTTCAAAAAAATGCTTGCAATTTTGAAATAAATGTGTTATAATAATCATTACTGTAAGATTTAGATATGCAAAAACGGGCATGACCGTTTTTTCTGTCATATTATTGAGGGGGTGAATTAAATGCCGAATATAAAATCCGCAAAGAAAAGAGTCCTTGTTTCTAAAGAGAGGACAGAAGCAAATAAGGCTGCCAAGTCCGCACTTCGCACCGCCGTTAAAAAGGCACGCGCAGAGGGTGCAGACGCTGAAACGATAAAGGCGGCGAGCATTGCAGCAGACAAGGCCGCGGGAAAAGGTCTTATCCATAAAAACAAGGCTGCTCGTCTTAAATCGCAGCTTGCTAAAAAAGCTAACGCTTGAATATTTTATTCGCCCGCGGCAATATAAAGCTAGCGGGCGACAATTTTAAACTACTGTTCAGACTGCATATAAAGCCCCATCTACTTCATCAGCGTGCCTGCGGCAGGCACAAAGCCTAGCCGCAGCCACGCTTCCTTGTACCTGGGACTTTCTATGCAGTCTGAACAAGGACCTTTCTTCGGTCCGAATGTTGACTTTTCATAAAATCTGCGGTTATACATTATATATGTATAAGTCAACCCGCTGTTTATTTTCCAAAGTGTTTTACAGGAGTAGAATTATGCGCATTGATAATCGTGAACTGCTTAAACAACTGAAAGAATGGTCTGACAACGACGAAAACGCAAAAATCGTTTCCGCCGCGCGTCTGCTGCCTTTAAGCGAACTTGACGACGAAGCGCTTACTATTATCGCGGACGCTTGTATCGAGGAAAAGGAATATAAAAAAGCCGTAACCGTCCTCGAAATACAGCGGGAAAGGCTCGACGGCGATTATCACTGGCATTTCCGCATGGGAATGGCTCTTTATTTCGTTGCTCTGGGAAGCAAGCCGGACGATGAAAAAAGAAACGATATTCTTGAAAAAGCGCAAGTTTCATTTGCAAGGTGCATGAACTTAAACCCTCCCGAAAACGTCCTGAACGAAGCGGGAAATTTTCTCGACATTATAGAGGCCGAAAGGGAAGAAAACGATGACGAAAACGAGGAAGATCAAAGCGAATGTGAACTTTATGACGAAGAAGAAATTTACGCCTTGGAGGATCATATCGAAGAATATTTCGGAGAGTTTCCGACAATTTTCCACGAAATCTATTCCCCCGATATTCACTGCGACATCTATATCGTGCCGCCGACGGAAAAGCGCGATTATTATACGCTTATAACCGTGGGAATGGGCGCGCATATAATGGATGTTCCCGAAGAACTGAGCGAAGAGGAAAACGGCCGCGCGGAGCTTCTGATATGTCTTCCAAAAAGCTGGAAGATCGGCGAAAATTCGGACGAATGGTTCTGGCCTATATCGCTTCTGAAAAACATTTCGCGGCTTCCTATCCACTCAAAGACATGGCTCGGCTGGGGTCACTCGATAGACAACAAAGAACCTTTTGCCGACAATACAAAGCTCTGCGGGACGCTGCTCGTATATCCCGAGGACGTTGACGACGGAGCGGAAGCCTGCAAGCTCCCGAACGGCGATAAAGTAAACTTTTTCGAGGTCATTCCGCTTTACCGCGAGGAAATTGATTTCAAAATAGACCACGACACCCATACCCTGCTGGAAAAAATGAACGTTTCGCATATAGTGGACATAAACCGCGAAAACGTCTGCCGAGGCTATATGAAAGAGGGCGTTATCGACTCTGCGTATATACACTCGAAAAAGATCTTTGACAAAAAACTTCCCATCAAAGAAATAAACAGCTGTAATCATATTGCAATGTTTCTGCATTGGTGTATAGAACACGGTCTCTATAACGAATACTTTTTCAGCGATCACGAGGATCTTGTAAAAAGGATAATCGACGGGGAGTTTATCGACCTCAGAAGCTTTATAATGCATAATTTAAACGGAGAACTTACTACAAGCTGTCTCAGCTTTTTGGGATTTATGTTCACACGCAGATATTACGACTGGCACAACCGCTTTGACGACTGTTTCTATCCGAGAGATGTGGACAAGTGCGCGGAAGATTATTTCGGAACGGAAAAATATAACTCCGAAGAATTTCAGGACGAGGCATATATGTTTGCTCCGTTTGACAGAGAATATTACAACAGGATCTCAGAATACATATATAAAGCATATGATATTTTCTTTCGCGAATATACAGACTATAACTATAAGGACTCGCTCCCGCTCGTAAAAAAGGCGGAAAAGATCTTCGGCTGTAAATGCGAATTTATAAAAAACCAGTATGGCGCGTGTTATGAGTCGCGCAGAAACGTAAGGGTCTGTAAAAAGACGGGAGAATATCCCGTTACGTTTATTATCACAAAAAAGCAAGATAGTAATGAAACCGAAACGCAAAGGCTTGCGCGCATACTCGACTCCTGCGAAGAGCCGTTTTTGTACGCAATTTCTATGGCAAAAGCCGCCGAAAATATCTTGGAAAAATTTTACAATAAAGAAGCTGTCGTTTTAAGATCCGAAGAGTTAAAAGAAAGCTGCAGGGATCTGAAAAAGCATTTCGGCGTAAAGCCCGTTGTTCTGGAGTTCTCGGAAAAAAGCGTAAATGTTATGCTCCCGTCTAAAAACGGAGAATATCTCTTATTGAAAGGAAAACAGATATGACCGACAAGGAAGAATTTATTTCCATATACAAAGAAAAAATAACACGCGACGGCTCGGATAAGCTTCTTGATTTTCTTGAAAACAAAAGCGATTTTTTCACCGCGCCCGCGTCTACGAAATATCATAGCGCTTTTGAGGGCGGACTGCTCCGTCATTCTCTGAATGTTTACAAATGCCTTGCGGATTATCTCGAAAGGCCGAGGGTAAAGGAAGTCTACGACATTCACGCAAGCGAGGAAACAGCGGCTGTAGTTGCGCTGCTTCATGATATTTGCAAAGTGAACATCTATACCGTGTCATACCGCAACTCCAAAAACGACAAAACCGGGCAATGGGAAAAAGTTCCTTTCTATTCCGTTACCGACAATCTTCCCTATGGTCACGGTGAAAAGAGTGTTTATATGATAAGCGGCTTTATGCGGCTTTCGCGCGAGGAGGCAATGGCAATTCGCTGGCACATGGCGTTTTCGGGAATTGAGGATAAGAACACCATAGGAAGGGCTTTGGAAATGTTCCCGCTCGCATTTGCCCTGGCAACGGCGGATATGGAAGCGAGTTATTTTTTAGAAAAAACCGTTGACCAGAAGTAATTTTAGTTCAAACGTTGCGCGTCAATCAAAAGAGTTTTAATTTGATAGAGATAAGAGGTAAGAGGTAAGAAATTAACATTCCGACTTTGTTTTCTAACCCCTTAAATCTTACCTCTTACATCTAAAAGAAGGAGCGTATCATGAATAAATTTGACGGATTTAAAAAGGGCGTAAATTTCGGCGGCTGGCTGTCGCAGTGCGACTATTCAAAGGACAGACTCGAAAATTTCATAACCGAGGCTGACTTCGAGCGCGTTTCACACTGGGGGATCGACCATGTGCGCGTTCCCGTGGACTACAACGTTATACAGACCGAGGACGGCGCTTATAAAGATGACGGTTTTAAGTATGTCGAAAATGCAATTTTGTGGAGCAGAAAGTACGGGCTGAATATGGTGCTCGACCTGCACAAGACCTGCGGGTTTGTGTTCGACGATCCGAATTATGTCGGATTTTTCGAGGACGAAAAGCTCAGAGAGCGGTTTGTTGAATTGTGGAAGGAGATTTCGCGCAGATTCGGGAAATACTCCGATACGGTGGCGTTTGAGCTTTTAAACGAAGTTACCGATCCGAAGTTCAACAAAACGTGGAACGTGACTGCGAAGAAAGCAATCTCGGCGATCCGCAGGATATGTCCCGACGTTAAAATTCTGCTCGGAGGTTATCACAACTGCGCGATTGAGGCGATTTTCGACCTTGATATTCCGACCGACAAAAACGTTGTGTTCAATTTCCACTGCTACGAGCCGATAATTTTCACTCATCAGGGCGCGTATTGGGTCGACAGAATGAAGCCCGATTTCAGGATAACTTATCCTCAGCCCGCCTCTGTTTATGCCGAGGAAACCAAAAAGATAAATGCGCATCTTACGCCCGAACTGGAAAAATTCGGCGAAAAAGAAATTGACTATACGTTTTTTGTAAACAGCTTCAAACCCGTCGTTGATTATTGCAACGAGCATGATATTGCGCTTTACTGCGGAGAATACGGGTTTATCGACCTTGCGGATAAAGAAAGCGGGCTGCGCTGGCTGAAAGACATAAACAAGGCGTTTGAAGAACTGAATATCGGCAGGGCTATCTGGAGCTATAAGCAGATGGATTTCGGACTTATCGACGACGGAAACAGCGGAATACTCGACGAGATGATAAAGTATTTATAATTATTTATAATAAGGAGAAAAATATGTTTTTCAAAAATCTTTTCAGCAAACCCGACGGCAATACTTCTAAAAAACAAGAAGAAAAAATTTCTTTCGGCAATAAAGCTGACCAGCAAGACGGCTTTGAAAAAGTCGTTCTTACCACCGGCAAAGATCTGTCCCGGATCTATAGCGGAGCGCAATCTTTGGCAAAGATGTTCGAAAGTCTGCACGAAGATCCCGATATGCGTCTGCTTATCGCGTCGGGAACAACGGGATATGTCTGTCATGAAACGGTAAAGGCGAAAGGCGAAAAGTTTGATGTGAGGGAAACAAATGACGGGAGACATTTTTATTTCGGAAACGCGATAAACCGCTATTTCTTTGAAAACAGCACTTCGGTCTTTACATATCTGGGCGGTTATTATCAGCACAAATTCAACGGAAAAGATGTTCCCGACATAAATGCCGCCATAAGGCAGGGCGTTGACGACATAAGGAATGAGAACTATCTGATTTGGGGAAAGTATAGACCCGACGACGTCTTTAAATTTGCACTGACGGGCTGGATGGGGCTGTACCGCCAAAAAGCGGAGGAAATCTGCAAAAGCGCGGACGAATGGCCGCAGCTGTTTGGAATAACACTTCAGGAAATTCTTTTGCACATGAACGGCGATCCCGACGAATTATACCGCAAGGCGCTGGAATGCTCCATGTACCTTTCAAGAATGGATATTGATTCGCAAAAGAAACCTTTATAAAAACAGTTACAACCTTTAGAGGTAAGAGGTCAAGATATTATGCTTTTCAAAAATCCATTTAAGAAAGCAAAAACCGACAGTTCTTTTACAGAACAGGAAGAAAATTTCATTGCGTCTTTTCATAATACGCCAGCCCCTAAACAAAGCAATCCCGACGCAAACGCCGCCGTTACGTTTGATGACGTATATCGGCTTTCCAAAGAAGCAGAACGTTTCGTAAAGATGTTTGAGGTCGTGCATAAAGACCCCGAGCCGCGCCTGCTTGTTGCGGCGGGAGTTACGGGATATGTCTGTCATATGACGGTAAAGGAGAAAAACGAAAAGTTTATCGAGCTTGGAACAAAGGACGGCAGAAAATTTTATTTCGGAGACGCGGTAAACTCCTATCTCCTTGAAAATAATTTTTCGGTACTCAGTTTTATGAACGGTTATTACAAAAACAAATTTCCCGAAAGAAACGTTCCCGACATACATGCTTTTGCAAGGCAGGGCGTTGCCGACATAGGGAATGAGAACTATCTGATATGGGGAAAATTCCCGCCAGACGAGGTTTACAAATTAGTAAGGAAAAGCTGGTTCGGGATATATCAGAAAACGACAGCAGAAGTCTGCAAAAGCGCGGACGAATGGTCGGTGCTGTTCGGGATAGTACTTCAGGGAGTTCTTTTGCATATTGACGGAAATCCCGACGAACTGTACGGCAAAGCATTGGAATGTGCTATGTATCTTTCCAAGATGGATATTGATTCGCAAAAGAACCTGGTATAATCAGAGGTAAGAGGTAAGAGTTTAACCCCTTACCTCTGACTTTTTCCTTTAAAAGGCTATTTCTATAAATAACGTTTACTCGCCCCAACCCCCCTACCCCCTCCCCGAAGGGGAATGGGGAAAGTCGCGGGGACGAAGTCCCCGCGACCCCTGTTTAGCAGAAGCCTTTCGGCTTAAACTCTTATTTCTTTTTTTATTGAAGTCTTGACTTCCGGGAAAAGTTGTTGTATAATTGTATTAAAGATCCCGCGAAAAAATAAAAAGGAGAATAATTCCATGTCAGACTTTTCACGCAGACTTCCCGTTTATTTGCTGCTGGACTGTTCGGGGTCGATGATGGGCGAACCCATAGAAGCAGTAAAACAAGGCATAAAGGCGCTGTTGTCGGAACTGAGAGGAGACCCCCAGGCGCTTGAAACAGCGTATCTCTCGGTCATCACTTTCGACAGCTCCGCAAGACAGGTAACCCCGCTCACCGAGCTGCTGCAATTTAAAGAACCCGAAATATCCGCGGGCGGCGCAACGGCGCTGGGAGAAGCGCTGAACGTTCTCATGGACTGCGTGGAAACGGAAGTCAGAAAGTCTACGGAAACTCAAAAGGGCGACTGGCGGCCGCTTGTGTTTATCCTGACTGACGGCTCGCCGACGGATACCGAAACTTTCAGAGAAGCCGTTGCAAAAGTTCGGAATATGAAAGCCGCAAACATTATAGCCTGCGCGGCAGGTTCAAACGCAAATACCACTTATCTTAAACAAATAACCGAAAGCGTTTTGATGATGAATTCGCTTTCGGCGGGAGATATGGCGCAGTTCTTTGCGTGGGTGTCGGGTTCTGTAAAGACTTCGTCTAAGAGCCTTGACGCTAAGCCCGGCGGCAATATCGAGCTTCCGCCGCCTCCGCAGGGATTTGTGATAGTTCCCTGAAAGCGCTCTGTAATAAGGAGAACGCCTTATGAATGAAATAATTGAGAGCAGGACAAACTTAGCTCTCGGAAACGACGAACTTAAAGCTCCCGAAGCGGAAAATTCCGAAATCGGCGGAACAATGCCGGATAATACGGATAATACCGGGCAAGAAGAGAACAATATAGAAGCGCCGAAAGTGTCGCTTGAGAAAAAGATAATTGAAAAAGCTGCGGCTGAAAACGGCGGGCAGGAAAACGCCGAAGCTGAAAATTACGAGCTTGAAAATAACGAGCTTGAAAATAACGGGCTTGAAAACAGCGATCCTGAAACCGACGAAGCCGAAACTCTTCCCGAAAGCGAAAATGACCTTGTAAATACGGAAGACGTAAACTTGAATGAAAGCGCCGAAAACGTCCCCGAAAAGGTAAAGCCGCTTTCAAACGAAGAAGTGACGGAGCATACCTCGGCGCTCTGGAAATATAACCCCATTTCCGAAGACGAACCCGAGCCTTTTCCCGAATATCTGACGGCGTTTAAGCAATATCCGAAAAGCACCGTTATAGGCGCGCGCGTCAGAGGAAAAAAGCACAAGCACGAGGGAACAAACTGCGACGACTGGTTTGAAACGGCAAACTTTGAGGATATAACATTTGTCGCGGTGTCGGACGGAGCAGGCTCGAAGAAGTTTTCGCGGGTAGGCGCGCGGGCTTCCTGCAAAGCGGCGGTCGGGTATCTTGTAAATGCGTTTGAAGAACTGTACGCCGAAAACAGCGGATTTAGAGAGGATCTTAAGCTCGGTCTTTCGGACGGGAAATGTATGGAAGCCTGCCGCGTTATTGCTCAAAAAGCGAGAAACTCTGTCGCAAAGGCATATGAAGCGGTAGAAACCGCGTTTTATATGAGAAAGACCGACAGCGCATATGAAAAGGTCTTGGGCAGGAGTTTAAAGATAAACGACTTTTCGGGAACGCTTTTAATTGCCGTTATTATTCCGACAGGCGAAGCGAAAGAAAACCTCGTTATTTCCTGTCAGATAGGCGACGGAGCGATAGCTGTACTCGACACAAAGGGCGGGTATGAAAATTCGCTGAAGCTTATGGGCGTACCCGACGGCGGCGATTTTTCGGGGGAAACGGAGTTTCTTACTTCCCCGAAAACAAGGACGGAAGAATCTCTGAAAAGCAGAACGAAGATTGCCGTGACTTCCGCGGATATGCTTTTTGTAATGACAGACGGCGTTGCGGACGATTATTTTCCGAACGAAACGGAAATGCGCAGGCTTTATCTCGACCTTTTAATAAACGGCATACTCGGCGAAAACGAGTTTTCGGAGCTTACGCAGGAACAGATGAAGCTGTTCAAGCGCATACCCGATCCGCTTGTTTATCCGTGGGTAAACGACAAGAGCGTTAAAGTTCCCGTTCAGTATACGAAAAGGATAACGGAGGCTCTGGGACTTACGCTCGAAGAAATATTCACGGACAGGACCGCGGCATATCTTGCGGGGCTTGAAATAAAATACGACGAGGAACTTTCACAAGAAGAAAGGCTGAAAATATGGCTGGACAATTATGTCGAAAGAGGCTCGTTCGATGACAGAACGCTGGTCGTTGTGTCAATCTAAAACTTAATGCTTACAGCAACGGAGCTGTAAAAATAAACGGACTGTATAATGCATAATGTTTACGATATGATTGACAGTATACAGTGTACAAGGTACAGTATTCAGTAGAAGGTATCCGCTTCGCGGATATTATTGGATTGTTATCAAGCTTAAACGTTTTTGAGCTTAACCGTAAAAGGTTTTATCGTGTGCCTATAAACTAAAAACAATCTAAATATTGTCCGCGTCAGCGGACACATTAACTGTACACTGTCCACTGTCCACTGTACACTGGTACCGCCTATCGTCAGCGTATTTGCGGACAATGCAGTCTAAAACCAAAACAACTTTTAGGAGGAAAAGCACTATGGCAGTATGTTTGACAAAAGGACAAAAAGTAGATCTTACAAAAGGAAACCCCGGACTCAGCAAGATTATGATCGGCTTGGGCTGGGATACAAACAAATATGACGGAGGAGCGGACTTCGACCTCGACGCGGCGGCGTTTTTGCTAGGAGCAAACGGAAAAGTAACAAACGACGGAGATTTCGTTTTCTACGGAAACTTAAAGCATAGCTCGGGCGGCGTTGAGCATATGGGCGACAACCTCACCGGCGAGGGCGAGGGCGACGACGAGCAGATAATGGTAGATTTAAAGGCAATTCCCGCGAATATTGAGAGAATTGATTTCACCGTAACTATCTATGACGCGGACGTCCGCAGACAGAATTTCGGTCAGGTCAGCAACGCCTTTATCCGCGTGGTTGACAATGAAACAAACACCGAGCTTATACGCTACGACCTCGGCGAGGACTTTTCAATTGAAACTGCCGTAGTAGTAGGAGAAATCTACCGCCATAACGGTGAATGGAAATTCAACGCCATAGGAAGCGGTTTCCAGGGCGGTCTTTTCGCACTCTGCAAGAATTTCGGAGTAAATGTTTAAGGTTTAACGGTTCCGTTTAAAAGTATTTGACCCCAAAAACAAGGAGGTATTATCCGAATGAGCGTTAATCTTACCAAAGGACAAAGAGTAAGCCTTGACAAAAACATGACCATGGCACTTATAGGTCTGGGCTGGGATACAAACAAATATGACGGAGGCGCGGATTTCGACCTCGACGCCTGCGCTTTTATGCTCGGAGCAAACGGAAAAGTCCGCAAAGACGAGGATTTTATCTTTTACGGAAATCTTCAAAGCCAAGACGGCTCCGTTCGTCATACGGGCGATAATCTGACAGGCGAGGGCGAGGGCGACGACGAAGTCCTTATAATCGACTTTACAAAGATCCCCGCGGACGTTCAGAAAATTGCCATAACCGTTACTATCTATGACGCGATACCCAGACGTCAGAATTTCGGACAGGTGTCCAACGCATATGTGCGCGTTGCGCGTATGGCTGACGAAAACGACACTGTAGGCACGGAAGTTCTTAAATTCGATCTCGCGGAAGAGTTTTCAATAGAAACGGGACTTGTGGTTTGCGAAATTTACAGAAACGGCGCAGACTGGAAATTCAATGCGGTAGGCGCAGGCTATCAGGGCGGTCTTGAAGCCCTTTGCAAAAGTTTCGGCGTAAACGTGTAAATATCGGCGCGGGGGCTTTTGGGCTTCCGCGCAGTATTCTGCTTATAAACAAACGCTGTTGGGAGAGTGCGGACATGCTGACGTTTCGGGAATTATTCGGCGAGGACACGGAGATAACGCTTACTCCGGGCGAATATGCGGGTCCGCTCGTCGTCGACAAACCGTGCAATATAAAAGGGAATATGTCCGTTATATGGGCGGACAGCGGACCCGTTCTTGTCATAAAAGCCGGGGGAGTAAAGATCGAAAATCTCAGAGTTGAAGTCACGGGAAACGGCGAATTTACGGCGATAAGCTCGGAATATACCGACACAAAGCTCGTAAATGTCGAGGTTCGCGGAAACGTAAAGGGAATACCCGGCGAGGCGGAAAATTCGGAGCTTCCGAACGTAATTTCTCTCGGAGATTTTGCCGCGGAACAGAAGAACACATTCCGCGTTAAAATAAATTCGGCGGGAAAAGCGACTCTTGAAAGCAGGGTGAAAGCTCTTACGATCGCTCCCGTTGAACTTGAAAAAGGGGAGAACTCCGTTCTCCTGACGGCTGACGCACTCAAAGACAACACCATTCTATACGGTGAAATTATGGTGCATACCACCGTATCGCGGAGAATTTACGTTATGGGAAAAGCCCGCGCGGGCGCGCCTTTGAAAAACGATATTCTCGAAGCCCCGGCAATTGAACATAACAAACCCGCCGAAAGCGTATCCGCAGCGCCTCGGACAGACGCTCTTCCTGTTGAGCAAACTATTGAACATAACATAAACGAGAACATAAAGCAGGCGAAAAAAGGTCAGCGTATTCCGACAAGCGAGCTTGGTTCTAAAATAAAGATAGTCTTTGAACATAAAAGCGCCGACAAAAACATAGAAATAGACGGATATGCCTTTCTGCTCGGAGAAAACGGAAAGGTCGCGAAAGACGAGGATCTTGTGTTTTTCGGGAATCCCGAAAGCCCCGACAAGTCGGTAAGAGCAGGGAGCGAAGCGCCTTTTATCGAAGCCGACCTCGAAAAGACGGAACTTTCTGTAGCAAAGATAGCCGTTTGTTTTTCGGTATACGGCGATACGCAGAAAAACATTTCCTCGGTAAAAGAACCTGCCGTGCGCATTTTCGGCGGCGGGAAAGAGATTTACGGGTTTGAACTCAGCGATCTGTCCGACGAAAAAACGTTTGTGGCAGTCGAGCTTTACAGATATAAGGGCGAATGGAAACTGAACTTTGTCGGCGCGGGATATAAAAGCGGGCTGAAGAAATTGTGCGAGAGTTATGGCGTGGAAGTCGCAGAAAGCCCTTAGAGGTAAAAGGCAGGAAGCAAGAGCAAACTAAATTTATATAATATAATATAATAATTTCAGGAGCGGTATAATGACAGAAATTTCTCGCGCCCGACTTCAGTATATGGTGGGCGGTCTTTTGTATACGCCCGCGGTTACGGAGGGCGTGGCTGAAAAAATAGAAAACGGAGCGTTTCGGCGTCTTACTTCAATTGCGTTTTGCCTTGAAGATTCAATAAGGGACGAGGCGCTTGAAAAAGCGGAACAGAAGCTTTTAAAAACGCTCGGGGAAATGAAACGTTTATCAAATCCTCCGCTTGTTTTTATTCGGATAAGAACGCCCGAACATCTTTTGCACATTCACGAGCTTTTCAAAGAATATTACGACATAATAACGGGATATGTCCTGCCGAAGTTCGATTTGTCGAACTGCAGCGAATACGGCGGGATAATAACGAAAATAAACCTGAACCGCTCAAAGCCCGTTTACATAATGCCCATACTTGAAAGCAAAATGATCGCAGACGCTGTAAGCAGAGCTGAAACTCTCTGTAAAATAAAAGACTGTCTTGACAAAATAAAGGGCTATGTCCTTAATGTAAGAGTCGGTGGGAACGACTTAAGCAATCTCTACGGACTTAGGCGCAGCGCCGACTATACGGTTTATGACATGGGCGCGGTGAGGGATATACTTATAGATATAATAAACGTTTTTGTACCCGACTATGTTGTTTCGGGCGCAGTCTGGGAATATTTCGGAGAGAACGAAACCGAACCTTGGGCGGTGGGGCTTAAAAAAGAATTAGCGCTCGACAGGCTTAACGGTTTTATAGGAAAGACCGCTATCCATCCCTCGCAGCTCCCGCTTATATACGAAAGCATGAAAGTGAAAAGAACAGACTATGAAGACGCGCTGAAAATTCTCGGCTGGAACTCGGACACTCTCGGCGTAGAAAAAAGCGCGGACGGCACAAGAATGAACGAAGAAAAATGCCACGGAAAATGGGCGCTGAAAACAGCGGCGCTCGGCGAAATATACGGCGTAAAATAATAAGGCTGACTGTATAAAAAGTCAAGTTTCAGACTGTAGAGAAAGCCCAAGATGCTAGGAAGCAATATTGCAACTAGCCTTTGTGGCTGTTGCAATGTTGCTGACGACGCAGATGGGGCTTTATGTACAGTCTGAATAAGGGTGATAATATGAAAAAATTAGCGGCAGCGCTTGCGCTGTCTTTGAGCGTTCTGCTTTCGGGCTGTAAAAGCGAGCCGACAATCGTCGACAATTTTTCGTCGGTATCGTCCTTTTCGCAGAGCAATTCTGACAGTTCGCCTATAGTAAGCTCGTCAAAACAAAGCGTTTTTGAAAGTTCAAGCTCGTCTGTTTCGAGCAGTTCTTCGTCTTCAAGTTCTTCTTCAAGTTCAATGTCAAGCCCTAAATCAAGTTCTTTTATATCTTCAAGCTCAACTGTAATTTCATCATCCGGTTCATCATCAACCGCAAAAAGCACGCAGACTTCAAGTCAAGCTCCAAAACCGCAAACTCCCGAAACCTATGACGAAAAAGCAGAACGCCTGCTTTCGGAAATGTCGCTTAGGGAAAAGGTCGGTCAGCTTTTCATTGTGCGCCCCGAAGCGCTCGTATCCCCCGCAAAAGACCTTTCAATTGGATATACAAGCGTTACGGCATTGTCCGAAACAATGAAAAGCAATTTCAAAAAATATCCCGTGGGCGGGGTGGCGCTGTTTGCGGCAAATATCGTTTCTCCAAATCAGATAACTTCGTTTAATACAGCTCTTATGAATATGTGCGACATTCCGCCGTTTATAGCCGTTGACGAAGAGGGCGGCAGAGTAGCAAGACTCGCGAACAACGACAGCTTCGGGCTGAAAAAATACGAGAGCGCGCAGGCTGTAGGAAAAAGCGGCAACAGCGCGAACGCCCTCGAAATGGGAAACACCATAGGCGGTTATCTGAAAAAATACGGCTTTAACATGGACTTTGCGCCCGACGCAGACGTTTTTACCAATCCCGACAACACCGTTATAGGCGACAGGGCGTTTTCTTCCGACGCGGAAATTGCCGCGAAAATGGCGAAAGCAATGGCTCAGGGTTTAAGAAATAACGGCATTATCCCCGTTTACAAGCACTTTCCCGGTCACGGCGACACAAGCGAGGACAGTCACACGGGCGCGGCTTTTGCAAACAAAGCAAAAGAGGAAATGGAAAAGTGCGAGTGGCTTCCGTTTAAGGGCGCGGGAGAATTCGACGGCGTTATGGCAGGGCATATTTCAACGCCGAAAGTTACGGGCGACAACACACCCGCGACGCTTTCGGAGAAGATGATAACCGAAATACTGCGCGGGGAACTCGGGTTTAAAGGTCTTATAATAACCGACTCGCTCGAAATGGGAGCGATAAAGGGAGAAAACGACTATGCCGTAAGGGCAATACTCGCGGGGTGCGATATACTGCTTATGCCCGACAACTTATCCGAAGCGTTTGAAAGCGTAGTAAACGCCGTAAACAGCGGCGTAATTTCCGAGGAGCGCCTAAATGAAAGCGTGTTGAGGATATTGAAATTCAAGACGAGGTTATTAGAGGTAAGAGATTAGAGGTAAGAGGTAAGAAAGTTAAAGGTGGTTTGGAAGGTAAAGTTTTTTCATTATCAGAGAAAGAGGCTAGAGTTTAAAACCCCAGCCTCTTTTTTATACGTTATATTCAGCGGACTGTCTTTCGGCTCTTACTGACTACTGTACCCTGTACCCTGTCAACTGACAGCAGGGGCGTAGGGCGAATGAGCGTTATTGAGGAAAAATGCGTTTGAAAAGAACAACAAATGTGGGAGCTTTCTAGCCTCTTTCTCTGAAAACCAAAAAACTTTTCCTCTCAAAAGTTCCCCGAAATTCTTACCTCTTACCTCTAACCTCTTACATCTAGAAGGATAGGGCGAAATAACGTTATTTAGAAGGATAACGTTTGAAAAGAACAACCTTTCCCCCTCTTACTGCATACTGTACCCTGTCTCCTGTCAACTGTCAACCACGCCGACCTCTTTAATGCTGTTAAAACAGAGCAATTTAGTTTCTGGTAGAGGAAGAACCCTTCATCAGATAAACGATGGTGAGGATATTTCCTATAAGCGCGAGGATAACGCCCGCCCACATGAAATAAAAACCAACGCTGTAATTATATAACTCCTCAAGACCGCTCATATTGATGTTTATGAATATATTCATCACTATGAGGAATATCGAACCCGTAATCGCCGCCTTCATCTTTCCGCGTAATGTACTAATAACTGCCTCTACAAGGAATATCCCGAATATGATAAGGTTTCGGATAAGTCCTCCTACGTTGCTCTCAGCGAGAGTACTGAGATCTGTAGCCATTTTTATCACGGTGAAAAAATTAAGATTGCTATAACCCAACATCTCAAGCTCTACGCGATATTCGGCATTTGCCGTATAAAACGGCAGGAAAACCCCAATCAGCGCCAGCAGGTAGCCGCCAAGCGCCACAAAGACCGGTATCGGAATTTTTTTCATAAATTACCTCCAATTTAAATGTAACTGATACGAATATTGATCGTGAAAATTTCACATATCTTTCACATTATACAACATTTTGATAATAATGTCAAGAACTGTAAGAAACAAGAAGCAAGAAAAATTTACAGGCAGTTTTCAATTTTCATCCCGTATGTTTTCCAGTCATTTACATAATCGTCAATAAACGGCGTTATGTCGCCGTCTTTGCTTGTCGTTTTATCATACACGCCGACGACGTAAAATCCCGCTTCTTTCGCGGTCTTTGCGGAAGAGATGGTGTCCTCAAATACCGCGCACTCCGATATGTCCGCGCCCAGACGCTTTGCGCACTGTAAGAAAATATCGGGTCTTTCCTTAAACGACCCCGCCTCAAAGCAGTCTATCATAAACTCCATATAGTCCATAAGCGGCGTTTTTGAAACGAAAGGCCTGCTTACGTCCTTTCTTGTCGCGGTCGCTATGCACATCTTTACGCCCTGGCGCTTCGCTTCTTCGAGAAATTCGAGAACGCCGTCCTTTAAATTGACTTCGTTCCGATAATGCTCGCGCATATTGTCGAAAACCTTTTCCCATTCTTCGGCGGTCGTACGCGAGCTTACGCTTGCAATTGCACATTCCTTTCTCCAGAAGCCCATGCTGTCGCAGAGCGTTCCGTCCATATCGAATATGTAAAACTTCTTCATAAATTTCTCCGATCTTATTTACTTTCTACGATTATTATACAATAGTTTTCAGCATTTGTAAAGCGCCGAATTTTTTTACAAAAAATTCACACTTTTTTCTGTAATATGTTATAATAAATAGTATGTTACAAAAAGTAATCCAAGCGCTGAAAGGACAAAATAATGGTCAAAATAAGAAATCTGAAAAAATCATACAGGAGGTTTCCCGTACTTCGCGGACTGAATATGGATATTTATGACGGCGATGTTTACGGATTTCTCGGGAGAAACGGCTGCGGAAAGTCTACGACAATGAACATAATCGCCGACGTTATCCCGAAAGACGACGGGGATATAGAGCTTGGCGGAGGAAAGCCCATAACCATAGGTTATCTCCCCGAAAGCCCCATGATCTTCGGCTATATGACCGCGAGAGAATATTTGGGGTATATCGCCGCCTGCGCGGAGTATGACGGAGATATATCGAAAAGGGTCTCGGAGGTTCTTGACATCGTCGGGCTTCTTAACGCCGCGGACAGGCGCGCAAAGGGATTTTCACGCGGAATGACGCAAAGGCTCGGAATGGGCGCGGCTATTATCAAAAAGCCCGACCTGCTTATTTTCGACGAGCCGACCTCCGCGCTTGACCCGCAGGGCAGACTTGAAGTCATTGAGATAATAAACCGCCTCAAAGACCTCGGCAGCACCATCGTCCTTTCGACGCATATCCTCTCGGACGTTGAGAGAGTGGCAAACCGCATAGGCATAATGAGCGGGGGAGTTCTCGCGGAAGAAGGTTCTCTGCGCGAGATTCTGAAAAGGCACGGCGGCGATGTTATAAACCTCCGCGTCAGAAACCTTACGCAAGAGGGAAAAATAGCGCTTTTGAAAGTTGATTTCGCGAGAGCGGAATATGACAACAACATCGGTCTTTTCCGCTTTGGAACGGAAAACGCGGAGGATGCTTCCCGCAGGCTTATAAAAATACTTTCCGACAACGACATGACCGTAGAGAGCTTCAATATAGGAACGGCTACTCTCGAAGAAGTTTTCAAAAAGGTGGTGGGCTAATATGCAGCTTAAATATTGTTTTAAAAAGGAATGGTCGCAGTTTACGAGGACTTTCAGGCTCCTTGCGCTCTGTTTGATTTTTTTCTCAATGTTTGTGTCTTACCCATTGCTTTTCGGTTTTGCAGGCTCGGTTCTTAATAAAGACTTTCTCGAAAGCCCGCCCATAGAGGAATCGGCTGTTGTTTCTCTCGACACCGTCAAAACTTCCGCCAACGACATTATGTCCGAAATAGATATGGACGCAATGGTCGAAATGTATTCCGACGCGGGATTGATGTTTGGAACTACCGTAGTCCTGACGCTGCCGAGCTGCGTGCTTGTTGCGATGCTTTTGTTTATGTCCGCGGCAGGCGGCGAGCAGAAGAAAAGGGCGATGATAGTTCCTTTAAGCAGCGGGCTTAAATTTAAAAACTACCTTATCCCGAAATTCGTTATCTACCCGCTTTTTGCCTTTGCTGTAACTTTCTTAAGCACGGTATTTGCGGGACTTACCTGCAACATCATTTTCCCTAACAATCACGTAAAAGCGGAAAATATGCTTGTTGCGGCGCTTCTTGCGGGAGTTTACGTCATGTTTATAACGACCGTCCATCTTTCGCTCGGACTTTGCACTTCGCGCCCGGGAATAATGGCGGCGGCTGTTTATGTCGGATCGTCTATTGTTCAAAGCCTTTTGCAGGGCTTCGGCATAACCGAATATCACCCGTTTGCGATAACCTCGTTGGTAGGCGATATGCTGATGATCCCCAATTATTCTTTTGCGGACAATATGATGAATATTGTCATAACGATTGTAATATCAATTGCCGTGTGCATTGTTATGTTCTTCCTTGCTTTGGGAGTTCTCAATGCGAAAAAAATAAACAACCGTGAGGAGATAAAGCCCGAGTTCTGAAAAACTTCCGAATATTGACAAGCGGGACTTCATAAAGTTATAATGCGATCATTTAAATATACAAAGGAGAAAGAAAATGGCAAAGTATTTCGGAACGGACGGTTTCCGCGGAGAAGCGAACAAGGGGCTTAGTGTTGAACACGCCTTTAAGATAGGAAGATTTCTGGGATATTATTACAGAAATCAGCGCAGGAGATGTCAGGTAGTTATCGGAAAGGACACCCGCAGAAGCTCGTATATGCTGGAATATGCGCTGACGGCGGGACTTACGGCTTCGGGCGCGGACGCTTATCTTCTCCATGTAACGACAACGCCGTCGGTTTCTTATGTTGTGAGAACGGACGACTTCGACTGCGGAATAATGATCTCCGCTTCGCATAATCCCTTTTACGACAACGGCATAAAGCTCTTCAACTCGCGCGGCGAGAAAATGGACGATACGGTAATAACCGAGATAGAGCGTTATCTTGACGGGGAGATACCCGAAGTTCCTCTTGCGACGGGAAAGGACATAGGACGCGCTTCGGACTATTCCGCGGGAAGAAACCGCTATATCGGCTATCTTATTTCTCTTGCGGTACATTCGTTTAAGGGAAAGCGTATCGGGCTTGACTGCGCGAACGGCTCGGCGTTTACTGTTGCAAAGAGCGTTTTTGACGCGCTTGGCGCAAAAACGTATGTTATAAACCAAAAGCCCGACGGCTTTAACATAAACACCGCCTGCGGCTCTACGCATATCGAGGGGCTTGTTTCGCTCGTGCGCGAAGAACAGCTCGACTGCGGCTTTGCGTTTGACGGCGACGCGGACAGGTGCATTGCGGTAGACGAAAACGCAGAGATCGTAGACGGCGACAAGATCCTGTATATATGCGGAAGTTATCTTAAAGAAACAGGAAAGCTCGACAAGAACACCGTAGTAACGACCGTCATGTCGAATTTAGGACTTTACAAGGCGTTTGACGAGCTGGGGATAAGCTATGAAAAGACCGCTGTAGGAGATAAGTATGTATACGAATGTATGAACGAACATAGCTATATCCTCGGCGGCGAGAACAGCGGGCATATTATTTTCAGCAACTATGCGAACACGGGCGACGGCATTATAACGGCGCTGAAGATAATGCAGGTCATATGCGCGAAGAAAACTACGCTTTCACAATTGTGCAAGGGAATGACAATTTATCCGCAGATATTGAAGAATGTAAAAGTAACCGACAAGAACGCCGTTTTAAACGACATTGACGTTCAAAATGCGGTAAAAGCCGCGGAAGAAGCCCTCGGAACGGAAGGCAGGGTTCTCGTAAGACCATCGGGAACAGAACCGCTCCTCAGGATAATGACCGAAGCAAAGACGAAAGAGCTTTGCGAAAAGTATATTGAGGATATTGAAAAGGTCGTAAGGGAAAAAGGATTTGCGGTCGGTTGACAATGTTTTAATTACATAAATAAAAAGGGAAAAGTTGTTTTGCTGATTTGATCGGCAAACAACTTTTCCTTTTTTGTCAATATCTTGCTCTTACGGTCACTTCTCCGTTTCCCGAAAAAATAACGTTAGTATCTTCGGGCAACGGGTATGTTTCGCTGTCTTCGGCAAACTCCCTGAACGCCAGCCACTCCCGCATTTTTATAAGCGTTTCGGGCGTTGCCGCCGTAAAGCTGTCGTCTTTATGCGTTATCTTGACCGTCCCTCCGTGCATTACCAGCTTTCCCGCAAGCGCAAACGCGTTGTCGCAGCACGCGGGAAGCGCGTTTTTTTCTATGTAAAGGTTCGTCGCAGAATAACCCGTGCTTTCGTCGAGCCTTATCATCAGCTTATCTTTCTTCGCCGACAGCTTATAATCAATTCTCCTTAAAGGATCTCCCGCGGCATACTCCCTATGCTCATACCCGGGAAGTCCGCCTTTCAGAACGCTCGTTCCCTCCTCGGTATCTCCGCTGTCGTCGGGCAGAACGCTCGGAAATACCTCGGGTCCGATATAATCGACGTTTTTCGGCAATACGCCTTTTTGCGTTTCCTCATCAAACGGAACATTAAGCTGCAAAAGTCCCGCAAAGTCGCGGATGACAACGTTTGTAAGCCTTATCCTGTTGAGTCCGCTATGATTTACGCGAAAGCATCCCTTTACGGAAGCGGAATTTCTGAACACAAGCGACGTTCTCAGTCTTATGCTGCTCCCCGTTTCAACGCAAATTTCAATATACGGCAGAACGCAGAAACCCGTTTTTTTGAGCGTAACTTCAAATTCGACTTTTTCTCCGACATTCGCCGTCCCCGAAAGCTCGCTGAGCTTTACGGAAAAATGCTTTTTCGACAATAACAGCAGCACGACCGAAATAACGATTATCGCTCCCGCCGTGTAAATAAGCGCCCATCCTATATCCCCGCTTATAAAAATGAGGAACACCGCGCTAAGCAATAATATCTGTATATAGCTTCCTATGTGCGTCATTTCTTCACTTCCTCATTTTCCGTTTCATTTTCAGTATTTTCTTATAGTCGGCATAAAGCTTGCCCGCGCGCGGGTCTACGGTGCCGTTGTAGAAAAGCGCGTCCGCGCAGGATGTTATTTCTTCCGCTTCTTCTCCGAGCATAAGCGAATTTGAGATTATGCCGCGCACTTCTTTTGAAGTCGTACTCTTCGGTTCTTTATCGGCAATTTTGCAGGCAAGTTTTCTTGTCCTGAGATAAACCGCGCGTATCTTTCCGCTGTCGCTTCTGAAACAAATGCCCACGGCAAAAATCGCTTCCGACAGCTTATCTCTGAAAATAAACGCCAATGTTCCGAGCAATATCGCGATAATAAGCAGAATAAACGGAATTATGGAATTGTCTTCTTCCTCGCCCGCTACTGCGGCATATTTTGTTCCGTCAATTTCCAGCCACCCATAGCCCTCTATATATCCCATGGCGAAAGCGTGGGCGTCGGCGGCTTTTACCGCATAATATCCGTATTCGTTGAGGTTATCCGCGTCTAGCACAAACCCTTCTCCGTATCTTGTGGGAATACCCGCCGCTCTCATCAGCAGAGCCGCCGCCGAGGCAAAGTCCGTGCAGATGCCTCGCTTGCTCCTGAGTAAAAAGTATTCTGCGTTTGTTTCCCTCGGCACGAAATCGAGGTCGTATACAAACCCCGCCTCGCCGAACCATTTTTCTATAGCTATCGCTTTTTCATAGTCCGAAGAAAGCCCGTCGGTTATATCCTGCGCAAGCGCCTTTATTTCGGGACTTATGGACATTCTGCGCGTTCTCTCCCGATATTCTAAAGCCTGATCCCGTTCGCTCAGAAACGCTTCTTTTTCCTCTTCGGAAATAACGCCCTCCGCTTGTGCCGCAGAAAGAAGTTCTTCCATGTCCACTTGCTCAAAAAGATATATAAGCGCTTCGTTGGGCGTCTGATCGTAATAACTGAGCGTATAAGACGCGTTTTGTCCGAAATTCCTGTCGGTGAACATTTCGTCCATGAGCGTCCGATAAATTTTTTCGTCATAGCCTCGGATATTTACGTCCACGGTCATATTCGGGTGGATCACAACGCGGGTGTTGCTGCCATCGGCTATGTATATCCTCATTTGTCTTGTATAGTAATAGTATTCTTCGGGGATCTTCGGCAGGGTTTTAAGCAGATAGGCATATTCCGACAGTTTGCCGCCGTCCGCCGCTAAGCGCAGCTTTGAGGAAAGAACGGCGGTGTTTAAGTTTTGTTTATATGTCCTCCAGTTTGTCCAGCCCGTTGAATAATCCTTATGCGCCGACCAATGCCCGTCGTCGTTATATTCGTCGAAAAACCAGCGGCTAACGATCATCGGCTTGTCGGCGGAAGCATAGAACAAAACGTCCTCGGACAGAACGTTTGAGCCGTGGTTTACGCTGCTTGAGTTTGTAAAGTTTGAAAGACCGTTTCCCGCAAAGAACGTGGAGCGGACTTTAAACGCATTGTCGAGATACTCGCCGAGAGGCGTTTCGGCGCTTCTCGGGACGCAGTAAATGACCACTGCCGTCACCAGACCGAAAATACCCAGAGCGCCTATTCGCTCAAACCGTGATTTCTTATCGTCAAAATAAACGTTCTCTTTCGGAAATTCGGGGCGCGAAACTCCGAGTATAACCAGCGCATATCCTACCGCCATAAATATCACATATCCCGCGGGAAGTCCGTTTGCCGTCTTTGCCGCAAGCAGAAGCGGAATAAACGCGGGCAAGAGCAAAAACGCGGGGCGCGGAAGATAGACGCTGAAATAAGCCGTCGGAAATCCGATTATAAACGAGAAAAGAGGGATAAACGCCGCCGCCATAAACGGGTCGTAATACTCCGAAGCTCTGAAAAGAAAATTGATAGGACTTGCGCGGCTTATTCGTACAAAAACCGAAAACGCTACGATAACGACAAAAAAGCACGCCAGAAACGCGAAAAACGCAAACGCTTTTTTCTTTCTAAGCGCGTAAAACACCATATAAATTCCGAAAGTGAGCGCAGTCATTATGCACGTTGTCTGAAAAACAACGCTGTTGCATATCGTGTACATAAGCGCCGCGCTCATGGCGCAGATAAATACCAGTGCGGAAAACAGCTCCGCGCCTTGGTATGCGGGAGAAGAGTGATTTTTCATATTACTTATAATAAGAATAAAGACGAGCTTTTATCATTCCGTTATACAGCTTTCGGTCTTTGTCGGACTTTTTTCCGAACAGCTTTTCAAATTCCTCGTCGGAAGTAATGACATAAAGCTGATCGTTATCAAGAGGAAGAAGTTTTTCGCCCATTATTTTGTATATTCCGCGAGCCTGTTCTATATCCAAAAGTCTCTCGCCGTAGGGCGGGTTTGTGATTATTTTCATGGGAGTTTCCGAGCGGGAAAAATCTTTAATATCGCGGACCTTTGCCGAAACAAAATTCGACACGCCCGCTTTTTGCGCGTTTTCAAGCGTCAGTTTTACACATTCGGGGTCGTTGTCGAAGCCTATCGCCCTAAAATCGGAACTCTCTTTTTTAAGCGAGCGGGCTTCTTCGCGGGCGTTTTTCCATGCGCTTTTGGGAATAAACAAAAACCGCTCTCCCGCAAAGCGCCGCTTTAGCCCGGGAGCAATATTCAGCGCCTTTAGCGCGCTTTCTATAAGTATCGTTCCCGACCCGCAGAACGGATCGCACACGAGGTCGCTTTCTCTTACGCGCGCAAGATCGACTATCCCCGCCGCCAGCGTTTCACGCATGGGCGCGGCGTTTCCTATGGCGCGGT
Organism: uncultured Clostridia bacterium; assembly: GCA_947631115.1. Classification (GTDB taxonomy): domain Bacteria; phylum Bacillota; class Clostridia; order Oscillospirales; family Ruminococcaceae; genus CAG-115. The sequence continues at coordinate 97,907 of CANRKB010000004.1, forward strand.
AGCCGCGTTTGTGAAGCCCGTCGCCGCTTGTGTCGAGATAGAGCGAGAACATATCTTTCATTATGGAAAAGCGTATCTTACATTCGTTTCCCGTTTCGGGCATTTTTTCGAGACCGTATGCCTTTCCGAGATTTCTCGCCATTGCCAGCTTTACGCGCTTTTGTATTGCGGGAATGCTTTTGAGCGCGGAATTTATCGAATGACCGTTATTCGGAAAAGCGTCGTTTCTGCCGATAAATTCGGACAACGGAAGTTTTTCAATTCCCGAAAAAATGTCGTCGTAATTTGTCGCTTTAAATTCGCCGAGTATGATGTAAACGCGCTCCGCCACGGAGAAGAAAACGTTTGCTTTCGCGCAGGTTTCCGCCGTTCCCGAAAAGCACACTTTCCCGTCGGAAACCGCAATTTCCTCCCCGCCTATCTTCTTCACTTCAAATTCGAGCGTTTTTTCAAGCCCGAAATGACAGGGCGCGCAAAATCTGTACTTGTTCATACTTTGTCGAGCGAAAGCGCTCTTGCGCCTATGTCGCGGCGGCAGTGCGCTTTTTCAAAGGATATTTCATCAGCCGCCTTATACGCGGTTTCAAGCGCGGACTTGAGGTCGCTGCCCGTCGCGGTTACGCCTAAAACGCGCCCGCCTGCGGTGAGGAATTTTCCGTTTTCAAGCTTTGTTCCCGCGTGATAAACGAACGCGGAATTGTCCGAAAGCTGACCGTTTTCGTCAAGCCCCGAAATTTCCTTTCCCGTTTCATATTTTTCCGGATAACCTCCGCTTGCAATAACAACGCACGCGCAGGAATTTCCGCTCCACTTTATGTCGAGCGCGTCAAGTCTTTCCTCGTAAATCGCTTCTATTATGTCCACAAGATCCGTTTCAAGAAGCGGCAGAACGACCTGCGTTTCGGGGTCTCCGAAACGGCAGTTATACTCTACGACTTTCGCGCCCTCGTCCGTCAGCATAAGCCCGAAATACAGACAGCCCTTAAAGGGTCTGCCCTCCGCCTGCATGGCGTTTATTGTCGGAACGAAAATCTTTTCCATACATTCCTCGGCGATCTCTTTTGTATAAAACGGGTTCGGCGCGATAGTTCCCATTCCGCCCGTATTCAGACCCTCGTCGTTGTCGAGAGCGCGCTTGTGATCCATTGAAGACATCATAGGCTTTACGGTCTTTCCGTCCGTAAACGCAAGTACGGTAACTTCAACGCCGCGCATAAACTCCTCGATTACGACCTCCGCGCCGCTCTTTCCGAACTTCTGATCTATCATCATGGACTTTACGGCAGCCTGCGCTTCTTCAAAATTCTGCGCGATAATAACGCCCTTTCCCAGCGCAAGCCCGTCGCATTTTATAACGGCGGGATAGCTGTTCTTTTCCTTTATATATGCGACAGCTTTTTTCGCGTCCGTAAACGTTTCATAAGCGGCGGTCGGGATATTGTATTTCTTCATGAGGGATTTTGAAAACGCCTTGCTGCCCTCTAATATCGCGGCATTCGCGCGAGGACCGAAGGTCTTGAATCCCGCTTCGTTCAGCTTATCCACCATTCCCATTACAAGCGGGTCGTCGGGCGCAACAAAGACATAATCGGGATTCAGCTTTTTTGCAAGCTCGACTATCCCGTCAATATCCGTCGCCTTTACGGGAAAGCACTCCGCAATTTTCGAAATACCTGCGTTTCCCGGAGCGCAGTAGAGTTTTTCAACTTTCGGTGATTTTTTAAGCGCGTAAGCGATCGCGTGTTCGCGGCCGCCGCCGCCGACTATAAGTATGTTCATTTTAATAATTCCTTTCGCAATAAATTTACATAAACATTATACTACAATTTGCGGAGAATTACAATAGCTTTTTGCGAGATGTCATTATGCACAATTTTTAGAGGGATAATTTGTATAAATTACCGCCCTTGTTTATTTTCGGAAATGCGGTATAATTATATTAAAGGCAGATTGTATAAAAAATCGGAGAGGAAAAATGGAACAGTTTATATTTGAAACGAAACGGCTCGTAATAAGGCGGTTCAGTCCGTCGGACAGCGAAGAATTTGCGCAGATACTTACCGACCCCGAGGTATGTTATTTTGAGCCGTCGGGAGTTTTCCCGCGGGAAAAGGCTCTCGCCGAAGCCGCAAAGCTCGCGCAGGACGAGCTGTTTTTCGCGGTCGTTCTCAAAGAAAACAACTTTCTTATCGGAAAGCTCTTTTTCGAGGACAAGGATTTTTTCGGGGCTTATGAGATAGGATATACTTTCAACAGGTCATACTGGGGCAAAGGCTATGCGCTTGAATCGGTAAAAGGAATGTTTCGCTATGCGTTTGAAAATATGAACGTCCGCAGGATAATTGCCGAGGTCGATATAAAAAACACGCGCTCTGTAGATCTTCTTGAGCGCGCGGGTATGCGCCGAGAGGGAGTTTTTAAGAAAAGCGCGGCTTTTCGCAAGGACAGCCTCGGAGAGCCTGTTTTTTCCGATTTCGCGTCATACGCGATATTAAAAGATGAATTTGAAAACAAGGAGATAAAGCTATGAACTACGGTCACTTTGACGAGCAGAACAAGGAATATGTCATCACAAAACCCGACACCCCCGCGGCATGGGTAAACTATCTCGGTTCTCCCGAATACGGCGCGATGATCTCGAACAACGCCGACGGCTACAGCTTTGAGAAAAGCGGCGCAAACGGCAGGATACTGCGCCAGCGCTTTAACACCATGTCAAACGACAAGCCCGGGCGCTATATCTACATCAAAGACCGCGAAAGCGGAGAATACTGGAGCGGCTCTTGGTCGCCCGTTTGCAAAAGCCTTGAGCGCTATAAAAGCGAGTGCCGCCACGGAACGGGCTATACCGTCATTTCTTCGGAGTATGACAATATAAAGACCGAAACGAGCTATTATGTTCCGCAGAACAAGACCTACGAAGTGTGGGCTTTAAAGATAACGAACAATGACGAAAAGCCGCGAAAGCTGTCCGTTACTGGCGTATGCGAATTTGTAAACGACAACAACTACGAGCAGGACGGCGTAAATCTCCAGTACACGCTGTTTATCACTCACACTTATTTCAAGGGCAACTTCATTCTCCAGCGCGAAAATGAAACAGAGGGCGGCATATCGAGGTTTTTCGGCGTTTCGGGCGCGGAAGTTTCGGCATACTGCGGCGACAGGGAAAAATTCCTCGGAAATTACAGAAATTATTCAAATCCCAAGGGTATTGAAGACGGGCTTTCAAACGAGCTTAATTTCTGCGGAAACTCGGTCGGGGCATTGCAGAGCGATATTGAGCTTAAAGCGGGAGAAACGCGTGAGATCGTCTACGTTCTCGGACAGAAAGACGAGGACAAAGCGAAGGAGATTATCGCGGGATATGCCGAAAAAGGCGCTGTAGAGCGGGAAATTTCCGAGCTTAAAACCTACTGGCACGAAAAGCTAGAAAACCTCGTTGTAAAAACTCCCGATGATGATTTCAACAATATGGTGAATGTCTGGAACAGCTACAACTGTTTTATAACGTTTACATGGTCGAGAGCGGCTTCGTTTATTTACTGCGGACTGAGAAACGGCTATGGCTACCGCGACACCGTTCAGGATATTCAGGGCGTTATCCACTTAGCGCCCGAAAAGGCGAAAGAGCAGATAAAGTTTATGCTCTCGGCGCAGGTCACAAACGGCGCGGGGCTTCCGCTCGTTAAATACACCCACAAAGCGGGAAAAGAAAACACTCCCGACGACGAAAGCTATGTCCGCGAAACGGGACACCCGTCCTACCGCGCGGACGACGCGTTATGGCTGTTTCCTACCGTGTACAAATACATCGGCGAGAGCGGCGACAGAGCGTTTCTTGATGAGGAAATTCTTTTCGCGAACAACGGCGAGAAAGGCTCGGTATACGAGCATTTAAAGCGCGCGATAGGCTTTTCAATGAACAACCTCGGCGCTCACGGAATGCCCGCGGGACTTCACGCCGACTGGAACGACTGTTTGAGGCTCGGAAAAAAGGGCGAAAGCACGTTTGTGGCGTTTCAGCTCGTGTATGCGATAAAGATAATGCGCGAGTTTGCGGAGCTTGAAAACGATGGGGAATATATAAAATACCTTGACGAGATAAACGGGCGTTTAAGCGGGATACTCGACAACTGCTGGGACGGCGACAGGTTTATCCGCGGCTACCGCGAAACCGGCGAAATTATCGGACAGCATACCGACCCCGAGGCTTCTATGTGGCTCAATCCGCAAAGCTGGGCGGTCATTTCGGGATTTGCGGGAAAGGAACGCGGAGAAAAGGCGCTTGACAGCGTCGAACGCGAGCTTAACACCCCATACGGCGCAATGGTCATGTATCCGCCGTATGTCGATCATGCGTTTGAAGGCGCGCTTATGCACTGCTACAACATATGCGTAAAGGAAAACGCGGGCATTTTCTCACAGCCGCAGGGCTGGCTCATACTCGCGGAAGCAAAGCTCGGCAGAGGAAACAACGCCTATAAATACTGGAAAGAGGCTTCTCCCGCGACTTATAACAATATTGCCGAAAAGCGCGTTCTCGAGCCTTATGTATACGGGCAGTTTGTCGAGGGCAAGGACAGCGCGTTTGCGGGCAGAGCGCACGTTCACTGGCTTACGGGAACGGCTTCTACCGTTATGGTGGGAACTGTAGAGGGAATTTTAGGACTTATACCAAGCGCAAACGGGATAAAGATAGACCCGTCGATACCGGGCGAATGGAAAGAGTTTTCAATGAAAAAGCGTTTTCGCGGAAAGCTCCTTGATATAAAGGTATCAAACCTGGGCGGCTCGCAGCACGGAGTAAAGACCGTAACAATAAACGGCGAAAAGCTTTCGGGAAATTATATACCCGCGGATATTCTCAAAGATGTAAATGAGATAAAGGTTGAAATGTAAATAAAGAGGTAGAATATGGAAATTCTGGTTTTAAAGACGGGAAACACTACATGGGAAGAAATATCGGGGTATCTCGGCTGTCTTGACGGAGCGAGAAGAAAGGCTGTTATGAAAAAAGCGGGAGATACCGACAGGATAAACGCGCTTTTGTCGAGGCTGTTATTGCTCAAGGAAATTGAAAAGCGGACAGGCACGCCGATGAAAAAGCTGTCGTTTGCAAAGGGAAGCTACGGAAAGCCGTATTTAAAGGACGGCGGGCTGTTCTTTTCACTGTCGCATACCAAAGGCGCGATAGCCGTCGCTTTTTCGGAAGAAAAGGAAATAGGCGTCGATATTGAGAGCCGCGAAAGAGAAGTAAACGAGCGGATATACGAGCGCGCGCTTTCGGATAAAGAACGCCGGGGAATAACGTCGACCGAAGATTTTCTGCGGATATGGGTAAAGAAAGAGGCGTTTTTAAAACGCCTCGGCATAGGCATAACGCGGGACATGAGAACTATTCCCGCAGACAGCGTTCCCGATACGGCGGCGATAGAGTTCGGCGAGTTTTTTGTCGGAGCTTCGGGAAAAGGCGCGGGAGAAGCAAAGGTACAAGAGGTGAAAATGTCCGACTTGCTTTCCCAATTTGTGAAGAAAGTGCAATTAGAGGCAAGAGGTTAGAAGCAAGAGGCTAGAGTTTGAAAGGAAAAGTTGTTTTCCGCTCAAAACAAATTCTAGCCTCTAGCTTCTTCTTTATGACAATCAAAAAACTTTATCTCTCAAAAGCTCCCCAAAATTCTTACCCCTTACGTCTAACCTCTAACCTCTAGCAGGGGTTTTCCCCGCATTGCCGTTTTAAAAAACGTGTTTTTAAAGCGGCAATCCTAAAAGAAGTTTTGAGCGGGGAGTTCCCCGGAAATGCAACTACATAATAGCGGCTACACAGGAGCTGTTACATTGAAATAATCTCGCTCAATATAAGCCCCAAACACCGCCCGAAGTCCATTCTCGGTATATCCTCGTTTGCAATGATGTCTGAACGGAAAACCGCCGCGCCGTCGAGCGTCACGAGATATTCTCCCAGAAACTGACCTTTTTCAACGGGAGCTTCGACCTGCTCTACAAACGTGTATTCATATCCGACTTTGCCTGCGCTGCCTTTCGGTATAACACATTCAACGCCCTGCTGTTCTATTATGGGAACTATCTCCGATTTTGCTCCGCGCACGACCTTTATCGGCAAAAGCTTTGAGGCGTCCTCTTCGGGAGTGAATTTCTGATAGTTGTCAAAACCGTAGTCCAAAAGCTCCTCGCACCTGTCAAAGCGCTCATCGTCGCTGTCGCACCCGAGCGCGACGGCTATATACCGCATATCTTTCCTGTCGGCGCATACCGACAGACAATATCCCGCGTTGTCCGTTGTTCCCGTTTTCCCGCCGACAATGCCGTTATAATACCTTACGAGCTTGTTTGTGTTTACAAGCTGGGTTTCTCCTCCGCGAAGATAGTCCAGCCATATAAGCCAATAACTCCTCAAAACCTCGCAGTTCATAAGCTCGGCGGTAATTACCGCAATATCCCGCGCCGTCGAATAATGTCCGCTTTCGTCATATCCCACGCAGTTTGTATATCTGGTGTTTTTAAGACCCAGCTCTTTTGCTCTTTCGTTCATCATTTTCACAAACGCCGCTTCGCTCCCCGCGATATGCTCAGCAAGGGCAATGCACGCGTCGTTTGCCGAGCTTACGACAACCGCTTCTATAAGCTCCGCCGCGGACATTTCCTCTCCCGCTCTCAGCCAGATGACAGAGCCGTCTGCGTCGGAGGCGTTTACGGAGGCTTTTACTTTTTCGTCCAGCGACATTTCTCCTCTGTTTATCGCTTCAGCTACCAGCAAAAGCGTCATTGTCTTGGTTATGGAAGCCATGGGAAGTTTTTTGTCGGGATTTTTCGAGTAGATAACTTGCCCCGTGTTCGCCTCGAAAAGTATCTCGGCTTCCGCTCCGCCGCTTGTTTCGGCATAAGCCGAACTTCGCGGAATAACGACCGCAATCATCATAAACGCACAAAGTAAAAAACAAGCCGTTCTTTTTATCTTCTTCATATCGCACCTCTTAATCAGTATAAGAAAATTATTTCCCCAAAATATTTATATATGCCTGTCTTAATAATTATACTTGCAATTATCGCAGATTTGTGATATAATTATTATGGGGTATTTTTTAAGGCTCCCGAAAACGTTTTTCTACTGTATTTAGAAAGGATAATTTATGAACGATCGTAACGACCGACAGCAAAATTCGGTTTCAAGCGGCGAAATGTTCGTTGGACTGAATCTGTTGAGTAAAATAGGCGTCATATTTATAATCATAGGCGTTATAGCATTTTCCGCGACTTCGGGTTATTATCTGAGCGGCGGGGTGAGAATGGCGCTGGTTATTTTTGTGGGCATTATAATGCTTATAGCGGGCGAGATATTCTACAGAAAAGGCTCGGTCATATTCGCAAACGCGCTTATCTACGGAGGCGTGGCAGAACTTTTCATCTCGGCGCTTATAGGAAAGTTCGGCTTTCAGGTATTCGGCGGCGGAGCCGCGCAGTTTGTGGGATTGTTCGCGGCGGCGGTAGGATTTTTCCTGGCGAACCGCTATAAGTCAATGCCGCTCACTTTCGTTGCGCTTTTCTGCGGCTTGCTGCCCATATACGCCATAGATTCAAACTTTTCGGCTTGCATCTGCCTTTGCTGTCTAATCGCAGAGCATGCCGCGGCGGCTGTCACGGCTTATAACAAAAACTACAGACCGCTCAATGTCGCGGGCGCGGCGCTTATATGCTTTGAAGCCATGATGGTTTCGACGCTGTTTTACGGGACTATGCGCGACGAGCTTAAAATGCCCGCAATTATAATGATACTGTTTGTATTATGCGCGGGATTTATATACGCAAGCGGCGCGCTTTTAAACGGCGCTCACTGCGACGGAGCGCTTTCGGCTTCGGAAATTGCCGTTGTAATAATAACGCAGGCTTTTCTGGTATACTTTGCAAACGCAAATCTTTATTTCATATTCGGAAAAACCGTCGACCTTGTCGCAATGATAGTTTTGGCGCTTATCTACCTTGTCTGCGTTATAGGATTCTCGCTGAAGTTTTCTTCACGATGCATGGCGTCGAATGTGTTTATAAATCTTCTGCTTGCGACGGCGGCGTTCTCCGTCATTACGCTTTTAACAGGCGAGGCTAATTATTATGCTATTCACGGCCTTGCGGCGGCGGTTCTTATCGTCGGAGTTCTTATCGAAAGGAATATGCTTAAAGTCTGGGGATATGTGCTTCTGGGAATAGCAGAAGTAGATTTCTTTATACAACTGGGAATAAACCGCTTCTACGTTATTTTCGGAAACAAAGTTAACTATCTCGAAAATACGATAATGTATATCGTGAATATAGCCGTCTGGCTCGGAATAATGATATTCTACATCGCAAGAAAGAATACCGACGGTATAATGTTCAAGGTCTATGCCTGCTTTGCGCTTCTCAATACGGGAATTCTTCTGAGCGTTATAGCTTATAACGATATGTTCCGCACGCTTATGGGTACGGGAATGAACAGGGGATTTGTATCGCTTGTTGTGATACTGGTCTGCGCTTGCCTTTGGCAAATCCTGGGATTTACAGCGGGAAAGATGAGATCTCTCGAAGAAGCCGGTATGCCCGCGTCATTGTCGTTTTACGGCGTGGGGCTGTTGTTTCTGGGAGCTGCGAACATGATCCGCTCATCGGCAAACAGAAACGAAATAATGCTCGACGGGCTGTTGATAGCCATAACCATAGCGGTAAATGTTGTTTCGGTGCTTGCCGTTCTGGATATTACAAAGCAGATAAGCGAAAAAGCTCCCAAATTTGCAAAAGCAGTCGGACTTGTAGTTTCGCTATACGGAGTCATGACGCTTACGACAATTCTCGGGACAAACAATTTCGTCAGATTTACAAGCTATATCATAAGCATAATTTACATACTTACCGCGGCGGTCTGGATCTTTATAGGGTTTAAAAAGCTGAACGCCCTGCTTAGACGCTTCGGACTTGCGCTGGCGCTTCTTGTTTCGGTAAAGCTGTTCTTGTTCGACTTTATACAAGAGGACGCCATGATAAGAACTATCTTGTTCATCGGCTTCGGCGTTACGCTCCTCGGAATAGGTCTGGGATACGGAACGGCAGAACTTAAACTAAGACAAAACAATAAAAAATAGGTCTTGACTATTTTGACGATTTGTGTTATAATAATATAGCTTGTTTGAAAAGTTTGCCTTTTTGGCGAAAATTGTTGAATCAAATTTGCAACTTTTCACGATAATTAAAAGACGTAAAATTTTCTGAAACGGAGTGAAAATATTGAAAAGCAGGATAACAAAGCCCGTGTTTTTTATCGTGTTCTTTCTCATTGTTGCTTTTACATTGCTTTCTACAATAGGTATAAAAACCTATTACGGCGATATAAAGACATCGTATGTATGGGGAATTGACGATATTCGCTGGGGAATAGATATACGCGGAGGCGTAAACGTTACGTTCGGCGTGCCGGAGGATTATGCCAAAAATAATCCCGTGACCGAGGACGACCTGAATTCCGCGAAGTCTATAATCGAAATGCGTCTGGTAGATAAAAACATAAACGACTATGAAGTTTATGTGGACGCCGCGACAAACGGAATTATAGTACAGTTCCCGTGGCAGAGCGACGACACCTCTTTCGACCCGCAGAAAGCGGTTGAGGAAATAGGCGAAACGGCGCTTCTGACATTCCGCGAAAAGCATGAAGTCGACAGCGACGGTCTGCCCTCGGGAGATACAAAGAACGTCATTCTTTCGGGCGCGGACGTTGAAAGCGCGTCTGCGGGATACGACAGCGAAAACGACGAGTATGTAGTACAGCTGAAGTTTAAGGACAGCGGAACTCAGAAATTCGCCGAAGCTACCGAAAAGCTCAAAGGCGACACCATTTCAATCTGGATGGACGACATCTGCATTTCCTATCCCACGGTAAACTCGGTAATTTCAAACGGACAAGCAGTCATTTCGGGTACGTTTACAGCCGAAGAAGCGACCGATCTTGCAAATAAGATAAACGGCGGCGCGCTGCCCTTTAAGCTCGAAGTCGAAAGCCTTTCGACGATTTCGCCCATACTCGGTATCGGCGCAAGGGACGCAATGGCGCTCGCGGGACTTATAGCGTTTATCCTTATCGCGATATTCATGATAGTCTACTACAGACTGCCCGGCTTTGTCGCGGTAATCGCGCTTACGGGTCAGGTAGCGGGAATGTTCGCGGCAATTACGGGATTCTTCGGATTTAACGACGCTTCTTCGCTTACGCTCCCGGGTATAGCCGGTATTATCCTGTCAATAGGAATGGGCGTTGACGCAAACGTAATTTCCGCGGAACGTATCAAAGAAGAACTTAAAGCGGGAAGAACCATAGACGGCGCGCTTAAAAACGGCTTCGCAAGAGGATTTACGGCAATTCTCGACTCAAACCTCACGGTTATAATCGTAGCGGTAATCCTTATGGCAGTGTTCGGAACATGGTTCGGAGCGTCTACGGAAGGCACGGTTTATTCGTTCGGCTATACGCTGCTTGCGGGCGTTATAATGAACTTCATTATGGCGTGCTGGGCGACAAGACTTATGACAATTTCGCTTTCAAAATTCAAGTGCTTCAGAAAACCGTCGTTCTACGGCGTTTCAAGCAGCGAAGCGGCTGACGTTGAAAAGGGCAAAGAAACCGCTGCAAGCATTGAAGTAAAGGCAAAGACAAACGCCGACTTTGTAAGCAAGCGCAAGATATTCGTTATCATCTCCGCCTGTGCAATAGCGCTTACCGTTATATTCACATTTGTACTCGGAGTAAATGTAGACATACGCTTTAAGGGCGGTACTATAGTCACTTATTCATACGAGGGAAGCGTTGATACAAACGCTATAAGATCAACGGTCGAGGCTCTGGGTACTCCGAGAGCTACCGTTACAACGGGAACAAGCTTTACCGACAGCAGAAGCACGATTTCGATCTCGTTCGCGGCTGATGAAAAAATGGACGACGCAATGCTTCAGAAAGTTTCTGAAGAGCTTGTAAAAAGCTATCCCGACAACAATATAGTAAACCTTGACACAACGAACGTTTCCGCTTCGGCAGGCTCGCAGTTCTTTATAAGCTGCCTTATCGCGGTAGTTGTAGCGTTTGTGCTGCTGGTAGTTTATATAGCCTTCAGATTTAAGAAGATAGGCGGCTGGAGCGCGGGTCTTATCGCAATTATCTGCCTGCTCCACGACGTGGCGCTGACATATGCGGTATACGTTTTCGCGGGAATGTCGCTCGATTCAAACTTTATGGCGGTAATTCTGACGCTGCTCGGTTATTCGATCAACAACACGATCATCGTTTACGACCGTCTGCGTGAAAACCGCGCAAGGCTCGGCGGAAAGGTATCCGACCGCGAGCTTGTAAATCTCTCGATAAATCAGATGTTAAGCCGCTCGATAATTACTACGGCAACAACCGTAACCGCAATGCTTTCAATTTCGATCGTCTGCACGATTTTGGGCGTAACTTCAATTCTGACGTTCTCAATCCCGCTTGCATTCGGTATGCTCGTAGGATTTTACTCGTCGCTCTGCCTCGCAGGTCCGTTGTGGATATGGTGGCAGGAAAAGAAAAAGAAAACTGCCAAATAAATAAACTAAAAAGCTCCGCTGAAACGCGGAGCTTTTTGTTATTCATCATTATCGTCATTTTCAATAAGTTTGTGCGCTGAAATTTTCCCGGATTTCAGCTGTTCAATTGAATGTTTTAGGTGAGCAAGATATGCGGGGCTGTAGAAATAATCATTTTCGCGGAGCGTAACTTCAAACGGTATGCCCTCGCAGCGTATGGTTTGCTTTATGAACATATTGAACGCAGTTGACATATTAAGCCCCAGTGCGCTGAAAATCTTCTCCACTTTTGCTTTATCGTCGCAGTCCATGCGCATTGTAACGCTTGTTGTTGCCATAATATCAGCTCCTTTAATTACAATATATTTAAATTATATTTACAGTGTACTTATATTATACGTCAATTATCTTATTTTGTCAAGTCATTTTTAATAATTTCAAAGAAACATAAGCTGTTCAAGAAATTCCTTGTCAATGCAAAAATACTACTTGAAAAAATCCCCGCAGAATGTTATAATAAAGTGTGTGTTTATTACTGAATGGCGAGGAAAATACAATGAAAAAATTACTCTTATTTTTCGGGCTGTTAGGCGCGGTCTTATTTTTCGGCAGAATGACCGCAGGAGCTGAAGAAATAAAAGCGGAGTTCCCCGATCTTACAGCTGAACAGGCGGCTAAGATTACCGACGGGGAATACGGTACGGTCTATAAAAGCGATAATCTGTCCTTGACAGTAAAATGCGGATCTCCCATAAAGGCGGCTTATATCATATGGTACGAAAACCCCGCCGATTATACCGTTTCTGCGGGAGAGGAAAGCTTTTCCTTTGACGGAGAGATGCTGCACAAGCTGATAGTTTTTAAAGAAACTAAGAATGAGTTTACGATAAACTGCCCCGAGGGCGGAAGTATCTGCGACGTTTACGTTTTTGAAAACACCGATTTCCCCGATTTCGTTCAGCAGTGGGAAGAGCCTTGCAAACAGGCGGATATGCTGATACTTTCCGCTCATGCGGATGATGAATATCTGATGTTCGGAGGGACTATCCCATATTATGCGAAAGAGCTTGGACTGAAAGTGCAGGTGGCGTATATGACCACGCACTATCAGGAACAGCCCCGCCCGCACGAGCTTCTCGACGGGTTATGGGCTGCGGGAGTGAAGAATTATCCTGTTATCGGCATAATTCCGGATATTCCCTTTAGTCCGATATGGTCGCTGGAAGAAGCTAAAAACCTTTACGATTACAACAGCGTGCTGGACTGGTTTATCGAGCAGATAAGGCGGTTCAAGCCGTCGGTCATAATCACTCATGACAAGGACGGAGAATACGGTCACGGCGCACATCAAATGGCGGCAAGCATAGTTATGGACGCAGTAAGGATCTCATACGACCCCGAACAGTTCCCTGCTTCGGCGGAAAAATACGGAGTCTGGAACGTGCCGAAGACCTATCTTCATTTCTGGAAAGAAAACGCCATCACAATGGACTGGGAAAGGACTTTGGACAGCTTTGGCGGAATGACGGCAAGAGAAGCGGCTGAATACTGCTACGGTTTTCACAAGTCTCAGCATATCTGGACCATGTCGGTGAATTACGGGCCGGAATGGGACTGTCGGCAGTTCGGGCTGTACAGGACGATGGTGGGCGTTGACGAAAAGGCGGACTTTATGGATCACATAGAGCCGCTCGCCGAGGAAACCACCGTTACCGAAACGGAGTCGTCCGATACGGAGTCGTCCGATACGGAATCGTCCGAGACAGAGTCGTCCGATACGGAGTCGTCCGATACGGAATCGTCCGAGACAGAGTCGTCCGAGACAGAGTCGTCCGAGACAGAGTCGTCCGAAACATCAATCTCCGAAGAGCAGTCCTCAACTTCCGAAACATCGGAAGAAACCTCGCAAACAACTGCGGAGGAAGAAAATAAACCGGGAAACATACTTTTGTATGTTGGCGGGGGAATTTTATTAGTTGTAATAATTGTTGTCGTGCTTGTCATAGTGTTGAAAAAGGGCGCTAAAAACCGCAAATAAAGTTCGACCGACGTTTAATAAAAAATTGCCGATATTCCTTGCGGAATATCGGCAATACAGTCTGTATATATAGTCTAATTAGCGTTGTATGGTTATTCATCAAAGGCAGACAATGCGTATACTGCCAACAGGGGCTGCGGGGACGAAGCCCCCGCGAGGCGGGTCGCAGGGCGCGCCGCGCCCCGAACTCCCCCTTCCCCGAAGGGGAAGGGGGTAGGGATTGGGGCGAGTAAACGTGATTTAGAAAAACAACGTTTGAAAAGAACCACAAATAGGTTTTTAAACAAACTATGCCGATATTCCTTTTGGAGTATCGGCTTCTTTCATTACAGCATATTTGCATTATACTTAAGCCCTTATTTTGTCAGGACGTTGTTAATAATTATCTAAAAAATACAAGCGGTTCAAGAAATTCCTTGTCAATGCAAAAATACTACTTGAAAAATTTCCCGCAGAATGTTATAATAGTAGTAACTTTTTTATTTCTGAAAAGCGAGGAAAAATAAATGAAATTAGGAATGGTAGGTCTTCCGAATGTCGGCAAGAGCACACTTTTTAACGCTCTTACAAATGCGGGCGCACAATCCGCAAACTATCCTTTCTGCACGATAGAGCCGAATGTCGGAATTGTAAGCGTGCCGGACGAAAGACTTGACAAGCTTGCCGAAATGTATCACCCCGAGAAATTCACGCCCGCAACGCTCGAATTTGTCGATATTGCGGGACTTGTAAAGGGCGCGTCTAAGGGCGAGGGCTTAGGAAACAAGTTCTTGTCGAATATACGCGAAGTGGACGCGATTGTTCACGTTGTGCGCTGTTTTGAGGACGACAACATAATCCACGTTGACGGAAAGATAGGCGCGAAGCGCGATATTGAAACGATAAATCTCGAGCTTATCTTCTCCGACCTTGAAATTCTCGACAGGAGAATTGACCGCGCGAAAAAGGCAATGAAAGGCGATAAGTCGCTCCAAAAGGAAGTGGATTTCTTTGAAAGTCTGAAAGCTCATCTTGAAAACGGAAAGTCCGCGAGAAGCTATGACTATACCGACGAAGAGCGCGAAATGCTCCGCGATACGCCGCTGCTTTCAAATAAACCCGTTATCTACGCCGCTAATCTCTCGGAAAAGGATTTTAAAAACGGAGTTGAAAATAACGAGCAATATAACGCCGTAGCGGAAATTGCCAAAGAAGAACACGCCGAAGTTCTCCCTATCTGCGCGCAGACGGAAGCGGAAATCGCCGACCTTTCGGACGAGGAAAAAGAGCTGTTTCTGGCGGATATGAACCTCGAAAGCTCGGGTCTTGCGAGAATTATAAAAACGGGTTACAGGCTTCTGGGGCTTATTTCGTTTTTGACAGCGGGAACGCCCGAAGTCCGCGCCTGGACCATAACCAAAGGCACGAAAGCTCCTCAGGCGGCGGGAAAAATCCACACTGACTTTGAAAAAGGCTTTATCAGAGCGGAGATAGTAGGGTTTGACGACCTTATGGCGTGCGGGTCTATGGCTGCAGCAAAAGAAAAAGGTCTTATCAGGCTCGAGGGAAAGGACTATGTTATGCAGGACGGCGACGTTACGCTGTTCAGGTTCAACGTATGAGGTGAATTAGTGAAGAACGTCATTCGCTGTAGAAATACAAACAACAGAAAAATAGTAGGACTTCTTGTAGCGCAGGTTATTCTCGGAGTTATGCCGGTGCTTATGCTCATTGCGTTTGTAATGTTTAGGCTCTACGAACACAAGGTCTTTGCGATAATAACCATAATTCTTATCTTCCTTTGCAACGGCGCGTATATGATAACCGCGCGTCGCTATAATATCCTCAACAGCGGGCGCAGGGGAGAAAAACAGCTTTATAAACTGGTAAAGAAAATAAGCTCGAACTGTATTATTTTTGTCAATCTGCCCATTCGCTATAAGGGCGGGCGCTCCGAAGCCGACGCGCTTATAGTGGGCGAAAAGGGCATTGTCATAATAGAAGCAAAGAACCACTCGGGTTCTATTTCGGGAAGCTGGCGCTCCGAAAAATGGACGCAGTCAAAGTATTACGCCAACGGAAAAACCACCACTACCGAAATGGAAAACCCCATAAAGCAAATGCGCCGACAGCGCGACATTGTAAAGAGCATTTTCAATGCCGCGGGAGAGGACGTCTGGATAGATACCGTTCTTTATTTCTCAAACGAAAACGTAAGGCTTAAACTCAGCTTGCGCGAGAACGATTATGTCTGTCAAGGCTCGAAAGAACTTCAGAACTTCCTTGCAAACTACAAATCGGAAAAGAATATCTCTCCCGGGAAGATAAAACGCTATGCAGAAATACTCAATGAAATGCGATTAAAGATATAACGTATAGTTTAAAAAAGGCGTTAATTTTCAACAGTTTCAACTGTATTTTCTGTTGATAACTGCCAAAAACACGTAATTTATATGCGGTTTTCAACGAAAAACGTCTGACGCTGGACAAATTGCTGTTTTTCGTGTTGAAAACATTGTTGATAACGTTGAAAAGTTATACGGACAAATTGTATATTTTCAAGGACAATAATTTGTATATAATACCTCTTGACATTGAAAAAACGGATTCTTTGGCGGTAAACGCAAAGAATCCGTTTCGTATAAAATCCTATTTGTGGTTTTTGTCAAACGATATTCCTCTCAATAACGTTATTTCGCCCTAACCCCCTGACCCCCTTCCCCGAAGGGGAAGGGGAAAAGATGTGGGGGCTGCCGCCACCACGCCCCTGCTTCTAGAAGTTAGAGGTTAGAAGTAAGAGGTAAGAATTTCGGGTAGCATTAGAGAGAAAAAGTTTTTTGATTGTCACAAAGAAGAAGCAAGAGGCTAGAGTTTAAACTCTAGCCTCTTGCTTCCAGCCTCTAGCTTCTAAAAGCTTACCTCTTACCTCTAATCTCTTATCTCCAAAGTTATGCCTCAGTCGGAACGGCGGTCGGTTCCGTATCGGTCTGAGAATTATCATCGGGCTTGCTGCGGTCGTTTTCCCAGTGTTCTTCAAATTCGGTTATGGACATGGGCTTCGCGAAATAGAACCCCTGCACCATTTCGCAGTGTATCTTTCTTAAAAACTCGATCTGATCCTTCGTTTCAATGCCCTCGGAAATAACGTTCATGTCAAGGTTTTTCGCAAGGTCAACGACCGACGAAATAACCGCTCTTCCGCGCGAAGAATTTACGGTGCCGTTAAAGAATTCTCTGTCAATCTTCAGAACGTCCGCGGGAATGTCCTTTAAGATATTCAGCGAGGAATATCCCGTTCCGAAATCGTCTATAGACAGCTTAAAGCCCAGCTCGTGGAGCTTGTGCAATACTCTCAGCATGCGCTCCGTGTCGTCCGTGAAAACGCTCTCCGTAACTTCCAGCTCTATATACCCGTAAGGTATATCATATTTATCAACTATTTCCCTCAGCCGCCAGATATAATTGTCGTCGTTTATATGCAGCCTCGACTGATTTACGGAAATGATAACGGGAGTAATTCCGCAGTCAAGCCATTTTCTCATGAGCTTGCAGACTTCTTCGAGAATAAAGAAATCAAGCTCAACTACAAACCCGTTCTTTTCAGCGATAGGAATAAAACTTCCCGGTAGCATAAATCCGAATTCTTTGCTGTCCCAGCGTATAAGAGCTTCCGCTCCGCAGACCTTTCCGCGCTCGGTGTCGTATTTCGGCTGAAGATAACACAAAAACTCCCTATGTTCAAGCGCGCGCGGCATCGCGTTTTCAATATCTTTTTCACGTATCGAGGTGTCGCGTATCTTTCCGTCGTAAAACGCGACCTGACTCGAATGTAAATTCTTCACCGTCTTCTTCGCAAGCTTGCAGCGATCCACCGCAACCGCTATATCCACTTTTCCGCTTTCGTCTTTGCAGTCGCCCAGTCGGCAGACCCCCGCGCTGAATGTCATGGGGTATTTTCCGAAGAGAGAATTTCTGCGCTCAAACTCGGAAAAGATACTCTTCAGACGGTCTTCTACTTCGTTGTTCGGGGCTTTTTCCATAAGTATGGCGAAATTGTCCTCGGATATTCTCGCAGAATCCTCTTTAGGTTTAAGGCAGTCCGCTATGGTATTATGAAGCCGCGAAAGTATCCTGTCGCCCTCTTCATAGCCGAAACGGTCGTTTAAAAGCTTGAACCTGTCAATATCAATAACTGCCATTTCCCACTTTTCGGGGGGCAGTTTTCTAAGCGCATTTTCGCAGTCTGCAAAAAAACGGCTTTTGGTTTTTCCGCCCGTAAGTTTATCGACATCACTGTCGCGGCGTCTTATGTGGTTGAAAAAAACAAACAGTATTATAACTGCCGCGACAAGAGCCAAAACGACAGACGAAAGTATTATGAATACCGTTAGTTCATTGTTTTCGGGCATAAGACCGCCTCCCGCATCTAGAGGTTAGAAGTTAGAAGAGGTTTAGAGGAAAGGTTGTTTGATTTTCGTGAGTATTCTAGCCTCTTACTCTAAAAGTAAAAAACTTTATTTTCCAAAAGCTCCCCGAATTTCTTACAGCGTTATCCGCCATAAGGCGGACAATGCGTACACTGCCAACAGGGGTCACGGGAACGGAGTCCCCGCAAGGCAGGGGGATGGGGTAAGAGAGCGTTATTGAAAGAAATAACGTTTGAAAAGAAACACATATAGGTTTTTATACAAGCTATTTACCTATTATCATTATAACATTAACTCGTCATTCTTTCAAGATGTGTGAATAAAAATGTACTTTTTAGTTAAATTTATTTTTTTATTTTAGTCAATTTACACAAAACTGCTTGACAAAATCCTTAAAATATGGTAATATTTTAGTGTATTGTTTATTATTAAAAAGTCAAATAACAAAAAGGAGATACACAAAATGAAATGGTATGAAAGCGCTGTATTCTATCACATCTATCCGATAGGATATTTCGGCTGCCCGCGGCAGAACGACCGCACGAGCGAGCCCACTCACAAAATATTGAAGCTCATAGACGATATTCCTCATATAAAAGAGCTCGGCTGTAACGCGGTTTATTTCGGACCCGTGTTTGAAAGCGTGGCTCACGGGTATGACACTATCGATTATAAGGCCGTAGATCGCCGTCTCGGAACGAACGACGACTTTAAAAAGGTGTGCGAGGCGCTCCATGAAAACGGCATAAAGGTAGTTCTCGACGGCGTTTTCAATCACGTCGGACGCGACTTTACGGAGTTTATGGACGTGAGAGAACACAAGCTCGGAAGTTATAAAAAAGACTGGTTCCATGTGCGCGAGGGCAACAGCCCGTATAACGACGGGTTCTATTACGAGGGCTGGGAGGGACACTATGAGCTTGTAAAACTTAACCTCTACAATCCCGAAGTAAAGCAGTATCTCAAGGACGTTATAACGTTCTGGAAGAACGAGTTCGGGATAGACGGACTGAGGCTCGACGTGGCGTATTGCCTTGACAAGAACTTTTTAAAGGAGCTTCGCGGTCACTGCAAGTGGCTCTCGGAGGACTTTTTCCTGCTTGGCGAAACGCTCCACGGCGATTATAACCAGTGGATGAACGACGAAATGCTCGACAGCGTTACGAACTACGAGTGCTATAAAGGCTTGTTCTCCAGCTTTAACGACATGAATATGTTTGAAATTGCACATTCGATAAACAGGCAGTTCGGCTCGGAAAACTGGTGTCTTTACAGAGGAAAGCACCTTTATACATTCGTTGACAACCATGATGTAACGAGGGTCGCTACTATCCTTAGAACAAAAGAACATCTCCCGCTTATTTATACGCTTATGTTTATGATGCCGGGAATACCGTCGGTATACTACGGAAGCGAGTTCGGGATAGAAGGCGACAAGCGCGGAGGCGGCGACGACGCGCTGCGTCCCGAGTTTAATGCCGAAAAGATGAAAAACGACGGACACCGCGATCTTACGGAGCTTATCGGAAAGCTTGCGGAGATAGAAAAAGAGCACCCCGCCGCGTCTATGGGCGACTATAAGCAAATTCAGCTTACAAACAGGCAATATGCGTTTTCGCGCTCGGCGGACGGCGAAACGCTTATAACCGTTATAAACGCCGACAGCTCGCCCTTTACCTTTAACGGCATGGGCGGCGCGGCGGAAAATCTGCTGACAGGAGAGAAGCAGGATCTTTCTAACCTTACAATGCCCGCGTTCTCATCGGGAGTTTTTAAAATCTAAAGGCTTTTGTGCGCCTGTTGATTTAAAGCCATCCGAATCTATCCGCCACAATATGCGCATTTCATTTAAAACCACCTACAAGGTGGTCGACCGCTTTTCGGGTGTTACTGTACACTGTACATTGTCTACTGTCAATTGCCAACAGGGGGTGTTCTTACGCAGAAAAGTCCATTAGAAGTCTGGTTATGGTTATTGCTTGTAATGCAGCCGAACAATCCGAAAACGATCGAAATTCTTTCCATGTGCGGCGGCGACGCTGTAAAAGCGTCAAGAATGATACGCGACAACGACCTCCCTTTTCTTTCGGGAAATGAAAAAAGGCGGGCTAAAGAAACGCGTAACGGCAATGTCCGGCGCCTTTTAAACATCTGCAGGGAAAACAATATACATATTCTGCCGCTCGACAGCGACGACTATCCTCCTTTGCTGAAGAAAATTGACGACCCGCCGATTGTGCTGTTTGTAAAGGGCAATGTAAGAGCAGTGAACAGCGAACTCACGATCTCGGCGGTAGGGACGAAAAGACCGTCCGAATACAGTCTTTATGTTACCGAAAATATTACAAGCACGCTTTCAAAGGTTGGCGCCGTTATGATAAGCGGAATTGCGGTGGGACTGGATACCGCAGTTCACAAAGCGTGCATAAAGGCGAAAGGTCCGTCCGTTGCCATTCTTCCGTGCGGGATCTTAGCGGATTATCCAAAGGGCGATAAAGACATCAAAAACGATATAATAAAAAACGGCGGCGCTCTTGTAAGCGAGCTGCTGCCGTATACCAATGCAAGTTTATATTATTTCCGTCCGCGCGACAGAATTATTTCGGGAATGTCGCTCGGAACGATAGTTTTACAAGCGGGCGAGAAGAGCGGAGCGCTGGTGACTGCAAATCTTGCGTTTGCGCAAAAACGCGAGGTTTTCTATATTCCTCCTCACGACATTTTCTTAAAGGAATACGGCGGCGTAAAGATACTTTACGAGCATAACGCCGTACCCGTGTTCAATGTTTCGGACATAACGGACAGACTGTTAAAAGACAAAAGCGATAAGAAAAACGTTATCGAAAAGATAAAGACCATAAGCCCCGAAGCTCCCGTATCAAGAGCATCCGACGCGCCAAAGGAAACAAAAAAGAAAGAAATACCCGATAATTTATCGGGCGATGAAAAAATGCTGGCTGAGATAATAGCAAAGGAAGAAGCGGATATAGAAACTCTTATCAACAAGAGCGGACTCAGCTATGAAAACGCCATAAACGCGCTTACCGCGCTGGAGCTGACGGGAGTTATAGAAAGGCAAATGAACGGGATTTATATTCTGCCGTAAAGGCTGCCCGAAAGCGTTTAAATTTGATAACGATCTAAAATTATCCGCGAAGCGTACACATTTTACCTAATACTCTAAGCTGTCAACCGTATACTGCAGTCAACCGAAGGTCGACGGCTAAAACCCCGCACATAAGTACGGGGTTTTTTGTTGTATGTACATATTTTGTACAGCAGGATTACTGAGCCTGGGGAGCGCCAACGGGGCAGTTGCTTTCGCAAGCGCCGCAGTCGATGCACTTGTCAGCGTCAATAACATACTTTCCATCGCCCTCGGAAATAGCTTCTGCAGGGCAATTTTCCTTGCAAACACCGCAGGAAATGCACTCGTCGGAAATCTGATAAGCCATAGTTCTTTTCCTCCTTGAAAAAATAACAGACAGCAAATACTATCCTATTAGATATTTTAACATAAATTAAAAAAAAATCAAGAGCAATTTTTTTAAATTCAGAAAAATTTTGTATTATTTTTTTGTGCATTTTGATTTAGTTGCAACTAACCGACTTTCTTCCACGAATATCATATAAATAGTGTACGTTTGTCAATGATATGTTACAGTTTTCTCAAAAAAATATGATGCTAATAACTTTGAACGACATCAGCCGCTA